>CAZIDN010000011.1:0-76631 GCA_964537875.1 uncultured Eubacteriales bacterium
ATCGGCAAACTTGCCTTCGCTTAGTCGAATTGCTTTCCGTGGAAATCCAGGCTAGGCCATTCCCACCGAACGAATTTAACTTGACACTTGCTGCAAGGTCAAGTGTTGGTCAGACCATATGATGAGATTTCTATCCTGAGTCCGTCGTCTTTCTGATAGGACGCGGCTAACCAGGGTCATTTTCCCCGAGAATGAAGAGCGGCTCGAGAGAGGGCATATACAAGTAGCCCGGCGAGAAAAAGTGGGGACGTCCCCACTATTGTCCTAATGTTGGTTTTTAATAGCTTCATAATTTATTAATTATTAGGCAAATCTCGCCTAAATCCCGTCCTTTTTGATATATCTCATCCCCGAATTTCCCTCATATTCTCCCTGGACTTGGGATAATTCTTAGACGCAGCGTTAGTTATATGACGAGAGAAGGAGACAAGACCATGGCTGAAGAAATGGAAGCTGGAATCTGCACGGCGACGCCAGACGAACTGGCGGGTTGAAAGCCCGCTCGCCTAATGCCGGTGAAGCAGGTATTTTATAGGAAGCTTAAAATCCACCATTTTTGACCTGGGGCTCCGGCAGTTCCTTGCGCACAAACGCCAAAAATCGCTCTGCATCTTTGAGCGCCTTTTCCGCCTCTAGGGATAAATTTTGATTCCTTTTTTTATTTTTTCAGCAAGTTTCAGATTGCTTCTCTCTTTCCACTCTTTTTCGGTCAGAATATAGGGAGAAAGCGGATTTCCATATCTTTCCAGACAAAAAAGGACGAGTCCGTCGACGGCTTGCTCGATTTCTTGCTTTTTGGATTCATCCTTGACTTGAATATAGAGATCGATGTCGCTATCGAATCGTTCCGTGCCCATAGCGACAGAGCCGAATAGGATCAGGTTCTCTAGGAAGGGAAGCGGAAGCTCGTCCAGAATCGTCCTCTTGAGGTCTTCGAACGGCGCCTTTTTCTGCGATAGCGTATTGAATAATCCGGACAAAATATGGAAAGAGTAGCTACCCCGGTTGACTCTCCATAAGTGAGCTCTTCCGGCCCGGACGAAGTGGACAAAATTTATTTCCGCAAGCTCGCGCATGATTCTATTGATGCTCATATGAGAGACGCCTGAAACGGCGGCAATTTCTCGCTCGCTCATCAAAGCTTCGTGCTTTAGCAGGAAGCCGACGATTTTTTGTTTTGTTTTGGAATTGAGGACGGTTAGCAGGGACTTGTGGAAAACCATCGCGTTTCTCCTTATAATTTATGTTACAATTGTAACAATTATATTACGAATGTCAATGCCTGGGAAGCAAGGTCGGGGGGATTGAATCATCGAATGCCAACGAGCAGCTAAAGACGATTATTTCTCTAACTCAGAATCATTCAATCTTATCGACCTGTTCAGTTTAATGGCCGTGAAAAATAGACCCAAAAGTTGTCCTGGAACGCCCGTTTGTAGTATCCTTTTCCCCATGAGCCGGAAAGTCGGCCGGAATGATCCCTGCCCTTGCGGGAGCGGGAAGAAGTACAAAAAATGCTGCGGCCCCAAGGAGACCTACGAGCCTCTCGTTCCTCCTTCGCTGCGGACCGGGACCTCCTGTGACGATTATCTGGATGTCTTGGCGATCGTCGCGATGTACGGCGAGAAGGTCCGGCGCTTCGAAAAAGACGGAGGGGAGCTGAAGAAAGCGGTCTCCCGCTTCGAACGAAGGTTCCGTCCGGGGAAGCCGGGAGGGCTTACGGACAGCTTTTTTATGAGCTGGATGCACTTTGACTTCCGGTTTGGCGAAAGCCGCGAGACGATCGCCGAGCGATTCCTTAAGGACCCTCTGACGGCGCAGCTCAAGGAAACCGGCCACTCGATCATCCGCGAGCTTTCCGATAGCTATTTCTCCTTCTACGGGGTTATCCGATCCGGACCCCAGGCCGTCACCGTGGAAGAGCTGGCGACCGCCAGGCGATTTACGGTGATCGAGATTGCCAAGCTTTACGAAATGGATCCCATGCCCGGCGAGATCTTGTTTTCGCGCCTGGTCGGCCCGCCGCGCCGGGCCGTTTTTTTCACGACACCGTATATCTTCGGCCCGGAGGCCCGAACTCAGTTAGAGCGGGCCCTCCGCATCCAGGAAGAGGATTTCCGTCAGAGCTCGGCGGCCTTACTCTTCCCTCCCGAGCGGCACTTCGCCGAGTCGCAGAAAGAGCTCGCCCTTTTTTGGGCCGAGTATATCCGCCAGGGGGAAAAAGCTGGCCTGGGGGAGTCTGCGGCGTTTCCGGATGCTCCGCCCGGTCGCTACCCCCACCTCGTCAATACGGACGGGGAGGAGCTGGTGCTTGCGGAAATGCATTTCCGCATCAAGGACGAGCCGGCTCTAAGGAACAGGCTCGCCTTGATGAAAGGTTACGAATACGACGAGAACGACGGGTCATGGGTCTGGATGAAACCGAGGAGCCGTAAAGATCCCGATGCCCCCCGGACGGTTCTCGGGCGCTTCAAGATCAAGGATAATCGCCTCATCGCGGAGACAAATTCGCGGGAGAGGACAGCCCGCTTCCGGTCCGAACTCAAAGATCATCTAGGCGGCCTCATCGCCTACGATAAGACGCTCTGGCGGGATCAGGATGACATGCCGGAGTTGTCCCCGGAAGAAATCGAGGCCCGGGAGAGAGAGTCGGAGGAGTTGAACTCCAGGCCGGAAATCCAGGAGGCGATCCGAAAGCACTTGGAACACCACTACTTCAAGGAGTGGCCGCGGATGAAAATCCCGGCCCTCGGCGGCCTCACGCCGATCCAAGCGGCCAAGACCGAGAACGGCCGGGCAAAACTTAAGGCGCTCCTGGACGATATCGAAGGCATGGAGGAAGCGGCGGCTTCGACAAAACCGAAAGTGGATGTTGACCGGCTCCGCCGAATGCTCGGCATCCCTCCGAAGGCCAATTGAGTTCTGCTTTCCGATGGCAGGCCGCTTGGCCACCTGGAAGACCTCGTCCAAGCGCACCCTGAGATCAATCTGGAAATTCCAAAACTCGCCGGGCAGATCAATGCCTGCCGCGGAGCCGTAGAAACCGCCCGTTCCCGCCAGCCTGATTTTGTATCCCGGTGGAATATGGCGCGGGAAAAACAGAAGAAGGAGTGAGGACCGGAGCTCGATATTTTCATCTTGACAGAAACCGGGGAGAAGCGTACTTTATAATAGGTCTATTAATTAGTCCGAGAATAGACCTATTGGAGGAAGGCCATGGCAAATTATTCAGAGACGGTCCCGCTGAGCAAGGCCAAGGCTTTGTTTTCGGAGTATATCCGGAGGGTCAGGGAGGAGCACGAGTCTTTTGCCATCACACATCGGGGAAAGGTTGAGGGGGTTCTTCTGAGCGTCGAGGAATACGAAAGCCTCATCGAGACCCTGGAAATCCTGAGCGACAAGGATCTTACGGCCAGCATCCGCCGGGGGCTCAAGGATGAAAAAGCCGGAAGGCTTCATCCTTATAAAGAGGTCTTCCCGGACAAATGAAAAAGTCTCCTTATCGCGTGCTCTTTACGAAAGAAGCCAAAAAGAACATTGAGAAGCTGGATCCTTCGATCGCGAAAATCGTCGGGAAGGCGATCGAGTCCTTGGCCCGCACTCCCGTCAAAGGAAAGCCGTTGGCCTACGATCTGGCCGGCTTGCGTTCGCTGAGGACATCCGACTATAGAATCATATACCGGATCAAAGAAAAAGAGCTCCTTATAATCGTCATCGCCGTCGGCCACCGTAAAGAAATATATGAAAAACTCAAAGAGCTCCTCCTTAGCCTCTCGTCTTGACCACAGGATGATGGGAAATGGCGAAATCGACTCGAACTAAAGCCTCCACCATTCTCTCAGGCTGAGCTTTCCTCCGCCCTCTGCGGCAGGAGTGACCGCCTCGCCTCCGGATAAGATCCTTGATATGAACTCGGGAGCGGCAAAGCCATAGGCAAGGGCTTGTAACACACTGGCTGCTTCTCCCAGCCAAGCTGCAAGTCCGCCCAAAATGACCAGCAGCAGCAATCCTATCCAGAAAGTAACGCTGCGCAAGTATTCAGGCACTTTAGGGTCGTGGCGGTTCTTGATGATACGCAAAGCATCTGGGATAAGCCCTCCGGCGCATCCAATCAATATCATCGTCCATTGAGTTGATAACATTTTTCACTCCCTGATAATGAATTTTGCTCGAAAGACCTCTATTTCTTCAGCATGGCCTGATAGACGGCCTTTTTCTGCGGCTTTCCCCAGGCCTCGTAAAGAGCGACCAGGCGCCTGACTATCGCCTGGGTTCGGGGGTGGTCCTGACCGAATTGGCCTTTGATGATGGCCAGGCTCTCCACCAGTAACTTCTCCGCCTGAGGGAATCTTTTTGTCTTGGTCAGGCATTCGCCCAAGAGACTCCTGACTGTGGCTGTCTGGAAATTGTTCTCCCCATAAATCTTGCCGTAGAGCGCGACGACTTCAAGGCAATCCCTTTCCGCTTCCTCGAACTTGCCGGTCCGCACGAGAAGGGCCGCCAGGTTTACTATCGCGTTTCCATAGTTTGGATGGTCCGGGCCGTAGAGCTTATGGTGCAAGGCGACGGACTGACGGAACATGGTCTCCGCCTCAGCTAATTGGCCGCTGTCCCTGAGGACCATGCCGAGGTTATTGAGATACGAAGCGATCTCCGGATGAACCTCGCCTAGGAGGCGGCGATTCATTTCCAGGGCTTGGCGGAAGAGCTTTTCGGCCTCATCGTATTTTGCTCTCCGGTAGAGAAACATGCCCAGGTTATTGAGGCTTTGAGCTATGTCGGGATGCTCCTTGGGGAAGAGCTTCTGACGGATGGCGAGGGCTTGTCGGTACAGCGGCTCAGCCTCATCGTAGCGGCCCAGCGAATTGAGCGTCATAGCCAGATCGTTGAGGCTAGTGGACACTTCGTAGTTTTCTTCGCCCAACTTCTTCCGCCGGATGTCAAGAGCGCCCCGGAAGAGTTTCTCCGCTTCGGCTAAGTTACCCATGGAGTAGCGAAGCGCGCCTAAGCTGTTCATGCTCTCGGCGATGAGAGGATCATCCGGGGCGAGTTCTTGCCGACGCACCTCCAGCGCCCGCTCGGCCAGAGGCACGGCCTGAGGAAAGAGACCTAGGTTCATATACACCGTGCCCATCGTATCCATCAGCCGGGCTTTGACCAGCGGTTCTCCTTTGAGCTCTTCCTCGACCCGAGCCGCGCCCTTGTCCAGGATCTCGCGCGCGGTGATGGTGTTTCCCAGCGCCTGTCTGGGATCCGAGACTTGGAAGATACTGACCAGAAAGTCCGAGACGCGGCGGGTGGTCTTGGTTTCCTGGTTAGCCCTGTCCCGCTCGCCGGCAGCGACGGCCTCGGCCCGCTTGGCCCGGATGAGGCCCGTCGTGGCCAGGACCAGGCCCGCCACCAGGGCCAGGAAAACGGCCACGCCGGCCGCCAACCCCACCTTATGCCGACGGGCGAATTTGGTCAGGCGATAGGTCGTGCTGGGTGGCCGCGCCGAGATGGGCTCATTGTGAAGATGCCGGTTGATATCCATAGCCAGGCCGGTGGCCGTCTCGTAGCGTCGGGTCCGGTCCTTTTCCATGGCCCGCATAAGGATGCAGTCAAGGTCGCCCTTGAGCTGCCGGTGGAGGGACGCCGGGTCTGTGCGGCGGTGCCCGGCGATCGTGGTGTTTGTCTCTCCAAGCTTGATGATCTGAGTGCTTGCCCGGGGCGGATCAATCTCGCGGATGATGCGCTGGATCTCGTTAAAAGCAGCGGCCCTGAGCATTTTCTGGTCGAAGGGCAAGACTCCGATCAGGAGCTCGTAGAGCATGACCCCCAGCGAATAGATGTCGGTTCGGGTGTCGATGTCAAGCCCCGACAACTCCGCCTGCTCCGGGCTCATGTAAGCGGGAGTCCCGATCAGGAGGCCTTGTTCGGTGAACAGCGTGCTCTCAGCCAGGCGGTGGTCGATGGCCTTGGCTATGCCGAAGTCGATGATTTTGGGAACGGGTTTTCCGTCCTGGACGGCCACTAAAACGTTGGACGGTTTGAGGTCGCGGTGGATGACGCCTTTCTGGTGGGCATGCTGGACGGCCTCACAGATGGGGATGAAGAGCTCCAGCCGCTCCCGCGTCGTGAGTTCGTTCTGGTCGCAGTAGGTCGTCAGGGGGATGCCCTTCACGAGCTCCATGACGAAGTAGGGACGGCCTGTGTCCGTCGCCCCGCCGTCGAAAACTTTGGCGATGTTGGGATGATCCATCACCGCCAGAGCCTGGCGCTCGGCCTCGAAGCGGGCGACGACGTGATGGGTGTCCATCCCCAGCTTGATGATCTTGAGCGCCACTTGCCGCTTGACCGGGGCGGTCTGATCGGCCAGGAAAACGACGCCCATGCCGCCTTTGCCCAACTCCTTGACGAGCTTGTATTTGCCCGCGATGAGCGAGCCCAGCCCCGGCTCCTTGTGAGGCGGCTCGACGGGCATGGCCCGGGCATCCAATGTTTCGGCTATCGTGGGGAGGGCGGCTCCGCAGGCATCGCAGGCCGGTCGGCCGGGCGGGTTCTCGGAGTGACATTTCGGACATTTCATGGTCCACCTCCTGGCTAGTTGCCGTGGCTCCCTATCTTGTCCCAAAGACAATGAGCGTTTTGGACATTTTACTCTTTCCTTCCCCAAATAATCATCCATGCCGGCCCGCCATGGACTTTATATTCTTTAAATGGAGATCGCGCGAAGAATTCCTTAACTTCCATGGGTGTGTAGCTGGCCAGCACCGACCCCAGTGGTTCGTTGGTCTTCCGCATCGCCGTGGGCATGACTATCGATGTGGCAAATATCATGAGCAAATAAAAGAAGAGCCGCGAATCCCTGCGCATATCAATCAATAACAATTGCCCTCCGGGTTTAAGCACCCGGTGGATTTCCGTCAGGCCGCGCTCCGGTTCGGACCAATGATGCAGCGACAGGCTGCTGATGGCAAAATCCAGCGCATGATCCGGCAGAGGCAGGGTTTGGATATTCCCTTCGCGAAATTCGACTCGGCCTTCAAACCCAAGCGAAATTGCATTCGCGTTTGCAGTTTTAATCATCTCCTGGGCCGTGTCCAGCCCAAGGACCTTCAAGCGGGGGAATTTCCGGGCGATGAGCGTGGTCAATAATCCTGGACCGCAGCCTATATCAGCCAAGATTCCTGTCGGCTTATGTCGGCGCAGTTGCCGGACGATCAGCCGCCTCAAAACCCGGAACTGCGGCCACTTGCTGATCCGGTCGTAGGCTTGCGCCGCTTGAATGTCTTCAATGCCTTCAAGACTGGGTTTTCGACCTGGTCGAACTTTAATAAAGATCAGGGAAGCGAAAAGAACAGCGAGGACGGTTATCGCCAGGATCATTCCTGTTGTCATATAGTCTCCAATCTTATCTTACTCCCTATTGCTCTTCAGAATTCCCTATATTTTAGCCACTGAGAGAGAGAAATTCCTCGGCTGTAACGATTTTGATTCCTCGAAATTCCTTCAATCCAAGCAGATGTTTGTCGCCGCTTATGATAAGGTCGGCTTGTCCGTCGACGGCCAGGACAAGGAACTTATCATCGGAAGGATCTTCAACAATTATCCGAAAGACTGCGGAAGTCTTGACCGGTTCAACGAAGGGTATGAGCTCCTGCTCGATAATGGACTTGATATCTTCTTTGGCCAATCTGAATTTAGGGTAGGCCAGAACCCTAACGTATTCGTTGAGAACGTCTGAAGACATGAGCACGTGGAGGCGGCCTTTTTGCCACAGCCCGACAAGCTGGCTCGGGCGGCCGTGAAACAGAATGGCTGAGATGAAGACGCTGGTATCCAGGACGACTCTTGAGGCGGTGGAGGAGCCCGATCGACTTACTTTTTTCTTGCCCATTCGATCGCGTCTTCAACATCTTTGAGCGTCAAGCCGAGCGAGGCGATTTTTTTTCGGGCCTTGCCAAGAGTCGTATCCCTCAGAGCGGTCATCTTAACCGGCTCCAGGACGATTTTGCCTTCGTCGGCTTTCACCTCAAAATATTCGACATCCTCGAATTTTTCCATAACCTTCTTGGGCAGGGTGATTTGATTTTTATAGGTTCTTTTGCAGATCATGGGTTCAACCTCCTGGTAATTTTACAAGGAAAAAAGGAATCTGTCAAGTAAGGAATAAATGCTAATCGCCGGCCAGGACTTAGCCGCATGGCCGCCGATTTCTATTCCATTGACATGTATCATCTTCCGGCGATAGACTTTTTATGTGTTCGGGAGCAAGGTTTATGAAAGGGGAGAGCCATGAATAAGATATTTGCAGCGTGCGCATTGATTGCATTGATTATCCTGGTTAATGCAAGCCCTCAGGGCTCCATCGAAAGCCCCGCCCAATCAACCGGGGAGGGAATCGAGCCGCTCGCCAAATACAATATTGTCTGGGACTCGCCGAGTAAGGACTATACCGGCTCCATGCCCATCGGCAACGGCGATATCGCCCTGAACGCTTGGGTCGAGGAATCGGGAGATCTGCTTTTTTACATTGCTAAGACGGACAGTTGGGACGACAACGGCCGGCTGGTGAAAGTGGGGCGGGTGCGGATTAGCCTTAATCCAAAGCCCATAGCGCCGCTTGGCGCCTTTCGGCAAACCCTACAACTCCTCGATGCGACGATGTCCGTCCGATACGGAGAAGGGGACAGCGCAGTAAATTTGAAGCTCTGGGTCGATGCCAACCTTCCGGTCATCCGGGTCGAAGTGGAAAGCCGGAAGCCGACAGAGGCCGTCGCCTCGATCGAGTTGTGGCGGACGAGTCCTTATCAACTGCCGACGATCGAGGTCAGCGACGTCATGCTCGATAGGTCGAATAAGGACGGCCAGCACGCTCCCACCATCGTCGAGCCCGATACGGTTCTTGAAAAACTGCCCAACCGCATCGGCTGGTACCACTACAATAGCAAGTCGGTCGGTCCGGAGATCTGCGCTAAAATCCAGGGCGTCGAAGGCTTCCAGCGGCCGGATCCACTTCTGCATCGGACGTTCGGAGCCGTGGTGACGGCAGACAAGCCCGATCGCATCGACGACAAGAACCTAAAGTCATTATCTTCCAAGCGCCATGTTTTTAATATGTACGTCCTGACCAGGCATCCGGCCAAGCCCCAGGAATGGCTTCAAGCTGTGAACGAAGTGATCAATGATATCGTCCAGCAGCCCTTAGAGGCGTGGCGCCGGGCCCACGAAACGTGGTGGAAAGGCTTCTGGGATCGAAGCTGGATTCACGTAACGCCGGCAGGGGGGAGTGAATCCAAAAGCGGCAGCGGGAGTGGAAGCGTGGCGGGAAAAGTGGCCGGGCCTTCCGCCGACGACACTTACATCGTCAGCCGGGCCTATGCATTGCAGCGTTTCATGAATGCCTGCGCGGGCCGCGGCCGGTATCCCATCAAGTTCAACGGCTCGCTGTTTACGGTGCCCTATCAGGGAAGGCCGGGCGATGCCGATTATCGCCAATGGGGCCCGGGGTATTGGTGGCAGAATACGCGCCTGCCGTATATAAGCGCATGTGCGTCCGGTGATTTCGACCTGATGCAGCCCCTGTTTCGCATGTACGGCCAGGATTTGATGCCGTTCTTCCGATACCGGACCCGGCTCTACCTGAAACACGACGGTGTCTACATACCGGAATGCATTTATTTTTGGGGAGATGTTTTCAGCGAAACCTACGGCTGGGAGCCGTTCGAGCAGCGCAGCGACAAGCTCCAGACGAGCGGCTGGCATAAATGGGAGTGGGTGTCGGGGCCGGAGCTGGTTTTCATGATGCTGGATCGCTACGAGTACACTCTTGAGGAGGCGTTCCTGCGGGAAGTGGCGCTGCCGGCGGCCCACGAGGTCCTGACCTTTTTCGACCAGCATTATCCGACCGCTGCAAGCGGCACGATGGTCATGCACCCCGCGCAGGCCGTGGAAACCTGGTGGGATTGCACCAATCCGATGCCGGAGCTGGCCGGCCTGCATGCCGTGACGGGGCGATTGTTGGCGCTTCCGGAGAGATTGACTACCGCCGAGCAGAGGGCGTTCTGGACAAGGCTGAGGAAAAAACTTCCCGCCCTGCCGACGCGGCAAGAGGACGGCAAGACTCTGCTCGCCCCGGCCGCCAAATACGCAGACAAAAAGAATATCGAGAATCCGGAGCTCTATGCCGTGTTTCCGTTTCGCTTGATCGCGATCGGCAGGCCGAATATCGAATGGGGCAGGGAGGCGCTGGAGCGGCGCTTGGACAAGGGCGACTTCGGCTGGCGGCAGGATGATATCTTCATGGCCTATCTCGGGCTGGCCGATGCGGCCAAGCAAAATCTCGTCGGCCGGGCCAAGAACGTCAACAAGGAATCGCGATTCCCGGCGTTTTGGGGACCGAATTACGACTGGATTCCGGATCAGGATCACGGCGGCGTCCTGCTCAAGACGCTGCAGGCCATGCTGATGCAGACGGACGGTAAGAATATATATTTATTTCCGGCCTGGCCCAAGGATTGGAACGCGGACTTCAAACTCCATGCGCCCTACCAGACCGTGATTCAGGCGACGATCGAGAAGGGGAAGGTGACGAGGCTCGACGTCCAGCCGGAGAATAGGCGAAAGGACGTCATTCTCTTTCCGGAAAAGTGAGTAAGGTCCGGCCTCCTGCTCGCACCCGAGCGAGGCTGAGAATAATTGGCGGCGCTTTTCGTCTCCTTATTTGACAAAGCCCTCTAAATTATGTACAGTAAAGCTGTACAAAAAGGAAATGCCCGTGGCTATTCAGACGACCTATACAAACGCTCGCCAAAATCTGGCCAGGCTTCTGGATGAAGTCACCAAGAATCGCGAGATCGTTTTTATCCAGGGGCGCCGCCGGGAGAGCGTAGCGATGATTACGGCTTCTGAGTTATCGAGCCTGCTCGAGACGGCCCACCTTTTGCGCTCACCCCGAAATGCCCAAAGGCTGCTCGCCGCCCTCCTCGGAGCCTTGAGAAAAAAGCCCTCGCCCATGACGATCGAAGAACTGCGCCGCGAGGTCGGCCTTGAGCCGGGAAAGCCGTGATGCCGTCTTTCGGCCGGAATTTATCGAAGATCTCAAATATTGGGTGAAGACAGACCGGAAAATTGCCCTTCGCGGCTTTTCTTTGATCGAAGCGATCTTGCGCGATCCCGCAAGCGGCATCGGAAAGCCTGAACCTCTCAAATATCTGGCGCCGGGAGTTTGGTCGCGCCGTCTTACCCAGGAACACCGGATTGTCTATCTCGCCCGGCCCGGCCGCATCGACTTTTTACAGGCGCGGTATCATTACTGAGTAAAGAAAAGATTCCGCCGCTATTCCGGCTTCAGATTGCTCATCAGGATGGATTGCAGGTGAGGATCGGTGATCCTTGTCATGCGGTAGATCGTCGCCCGGTTTCCGTCTTCCTCCCTCTCGGGGTTGAAAAAATCCCAGACGATATCTCCGTCCTTCGTGATTTCGAAAACTCTTCCCAGGCTTGTCTCCGTGACGAGCGTATCTCCGTTCGGCAGCCGCTGGGCGGATCCCCCCCAGCTTGAAAAGAACGGGGCTGGACGTGAAGACGGGTATTCCCAGACGATCCTGCTTTCAAGCGGATCGAGCTCTTCAATACGGGAGTAGGCTCTTGTCGGGCCATTATCGAAAATGAGGATATGCCCGTTTTCGAGGAAGGTCGGGTTGTGAGGCTTGTCCAGTTGCCCGGGTCCCCAGGTCCACCCCAGTTTCTGGTTTTCGGTGTCGACAACTCCGATGAGATCTAGCGCGTTGGCACAAACTAGGACATTTCCCTTTTTACACAGGCCTTTGATATTTTTGTCAATAAGTGTGACCGTATTATTATGGAAAACATCAAAGGGGGTCATGCGTCTCAGCAGGAGACGATGGGCCCGTTTCTGTTTGATGATTCTCCAGAGGTACTCTCTCGGATAGATCATCCGGGAATAGATATTGAGGATATGCGTGGGGGGGATTTGGCTTTTCATCAGGTCGAATAGGGAGACGTTCTCTCTGACCACTCCATCGGGGGACAATGTGACGATATAATCATTGATAATCGGGATGGGAAGAAAATGATCAAAAACGAGTTCTTCGCGACTGGTCAGCGTGAGGATATCTTTGTTTTCGGCGACGGCAATATCGTGGTGGATTCTCATATTTTTTTGCCAGAGAATATGGGAGGCCCAATCCACTCTCATGAGCATCTCGTCCTCTACGCAGACCAACAAATCGCCGTTATCACAGGCCGTGACAAATTGCCAACGCGGAGGGGAGCCGCGAGGACGCCAGTCATGAAGTTTTTTTCCCGACATGTCCAACAGATAGGCCTCCGGCTTATCGTACGAATTGTAGAGATTGAGGCCGTCAGCGTTTAAAGCTCGGTCGTACTCGACGACCCCTTCTTTCGTTTTGTTCTTCTCGCCGGTGACAGACGCGACGTAGGGAAGAGATTGAAGCGCTTCCAGTTTCGAGGATCGATCGAGGAGGGGATGGAAGCGTGGATACGGAAGAGAAATCAATAAGAGATATATCGCGGCGACCGCCATGATCGAGGATAAAGTAAAAATCCTCCTCCTCTTTTGAGTTTTTATCAAGCTCCGCCCGAAAAATATCGTAAGAAAAAGGATCCCCAGGGCCGCCGACAGCTCTGCTTTTTGCAAGACGAACAGAACGGCGAAACCTATAAACAGCACCAGGGCGATGCCATCTTTGAAAACCGTTTTTATCGTGAAAATCGCAAAAAATAGAAATGCCAGCTGAAAATAGAGGATAAAAATGAAAAGATCGCCCGTTAGCGCTATCGCATACCCTATTGATATTAAGGCGATTAGAACTGTCAGAAAATTCCTCAATCGCTTTTTCCCGGGCGCTTTTTCGGCTATAGCCCTCATGATATAAAGCTCCTTCTCTCCTTAGACGACGCCATGTTGCGTTTTCTTCCAATTCGGTGAAAGTGCGAGAAACCGCCTACTTTGTCGTAAAGCCGGGGGTGCCTCTAAACGTTCTCGGGATGCTAGCTCGAATACCGTTTCTATTGACAGACGCCGTGCGTTTAGGGGATTCTATCCAGGATTGAGCTGAGCCCATAATCCGGACGAAGGAGAAATGCCCATGACGACACGCAGAGAGTTCATTCGCGATTCGGCGGTCCTGGCCGGCGCAGCGGCCATTGGGGGACGGACTCTCGATGCCTGGCCGGGATTAGCGCGGCCGGCCAAGAGCAGGGTCGTCTCGGTCGCTGTCGCCGACATGCTTGTTGAAGGGAAGTACAATCCCGAGGCCGTCGGCCGCGCTTACGAGGCCGGGTTGAAGGAGCTGACCGGCGAAAAGAAAGCGGCTGGCGCCTGGGCTTCTCTTTTCTCGCCCGACGATGTCGTAGGGATAAAGATCAATTGTATCGGGGCTCCGAAGATCTCGACGTCCCTGGAATCCGTCCGGGCGGCGATTGCCGGGCTGAAGAGCGCCGGCGTGCGCGAAAATAATATCATCGTCTGGGACCGGACCGACCGCGAGCTACCCCGGACGGGGCTGACCATCAACAAGGGTGCGGAAGGCGTCCGGGTCAAGGGCGTTTCGACGAAACCGGAGGCGGTCCTGCCCTGGGTCGAGGGATATGACAAGAGCGCTTATATTTCGCTCGAGGACGGCACCCTGAAGAAGTTCAAGGAGCTGGCCAAGCGGAACTTCACGGAGAGCGCCTCCCACCGGGAAATCTTCAACTCCGTGACCTGGCTGTGGACGCTCATCCAGCAGGGGAATGCGGACGCCCAGAAGTACAGCCAGGACATCCGGCGGCTGTACACGGACTACAGCGACCGGGAAGGGATCAAGCGGATCGCCGAGGAGGTCGCCGGCCGGTTTGACGGCGTCGTCATCGAGGACGAGGAAAAGTCCTGCTTCGCCGAAATCGTCACGCGGGAGATTACGAAACTTGTCAACATCGCCGTCCTCAAACACAATGAGGACAGCGGCGTAACCTGGGCCACCAAGAACATCGGTCTGGGCGTGACCACGAACAAGGTCCGCTTCCACATCGACTTCTGCGCCCGGGCGATTTCCGAGATCCTCAGCCATCCCTGCCTCAAGGACAAGATGGTGCTCCATATCGGCGAAGCGGCGAAGATCTCGATCGTCAGCGTTGCCGGGGTCCGGATGGCCTACGACAACCGGATCTTCTTCAGCCGCGACCCGGTGGCCATGGACCGGATCGGGCTCGACATCCTCGAGGCCAAGCGGGCGGAGCAGGGCCTGGAGTCGATCCGGAAAGAGGCCGGCCATGTGGCCGCCTGCGCCCGCCGCGGCCTGGGAACCGACGACCTCTCGCGCGTCGATCTCCGCGAGATCAAGGCCTGAGCCGGGCCTGGACGCTCTTGTCCTTCCGCATATCTGCTCATTCAGCCGGGCAACTGCCGCGAGTTCAGGGAGCCGCTTGAGAAAACCCCCCTTGACGTCACCGTCATCTTCCTATTGAAAAGAAAATAATTGACATCTTGTGATACGTATATTATATGTATTACAGAGGTGACAGATGATGTCCGTATTATGCGTGCGTTTGCCCGAAGAAATATATAAAAGGCTGGACGTGCTTGCCAAAAAGACAAGGCGAACCAAAACATCTTTCGTCAAAGAAATCATCGAAGACTCCCTGGCGGATTTCGAAGAAGGCTATACGGCGCTCGAGCGGCTGAACGAAAAGAACGCCAAGTACCTGACCACCGAGGAGTTGGAGAAGAAGCTTGGCTTTTAGCCTCATCTGGCACGAGAAGGTCCTCAAGGATTTTGAATCAATAAATGCCGAGGATGCCGAGAGGGTCAAAGAACGGATAAAAAAATATCTGGCCCTGAATCCTGAGATTTTGGGAAAGCCGCTCAAAGGAATGTTCAAAGGATTATTCAGCTATCGGATCGGGGTATATCGGATCATCTATACAATGGACAGGGCTGAAAACACGATCCGGATTCTGCATGTGAAACACAGAAAAGAGGCGTACAGGCGATAGAGTTCGTCCAGCAAATCAAGTATCATTTTATTTCCGAATTCATCCAGAAAATCAGGGAGTTTTTTCCTCTTCGATCCGGAAAATGACTTTGGCCATCGGATCCGGACACTGATATTCCGAAGTAATGTTGAGAATGTTGTTTTCCGGATCCGTGGGCACGCTGGCCGCTATCAGCGGCTGGAGAATGCTGCCGAGGGCAAACAGGCAGACGCTGTCTCCGGCCGGAATTTCAAGGCGTGCGTTACGAACGAAGAAAGTCGTTCCTGCCTTGGCCCGGCTGCACGGCCCCTCGACCTTGACGATCGTGATTCTAAAATTTTTGAGTTTCATGGCGCTCACTTTATCGCGACACCCATCGTGTCTCGGTGGATATCGATCAGCGTTCTCATGTAGGGACCGATCTCGCCGGGATCGCTGAAACCGGCTTGGCGCGCGGCAGAATCCCTTTTTTCTTTGGGAATGTCGGCGCTCTCAGCCCAGTGTTTCAGATCACGGTAGCATCCGAGTGTATACAAATCCCAAGTGGCTCCTTGATCGCGCACGAAAATCATGTTCTCCGGCCGGCCTGTGGCGATCTGGTAGGCGTTTTCCATCTCGCGTTCCTTGAACAGTTCCTCTTGCTTTCCCGGAAGCGCGACGAAGATTTCGATATGGTAGTAGGCTGTGCCGGTAAATTCTTTTTTCACCGATTCGAGCGGAGGCCCCATCACGAAGATATCTTCCCGCCAGGCTGAACAGGCATTGAGTTTTTGGCTGAATTCCTTTTGAGAAAGAGACGAAGACTCGTCGGCTTTCTTTCGCTGGGAAACCCTTTCTTTCGAATAGTATTCGGTGTAGCTCCCCATGGGAAAGAGAAGCATGAGGTCCCATTGGTCGCCTTGCGTGTGACGCCACCAAAGAGGACGCTCGTCTCCCGACGCATCATATGCGGCCATCCGGTTTTTATAGAGAGCAATCAGATCAAGAAGCTTTCCCGGCGCTGCCCGGACAAACGTGGTTTTATACAAGTAGGGCTGCTCTGATGACGGCGGTGATCCTGCCGTTAGGGCGGCACTGGATAGAAGAGCTAGAAGCGCCAAGAACACCAAGAACATCGACATTTGCTTTAAACGATTTCTCATAAGTCCTCCTTGAATAAATCGGTGACGCTTAGTCAATTTCCCTGATATCATATCAGAATTAGGAAATTAGGTAAGTGAAATCTGGGGATACGGTTTTGTGTTCTCCGGATATTTATTATGGTAGAATCTAAGAAGCGTTAGGAATGAAAAAAAACAAAACAGATTCGACCCTAGTCAAAGATATCGCCCTTCGCTTCCCCAACGCGGTCTTGCTGAAAGCTTCCGCCGGCTCCGGGAAAACCCACGCCCTGTCTCTCCGCTTCGTCCAATTCCTCCTGTCCGCTGCTGTCGGCAAGAACGACCTGGCCAACATCCTAGCCATCACTTTCACTAAAAACGCGGCCCGGGAGATGAAAACCCGGATCCTGAAGTGGCTGAAAGATTGCTATTTCGAAGACGAGAAGGAAGCCGGGCAGGTCCTGGACGTCGTCTCGCTCTCGCGCCGGGCCCT
The DNA here is from genome assembly GCA_964537875.1 of uncultured Eubacteriales bacterium. GTDB lineage: Bacteria > Acidobacteriota > Aminicenantia > Aminicenantales > UBA4085 > JAPKZH01. The sequence continues at coordinate 16,577 of CAZIDN010000011.1, forward strand.
GGCCGGCCGGGCCGAGGAAGTCCTGGATAATATCCTGACCCGCTACACGGATTTTCAAGTCGAAACAATCGACAGCTTCATGGCTTCTATCTTCAAAGCGTCCACCCTGGATCTGGGCTTCCCGCCCTATTTTGAGATCGTCCTGGACAATTCCGACCTGATCGAATACGCCTTCAACCGCTATTTGCGCATGGTCAGGCCCGGCTCAAAGGATGGCGAAACATTTCGAGAGATCGCCGATTTGATCTTGGCTTCGCAGGGCGCGAACGCCTATTATCCCTGGGATCCAACGAGCCTTATCCTGGACAAACTCAAATCTCTCTATGCCAAGCTCGCGGCCCAGAAAGGCGAGCCGGCCAGGGAAAATTTCGAAAAGCGGCGGGTCGAGATTCAGAAAAAAATCGAGAGGGAAGTGAAAAAACTCCAGGCTCTCATCGGAGAATCCGGTCTCGAGCCTAACACTCGGTCGGGCTTTTTCTCCAAAGTCGAGCCGGCCGTAAGCAGCCGGAAATTTTCCGACATCATCGGAGCGAGTTTCAAGACCAACCCGGTGAAAAAGCCCGGAAAATCCGCTCCCAGCAGGGCGGTCGAGAAAATTGATCGCGCCTGGAAGCAGCTCGAAAGCACCGCCAATGAGTACCGCTATCTCTACGCCCGGGAATTCTTCCATCCCTATCTCATGGCCTATGAATCTTTCGCCGAGACCCTGGAGCAGGTCAAGCGCCGCCGGGAGACCGTGTTCATCGAGGACATCAACAAGCGTCTGGCCGGCTACATCGACCAGATGATCATCCCGGACATCTATTTCCGGCTGGGCGACCGCATCTTCCATTACCTGGTCGACGAATTCCAGGACACCTCGCCCATCCAGTGGACGAACATGCTGCCTCTCATCGAGAACTCGCTGGCCGTGTCGGGGAGCTTTTTCGCCGTCGGCGACACCAAGCAGGCGATCTTTGGCTTCAGGGAGGCCGACTATCGCATCATGAAAGAGATTGAGGAGCGGGCGGCCGAGTATTTCGGGTCGGTGGAGATTGATGTCAGGGAGCTTGATAAGAATTACCGCAGCTTTGAAAAAATCCTGAAATTTACGCGCGATATCTTCCCCAAAAAACTGAACGATTTCGACGACTATAGAAGAATCAACGAGGGCCAGGCCGGGAGCGGGGAAGAGGTGGATGATGCGGCGAGCGGGGGCGGCGACGGAGGGGAGCGCGAAGGGGGTGCCGGCAACAAAAAACCTCTTTACGAGTTTGAGCAAGAGGTGATTGAGAAGAATAGAGGCAAGGGATTCGTGGACGTGGTCGTGCTGGAGAAGGGCGGAGGGGCGGGCGAAGAAGAAGCAGAGGCTCAGGCGGAAGCAGCAGATACGGCAGAGGCTGAGGCAGATGAGGCCGAAGACGAGGTCCCCGAGAAGGCCGAGATTCAAAGACGCGTCGAAGAGCTGCTCGCCCGCGGCTATAAATATTCAGATATCGCTGTCCTTACATACAGAAACGATTCGGTCGTCAACGTAGCGTCTTGGCTCAATGAGAAAGACATCCCGTTTATCCCCTACAGCAGCCTGGACATCAGGACTCGTAAAATCACGGGAGAGCTGATGGCGCTTCTCCGGTTCCTGGATTCGCCGCCCGATGATCTTTCATTCAGCGTGTTTTTATTGGGCGATGTGCTGAGGACGAAAATGGAGCAGGATGGGGTGGCGGCGCCGCCCGGCCAGTGGAACGATTTCCTCTTTGACTGCCGGCGGAAGGGAAAGCGCCCAATCTATGTGGCATTCCGGTCGCGCTATGCCGAGCTCTGGGAGCGGTATTTCGACCGGTCATTCAGGTCGGTCGGCTATTATCCGCTCTACGACCTGGTGACCCTTATCTATCGTGTTTTCAACGTGTTCGAGCTGTTCCCTGACGAGGAGGCGGCCCTGGCCAAGTTCATGGAATCCATCAAAGACTTCGAGAGCATGGGCCGCAATGATTTGCGCGAATTTTTAAAATATGCGGAGCAGGGAGCGGAAGGAGCATGGGGCGGAGGATGGAGAGGCGGAGCCCGGGCGGCTGCGGGCAGCAGCCAGGAAGCCGCCTGGAATATCGATGTGCCCCTTGACATCGACGCGGTCAAGATCATGACCATCCACAAAGCCAAGGGCCTGGGATTCCCGGTGGTCATTTTACTTTTGTATGGGGAGGGTTATAAGCCGCCGGAATTTTTTATCGACGCGGACGACGAGTCGGTGCGTGTTTATAAAATCAACAAGGGGCTGGCCGACGCCCACGAGGAATTGAGAAGGATCTACGAAGACACCAGGCTCAGGGACGATGTGAACAGGCTGAACACTCTCTATGTGGCGCTGACAAGGGCGAAGGAAGAGCTGCATGTGGTCGGTGTGAAGTCCAAGTCTAAAAAGCCGAAGTATCCGTTCGATTTAATCGAGGACGGCCGGCTCGGAGAGCCGCGGCCGAAAGTCATAGAGCAGGCGCCGCCGGCCCTGCCCGAAGCGGCTATGCTCCGCTTCGCCGAGCCGTTCGAGATTGCGGCCAATCCGCGCGCCGCGCTCAATTTCGAGAACATCCGGCGCGGGAACTTAGCCCACGAGATCCTGGCCGAGCTGGAGTACGTGCGCGGAGGAAGCGCGGGATGGGAAGCGGAAGTCGCCGGAGTCATCCAGAAAATCCGGCCGAGGGAATGGGAGCAGACGCTTTATGAAAATGTCGGGCGAGCGGTCGCCGCGTATTTCGGAGAAGCGGGCTCGCCGCTTGGCGAATATTTTGAGGAACGGGAGGGGCGGCGGGTGCTGCGGGAATTCAACTACTGCGACGCAGGAGGGAACGTTTATCGCATGGACCGCGTCGTGCTGGATGCGGAAGCGGTCACGATCATCGATTTTAAGACGGGCTTTGTGAACGAAAAGGAGAGACGGGAACGGCGCGATGCGGAAGACAGGCAGCAGATGCGCGATTATATAAAAATTATCAAAGAAATCTATCCGGGGAAGCGCGTGCGCGGCATTCTGGCGCGCATCGATGAGAAACGGGCGGAGGCACTGGGATTATGATCGAGCTCGTTTCGCCCCGCGACAATTTCATCCAAGCGGTCGCGGCACGGCTGCGGCTGGACGGGGAGAGAGGGGCGAAAGACAGCCCGGAGGTCGCCGGGACTAAAGCGGGCGCGAAGGACTATTCGGGCCAATGGGTCGTCTTCCCGGAAAAGCGGCCGGCCTATTATTTGCGAAAAGCGCTGGCAGAGAGGGAGCGGACAAGCTTCATCCCTCCCGTGCTCGACTCCATGGACGGGTTTGTCAACCGGGTTTATGAGGAACGGCTGGGGATCGGCGGCAGGCTCATCGACCCGCTGGACGCGGTCGCGCTGCTGTTTGAGATCCACAGGCAGGAAGGCGGGTTTGGGAGTGCAAGTAGCACCCCGGGAAGCGGCGTTCTCGGAGAAACGTGGGACCGAGGCGGACCAGCGGGGGGCTCGCAGGGCGGCGGCAAGAAAAAGAGAGGAGCTCTCGGTCATGACCACTTCTTATCGGCCGACAGCTTTTTCCCGCTGGGCATGAAAATCTATCACGACCTCGAAGAGCTATGCCTGGCCGGGGCCCGGACAAGCGATATCCGCGAGCTGGACCTGAGCCGCGAGTTCGAAGAAAAGATTTCGCCCGAGGCGCGGGGGAGACTCCAGTCTCTGGCGGCTTTTTATGAAAAGTTTTATGCGGTGGTAGGGGAGCGGGGATATTCCACGCCGGGATCGCGATCCAGAGCCGTGCTCGACGGGCTGAGGCCGGAGCTATTTACCGATATCGAGAAGATCATTTTCGCCGGTTTTTATTCGCTGACAAAAGTTGAGCGGCAGATCATCCGGACCATGATGAATTGGGAAAATTGCTCGCTCTTGCTGATGAAAGGCAGGGGACTGGAGTCGCTGCTGGCAGAGCTTGGCCCGGAGGGGGTAGCGTTGATCGAGAGGGCGCAAGAAGAGATTGAGCCGGAAATCGAATTCTATAAAAGCCCCGACACGCACGGTCAGATCTTCGCCTTCAACAAGGCGATGGAAGAGAAGCTCCGGGACCGGGCGCTCGGCGAAAAACAGGCGGTCATTTTGCCCGCCGCGGAAACGCTCTTTCCGCTTTACCAGCAAACCCTCACCGCGCTGGACGATGACGACTATAACATCTCCATGGGCTATCCGCTGTCGCGGACGCCGATCTATACATTTTTTGACCAGTTGATGGAGCTCGTCCAGTCGCGCGACGAGGACGGCCGCCTGTATGGGCCGCACTATCTGCGGTTTGTCCTGCATCCGTACACAAAAAATATCTATTTTCCGGCGGGGACAGGCACCGAGGCGGGGGGGGGAGAAGAGGAAAAGCGGGCGGACCTGACCCGCATCCTTTTCCACGCCATCGAGGGCGAGATGACCCAGGGGCGGCGCAGGACGAAGTCGTTCTGGAAGCTCGACGAGATCGAGAGCGATGCGGCGGTAGGCGAAGCCGTCGAGGAAATGCTCAAGGGCGTCGAGAATCCGCCGGAGGCGGCGAGCCTTATGGAACACCTGCGCTCGATCCACGCCAACACCATCGGGCTGTTTGGAGAGATCCGGAACGTCGGCGATTTCGCGGCGAAGATGGCCCGCGTCCTCGATTATGTCTATGAGAATAGCACGGCCCGGCTGCATCATTTCTTCCATCCGTTCGCGGAAGCGTTCACCCGGCAGCTCGACGGGCTGGGGAAGTCGCTGCTCGAGGGGATGGAGTTTGAGGACAGGGGCGGATATTTCAATTTATTCCGGAAGGTGGTCGCGTCGGGGACCGTGCCTTTCGAGGGGACGCCGCTCCGCGGGCTTCAAGTGCTCGGATTCTGGGAAGCGCGGTGCATTCCTTTCGAGGACGTCTCGATCATGGACGTGAACGAGGACGTGCTGCCGTCATTCAGGCGGGAGGACACGCTGCTGCCGTTTGCGGCCCGGAAACGGCTCGGTCTGCCGACCTACCAGGAGAACGAGCGGCGGATGGAATATTACCTGGATACTCTGGTGCGGGGAGCGCGGAAGGTGCGGCTTTTCTTCGTGGAGAACAACGACAAAGAGCGGAGCCGGTTTGTCGAGAAGCTCGTTTGGGAAAGGCAGAAGCGGGAAAGAGAGCGTACCGCGGATAAATATGTGAAGACGATCCAGTATCGAGTCGCCCTGACGCGGGGCGAGACGCCTCCGGTGGAGAAGAGCGGGGGAGTGGCCGAATTTTTGCGCGGGATCAAGTTTTCGGCCACGGCGCTGGATATGTACCTGCGGTGCCCTCTCCAGTTCTATTATTCCCGTGTCCTGGGGATCGAAGAGAAAGAGGAGATCGGCGAGCAGATGGAGAAGAAAGACATCGGCTCGTTTGTCCATAACGTCCTGGAAGAGTATTTCAGGAAGTTCGCGGGAAGAGCGGTGAGGGAGCGGGATTTGGATATCGGGGAGCTCGACCGGATCATCGGCCGGAAGTTTGAAGAGAGCTACGGCGGCGATATGGCCGGGAGCGCCTATTTGTTGAAGCTTCAGGTTGAGCGGCACCTCGAGGAGTTCGTCGCGAACTACCAGATCCCGGTGATCAGGGATCTGGCGAAGCAGGGCAAGCCGCTAGTTATATTGGGCTTGGAGCAGTTCGTCGAGGCCGAGATCAGCGGGGGAAAATTCGAGCTTTCCGCGCGCCTGGACCGAAGCGAGAAGCGCGGCGACGACATCTATATTTTGGACTACAAGACGGGCGCCAGCGAGAAATCCGTCGGGATCAATTTTAAAAAACTCGAGCCGGACAACCGGGAATCCTGGAGCGAAGCGATCGGCAGCGTCCAGATCCCCTTTTACAACCTCGTGTACTCGCGGGCGCTCGATCTGCCGCGCGAGCGCGTCCAAAGCCGCTTCCTGATGCTGGGGAAGAGCCATCTCAGCCCCAAGATCGAATACTCGCCGTATGACACGGAGGACGTGGGTGCGCGGCGCGAACAGATCGGGATGATGGAGCATATCATCGTCGGCCTGATCCGGGAGATCATCGACCCGGCCCGGCCGTTCGAGCCGACCGGTGATGCCGCCCGAACCTGCCCCGCCTGCCCTTACGGCTACATTTGCAATAGAAAATAAATGTCTGCCAACCCCAATACCGGTTTGCCAATGTTTTGAGATTATTGGCCTAAGCCGTCGGCCTTGATGAGAAAATAGAGATAAGACGGCTTGACAAATGCGGAAATTGGTTTATCATAATGTAAGATAGTAAGGAAGTAAGGAGTTTCTATGGAACATATTGAATTTGCTAAAATAACATCCAAAGGCCAAGTCACGATTCCTTCATTGGTCAGGGAAATTCTCCAACTGGAAGAAGGTTCGACGGTTATGTTCAAAATCACCGAAAAAGGAGTCCTCGTTGTCCCTTGTGAGATAACGGAAAAACCTGCTTATAAAGAATCTGAATGGGAAAAAATTGAAAGATTTGTAGCGGAGAAGGGAAGGGTGTATAAAACGGCGCGTGCCGCTAAGAGGCACCTAAAGTCTTTATGAAATATGAATTCAAGCCATCTTTCGATAAATCATTAAAAAACCTGCCTACAGACACGAAGGAAGAAATTCGAGAACTATGCCTAATTTTCTTAGATGAAGTTTCATCTGGAAATAGACTCCCCAAAGGAACGGGTCTAAAAAACCTAAGAAAAGATTTCTGGGAGATTAGAAAAGGATTAAAACTGCGTGTCCTCTTCAGATGGCAAGGAGATCTTATCGAATTCGTCCTGGCCGGCAGCCGCGACGATATAAAAAAATCTATCAAAAATGGCTGAGGGAGTTGAAAAATTTTCGGGAAATTGCCATCGTTAGATGGTAGAATGGTCCTATACGACATGGCGAAAATCAGAGGAAATTAGCAAACTCCAAGGAGGGGGCGCATGAACCCGGTTATCGGCAAATATCTTTCAGGTCTTGAGATCGGCGATCTTCAGCAGCATAAGAACATGGCGGTCTTTCCGCTCTCGACACCCGTCAACGGCGGACCGGACTATTGGACGCTCAAGGAAGCTCTCGAAAAGACGCTTTTTGTCGTTACGGAAGTGAGCGAGAGCGGCTCAGTCCCCAATCTCAAAGTGACCAACAAAGCCGAGATCTCTGTGCTCCTTCTCGACGGCGAAGAGTTGTCCGGCGCCAAGCAGAACCGCGTCCTCAACACGACGATCCTGGTCAAGGAGAAATCTGAAGTTGTCATTCCGGTGAGCTGCACGGAGCAGGGGAGATGGTCTTATGCGGCCCGCGAGTTTCGCGATTCGGATACGGTGCTGTCGCCGAAGCTGAGGAGCGTGAAGAGCCGGGATGTGGCGACATCGCTCGAATCGTCTCGCGAGTTCCGGTCGGACCAGGGAACGGTCTGGACCGGGATCCATCGGATGGCGGCGGACACGAGGGTGGATTCCCGGACCGGCGCCATGAAGGATGTCTATGAAGCCAAAAAGGCCGAGCTCGATGCCTACTTGAACGCTTTCGTCTGTCTGCCTCAGCAGAGAGGCCTGATCGTGTTTATCGGAGGCGAGGTCGTCGGTTTTGACTTTATCTCGCGACCGCCGGCCTTCAGCGGGCTATTCCCGAAATTGGTCAAAAGCTATGCCATGGAAGCGCTTCTTGAGGAGCAGAAAAAAGATGCGGCGAAAGGCGGCGGCGGGGGCGAATCGGCTTCCGGAGCCGAGGCGCCCGCACCGGCCAAAGAAAAAGTCCGGGCCTTCATCGACGAAGCCACGGCCTGCGAAGAGAAACGATACGAATCCGTGGGCAAGGGATATGATTACCGGTTCACCGGAAAAGAAATGGTCGGGTCCGCGCTCGCCGTCGATGATAAAGTGATCCATATGGCGTTTTTCCGCATCACGGAGGCTGAGAAAGCCGACGGGATGGCCTCGACAAGCCGCCGCCGGGGGTTTAGAGTATAGTCCGAGAGCCTGCCCTGGATTTCCCCGCTTATTTTATTGAGATCAGTTAGATTGATGGGCAAAAGGAAGCTTCAAAGGACTATCCTGCGATCGCTATGGTAACGAGCGGATCATTTATGCAATCGAAATAGCCGAAAACCGGATCAAAGTTTTGCTTGTAAAACACAGGAAAGAACCGTATAGATAATGAATTATTTTGCCGGGCCATAGACGGCGAGCTTGCGGATGATCGGAGCGCCCGCAGAGTTCAGCGTCCGGAACCAGATTTTCGATGTTTTAACGGGATTGAAGCGGCCGATCTTTTTATGTCCGACGGCCGTGCCTTTGCCGATTTCCCGCCGGACGCCGTCCACGAGGGCTTCGATCGTGTAGGCGCGGACGCGCTCTCCTTGGTGGATATCTTCCATCGTCATGATGTGGTCGACGGTCTGAGCTTTCCCCAGATCGAGCTCAATCGTCTCTCCCCGGCCGGATGTCTCGGCGATGCTTTTTCCGAAACGCTTCTGCAGTTCGGCGCCGAATTCGGCCGCCCTTTTCGCGTCGGCTTCCGGGATGAGCCCGGTCGGGTCGGGCGTGTGATTGAGGAGGAGGACGGCGCCACGGCCGACTGATTTGTAGTACATGTCCATAAGCTGGTCCACGCTTTTCAGCGTATTCGCGTTCTTGGTGTTCCAGAACCAGGTGTTGCGGAAGCGGGCGTCGCATTCGAGAGGCATCCAGGCATCGCCGTCGGGCCGGCTTTCGGCGGCCGTGGCCACGCCTGGTTTTGCCGCTGCGAGCGGCAGGGAATTCCAGGCGGGATAAGGCGCGACGCCGTCCTCGTTTCCTACCCAGCGGATCGTGGCCTGCGGTCCCTGGAAGATCATGGCCTTCGGGACATATTTTTTCAAAAGATCGCCGACATCGATGATGCAGCTCCCGTCGAACCAGACCTCGATCAGTTCGCCGTAGCGGCTGAGGAGCTCTGTGAGCTGCCGCCGGTAGATGGCGTTATAGCGGGTTTGTTCCGCCGGGGTTTTGCATCGGCCGCCGACGTCCGCGCCGTGCTTGCGGTCGGAGGGACTGATATAAACGCCCAACTTCATGCCGCGGCGGCGGCAGGATTCGGCGAGCATGGCCATGACGTCGGCCTTGCCGTCGCGCCAGGGAATGCTTTTGACGCTGTAATCGGTGGTTTCCGTCTGCCACCAGCAGAAGCCGCCGACGTGCTTGGCCACGAAAATGATGTACTTGGCGCCCATGGATTCGGCGACGCGCACCCATTGGTCGGTATCGAGTTGGGCGGGGTTGATTTTTGCGAGCGGTGTCGAGAGATCGTCGTATTCCTGGTCCTGCCAAGTGTTGGGGGCGAAATGGATGAACATGCCGAGCTCGAGGTCATGCCAGGCGGCCTGCTCAAGAGTGGGAAGGGCGAGGCGAGAAGGCTGGGGTGTTTGGGAATCGGAGTTGGACGTTTGCCCTGCCTGGGCAGCCGCGATTAGACAAAATAAAAACAGAATTGCGATTTTTTTCATGCCCCCATTTTAGCACAGTCTTGATGAAATTCCGCCCACGGGCTAGTATAGAGGATATCAGAAAGGAGTCCGGTATGAACGCATTCTCCAGAAAGCCTTACCTGGCGATGGCCTATGGGACGCTCGTTGTCGGTTCGGCGATTTTCTTGCCCGCAGCGCTGAGGAAAAGCGATAGCCCGGCCGTGCTAAAGCCCGCCGCCGGAACGAGCGGCATGGTCAGCTCGGGCCATCCCATCGCCACCGAGGCGGGCCTGGAGATCCTGAAAAAAGGGGGAAACGCTTTTGACGCGGCGGTGGCCGTGGCGGCCGTGCTGAACGTCGTCGAACCGATGATGTCGGGGATGGGCGGCTATGGGACCATCCTGATCTATGACGCCAAGAAGGACGAGGTCCGCTTTCTCAACAGCAGCGGAAGGATCCCAGCCGGGGTCGACTCCGATGCGTTTCGCGCCCCAACCCCCGGCTATCGCGAAAACAGGACGGGCGCAAAGGCCGTTTCCACGCCGGGGAATGTCCATGCCTGGGAAGCCATGTCGAAGAGCTACGGCAGGTTGAAATGGCGCGACCTTTTTGGGCCGGCCATCAAGGCGGCCTCCGAGGGATTTATCCTCGATGACAGAACCTCCAGGATGATCCGGTCCGCCTACCAAGATTTCCCGCCCCAGGCCAAGCTCATTTATGGCAGCAACGGGCAGGCTTTTGCGGCCGGCGATCGGCTTTTCCAGAAAGACCTGGCCAACTCGCTGCGCCTGATCTCCGAGGAAGGGGTAGGCATCTTCTACGGCGGCGAGCTGGGGAAAGCGATCGACGATGAGATGCGGAAGGCAGGCGGATTTCTGGCCATGGCCGACCTCGTCAATGACAGGGCCGAATGGTGGGCGCCCATTCATATCCGTTACCGAGATTGCGAAGTGTATACCGCTTCGCCTCCTGCCACGGCGTTTCCCTCGCTGATCCGGCTGGGCATGATGAGCGTGTTCGATGTGAAGGCCATGGGGCACAACAGCCTCGAGATGCTCCACCGCTTTTGTGAAGTCACTAAGCATGCCTTTTGGTGCCGGCTTAGCTATGCCGGCGACCCAGGAGTGAATCCGCCGCCGCTCGACAAACTGGTGTCGGCGGAATACTGGAAAGAGGCGGTGGGCCGGATCGATATGAAGAAGGCCAAGCCTTTTGACTACCCCAAGGGCGACGAAAAAGAATTATCGCACACGACGCATTTCGTTGTCGCGGACGCGCAGGGAAATATCGTCAGCGCCACGCAAACCCTGGGCAATGCCTTCGGCAGCCGGATCATGCCGCCGGGGACGGGGATCTGGTTGAACAATTCCCTGGCCTACTGCACGTTCGAGCCCAAGGGCAACCCGATGGACGCTCATGCGGGGCGGCACAAGCTTTCCGGCGACTGCCCGACGATCATTTTCCGGGAGGGAAAGCCGTGGGCTGCCCTGGGGACGCCGGGAGGACACACGATCGGCCAGACCGTTCCGCAGATGGTGATGTGCCTCATTGATTTCGGGATGAACATTCAGGAGGCGCTGGCTGCCCCCAGGGTCAGTTTTATCGAGCCGGATAAGATCGCGGTGGAAGAGAAAGTCGGAAGGGAAGTGATCGAAGGGCTTGAGGCGCGTGGTCATATCGTCAATGTGATCAGGAGCGGAGGTTTGACAAACGCCCACGGCCTGACCATCGAGTACGGAAAAGAAGGGAGGCCGGTGCGATTCTGGGGCGGATCGGATCCCCGGGGACAAGGGTTGGCCAAGGGCTATTAATATTTGCAGAGGACTTCAGCGCGGGCCGAGCATGAACAGGAACGAGGTGATGATCATCGTCCCGGTCATGTCGAACCAGAACGTCATCTGCGAGAGGCCCAGAGCCCACCAGGGCATTTTGCGGCCGGCCAGGAAATAGTCCTCGAGGCTGGCGGCGGCCTTCTTGCGGAAATAAGAGCCGATGCCGATCAAGATGAGGAAATAGACGGCGATGATGACGTAGTCCCAGACACCGAGGTAGCGCATGCGGGTTTAGACGAATCTATATCGCGGCGAGCGGGAGGATGTCAAGGAGCGTCTGTCGAACCGAGGCCAGGTTGTCTATTTCAGCAGATCTGCGGGATTTTCGATTATGGCATAAAAATATTTTTGGAACAGGGGTTCGGGATCATAGCCCGTCATTTCTTCATCCGGAAGAAGATTTTTTTGCTCTTGAAGATGGTGACGCGGCCGCCGATGGGGACCGCCATCAGGTTGCGAAAGACATTGTGGCCGAAGTTGGAGACGGTGAGGATGGGCAACGGGCGTCCCTGCTTGCGACGCCTCATGATGATATCTTTCAAGTAGGTGACGATGAATTTCAGGGCGTCCCTCTGGTTTTTCCGGTAATTCGAGTTTTTATTGTACGCGTAAAGCGAGCCGATCACGATTCCGCGAATTCGATCGAGCACCCGGTGCCTGCGGAGTGCGGCCAGCAGCCGATGCAGATCCTCGACATCGATCTGGACGTCTTCGATGAAAAGGATGTGCCTCTTCCAGCTGAATTTGGGGGGGGTTTGGCGATTGAGAAAATTCACGAAGGTGGACAGGTTGCCTCCGATAGGAATCCCGGAAAACCTGCGCTTTGGAGGCGGGGTGAGCCAGCCCTTTCCCTGGTATTGGATCTCTTCGCCCTGGATCAGGGGCAAGATTTTTTTGGAGTTGCTCTTGCCGAGCTTGAGGGAGGGAAAGTAGACGACGGGAACGCGAGAAAAGTAGTAGATCTCGCTGAGCATGAAGGTGAAATCGGAAAAGCCAATGAAGATGGGGCGGCGCTCGCGGATGACCCGGTAGTCTTTCTTGTCGATTTTAAAAGCCAGGTCCTCGGCGCCCGTTCCGCCGGCCACGGAGATGATCAGGTCGTATTCGCGGATGACTTTCTTGAAATGTTCGGAGCGCGCTTCCGCGGACGCCGTCACGTGGTCGATTTGCTCGTCACTCGAAAAAAGATAGGGGCTGAAATAGACTTCTTCCAGGCCCAAGGCCTTTTTTAGAAGCAGGGACGTTTTATTGAGGGTGCTCTTGGCGGTCCTCGGAAGGCAAGTGGATGGCGCAATAAAGCTAACCTTTTCGATAGTCTTTTCAGCCATGGCCGTCAGAAAGTGAATAGCCTAGCAAAAAAACGTGGTCGTAGCAATGCCCATTTTTGTCACTCAGCCCGGTTTATAGCCGTTAAATGATAGAATATAAATAGATTAACGACAAAATCCAATTATTTGGATTTTAAGCCCCCATCGATTTCCTCCTTGCTAGAAGAGGAAAATAGGCAATGGAAAACTCAGGGACGTTTAAGGGGCAAATCCGGGATCAGTCTGGATTTGTTCCCAAACCGTCCTGAAAGGTCTTCGAAATGCCGCTTAGAAAGAGCAGGATTTGATCTTATTTTTTTCATAGTACTTCTGATGATATTCTTCGGCCTTGTAGAACTCGCCGGCCGGGACGATTTCCGTCACGATGCTCTTCTTGAAGGCGCCCGATTTTTCGTATTCGGCCTTGACCTTCTCGGCGGTTCGTTTCTGCCCTTCGTCGTTATAGAAAATCACCGATCGATACTGGGTCCCCACGTCCGGACCCTGGCGATTGAGCTGAGTCGGGTCGTGGAAGTCGAAGAATTTTCGGACCAGGTCTTCGTAGCTCACCTGGGCTGGGTCATAGGTGACCTCGACGGACTCGGCGTGGCCGGTCTTGTCTGTGCAGACATCGCGATACGTGGGATTCTTCGTGACACCGCCTGAATAGCCGGCGGCCGTAGCCAGGACGCCTTTGACCCGGCTGAATTTATATTCCACGCCCCAGAAGCAGCCGGCCGCGAATATGGCCGTCTCTGTCTTTTGTTTGGCCGCGGATTTTGCAGCTGTCTCGGGCTTGAAATCGAGGGCGGCGGAATTGATACAATAGTGCTTGCGGCTCGGCCCCGGGCCGTCGTCGAAGACGTGTCCGAGGTGGGCGCCGCAGGCGGCGCAGCAGACTTCCGTCCGTCTCATCATGAGCGAAAAGTCATCGCGGTAGTCGAGGTTGGCCTCGTTGATCGGGGACATGAAGCTCGGCCAGCCGGTGCCGTGCTCGTATTTCGTCTCCGAAGTGAACAGGGGAGTGCCGCAGGCGGCGCAGAAATAGGTCCCTTTCTCCCAGAAATCGTTGTATTTTCCGCTGAAAGGCCGTTCGGTGCCGCACTGGACCATCACCCGGTACTGTTCGGGAGTGAGCGTCTTTTTCCATTCCTCGTCGGATTTGGCGACTTTCTTTGCCATGTCTTTCTCTCCTTTCGCCGCCTGGGAAAAAGATGAGGGAGCGGCGTTGAAAAGGGCGTTCAGGCTGCGCCATCCGGCCCATCCCAGGAGGATGCTCAAAGCCAGAATGGCTATCTTGATCGAGGGTTTCATCGGTCCTCTCCTTTAATCTATAAATCCTATATATTTAGTATAGTATAAATTTTAAAAAAATCAAGCTATAATATAAAACAAGGATGAAAACTTCCCGGAGTGAAAAAATGAAGAAGAAATTTCAAATTCTTTTTAAAACAGGGATTTTTATGGCTTTTGCGTCCTTGGCCTTTTTCGCCTTTCTCCCGGGCCAGACGACGGTCCGCATGGCCAAAGGAAAGCTGCTGGATATGACCTACGCTTATGATGACAACACGATCTACTGGCCGACCGCGAAAAGCTTTCATCTGGAAAAACTTTCTTGGGGAATATCCGCTGGAGGATACTGGTATGCCTCAAACGAATACGGCGCCTCGGAACACGGCGGGACCCACGCCGATGCCCCTATCCACTTCGCGAAAAATGGGCGGACGATAGACCAGGTTCCCCTCGAGGAATGGATCGGTCCGGCCGTGAAGATCGACGTCCGAGCCTCATGCGAAAAAAACAGGGATTATCTCCTGACTCTCGCGGACATTGACGGCTGGGAAAAAAAGTTCGGCAAGATTCCGGTGGGCGCCTGGGTGATCATGAATACGGGCATCGACGGCAAATACTATCCGGATAAGAAAAAAGTGCTCGGGACGGACAAACGGGGGGAAGCGGCGCTGCCGGAATTGAGCTTCCCGGGTTTCAGCGCCCAGGCTGTCGAATATTTATTGAAAAATCGCGACATCCGGGGAATCGCCATCGATACCCCGAGCATCGACTATGGCCGGTCAAAAGATTTCAAGGTCCACCAGGTCCTCTGTGCTGCGGACAAGCTTGCCTTGGAAAATATCGCCAACCTTGATCAACTGCCGACCGTGGGCGCCATGCTCTATGTTATTCCGATGTTGATCAAGGACGGGACCGGCGCCCCCGCCCGTGTTTACGCCATCCTGCCGTAGGACAAGGGGACAACCCCGTCCATCCGGTTCACTTCCTTGCCGTTTTTGAAGATGATCATCGGCGGGATGGCAAAATTCCCTATTTGAGCTTCTTCGCATTTTTTTGTATGATGCTCCTTGAAGGGAGGGAGCGATGAGAAAAAGGGCCCGGCCGGTCCTGGGCGCTTTCTCGGTCAACAAAGAGCTTGCTGAAAAATGAAAATGATATAAAATAGTATTCTCACGGAAAGAGAGCCTGATCGATGAGCACCCGGAAGAAAATTATCGTCATCGACGATGATAAAACGACCATCACCATGCTGACCATGATTCTGACCAAAGAGAACTATCTGGTGATGAGCGCCCTGGACGGGGAGGAAGGTCTGGAGATGATCAAGTCCGAGCTCCCCGACCTCGTCGTTTCCGACGTGTTGATCCCCAAGATCGACGGTATCGATATTTGCGAAAAGATCAAGAAAGACCCCTATCTCAGCCACATCAAGGTCATCCTGATGACAGCCATAAAAAACGTCATGATTCAGAAGGAGGCAAGAACCTGCGGCGCGGACGGGTTCATCGAGAAGCCCACCGATTCCAGGCAGCTCCTGACGATGATTAAAAACCTTCTTGAGGAAACCTGAGCGTTCGGGGTCAAACCTCAACATTTAACAAATTTAACCTTGCTCCGACTAGCCTGGTTCGGTCCGTCGTTTTTGTTGACTGTTGAGGTTTGACCCCATCTGTCCGGGCTCTCCCCTTAGAAATTATTCATTTTTTTTGCGATACACGTGAACTTTTCTTTGACTTTTATAAAATTTAACTTATAATCTAATAGATGCTGGCTGGAGAGGATCCTCCTTAGCCCCGCTTCCTTTTCCTTTTCAAACCTTGGCGCCTCTCAGCCAGCGCCCCTATTTTTGGGATCAATTTTTGGTATTCGGGGTCAAATATTCGGGCTCAAACCTCAACATTCAACAAATTTAGCCTTGCTTTGACTAGCCTGGTCCGGGCCGTCGTTTTTGTTGACGAGCGGTTCCAAGGGGGAGTCGCCCCCTTGGTCGCAGGGCGGTTATATTGGCGCGAAAATTCATCGGAAAATGTTCCTTGGAAGGAAGGCAGGGAGCGAAGCGACCGTTGGAAGGAAAACCCTGCCAAGGGTTTCCGTCCAAGAGTGTCCGGCCGGGTCTTCCCGGCGCCCGTTGGAAGGGGCCTTCCCCTCCAAATTGAATGTTGAGGTTTGACCCCATCCGTCCTGTCGTGGGCAGAATCCGACTTCATGAATTTTCCCCTTCCTGATAATTGCGTAAAGAGTAGCTTTGACCCCGGTTATTTAATCCCGGTCATTTAGAGTGTAAAATAGATAACAATGGATGGAGAGGACGTCATGGATAATTGGCCACGGTATCGGCGACAATGGTATCGGAGGATTTTTTTTGCGGTTTTGGGGCTGATCGTCCTTACTTGCTGCGCCCCAAAAGCGGCGGTGAAGGTGACACCGCCCACCGCGGCTCCGGAGCTTGAGGACAAGGCGGCAGAGGCCGAAGCTCTCTTTAAAAAGGGCTGTTATGTCGGCTTCAAAAAAGCGATCGAAATCTACCAGGAATTGTCCGCCCAGCCCGCCATGAAAAATAAAATCCTGGTTCCCTATGTGAAAGTGTTGATCCTCATGTCGGTCAGGGAGAAAGAGCTGGGGCTCTTGGATAACAAATATGTCCAAAGAGCGCGGGACGTTGTCAGGGACATCCCCTCCCTGCGGGCCTTTGCCCCCTATGTCGAGCTGGCGGACACCATGGCTCCGAAGACCAAGGGCATCATGAGGGATATCAATGTCGTAGGGACCGTGAAAGTTGTCGCTGATGTCCTGAAGAACGTCCAATTGAAGGACGACATGAAGCTCAAAGCCCAGGCCGAGGATTACTATGCCTATTTGTACGTGACCTTTTTTACGAGCTATGCGAATTACCTCGATCAAAGAGAGGAGCTTTCGGGTTTCACCAAGCTCTTCCCCGACTCGATCCTCTTTAAATATAAAAATGCGACCGCTGATCTCCGGGAAGACCCGAAACTGCTCGAGGCCTTGGCCGGGGCGGACCCCGAATTCTATGAAGCCTATTATCACCTGGGAGAGCTGGCCCTTAAAGCTCAGAATCTGGTGGAAGCAGAAAAGAATTTTTTGAAGGCCTTCGAAGGAATTCCGGAATCGCCCCAGGTGACGATCTATCTCGGCAGCATTTATATGGCGACCGAGGAATTCGAAAAAGGCCTTGACTACTACGAAAAGACGATCGCCCTGGCGCCTACCTACAGGGATGCCCTTCTGGGAAAATCGATCTGCTTGAGCTATATGGGCAAGTATCAGGAGGCCATCGAGGTCTTGAACAGGCTCGTGGCCATGGGGTTTTATCTGATGGGCGAGAGCCATTACTGGCTGGCCTGGATCTATCATGAGCTCAAAGACAACGATAACGCCCAGCTCAACATCGAAGAATCCAAGGGCCGGCTTCCGACCAACAACGAGGTGTTCAGCCTGGCCGGGACGATCGCCTTTGAAAAGAACGAATTCGACAAGGCCGAGAAGGAATTCTTGGAATCATGCAAGTACGGCGGAAACACCGAAGCTCTCTTCGGCCTGGGCAAAGTCTACGCCCAGAAGCAGAAATGGCTGGATTCTGCCCTGTTTTTTTCCCAGGCGACGGTCGCCGTTGGTCAGAACCAACTCCTCACGGCCGAGAGGATCAGGCAGATCAAGATTTCCGCGCTCTCCGAGGAGCGCAAGGCGAGGATGATCGCCAAGAAAGAGCAGCAGCTCAAAGTCCTCGAGGCCACCAAAGCCACGGGCTATTACGACGCCGCGGCCGGATACTTCAATGCGGGGCGCAGGACTGAGGCTTTGGAGATGGCCGAGAAGGCCGCCGCCCATCCCCAGTTCAAAGATATGGCCGCGGAGCTTATTAAGAAAATCAAGCAATAGCCTTTGCCCGATGGGTGGTGTGGTTCGGGGGCCCCCCGCCGACCCGAGCGTTTGGTGCCGCTTATCTTCCTGCTTGAGAATAAGCAATATAGACCGTGAAGGGGCGCCGGGGGTGAACCGCGACAGGTCCCGTCGGGCATTTTTGTCAGCAAGTTTAGGGCTTAGCCGTCGCCCCTAAACGTTTCCGAAAATCGTGTCGTAAGATATACTGGACTGTGAGCTAGCGGCTTCCATGGAAGACAACGATTGGATCACGGCCTGCCTGCGAGGAAACGGGGAGGAATTTAGGAAGATCGTGGATAAGTATAAGGCTTCTGCCATGGCCGTCGCCATAAATATCTTAGGAAATCGGGAAGATGCCGAGGATGCCTGCCAGGAAACCTTCATCCAGATCTTCCGCAACCTCGAGAATTTCGACGCCCGGCTCCGCTTCAGGAACTGGCTGTACGCCATCCTCTTCCACCGCTGCCTGGACGTGCTCAAGAAAAAACGACGCTTTCGGAACCTCACCAGCAAAGTGAAAAATGAGTCTTCCGGACGATTTGCCACCCAGGCCTACAATCCCGAGGAAAAGAAACAACTTTCCCAGCATATCCTCAAACAGCTCAGCCCCAAAGAGCGGACCGCCCTCTGCCTCTGGGCTAACGAAGGGTTTACGGCGGTCGAGATCTCCGCGGTCCTCCGCTGCTCGGTGTCCACGGCCCGGGTTTATCTTTTCAACGCCCGGAGAAAAATCAGACAATTTTTGGAGAAAAGCCATGGGACACTCGATCCTCATTGATTTGATCTATCGAATTCTTCCCTTCCGTGTCTGGAAGGGCTGGCTGTTAAGACATCATATGGAAAGCTGCCCGGGCTGCCGGAAGCGTCTGGTGAGCCGGGAGGAAGCGCGTTTGCTTTTGGTGCAGGTTGATGACGTGGGCGACCTGGACCGCCTCTGGCCTTCTATTAGGGAGAGACTCGGCGAGAAAGCAAGAAAAGGCGAAAAAAACTCTTTATCAAAACCGGCCATGGCAAAAATGTGGCGCCTGGCGGCCGCGGCCGTCACCGTCTTGCTGATTGCCGCGGCCGTGAATTTCTGGCTCTTCCGGAAGCCCCGACCTGAAACACCTATGCCGGGCGGGCCGAGCCCGGCAGAAACCGAGCAGGTTCAGGTCCACTATGTCAGGATCGATAACGAGCCCGCCCAGACCTTTATCTTCCAGCCGCGCGATTCGAACATCGTCATCGTCTGGGCCGGAAAAAACATATAAAAGGAGGAAATCATGATGAAAAAAATAACGCTGGTTCTGGCTGTTCTTCTTTTCGGTTCGGCTCTGGGAATTTTTGGCGGGCAGGCGGTCTCAACAAGCACCAATGTGCCGCGGAAAATGCCGTTGGGAACCGAGAATCCCGTCGGATGGGCGATGAAAATGAGGATATTCGAGGGAATCAAGGAAGGCGCGTCCGAGCCGACCAAGGTCGTCACCTCTTCCTATCTGCAATACAGAATCACGGCAACGATCCAAACGGAATTCGACTTAGCCGAGGAGCAGAAGCAGATCCGCAAGACCTTCAATCTCAGAGACGCCAAGCTCCTGACCGAAGCGGACTTCAGCTGGCCGAAAGACAAATACGAAAAGACATTCCACATGTTTCGCCTGGACAGCAAGGAGTACCTAGTCTTGATCACGCCCATTGATGTCGCCCGGAAACTGCAGTTCCGGATCGAGGTCTTCGAGCAGAGCGGGAAAGACAAAACCAACCTTCTGAATACCGAATTCTCCATCCCGGAAAAGAACATTGCCGTCTTCGGGTTCGAAGACAAGCAGGGCAAGCCCTATTTTGTGTCATTCCGTATCCTGGGCTGGATGGCAGACCAGGCCGCCGGAGTTTCCGGGAAACCGGAACTGGGCGAGGGGCCTGTGAGAGCCATAGGCGAAATCAAGGCCCCACGGCTCATCAAACGTGTGGAGCCTGTTTATCCCGAAGATGCCCGCCAGGCCCGCGTCGCCGGCATCGTGATCATCGAGGCCACGACTGATATTTACGGCCGCGTCCAGGCGGTGAAAGTATTGAGATCAATACCCATGTTGGATCAAGCGGCGATCGACGCCGTGAGGAAGTGGATCTATGAGCCCATGATAATTAATGAAAAGCCGCGCGGGATGATTTTCACGACCACTGTCACTTTCCAGTTGGATGGAGGCAAGCCCAGAGCTAGGACTGAAGTGGCATATGGCGAAGAACCGCTCAGGATCACGAGCGAAATCCAACAGCCGAAAATGATCAAACGGGTCGACGCGGTTTATCCACAGATTGCCAAGCAGGCTCGCATCGAAGGAACCGTCATTGTCGAAGCTACGACGGATATTTACGGCCGGGTGAGAGATGTCAAAATCCTGCGCTCTATTCCCCTGTTGGACCAGGCCGCAATAGATGCCGTCCGGCAGTGGGTGTATGAGCCCTTCATTGTCAACGGCAAGCCCAGGGAGGTCTCCTTTACGGTCACCGTGGTATTTGAGCTGGATAAGGATAAAGACAAGGCCAAGGTTGGCGGGATTGCAGGCGGCGTGGCCGGAGGCGTCGAAAGAGGCGTCGAGGGCAGCCGGCTCGGAAGAAGCCGGCCGGCGAAGTTGTCTGTGGAAGAAAACGATATTATTTGATCGGCGGATTGAGTTTCGAATAATCAAGCTCCGATCCGAGCAGGCTGTGGGGTATGGTATAGACGATTAAGAGCAGGAGCGCCGCCGCCAGCACGCAGCCCCGGGCCGGCTTGCCTTTTCTGCCCGCGACGAGGGCGATGATCCAGCCGATCATGGCGATCAAGGTTTTATTGTCCGTCAGGTCGAAACCCAGGGGAAAGCCCGTCCAATAAGGGCCGAACCCGAAATGCTGGACGAGCGGCCCTAAAATAAACCCGCCGATGAAAAGCAGGGCGGCGGCCCACAGCGCGAATTTCCGAGGGTTGCTTTTGCGGTCGAGGGCGGCCAAGCCGGCTCTCGTTGAAAACAGCATCGCCAGGAACATGATGAGAACATGCGGGATGAGGACAGCCATCGGCACCACGCCTTTAAAGCGAATGATGATCGGGTCCCCGCCGGTCAAGGAGACTTTCTTCTCGTCTTTGAGAAGCAGCACGGCATAGGCCAGCTTTCCCGCCATCGGCTGCTTGGGAAGAAAGGCGACCAGCTTGTCGTCTTTCCTGTCCATGGGGATCTCCGTCCAGGGATCTTCGGTTTTATATCTTTTGTATTCGACGGTGCCGATGATGTCTGCGGCCGGTGCCTTGACCGAGACTTCACAGTCTTTCACATTTTCCGCGCTGCGGGGCAGCCTGAACTTGATTTCGGCGCCCCCCACATCGGCTTTTCCCCGGTAGGGATACGTCGGGCCCGTCATGCGCTGATAAACGGCCGCGGCCAGCGTGATGATCACCGCCAGAATCCAGAGGAGAGTTTTTCTCATGCGCGCCGTCCTTCCGTATGATTTTTAATCTTTGACCGTGATGCCGCCGAAAATGGCCGTGCCTTTGACGTAAAGCGTCGCCTTGGCCTCGGCGTCCGGAACGTTCCTATGTTTGTCTTCCGCTCCGCCCAGGATAGGGACAACGTCCATCACGACCTTCCAGTCCCTCGGGACCCTGATATCGACGCCGCCGAACAGGGCGGTCGCGTCGAGCGTGGCTTTGCCCGCGTCCAGCCCGGCTCCCGTAAAGTCGAGCTCCATCCCGCCCAGGATCGCTGTGACATGGCCGCCTTTGAAGCTCTGGGATTCGATGCGGCGCTTCATCCCCGAGAGGATGGCCGAGGCGTCGATATCATTTTCCTTGATCTCGGGGAATTTATCCGTCGGCCTGTACCTGAAGACCGGCCTGAGCAGGAGCCAGAGGCCAGCCAGGATGATCAAGGCCGGCCAGATGTATTGCCAGGCGTTGTATTCCAGGATGTCGAGCTCGGCGAGGAGGAAGAACACGCCGAAGACGATGAAGAAAAGGCCCGGCCCCAGCTGACGAAAGCCGCTGCCGACGAACATCGAGAGTCCAAGGATGATGAAAATGACCGGCCAGTATGTAGAGATCATGTCGCCGAAATCGAATTCTCCGATCCGGTCGAGCAGGAAAAGAGTTCCGAGAATGATGAGGACCAAACCCCAAAAAATCCTGCCTTGATGGCTCCGGTGATGGGACATCGTTTTCTCCTTTACCGAATTTTCCGGCAATTTTACCATAATCGGGGCCTAGAATCGTTGGATGTTCATGCCGCCCGAGACCTCGAGGACCAGGCCCGTCGAGTAAGCGAAATATCCCTTGGCCAGGGCTGCGACGGCCTTGCCCACGTCCGCCGGGAAGCCCCATCTTTTCTGCAGCACCAGGCCTTCAGCGATCAGCTTGTCGTATCGTTCCCGGACCGGCGCCGTCATATCCGTCTGGATGATGCCCGGCCGGATTTCGTAGACATTGATCCCAAACTCGGCCAGCCGGTCGGCGAAAGTTTTGGCGGCCATGCTCAGGGCGGCCTTGGAGATGCAGTACTCCGCCCGCATGGTGCTGGAAATGGCGGCCGAGACGGAGGAAATAAAAATGATGGCATGCTTGGCGTCCGGATTGTCCTTGAGCTGCCGGATCATTTCCCCGGCGACTTTCTGCGTCAGAAAAAACGTGCCCCGCAGGTTGATGTCCAGGACGCGATCGAAGCTCTCCGGCGTCGCTTCCAGGATATCCGTCCGGACTTTGGGCGCGACGCCCGCATTATTCACCAGAATATCGATCCGATTGAATTTTTTCAGGACTTCGTGGAGGATTTTCCCATGGTCGTCCAGGAGGGCGACATCGCCCTTGACGGGGAAGAATTCGACCCCCGACATTTGGACCTTCTGCTGGACTTCAAAAAGGCCGGATTTTTTATTCTCAGGCTCAAAGACGATATCACATCCGGCGATGTCGAAGCCTTCCTGCGCCAGCTCGAGGGCGATCCCGCGGCCGATCCCCCGGCCGGCCCCCGTGATCAGCACGACCGGCTTTTCCCCGATTTTGCTCATGGTGCGCCTCCTCTCTTCCTAGCGGACGATTTTGTCCTTCCGGAAGTCGTCCCAAACATTCTCAAACCAGCCCTCTCCGGCAGGGACAGGCCGGATATCCTCCCATTCCTTGATTGGCCGCATCTGCTCGTCCAGCCGGATCTCGAGAATTTTCCGGCTCACGAATGAATCGGGCTTTTCGAGAGAAAATCTCCAGCCTTCATCAAGCTGTGGGCAGGGCTTCTCGCCGCCCGGGTCGAGCACGAGATAGGAGCCGCGGCTCCGCCCGCCTTTTTCGATGTATTCTTTGATGGCCTCGAGGTAGACGGCATGGGTCAAGCAGAGGTCGAGGTCTTTAAAAGCATCGGGCAGCTCACGGACGGATACCAGGCGGATTCCCTTTTTGAGGCGGGCATACATCCTCCATCCTTTTGAAGCTTCGAGACCGATTTGATTCGGATCACGAATGTGGGCTCCGGAGGCAGACATCCTGCCCTGGAATTCCCGCCTGGCCTTGCCTTGCCCGGACGACGTCGTTACCTTCTCTGAGATCATTTTTTTTGCGAAAGCAAACTTGTCCCGAACTTGGGACTCTGCCGCGTCCAGAAAATCTCTCGTATCGAGAGGCTTTCCGCGGTATCTTTTAGCGATGAACAGAGCCGCCCGCAGGCTTCCGACCTGACCCGAATTGAGGGCCGACCCGCCGGGCCTGTAAACTCCGTGCGTCCCGTTCGCCTCGCCGACGGGGAAGAGGTGCTGGATATTCGATTCCCACCAGATATTCCCCTTGAGGCCGCCGTTGTTGTGCTGAGCGCAGACGGCGATTTCGAGGTTTTTTTTGGCCAGGTCGATCCCATGGTTTTCATAAATATCGATGGCCGGCTGGTTCATGCGCCGCAGCCTCTCGATCGGCGTCGCCAGCAGGGCGCCCGACTTTTCCAGGTAGCCAAAGGCTTCCGGGCTCAGCTGCCGAAACGAGAAGTCCTCGAGCTTTCCTGCTCCGCCGGGGTTGCGCTTGAAGTCCAGAAATACCCGCCGGCCCTTGTTGACGGATTCCTGATAGACGAGGATATCAATCAGCGAGGAGCCGTGGCCGGACACCTTCCTCGGGTCGAACGGCCATTGGTAGCCTTTGAGGAAGATCGCCGTGGCCAGCGTTCCCATGTCCGGAAAATAATCATTGAGGAACTCCCGTCCGTCCCGGCCGCTTTTGTCCGTGGAGATGTATCTCGGGATGACCTGTTGATAAGTCCCCGACAAGTTCCATCGGAACTTGAGCGAAGCGAAGCCATACTGGGATTCGGTCAAGTTGACGCCGGCGGCCCCGGCCTCAAAGGCCATACCGTGCGAACCCGTCTGGCTTTCCGGGTAGACAGACGCTTTATAGATTCCGGCGGGGCCGCCCGTCCCCAACACGACATTGACGGCATTGAATATGACGAATCCGAGGTTTTTGCCCGCAAGCCGGTTTTTATCCAGGGCGACGGCACCGATGACTTTTTTCTCGCCGTTTTCTTTTTTTGTGAGCAGGGCGATGACCTGGTGCCCGTCAAAAATCCTTATCCCTTTGCGCTTCACGTCCCTGGCCAGGGCTTCAAACATCAGGTGAGAGGTGAGGGGACCGGCCGAGGTCGCCCGCTGCCTCGGGTCATGGTCTGTTTTATAGCCGACATAAACGCCGTGCCTGTCATGGGGAAAGGGGACGCCGAGGCTGACCAGGTGAAAGAAAGCCGGCAGGGAATTCTGGGCTTCGCACAGGGCGATATCGCCGTGCATCGAACCGCCGGCGAAGAGATCTTTGGCCATCTGGAGCGGTGAATCGGGGAGCTCACCGGCCAGGGAAAGCTTGTAGTAGGTTTGTTTGTCCGACCCGGCATTATTCGAGGTCCCGCCGCCGAAGCACTCCGTGGCGACGGCGATATCGGGCTGCCCCTGCTCATAGAGGCAGCCGGCCGCGTTGAGCGCCGCTGCACCGCTCCCGATGATCAGCGTATTCAGCGCGTAGAGCGGGAATGTTATCCCGCCCATTTTTATCTCGGACTTCCTCATAATGTCCTTCGGATGTCTTCGAGGGTCTTTTTGGCCTGGGGGGCAATTTCAAAAAACTTGTTCAGCTTTTCGCAGTCATATTCCGGACAATGGCCGCAATTTTTGACCTTATGTTTGAGCCCGCAGGCCCGGATCTCACAGACTCGCGGGTAGTGAAAGATCCTCTCGCTTCCCGATGTACAGCCGTCGCAGTTGATGTCTTCGGGCTTGATGTCCGCGTGGTAGGCTTGGGTCCATTCTTCAGCCACCTTTTTTCTCTGCTCGTCGTCGTCGGCTTGGGTGGCCGTGTAGGCGCCGCATTCGCTGCAAACAAGACCGCACATGGAAATCATTTTTGCCATCGGATCTCTCCTTTTCTTCCTTTACCAGAGATTATAGCAGGATCTTCCGGTCGATGAAACCCGGCCCAGCCCTGAAGCGGCGCGCCTGTCGTTTTTTAATCGCTGGTGATGATGAAGGCCGGCGTGTGGCTGAAGCTCTTGTAGAGCGGGCGCAGCCGGTCGCGGTCGTAGTATTTGTCCACGTCGACCACTTTTTTCCGGCTGGTGATGATATCGATGGGAACGTTATCGTATTCACCGTTGTGGAGGCAGACCATGCGGCCGAATTTTTTATCGATGATGAGGTCGAGAGCGATGCTGCCGTAGGCCATGGGGACGATGGAGTCCATGGCATCCGGGTCTCCGCAGCGGACCATGTAACCCAGCCTCTGGCTGATGACGTTGATCCGCCGGCCGTGATTGAACTTCGGTGAGATGTCTTTGAGCCGACTGGAAATCACGTCTCCGATGCCTCCCAGCTTTTTATGCCCGAACATGTCTTTTTCCTCGCTGGCAAAGACCATTTCTCCCCCCTCGAACATGGCGCCCTCGGAGACGATGACGACGGCGTACAGGCTCGGGTTGGTCGAGCGGTCCTCGGTCAGCAGCTCGCACAGGTGTTCCATGCTGAACGTGTGCTCGGGAATGACGCAGCGGTTGGCGGCGCCGGCCATGGTGGGGAGCAAGGCGGTAAACCCGGAATACCGTCCAAAGACCTCGATGACGAGAAAGCGCTCATGCGAGCCGGCGGTCGTTCGCAGCGAATGGGTCAGGCTGATCGTGCGCGTCAGGCACGTGCTGAACCCTATGCAGTAGTCCGTGCCCGGAACGTCGTTGTCCATGGTCTTGGGGATGCCGATGACCTTGACGCCCTTTGTGTGGAGATGAAAGGCATAGCTCAGCGTGTCGTCGCCGCCGACGGGGACGAGATAGTCGACGCCCAAAAATTCAAGGTTTTTCAAGACTTCTTCGGTCAGGTCGTTGACTTTTTGTTTGTATTTATCGCGGAGGTGGCCCGGCACGTTGACATCGGGGACGGAGCTCGGCCGGGTCCGGGAGGTGTGGAGGAACGTTCCGCCTGTCCGGCCGATCCTGTTGGCGATCTCTTCGGTCAGGACCTGGAAATGCTCGGCATTGGAAGCCTGTTGATCTCTGATGATATCGACGAGGCCGGCCCAGCCGCGGCGGATGCCGATGACTCCGTATCCTTCTTTTATGGCCCGGAGGGTAACGGCGCGGATGGCCGGGTTCAGTCCCGGCACATCGCCGCCCCCGGTGAGAATGCCGATGGTCCCTTTTTTGTTTGGGCTGTTTGCCATTTCGATCTCCTCTTCCGTTGCGGTCTTCTTGAATGGAAAATCGATCTTGATCTATATGTGCGCCCTTTCTGGTCCATCGAAAAAATCAAACCAGAATTATAAAGGCGTATCGGGAATTATACGGAAATTCTCAGGAATGTGCAATTTTCCCGGCCCGGCGTAAGCACCTCCGTTTGTGTGATTTCAAAGAGGAGTTGGAATTGCCCCCGGCCCCCTGGGGAACCAGTCCCGTCGGTTCCCCCCGTCGAAAAGCCGACGGGGCCCCCTTCCGCTAGGGGGGCCTCAGGGGCAATTCCAACTCCTCTTTGAAATCACGTATTTGGAGATCCTTCCCGGCCCGGCTGACTCAGCATCCCAGCCGGCTCCCTCTTCCTTTATCTAGAGGAAGGCTGCTTTTCGCCGTCGCCCGAACACCCAGAACATGCCTCTGATAAGGACCAGGATCAAAACAGCGCCCAGCCAGAGCGGCGGCTGTCCAAGAGCCAGGGAAAAAAAGATAAGGAAGGCAACCCAGGCCATGGCAAAAGGCCGCTGCCATTTCTTCATGGCCAAAGCCGATATGAAGAAAATGATGGCGGAGAGAAGCGCCGCGGCCCAGGAAAGCAGTTCGAGGAGCTCGCCCGTGGGCCTGCCGACGGCCTCTTCGATCCTTTGCTTGATGCCGGTCAGCATCTTGTGGACCATGACAAACTCGGCCGGGTCGAGGAGGGCAAAGAGAGGGGCTTGAAGAGGTTTGATCTTCATCTTGCCCCGGACTCTCAATACCAAACGTGTCGAGTCGGAATCGACAGGGAAGAGACCCCATGACCAGGTGATATGGAGGCCCGGCTGCCTGATATCGAGGACCATGGAGCGGTTGGGATCCATGGATTTCACCGGCCACCCTGGGCCGGCGCCCATAGGGATCTCATCCCCCGCCTTTAGCTCCTGGAATTCGGGCAAGATCTGGTCGGCGCTGGGCCGGTCAAGAATGCCTGCCATGCGGTCAAGCCAGTCATAACTGTATAACCCGCCGCGCTTGTATCCCATCTGAACCAGCCAGGGCCAGATTTCCTCAGGCTTGGCGCTGATCGCCACGGCGCGGGTCGTCAGGAGATTCGGGTTTGCCACAATATCATCCCCCGGCATGGCCTGCCTGATTTCGGTTTCGGTCGCGCCCCACTCACGGTGCCAAGGCCGGACCATGAGTAAATAGACAGCTACAAAGGCTGCCATTGTGATCACAAACCATCCCACGATGCGGCCGAGCCTGCCTTTTTTTTTCATGCGATTCTTCCTCTTCATATCAAAGACTCTTTCTCGCGGTTGTTCCGGTCCGTCTCGATCTTGGCGGTAAAGAAACAGGAATCCGATGAATCCCCGCCTTTTTCTCCTCAGGGCGGTCCGGGACGGCATTCATGAACGTTTCCTTACTTTGGCAAACAGAATACTCCGCTCTCTGTTTATATTTTAGTAGATCATTGGACTTTGTCAAAGCTTTGGCCTGACAGAGCCTAGCCGATCCGATAGACACTTTTATCCCGGACGATGCATCCGACCGGCCCGCCCGAGCGGAGAAGCCGTGAGCATCCGGAGCATGTGATACAGACTTTTTTCGAGTCGAGGCTGCCGTTTTCGGCCAGTTCCCTGGCAAAATCCGGGTAGGCCAGGGATTCGCGTCCGACGCCGATGATCGAGGCATTTCCGGCCTTGATCACAGCCGCCGCGACATTCGGGAAGAAGTGCCGGAGCCAGGAATAGCCTGTGCCGACAACGGGGAGGGAAGGAAATGCCTGCTGCAGCCTGCCCGTGATGCGAAGGAGACGGTCGATGCCTATGAGAGGGTGTTCATCCGGGATGCTTGCTCCCGGAACAGGCTTGTCGAAGGGACGGCCAAAGTGGGGACTGTGGCTCGGAATGCCGATTGAAATATTGATCAAAGGGAAGCCGATTTCGGCAAGTTTTTGGATGAGGGCCTTGGGCTCGTCCAGGTCTTCTTTTTGCCAGTCCTTCTTGTCGACGCCAAAGCCATAAGGGTAAGGAACGGCATCGTATGCGCCCAATCGGCTGGTGACGATCGTTTCCGGTAGAAGAGCCCTGATTGTTTGAACGGTCTCCACGAGAAAACGCGACCGGTTTTCGAACGGGCCTCCGTATTTGCTGTCCGGCCTTGTCCGGGCGGCCAGGAGTTCCGAGACCAGATATCCGTGGCAGGCCTTGATATCCACGCCGTCGAATCCCGCTTCTGCGGCCAGCTTGGCTGCCGAGACGAATGCTTCCTGGACTCCATCGAGATCTTTGTCAGACACAAGCCGAGAATCGCTCGGGATCTTTAGGATGGGGTCGAGAATAGGACTGTGGTGGACGATGACCGGCGAGAGCATTCCGGAGCGCCTCGAGAAGCGGCCGGAATGGGTCAGCTGGAGAATGAAAAGGGGATCGCGGTTCAAACCCGTGCTGCCGCGGGCCGCGCTTCGCGTCCTTTCGACCAGTCTTTTAAACCCGTCCAGCGAGCTCTTCGACAGCCATAGCTGTCGCTCTTTGGATTTTCCGTCCTCCGTGACGGCCGTGGCTTCAAACCAGATGAGTCCGCTTCCGCCGCCGGCAATCCTCTGGTACTTCCTGAATGTCAATTCTCCGGGCGCGCCGTCGGCTTCGGCGTCCGCTCCCTCCATCGGCAGGGCGGCCAGCCGGTTGGGGAGAGCTTTGCCGGCGATTCGTATTTTTTCGAACAGGATCCCGATGTCTTGGGAATACGGGATGTCCAGGCCGAGCTCATGGTTTTTATCGAGGAACGCCGCCTGGCTTTTAAAGCGGAATCTTTCATGGCCGGCCATGGGGTCAAAATCTCAGCTGGCCGTCGGTTTCCAGGACTTTTCGAACGTGCCGGATATCTCTTTTCACCCTCGCCTCGCAAAGCTCGGGCCAGCGGGCCCGGTCTAGAATGGAAAGCTCTTTTCTGTTCACGAGCTCTTGGGTCCGAGAGGCGAGTTTCAAGAGGCCGGTCAGCTCCCGGACCGTCAGGTCGGGAAATTTTGTGATGAAGATGGGGTCGAAAATGGGGATCAGGAAATCCCCGCCATGGTCTTCGATCGACAAATGGATGCCGCGGCCAAGCGAGGAGAGTTCTTCGAAAATCTTTTGGAAATTGACGATGCCTTTGCCGGTTTCGGCGACAAAGGAAACCAGGCCATCCGCCCTTAGCAGAACCGCTCCGTCTTTGATGTGAGTGGTCACGATCCAGGGAAGGACCCGGTGGGTAGCGGCAACCGGGTCTTCGAGCATCGTCAGAAGGTTCATCGTGTCAAGGCAGATGCCGAGGTACTCGCCGGGCTGCGCTTCGCACATATCGAACAGCTTTAAGAGCTCGAACGTCGTGAATTCAAAATGGGTCTCGATGGCCAGGACCACATCCAGATCCTTCAGCAGGGATTTCTGGGCCCGCAGGCTTTTGGCCATCTCCCGGAGGAGCATCTCGGTCGGGATCGAATCTTCCTTCCATCGCATCAGCCCGCCCGAGCAGGATCGGACGGCCCGGATGCCCAGCCGGGAGGCCTGCTCGGCCGCCTTCTTGTTCACGGCCGAGATGTCCTTGGCTTTTCCCGTGGCCAGATCGAACGGGACGTGTTCTCCGCCTCCCCATTCAAGGTAAAGGTTGTTCTGGGCGGCATACTGAGACAGCTCGTCAAGGAACATCCTGTCGCCGGCCTGCTCTGGGGCTTCGGAAAATTGGACGCCGTCGGCGTCGTTCATCAGGGCCCAATCCAGGGCTTCGAAGGGGGAGAGATCCAGCGGCTTCAGGCTGTAGCTGTCGATGCCGACTTTGAATTTTTTCATGAAGACCTGCTTTTATTTTACCATAAATTATGGAGGTTCTCCTCCATTCCGTGCGGATCGTGAAATGCGGAGTCCATTTTGCCGACACGAGCAGGACCCGACGAGTGTTACTATCGTCAAATTCGGACCCGAGCCGACCCGATGATTGACACAGTCCGGCCCACTTGTTATAGTCGGATATCTCATGGGGACGGTTCTTACTTCCAAGGAAGCAATTTTGGAATAGAGAATCGCCCCCTTTTTTATTTTCAAGGAGGCGACATGCATAAACGATCGGCTATTCTAAAATGGACTCTTATCCTGCTTCTCGTTTTCATTTGGCCTGCGGCGCCTGCGTTTAATCAAGCAGGGCCGGCTAAAAAGCCCATCTCCTACGCCGCTTATGACGGCTGGCGTTCCATCCAAGGAACCCAGGTTTCCCGCGATGGAACGTGGCTGGCCTATGCCCTGGCGGCCCAGGACGGAGACGGAGAGCTCGTCGTCCGCAACCTGAAAACGGACAAGGAATATCGTGCGGCGCGCGGCAGCGCGCCCGTGATCACCGTGGACGGCAAATTCGTCGTCTTCACCATCGTGCCCGTCAAAGCGGAGGTGGACAAAGCCAAAAAGGAAAAGAAGAAACCCGAGGAGCAGCCCAAGAACGCCCTGGGGATCATGAACCTGGCCAACGGCGAGGTGGCGACGGTCGAACGGATCAAAAGCTTCAAGGTCCCCGAAGAGTCGGGGGCTTTTATCGCCTATCTCCTGGAGCCTCCTTTGAAAAAGGAAGCGGAAAAGAAGGATGAGGCGAAGAAGGAGCTTGAAAAGAAAGAGCCGGAAAAGAAAGAGCCGGAGAAAAAAGAAGGCGAAAAGAAAGAGGAAGCGGCCAAGAAAAAGAAAGAAAAGAAGCACGAGCCGGGCACAGACCTCATCGTCCGGGAGCTCGAGACCGGCAAGCTGGCCACGATAACCGAAGTCACTGAATATATCTGGAACAAACCCGGCATCTGGCTGGCCTATGCCGTCATGTCGAAAAAACCCGAGGACGATGGCGCCTTTATCAGGAAAGCGGCCGACGGCACGACGAGAACCCTTCTCAAAGGACAGGGCAACTACAAGGGTTTTGCCTTTGATGAAAAAGGGGCGCAGCTGGCTTTCCTGAGCGATCGCGATGAATACAAGGCCGAGGTGAGCCCATTTAAGCTCTATTACTGGTCAGAATCCGCCGTGAATGCGGCCGAGCTTGTTTCGGGCGCGACATCGGGCATGCCCAAAGGCATGGTCGTGAGTGAGAACGGCCAAATGACTTTCTCCAAGGACGGAGGCCGGCTGTTTTTTGGATATGCGGCACCCCCCAAACCCGAGCTGGCCGAGGACGCCCCGGAACCCGTCAAAGTGGACATCTGGAGCTGGACGGATTCCGATCTTCAGCCAATGCAGAAAGCCAACGCTGAGCAGGAGAAGAAGCGGTCCTATCAGGCCGTCGTCCATCTCAAAGAGAAAAAGCTCGTCCCACTCGCGTCCCCCGACCTGCCCTCGATCACACTGAGCGAGGACGCCAAACTGGCTCTCGGTTCTTCCGATCTGCCTTACCGCCAGCTCGTCTCCTGGGACCAGGGCTACAATGATTATTATCTTGTCAACATCCTGGACGGCTCGCGCAAGAAGATTCTGGAGAAGAGTCCGTCATCCATGACATTCTCGCTGGCAGGAAATTACCTGGTCTATTTTGAGGCCCAGGACAAGAACTGGTATGTCTACAGGACGAGCGACGGAAAGAAGATCAACTTGACCGAAAAACTCGGGGTCAAATTCGTCCGGGAAGATTGGGACTCGCCGATCGAGGCCCCGCCCTTCGGCCTGGCCGGCTGGACGGACGGAGATAAAACCGTCCTGATCTATGACCGCTTCGATATCTGGGAGGTCAAGCCGGACGGCATGGGCGGCCGGATGGTGACGAACGGAATCGGCCGGACAAACAACCTCGTCTTCCGCTATCAACGCCTGGACCGGGAGCGTGAACAAAAGCCGGTTCCCGTCAAAGAGCCGATCCTGCTTTCGACCACGGACGATAAGACAAAGGCGAGCGGATATTATCGGGTGACGCTCGCCGGCGCCGGCGCGGCCGAGCCGGTCAAGGTCATCATGCTCGACAAGCTGTTCGGCAGCTTGGTCAAAGCCAAGAACGCCGAGACCTACCTCTTTACTCTGCAGCGGTTCGAGGAATTTCCGAATCTTTGGACAAGCGGCCCGAACTTTGCCGACATGAAAAAGCTCAGCGACGCCAATCCCCAGCAGGCCGATTATGTTTGGGGCAAGGCCGAGCTCATCGATTACTTTAACGCCGACGGGAAGACCCTGGATGCCATTCTCATCAAGCCCGAAGATTTCGACCCGGCCAAGAAATATCCGCTGATGGTCTATATTTATGAGAAGCTGGCCGGCGGCCTGCACCGTTATGTGCCGCCGTCTCCGGGCACCAGCATCAACTACACGCGCTATATCAGCAACGGCTACATCATTCTCCAGCCCGACATCGTTTACGACGTAGGATATCCCGGCCCCAGCGCCATGAAATGCGTCCTCCCGGCCATCGAGAAGGTGGTGGGCATGGGATTCATCGAGCCGAAGCGGATCGGCATCCAGGGCCACAGCTGGGGCGGCTACCAGATCTCCTACATGATCACCCAGACCGACATCTTCGCCGCCGTCGAGGCGGGCGCGTCGGTCGTGAACATGACGAGCGCCTATGGCGGCATCCGCTGGGGGACGGGCATGTCCCGCGCCTTCCAGTATGAAAAAACGCAGAGCCGCATCGGCGCGCCGCTCTGGTCGCGGGCGCTACAGTTTATCGAGAACTCCCCGATCTTCTGGGTGGAAAGGGTGAAGACGCCCTATCTGACGATCCACAACGACGAAGATGACGCCGTGCCCTGGTATCAGGGCATCGAGTACTTCACGGCCCTGAGACGGCTGGGCAAGGAAGCCTACGTGTTCAATTTCAACACCGAAAAGCACGGCCTCAGGGAGCGGGAAAACCAGAAGTACTGGACGGTCCACCTGGACGAGTTCTTCGACCACTACCTCCTGGGCAAATCCAGGCCGGAGTGGATGGAGAAAGGCGTGCCTTATCTTGAGCGCGGCAAGCGCGACGTCAACGCCCTGTTCAAGAAAGACGAAAAGAAAGAAGCGAAGAAATAGCTCAAAAAAAAGGGGGCCGGATCTCTATTTCCGGTCGATGTCCTTGTCGAAAAAAATTTGTTGAGATTTTTCGAGAAGTGGAGACCCGGCCCCTTATGACGCTTGACAAGAGTCTTTTTTTTAGGTGTGATATTAAATAATCCATATAAGAAGGAGCGACTTGATGCTAGATATACTCCAGGAAGCCCTGATCGCCGGGAAAAAGAACGATGTCGAGGCGCTGGTCGACCAGGCCCTGTCCTCGGGAATCCCCACCCGCCAGATCCTCAACCAAGGCCTGATCGCCGGCATGGAAAAGCTCGGCGCCATGTTCAAGAACAATGAGGTCTTCATCCCGGAGGTCCTCGTCGCCGCCCGGGCGATGAATGCCGGCCTGACCAAGCTCGAGCCCTATTTGATCAAAGATAAGGTGGAGCCGAAGGGCCTGGTCGTCATCGGCACGGTCAAGGGCGACCTCCACGATATCGGGAAGAACCTTGTGGCGATGATGCTCAAGGGGGCCGGCTACAAGATCGTCGACCTGGGCGCGGACGTGGCCGCGGAAAAATTCATCGACGCGGCGCGGACGAACAACGCCAATGTCGTGGCCTTATCCGCCCTGCTGACGACGACCATGATCCAGATGAAGGCCGTCATCCAGTCTATTCAGGCGGCGGGACTCAAAACGCCCGTCATCGTCGGCGGTGCGCCCCTGACCCAGGACTATGCCGATCAGATCGGCGCCAAAGGCTATGCCCCCGATGCGGCCAGCGCCGTCGACGTCGTCAACAAGCTGATCTAGCGGACAAGGGACTTTTCCCCGGTCGGACTCCGGACCAAGATGACATCCCGCGAGATCGTCAAACGAACCCTGGAATTCAGGTCTCCGCTCCGGATCCCCCGCCATCTCTGGCTCTTGCCCTGGGCCTCCGATCATTTTCCTCAGGAACTGGCCCGGATCCAGGCAGATTTTCCTGACGACATCGTGTATTCTCCGCCCTTCTTTAAGAATCCTCCGGCGACGAGCGGCGATGAATATGCGCCGGGCACTTTTATCGATGAATGGGGCTGCATTTTTGAGAACCGGCAGAAAGGAATCATCGGAGAAGTCAAGGAACCGCTCCTCAAAAGCTGGAAAGACGTGGACATGGTCCGACCGCCGCTGGGCAGGCTCAGCGTGGATACCGAACAGGTCAATGCTTTTTGCAGAAGCACGGACAAATTCGTCGTGGCGGGCTGCCGCGTCCGGCCGTTCGAGCAGATCCAATTCATGCGCAAACCCGAGAACCTTTACCTGGACCTGGCCGAGCGACCCAAGGAGCTTTTCGTCCTCCTCGACCGGATCCATGAGTTTTATAAGAAGGAACTTGAGCTCTGGGCCCGGACCGAGGTCGATGGGCTGCTTTTCTCCGACGACTGGGGAGGCCAGAGTTCGCTTCTCATATCACCAGTCCTCTGGAGAAAATTGTTCAAGCCGCTTTATCAGGAATACGTGGAGATCGCTCACCGCAGCGGCAAAGCCATGTTCATGCACTCGGACGGCTATATCACGGATATTATTCCGGACCTCGTCGAAATCCGAGTCGACGCCCTCAATTCCCAGGTCTTTTGCATGGATATTGAAAGCCTGGGCAGGCTGTTCAAGGGAAAGATCACCTTTTGGGGCGAGATCGACCGCCAGCATATTCTGCCCTACGGGACCCCCAAGGAGGTCCGGGCGGCCGTCGGCCGTGTCTGGAGCTCACTCTACGACCATGGCGGCGTGATCGCTCAGTGTGAATTCGGCATCGGGGCCAAGCCCGAGAATGTCCGGCTTGTCTTCGAGACCTGGAACCGCTTCCCGTTCGCGGCGCCCTTCCGGTTCGCTTGAATTTGTATTTGATTTCCCTTTTGGGCTAAAATAGATGGGAAGAAAGAAGAGGAGGTCATCATGAAAACGCATAAATATCTCTGGCCGGTCCTCATCACCCTGGCCCTCCTTGCGACCGGGTTTGCCAAGGATAAAGTCGTTATCGAAAGCAAATGGATTGCGGCGCCCATTCAGCTGGATGGCAACTACGCGGATTGGTCCCCGGATGAGCTTGTGATCAATAAAAGCTATGATCTCAGCTATGCCTTCAAAAACGACGCCGATCATCTCTATCTCCTGTTTATTTTCAACATCAAAGAAGGCCAGAGGGAGAACAAATTCATGAGCTCCATCGATTTCACGGGATTGACTCTTTGGCCGAACGTCGAAGGCAAAGAGAAAAAGAGCCACGGCCTGCGCTTTTACCCAAAGCAGGTCACGGGCGACCAGCTCATCCAGGAGATGGAAAAACAGGGCCAAACGCTCACGGACCAACAGAAACAGGAGATCAAGTCCAAGCCCAGGTATACGCTCTTTTCCTGCCAGGCCGTCGATAAGAAAGGCGAAGCGGTGCCGAATCTCGGAACGAGCGGTGCGACTTTCCGGACGACGAAAATCCAGAGAAGCGTCGTCTTTGAATACCTCATCCCCATGACTCTTCTTCAGGATCCAGCCTCGACGACAAAATGGGATCCTTCCCAGCCGCTCAAGATCGGCTTTGAGTGGGGGGGATTGACCGAGGAGATGAAAAAGAATTATGCGGATCGGGTCGGCTCACAGGGCACTATGGCTGGGGCAGCGGGCACCTCGCTCGAGGGCCAAATCAGCGGCGGCCATGAAGGCGGCGGAGATTTCCGTGCTCCAGAATCTTCCTTGGCCGGTTCGCGGCGCGGAATTCCGAAAAAATACGACTTCTGGATTGACCTCAAGATCGCCGCAAAGCAATAGGTTTTTTTCTAGACGGGGAACGAGACAAGAAAAGCGCCGGCAAAAGCGAAGATCACGGCCGCCAGCTTCAGGGGCGTTATCCTCTCTTTCAAGAAAATCGCGGCCAGAATAAAGATAAAAATCGTGTTCAGCTGATTGATGGCCGAGGCGACCGAGGCCTGGGTGTATTTCATCCCTCCCATCCAGATCACCAGAGAGAGATAGGATCCCAAGACCGAAGCGGGGACCAAAATTTTGATATTTTCGAGCCGCACCAGGGGCTCGAGAATCGTTTTGCGCTTGGGATGAAAGGAGAGGAACGCCGAAATCGAGAGCGTCCCCCCAACCATCCGGATAAAGCTGGCCAGGAGAAAGGATATCCCGCCGAGCAGAGGCTTGACCATGACAATTCCCGCGGCTGTTGTAAACATGGACAGGACTCCCAGCCCGATGCCGGTGAGAAGCAATTTGCGGGGCAGGAGGGCGTCGCTTTTCTTCTGGGTGATGAGAAAAACGGCCAGGACGATGAGAATAGCGCCCAGGCTCTGCCTTCCGTCCATACGTTCACCGATGAAAAGAAACGACAGGCCGATGACAAAAGGGCTGTAGGAACAGTCCACGATCGCCAACAGCTCGGCCCCGAGGATATTCAAAGCTAAAAAGAACAGCGTGTCCGAAACGGCAATGCCGATGATTCCGCTGGCTATAAATAGAACATAATGGCTCCAGGGGAGGGCCGGCCAGACCGGCTGGCCCAGGGCGATCAGAGTCAGGAATAGGAAAGCCAGGGACAGGACATTTTTGAAGAGATTCATGCCGAGCGCATGAACGTTCTTTCCGCCGATCCGGAAGAGGATGACGGAAAACGCCCAGAGCAGGGCGGAGACGAGCGATAGCGCCTCCCCGAGGTGGGGCAGGCTTTGCATCGAATTGAAAAACTCCGTCAACATGAAGAGTCTTTATAGCAGAGACCGAAGGGGAGGTCAATAAATTGGCGAAAGGGCCGTCTTTTCTAAGCCGGGCGAGGGGTATACCGCGAAGAAGCCCGTCATAAACTAAAAGGAGAAAAGAATAAAGATTCGTATTCTATTAACCCCCCTACCCCCCTAGGGAATTAGGGGGGATTCAAAATGTCGGCGGGCACGGTTTCTCTCCGAAGGAGAGAAGAGCGAAGGAACGATGCCGAGCGGATTTTCCTCGCGGGGGAAAATCCGCGTGGCTTTGAGCGGCATACCCCGAGCCTTTTTTGACAAGAGCCGGCCGTTTGTGTTTAATGGACGCATGCAAATTCTCGGGCTCCACTGGCTGGATTTCACGATCGTCGTGGTCTATCTCGTCGGCATGCTGGCCCTGGGCAAATGGGCGTCCCGCCGGACAAAAAGCGAGGGCGATTTTTATATGGCCGGTCGCCGGCTGGGGAAGTTCTATCAGTTCTTTCTCAATTTCGGCGCTTCGACCAATGCCGACCAGGCCGTCGCCGTTTCCCGCGAGATCTACCGCCAAGGGATCGGGGGCATGTGGATCCAGTACCTGGTCCTGTTCCTCACGCCCTTCTACTGGTTTACGACGGCCCTCATGCGGCGATCGCGGCTCATCACCCTCGGGGATTATTATGCCGAGCGGTTCCGCAGCAAATTCCTGGGAGCGGCCTTTGCCGTTTTTACCCTGGTCATGGCTTTCATCGGCGGCGGCGTAAGCTACATGGTCGCCGGGAAAACGATCCAGGCGTTGACGCCCAAGCCGTCGGAATTGTACACCGCCCAGGAGCGCCGGAGCGTGGAGATGTTCCAGGAATACCAGGGATTGAAAAAGAACCTGGATGCCGGCTTGACCGCGGGGGAAAAGGCCCGCTACGACGAACTCAACGACCGCTTCAAGCACGGCGAGCTCCACGCCTTCATTTCCTACACCAATCCCATGGTCGTGTATCTTGTCTTTGCCATCATCGTCAGCATCTACACGGTCATGGGCGGATTTATCGCCGCGGCCTGGACCGATGTCGTCCAGGGATTCCTGATCGTCATATTCTCCGTGATGCTGATCCCCTTGGGGCTGGCCAAAATCGGCGGCTTCGCCGGCCTTCATGCGCGCGTCCCGGATTTCATGTTCAACCTGTTCGGGTCGGTGACCACGTCGGAATATGCCTGGTACACGATCCTGGCCATGATCCTGGCCAACCTGGTCTCGATCATCGCCTCGGCGGGGATGATGCAGACGGCCGGATCGGCCAAGAATGAGATGTCGGCCCGGTTCGGCATGATCATGGGCATGTATTTCAAGAGGTTCCTGATGATCTTCTGGGCGCTGGCCGGGCTTTTGGCCGTGGGGCTGTTCGGCGGGACGCTCCACGATCCCGACCTCATCTGGGGCGTGATGACCCGCGAGCTCCTGTTCCCGAGCGCCATCGGTCTGATGCTGGTTGGCATTCTGGCTGCCAATATGTCCACGTTGAGCGCCAATGCCGTTTCCTACTCGGCGCTCTTCATCCGCAACATCTACCGGCCGATCTCGTCAGGGAGATCGGAGCGACACTATCTGACGATCGGCAAGATCGTCCTCGCCCTAACCCTCATCGGCGGGGTCGGCACGGCGCTTTTTGTCGGCAACCTGCTCTATCTATTCCAGTATTTCATCTCTCTTCCGGCGGTCTTCGGGGCTTCGATCTGGCTGGGATTCATCTGGCGGCGGCTGACGAAATGGGCCGTGATCATCCAGATCTTTATCTGTTTCACGATCTACGCGATCGTTCCCAACCTGTTCCAGACTTGGAACTGGGCCAGGACCAACCCAGCCTTCCTGCTGGAAACGAAGCCCAAGACGGTCACGATCACGACGGCGGCCCTTGGCGAAGATGTGGATGCGGGACGGGCTTCGAGCCTGGGGCAAGAGATACGGAAACCGCATGTTATCGAATCGACGGCCGTCTTC
Organism: uncultured Eubacteriales bacterium; assembly: GCA_964537875.1. GTDB lineage: Bacteria > Acidobacteriota > Aminicenantia > Aminicenantales > UBA4085 > JAPKZH01. The sequence goes on from CAZIDN010000011.1 coordinate 55,689, forward strand.
TTTGAGAAGGCCGCCCGCATCAACCCCGACGATCCCCGTTCGCCAAAAATCGGCATCGGGCGCTTCAACGCCGAAGTCTGGGTCATGAGCTGGTTCGGCATCCATTTCACGAGCTTCACCAAGGCCCAGCTCAGCGCCGTCCGCTTTTTCTTTGACGCGTTCTTCCCCTTCGTTCTGTTGTTTTTGATCAGCGCTGTGACCAGGCCGGTCCCTAAGCAGGCCCTGGACCGGTTCTTCGGCAGGATCCATACGCCCGTTGCCCCTACGCCGGATGAAGATGTCAAGGCCGTCGAGGACTCTTACGACAACCCGGACAAATTCAGGTCCCGGAAGGTTTGGCCGCGCTCGAACTGGGAGATCATGAAACCGGGCAAGTGGGATATCATCGGATTCGGGGGCAGCTGGCTGCTGGTCGGCGTCATCATTCTGCTCCTCTGGCTCATGGTGAGTTTAAGATAAAAAACGGACGGTCCTTGTGGCCCGAGTTGTTCAGGCTAGGTATGAAAAAAGACATAAAGGATCTTACCTTTGAGGAGTTGAAAGTCGAGCTGGCCGAGATGGGGGAAGCGGCGTACAGGGCGAGGCAGATCTTCGCCTGGCTTTATCATCGAGGGGCCGTGAGTTTCGCGGCCTTCACCAATCTTTCCAAAAAATTCCGGGATGAGATGGCCGCCTCCTACGAAATCAGCAGCCTGGACCTCTACGGTGTCTTCCGGTCCGAGGACCAAACCCGGAAGTTGCTCTTCAAGCTCGGGGACGGAAATTTCGTCGAGACCGTCCTCATCCCGGCCGGGGCGCGGACGACCGTCTGCCTTTCCACGCAGGTCGGCTGCAAATTCTCGTGTCCGTTTTGCGCCAGCGGCCTGAAGGGATTCGTTCGGAATCTGACACCGGCGGAAATGGTCAATCAGGTGCTTTTTCTGAAGCACCATGAGGGGGAGCCGGTGACGAACCTCGTCTTCATGGGGATGGGCGAGCCGCTGGATAACTTCGAAAACCTGGCCAAAGCCATCCGGATCATGAATTCCACCGAAGGCCTGGGCATCGCGGCCAGGCGGATGACGGTTTCGACATGCGGCATCGTGCCCGGCATCAGGCTCTTCAAGAGCTTGGGGCTCCAAGTGAACCTTTCCATTTCGCTCCACGCGGTGACCGATGAGAAGAGAACGCGGCTGGTCCCGGTCAATAAAAAATATCCGTTGGAAATCCTGATCAGGGCCTGCCAAGATTACATGAAAGGTGGAGGCCGGAAAATCACCCTGGAATATGTCCTGATCCGCGGCGTCAATGATTCCCTTGCCGATGCCGACGGTCTGGCCCGTATCGCCCGGCGATTAAAAGCGAAAGTCAACTTGATCCCTTACAGTCTTGTTCAGGGATTGCCGTATGAGGTTCCCGCAGAGGATACAATCCGGCTCTTCGTCCAGAGGCTTGAGGGAAGGAATGTGCCCGTGACTTTGCGCCATTCAAAAGGCACGGACATCCAAGCCGCCTGCGGACAGCTCGCGGGTCGACCGGCGTGAAAAACGTTTTCGGGAGCCAGAGCAACTTCGGACTCCGCGTTTCATTTTCATGACCCTTACAAAATGGAAGAGAGCCAATTTTGTTAGATGTTGAGGTTTGACCCCGTTTTTTCCAAGATGGCGAGGGTCTCGATATGCGGCGTATGGGGGAAGAAATCGTAGATTTTGAGAGCTTTGACCTTGTAACCGGTTTCCAGCTCTTTAAGGTCCCTGGCCAAAGTCGTCGGGTTGCATGACAGGTAGATCAGCTTGGGGGCAGGTCTTTGCCTCAAGCCTTGGAGGATGGCCGGGCCGAGACCCTTGCGCGGCGGGTCGAAGAGGACGGCATCCATCTTCCTGTCCAGCACCCAGGAAATCCATTCCTCGCCGGGGCCCTCGCAAATCGTAAAATTTCGGACCTGGTTCAGGGCCAGGTTGCGTTTGAGGAATTCGATATTTTCGGCGCCGGATTCGATCCCATAAACGCTCTTGACGTTCGGGGCCAGGGCGATGCCGAACGTGCCCAAGCCGCAGTAGAAGTCGGCGATACAATCCTCCGCTCCGAACTCCGCCATGTCCATGATGTCGCGAGTGACCCGAGGGAGCAGGTCCACATTCACCTGGAAGAACGACTGCGCTCCGACATGGAATCGGGTTCGCCCGATCTCTTCCTCGATATAATTTTTTCCCCAGGCCGACGTCTCTTGATAGCCCGTTTTCGTCCGGTAAAGGCAGACGATCCCGGCCAGCCGATGGCCCGAAGCGAGTCCTGTGATCAGAGGGTCGATCTCGTCTGTCTTCGGACGCGTTTTCCAAAATACGTTCAAGAGCAATTCTCCTCGGGCTCGGCTTTCCCTGACTTCGACTTCTTCCAGGGAAGGGATCGCCCGTTCTTCGAGGATTTTCTTGAGGTCGGCCAGCAGGCGGCCGATGGGCTCGGAGATTAAAAAGCACTCCTGGATTTTTACGAATTCATCCTGTTTTCCCGGCAAGTTGTAGGCGAGCTCGGCCTTCGCCCCTTCCCAGATAATATGCAGCCGGACCTTGTTCCTGTAGTGCCAAATCCTTGGGGAAGACACGGTTTCCAAGGTCGCGCCGGCCAGGTCCAGCCGCGAGGACAGGATTTCCAGGACCTGCGCCTTCTTGATTTCGATTTGACGAGGATAGGGCAGGACTTGATAGGACGAGCAGGCTTTGTAGTGAGGGCAGCGACTCGCCAACCGCTCTTCAGACGCCTTGATGATCCCGACCGTCCGGGCTTCGATATAGTTCCTTTTTTCCTTGACCGGCCGGATGTCGACGATTTCCCCGGGGAGGCCTTCATCCGTCAAGCAGACCTTTCCCTGAAATACGGCCAGGCTCTTGCCGGGATAGACGATTTTTTCGATGGTGACCTGCATGGCCGGAAGGCGGGCTATAAGGTGAGCTTGTCGGACGGGAAATTTCGATAATCGATCAAATCGATGATTTTGCCCTTGCCGCTCCAGGGAATGCCGAGTTCGGAAGGGAGGGAATTGTTCTCATAGCACTGCTCCAGGACGGCGTCCAGTCCTTTGACCCGGATTCTCCTGCGGCCGGGTTCGCCATCCGCTACGATCAAGTCCCGGGGAAAATTCACGATGTCGGGCATGGAATCCTGCATGCCGTTCAGGCAGAGCGTCTGGCTTTGTCCGGCTTCCGGCCCGCAGACCGGCGGCTTTCGGCTTTTGACGGATTCGAGGGAGGCCCATAATTTGTTCATCGGCTCGGCGTCCGGGGACCCGTAGTTCTTGGCCGAGCCGTCGCCCAGCCTGGCCTGGATATCGGAATTCCGGCCCTCGACGAAAACCGTCGCCTTTTCGAATTCATAGGAAAGAACGGGCCCTTTGTCTTTTTCCGAAACGTGGGAGACATAGAAAAGGATCTCGACACCCGTGTCCATCAGGCAGCGGGCCGCCGCCGTGTCAAAATTCTGGATATCATGGGCGCGGTAGAGCTCGGCTTCGACCCGGGCCGGCCCGGCGCTCGCCTCCGGCGTTGCCCCCATGACGTAGAGCATGTTGTGGAGATCGTGGGCCATGGCATTATTAGCGGGGCTGTCGAGGATCCAGCGGCCTTCCCCGTCCTGCTGTTTCCCGGCCCAGTCGTTCCGCCGATAATAGGCTTCGTCCCGGGGCCAGAGATAGAGGCATTTCAGGCGCTTCGGCTTCCCGAAAAGGCCTTTGAGGATGTCTTTTTTAAGCGCTTGAATGGCTTTGCTGAACGACCATTGATAGCCGACGGCGACCCACTTTTTGGCTCGATCGCGGGCCTCGATGATCGCCCGGTCTTCCTGGATCGTTGCGGCCAAGGGCTTTTCACACAGGACATCGCTTGCTTTTTGAAGGGCTAGACAGGTCTGCGAGTTGTGAAACTGGATGGGAGAGGAGACGATTGCCAGTTCAGCGTCATGCCGATCGAAGAAATTTTCCAGGTCCGGATAGATCGGAATCCGGAGAGTCTGGAGCTCGTCAAGCTGCGGGCACCTTTTCGGAAAGGGATCCACGGTCCCCTGGACCTTGAACAGGCCTCGATCCCGGTTTTCCAGGAGCGTTTGGAGGTAGACGGAGCCCATGCCTCCGATCCCGACCAGGACCAGGGTGACGGGCTTCTTGTTATTTTTCAAGCAGGTCGACTTCCTCAAAGGCGCGGGATTTCAAGTTGAACCGGAGCGTTTTGAGCTCGAACGGCTTCAGTGAGATTCTTATTTTGGCCGGAACAAAGGGCAGCGAAAGGACGGTCGTCCTTTTTTTGCCCGTCGGCTCAAACAGCCGGATAATGAGGTCCTCCGTATCTTCGGCTTTCTTCAGGGCGCTCACCTGAACGGCGGGATCGCTTAAAACAACGAAAGCGCCGGCCTTTTTCCCTCTTCCCGGAGGAAAAAAGGAGAGAACGTAAGGCTTTTCGTTTTTGACCAGGGCTTCGCGGTCGATCCGCTCCAGCCGTTCTTCAGCTTCCCCGCCGTTCAGCCAGAAATGGAAGACGCGCTCACCCTGGTCGATCCTGGGAATAAAGCGGTCCTGGTAGATCATGGGCCGGCCTTCCACCGGGTCCGCGGAATGGGCGGGGGAGCGCAGCAGGGAAATCCTCAGCTCGCCGGCCTGAAAATCCGATCCATACACGCCGTCATTGATGCATGTCAAAGCCCGGTCGCTTTCGCCGGAGATGACGGCCACCCATTTCTGGGCGACGGCTTCGTCGCCGTTTGTCGGAAGTTCCTGGAAACCGTAGGCCGTCTGTCCGATATAGCGGGAGGCGCCGAGCCGCGTCGGAAGGGAAAGTTTGAGCATTTTGTCTTTCTCGTTCCAAAGGACGCGGGCTTCGATTTCGATCTCCGTGCCCTGCTTGGGCAGCTTGTATCGGAGGCAGATGAATGAATGGCCATAGCCCAACACGGATTCGAAAATCGTCCGGACCGCTCCGTCTTCGATGACCCGGACAGACTCGACAGGGCCTTTGGAGATGCCGGAGAACCAGGCGCTCTTTTCTCGGTCCAGCAGGGCGAACGCGCCGGCGACCTTGCGAAAGCTCCGAACGCTCATGCCCCAGGGGTCGGCATTGTCTTCGATGACAATCGGCTGGAAGGCATTTCGCCCCAAATATTCGGCGTCCCCGATCTTGTACCGGTCGATGAGACCCGTGACGGTGTTGACGAGGATGTCGAGGTCGTCGGTCTTGAAATGGATGGCGCCGGTCTTTTCTTGAAGCCCGGTCCGGGGCTTCGTCTGGATGTTTTCCAGGCGGCATTCAAAACGATTCAGCCGGCCCGCTTCGAGTTCCGCGGCGAACACCGTTTTTTTGCGCCATTCGAGGCTCAGGTTGCTGTCCTCTTTTTCGGGCTGGGAGGGGAGGGGGGCTCCGCCGCAAAAAATCCTGGGGAACCAGAATCCGCCGGCATAAAGTGGCTCATAGGGCTCGAATTCACACTCCACAATACACCGGATCTTGAACGGGTGCGGGTTATAGACGAAGAGAGGGATCACGTCCTTCTTGGCCGGCGGTTCCCCGGCCGTCAGGGCAAAGAAAGACTTGGCCTTGATCCTGGAGCAGATTTCGAGGCCGTGATCCAGGAGCCGCACCGCCCCTTCTTCCGCGGGCCCGATGGATGACCCCGGAAGGATATCGTGAAATTCGGCATAGGCCAGGTCGCGCAAGGCTTCCCGGAATTCCGCTCGGGGATATTCCATGAGCCCTTGGAAGGACGCCGCCGAGGCCATTTTCTCGGCCGAAAAGATTTCGTTCTCGAGCTGCCTGTGTTTCTGCTTGACCCGGGCCATGGTCGTATAGCATCCCGGGGCCCAGGGATTGATGTCCTTGGCGTACCGCGGCAGCCGGGCCTTCTGTTTTTCGAGCTCCATGAAATAGGCGTCCGGGCTGGAGTGGATGATGGCAAAGTCTTCCGTTTCGGATATCAAGTCCTGCAGGTCTTCCAGGTCCTGTCTGGAGGCGCCGCCGCCGTGGTTTCCGATGCCCCAGAGCAAAATGCTGAGCTCTTGACCTGGATGGTTCCGCATCCATTCCTCGACCTTCGCCCGGGCCGCTCCGCCCCGCGAATTGTAGTGCGCCTCGAGCCTTGTCGCCAGGACCTCGGAGCCGTCGAAGCCGGTCCAGACGAAAGCCTCCGAAGGGAGCTCGGTGAATTGGCGGTCGGGCCTGCAGAAAAGGTACGCTGCATAACCGCTCTTGGCCAGGATTTGGACGAGGCCTCTGGTATGGCCGAAAGGATCAAGGTTGGAGGCTGTTTTGACATCGACGCCGAACTTTTTCCTAAAATAGCGCTTTCCCAGAATGATCTGGCGGACAAAGGACTCTCCGCTGGGCATGTTGCAGTCCGGCTGGAGGAACCAGCCGCCCAGGATGTTCCATTTTCCCTTCTTGACCAGGCCTTGGATTTTCTTGAAGAGGGCGGGCTCATACTCCTCGACCCATTGGTAGAGGATGGCTTCGTTGTGACAGAAGATAAATTCGTCGAAGGATTCGCAGAAGGAAACCGCCGTCCTGAAGGTCGATAGGACTTCTCCCGCGCCCTCCTGCCATTCCCAGAGCCAGACGGGGTCGAGGTGGGCGTTGCAGACGAGATAGATTTTCTTTTTGGGCATGGACCTGCCTCCGTGGGTTAAAGCTTTAGCTTGACGTTGATGAAAACCGTGAGCAGGGTGTAGGCGGCAAAGACAAAAAGGATGACGGCCAGGACGAGAAAGATCCGCTGGAACGTCCGGGGCTTAAACTGGTGATGATGGGTGGCGACGTAATGGGTCAGGATAAAATACCAGATGACGCCTCCGATGCCGCAGGCGATGGAAAAAAATACGGGCGTCTTCCCGGTCTGGGCCACAAAGTAATGGCTCGTGACGAAGCCGGCCGTGCCCAGCCAGAAAATATAAAGAGAAGGATTCATGACATAGAGCAGTAAAACCCCGAGCATGGGGCGGGGAGAGAAGGAGGCCATTTTATTCGAAGGCTTGGTCTCGTGATATGTCTTGGACTGGACGTAAAGACGGTAACCCAGGAAGGTTAACAGCAGGGCGGCAAAGACCTTCATGACGGGCAGGAACTTGACCAGGCCATAGGTGACCTGGGCGATGCCGAGGATGGCGACCAGACAATAGATGGTGTCCAGGACAGCTGCGGTGATGCCGGCCATGAACCCATGCAGGAAATCGCGCTTCAGGGCTTGAGAGATGACAAAGACATTGACCGGCCCCAGAGGTATGGCTGCCACGAAACCGATCAAGATGCCGAGCAGGATGTACACGATTAAACGTCCAAATCTGTTATGCGAGAGAGAAAAATATCAAAATCCGGGGCGCGGTGTCAATTCCAAAACAATATTTTTGTCCGGAAAGGAGGGAAGTCGACATTTCTAGCCCCGCGTCCTTGACTAAAAGCCGGATTGCGGGTATGTTCAGAAAAAGCTGAAGACCATGACATCAAAGGAACGCATGGCCAGGGCCATGAAGCTGGAACTGCCCGACCGGGTGCCCGTCATGTGCCAGATGAGCATCGGCCACATGCTGCTCCGGACCGGTCTTTCGCCGGTGGAATTCTGGCTTTCCAAGGAGTGTTTCGCGGAAGGGCTGCTGAGCCTGAGGAAGGAGTATGATTTCGACGGCATTCTCGTCAGCCTCCACGGCCATTCCCCGGCCTGGGAAAAAAATATCGCCCGCATCGACCATGAAGAAAAGCGGGATGTCGTCGCCTGGAAAGATGGCGGCCGGACGATCTTTCCTTTCGACGACCTGCCCCAGCCCGATCTGGAAGCCAAGGCCCCTCCGCCTTCGATATCCGAATTCGACCCGAAGGACGTGCCTGAGAGGCTGGATTTTATTCCCGTTTCCCAGGGGCTGGAGTTTGCCATCGACCCGGATCACCAGGGCGATATTTTTGACGTGATCCAGGCCGAGGCGGGTGAGAGCTATTCCATCCACGGCGAAGTGACCTCGCCTTTAGATTATTTCCTGAACCTGTTCGGTTTCAGCGGGGGCTTCCTGGCGTTGGCCGAGGAGCCGGCCAAGGCCAAAGAGATCCTAGAGAGGTTCACGGAGGGGATCCTCAAGATCGCTCTGGAACAAGCCGAGCGCAAAGTGGACGCGATCAAGATCTCGTCCCCGTATGCCGGCGCCGGCTTCATCTCGCCCCGATATTATCGAGAATTTGTCTTGCCCTATGAGCGCCGGATCGCCCGGGCGGTCAGGGACCGAGGCGTCCCCGTTTACACCCATACCTGCGGAGCCATCAATGACCGTTTAGAAATGATCGCTGAAGCAGGGATCTCCGGCATCGAATGCCTCGATCCGCCGCCCCTGGGCAACGTCGAGCTCAAAGAGGCGAAGGCCCGGGTCGGGCGAAAGATTTTCATCAAAGGGAACATCGATCCGGTCCATACCCTGCTCTTCGGCACTCCCGAAAAAGTGAGGAAAGATGTCCGCTCCAGAATCGAGGCCGGAATGCCCGGCGGGGGGTTCATCCTCAGCACGGCCTGTTCCATCGCGCCTCATACGGCCAAGGGCCTTATCCAAGGGTTGGTTCCCCTGGCCGAAGAATGGGGACGGTACGGCGCCTAGAAAGAAGTTCAAAAAATTTATCATTTCCTATTGACTTTATAAAATCGATAGTATATAATCTTCTCATTCCTGCTGCGCTGGCTGGGCAGGCCACCCTCCTTGTTACCCCCTTTAGCTTAATTCCCTGAAACAGCCAGCTTCTATCTCTCCCGCCCTTCGGCGGGACATTCAACGCTCCGCCTCATAGCCGAGGGCGGCATAATAGATAGCCCGGTCGAAAAAGAGCATGACCCGGTTGTAGAGCTCGATGGCCTGGTAGAGGTCGAGGGCCGTGTCCAACAGCCCTTCGGATTGGACTTTCTGCCAGAGGTGCTTTCTGATCATGGCCAGGGAATGGATGATTTCCGAAAGGGCGAATCCTTCGTCCCGGCGCTGCCGGCCGAGCGCCGTCCAGTACAGCCTGATCTCGTCCTTGGCCGTCTCGTGGGAAATCCAACGGCCGAGCTGGCTGTAAACACGGAAGGCGCGTTGATGGAGCTCCTTCTCGTCGTAGCTTTTATAGGTGGGCAGGCTGGAATTATGTTTGATGTCCCGCAGCCAACTGTTGGTCAGCTCGCCGGCATCCTTCTCGATCAGGTGGACCAGTTTTTGTGAGACGGGTGTTTGAAAAACTGCTTTTGGCTTTTCGTCCTGCTCCATGGACTCCCTCTCTGGTTAGAATGTAACACGGGAGTGATATCGTGTCAATGAAAAAAAGGGAGGGCCAAAGCCAAGAAGGGCTATTCTTTGATTTTCTTAAAAATGCAGGTCATGCTATACGCTTTGGTGTTTCTGGCAAACAGGACGGTATATTCGATATTCCTGTTTAAATAGCGGATCTCCTCGATTGTCATGTACTGGCTCTCGATTTTTTTCGTTTCCATGAAATTCTGGATCATTCTCAGCGTGGTATTGGCCTCGCCGTCTTCGACGCCGAAGTTATAGCCGACATCCCGGTAATAAGAGGGCAGGGATGTGTGAACGTCCTCGATGATGTAGTATCCGCCGGGTTTCACGTATTTAAATAGAAAGGCGAAGCTGACCTGCTGGAGGTCCATATAATGGCCGCCGTCATCGAGGATGATATCATAAACATTTCCATATTTCCGGACGAACTGTTTGAGCTTGTTGCGGCTGCCTTGGTCCGCGACAAAAGTATGGATTCTATTAGAATCCAGGGAAGACTTATCAATAATATCGATGCCGTAGACGGAGGCTTTGGGAAAATAGCGCTCCCAGAGACGGAGAGAACCTCCCCGTTCGATGCCGATCTCGAAGATCTTGATCGGCTCATATTTGAGCGGATAGAAAAAGCGCTCGTAGATCTCCGTGAAGCCGTGTCCGGAGAGGCCCTTGTCGGTCGTATCGCCGGCCAAGGCGCTCAGCTCCCCGAATTTACGGGCGGAGTCCTTGCACCCCGTAAGACAGAGGGCCATCATCATCCAGCTGATCATGAGGAATAATTTTGATGTTTTCAAAGTCGTATCCTTGGCGGCATTGTTCCGCACCTGAAAAGGCTCATGATTTCACGTGAATTCGTTACCCTTGGACATCGACGGCTCCCGGCCGAAGCCGGAATGAGTTGTCGAGATATCGATCATCCATGGCCGTTTTTGTCGATTACTTAATCAACCTCCTTTTCATCATTTTGAGGCCGATATAAAACGCGATCACCTCCAAAACAAAGATGACGAGAAAGTTGATGACGAGTCCTGACGAATAGACGCCGGAGAATACCGCCCGGGAAATCTTGACGGCATGGGTCAGGGGCATGAACGAGGAGAGGGTCTTCATCCAAGCGGGAAACCGGTCCAGGGGGAAGAACACTCCCGAAAAGAAAAGCATGGGGGTGATGATGAGCTCCGTATAATAATTGAAGAAATCGAAGCTGGGCGCGAAGGATGTCACGATCATCGCCAGCGAGGCGAACAGGACGCCGACGAAGATCATCAGGACCAGAAGAAGCAGCAGGCTGAGCAGGGACACCGGCAAAATCCCCATGAAGACGGCGACCATGATCATCAGGGACCCGCTGATCAGGCCCCTAAAGGAGGCCCAGGCGATATCTCCGGCCACGGCATCTTCGGCAGAGACGGGCGTGGCGATCAGCGAGTCGTAGAGCTTTTCATGGACGATCTTGACGAATGTGCCGTACAGGCATTCAAATGTCGAGGACATCATGACCGAGGAGACCACGACTCCCGGGACAAGGAAGTACAGGTAAGGCTTCCCGCCGAAGTACCCCATATAAGCTCCCATGCCGATGCCGAAGGTGATGAGATAAAACAGGGGCTCGATCAGGCTGACCAGGAACGTCGGGACGACAAACCGCTTATAGGAGACAAGGTTCCGGAGGAAGACATAATAGATCCTGTAGGACAGATTCATTCGATCAAGCCTCTGCCGGTGAGCTTCAAGAAGACGTCTTCCAGAGTCGCCGGCCGGGTCAAATAATTGGGGAGATCGAGCTCGATCAGTCTCTTCATGACATCCTGCCCGTCACGGCAGTAGAAATAGAGCGTATCGCCCACCCGCTCGTGCCCGCAGGCCAGGGAGGAGAGGCGGCCGATGATTTTTTCGTCCTCCTCTTTGGCGATCCTGATTTCCACGACTTCCCGGCCGATTTCTTCCGTCACCAAATTTGAGGGCACGCCTTCCTTCAAGATTTTGCCCCGGTGCATGATCACGACCCGGTCGCAGAGCTGCTGGGCTTCTTCCATGTATTGCGTGGTCAAGATCAGGGTGGCTCCTTGCGTCTTGAGCTGCCGCAGCCTTTGCCAGATCAGATGTTTGGCCTGGGGATCGAGACCCGTGGTCGGCTCATCGGCCACGATCAATTTTGGCTGATTGAGCAGGGCCCGGGCGATCAACAGCCGTCTCTTCATCCCCGTCGAGAGCTCGTCGATCTTGCTTTTCCGCTTGCTCTCGAGCTCGACGAATTTCAGAAGGTCGGCGATCCTTGTCTTTGCTTCCCGTTTGGGAATGTCAAAGAAATGGGCGAAGACGGCCAGATTCTCCGAAACGGTCAGGTCGACGTCCAGGGTGATTTCCTGGGGGATGACTCCCGTCATCCTCTTGATGGCCCGATTGTCGATATGGGCGGGCATGCCGTTGACGACCAGGCTGCCCGAAGTCACGGGAGAGACGCAGTGGATCATTTTGATCGTGGATGTCTTGCCCGCGCCGTTCGGGCCCAGGAAGCCGAAGCATTCGCCGTCCCGGATCTCAAAGGAGATCCCGTCAACGGCCGTGAAGGTGCCGTATTTTTTTGTCAGATCTCTGGCCGTGACGAGCATGTTCATGACTTTAGATGCCCCTCATAATACCAGATTTTGCCGACAGAATAAATCGGGAATGAGCGTTTCTTGAAACGAATCAAGCGAGACCTCGGCCGACTATTTTTCGTAATCTTCTCTTGCCCCGGTAGGAAAGGTCTGTCGGATTTCCGACGCTTTTGAGCATGTCCTCGGCTTCCTGGTTCGTTTCCCGGTTTTCCCAGTTCGATTTGACATCCATTTACGCTATGATTTATCATCCATGACCATGGGACGAGGGAAAATCGGCGGCTGAATGCTCATTCTGGAAGTGCAGCGAGAAACGAACTTCTTGTCCATCCGTGACCGTGGCGCCCGAAGACGACGATGACGATTGAGCGGCGCGAAAGAGGTCATTCCCGCCTCTGAGAGGTGAAGTAAAATCGAGCCCGACTGCGGACTGGGAAGGAGAAGATATGGCTGTCATAACACCCATTGACTGGATCATCGTCCTCGCCTATTTCGGGATCATCCTCGGCCTGGCCTGGCGGGTCATGCGCCAGAAACAGAGGACCTCGACGGACTACTTCTTGGCGGGGCGCAACCTAGGCTGGCTCATCATCGGCGCTTCCATTTTCGCCTCGAACATCGGGGCGGAACACCTGGTCGGTCTGGCCGGAACAGGAGCGACCGACGGCGTCGCCATGGCCCATTACGAGCTGCACGCCTGGTGTCTCCTCGTGCTCGGCTGGGTCATGGTGCCGTTCTACGCGCGGTCGATGGTCTTCACCATGCCGGAGTTCCTGGAGAGACGGTTCTCCCCGACCGCCCGGACGGTTCTTTCCCTGATCTCGCTCGTCGCCTATGTCCTGACCAAGATGGCCGTCGGAATTTTTGCGGGCGGGATCGTCTTCAGCGTCCTCCTCCCGGAGGTTCGTTTCATGGGTCTCGACAGCTTCTGGATCGGCTCCGTCCTGGTCGTCGTCATCACGGGGTTTTACACGGTCATGGGTGGGCTGAAGGCGGTCGCCTACACGGAAGCTATCCAGACATTCATCTTCATCATCGGATCGGCCTTGGTGACCTACTTCGGTTTGAAGGCGCTCGGCGGCTGGGGCGAGTTGCGGCACATCGCGGGCTCGGAGATGTTCAACCTGTGGAAGCCCCTGGTCCCCGCGGGGATCCAGGGAACCTGGGCCCCCGTCAAGGAAGTCGGCCGGATGGCTTGGTATTTCAACGACAACTATCCTTGGATCGGCATGCTCTTCTGCGCGCCGATTATCGGTCTGTGGTATTGGTGTACGGACCAGTACATCGTCCAGCGCGTGCTCGGGGCCCCGAACGAGCGCCAGGCCCGCCGGGGCTCTATCGCCGCGTCGTGCTTCAAGCTCCTGCCCGTCTTCCTCTTCATTATCCCCGGGATCATCGCCTTCGCCCTGGCCAAGAGCGGCCGGATCCCGGTGCTCCAGCAGGAACTCTTCGGCGCGGGGGGCGAGCTCGTCAGGGCTAACGCCCAGAAAGCGTTCCCGCTCCTCGTGGCTTATGTCCTTCCCGTCGGCGTGCGGGGAATCGTGGTGGCAGGCCTCCTGGCCGCCCTCATGAGCTCGCTCGCCGGCGCCTTCAACGCTTCCTCGACCCTGTTCACCATGGATTTCTATTCGCGACTGCGGCCGAAAGTGTCGCAGGACCGGCTCGTTCATATCGGTCGGGTGGCGACGGGTGTCATGGTCCTCATCGGGCTCCTCTGGATCCCCGTGATCAGGGGCGGGAAAGGCCTCTACGACTATCTCCAGGGCGTCCAATCGTACCTCGCCCCGCCTATCTTCGTCGTTTTCTTTTTCGGCGTCTTCATGAAGAGGCTGAATGCCAAGGGGTGCCTCGCGGCCCTCATCACGGGTTTTTCCCTCGGGCTCTTCCGCTTGGCCGTCGACACGCCGGTCAAGCTCATCAGCGGGTTCTCTTACGCCGAGGGCTCCTTTTTCTGGATCGTCAATCACATTTTTTTCCAGTATTACAGCCTGATCATCTTCATCGTCAGCATCATCGTCATGATCGTCGTCAGCTACATGACCGGCGAGCCGGATTACGAAAAAATTAAGAGCCTGACCTTCGGCACGATGACCGAGGAGGATCGTCGGCGTACCCGCTCGAGCTGGAATTGGCGCGACGTGCTGGCCTCCGCCTTTGTCCTGGCATGCATTATCGCCGCTTACCTCTATTTCACGGGATGAGAGATCGGGAGTAGGAGGTCCAGGAAATGGCGACGAGCGGAGAGAAACGAGACAAGCATTTCCCCGCCTTTGCCCAAGCAGAGTGGGAAAAAATCCTTGAAGGGTTCAGAGTCGAACGAAGGGGTGATCGTTTTTACCGGCTCGCGGATCGATGGGCGGTGGTGTCCTTAAAATAACGGTTCACGGAAGCGCCGGAATTCCCCTCATTTCCTAAGGTTTATTTCCTATTGAGGCGAAGCCGAACCAGGCCTGGATTCCGATGGCTTTTTGGCGAAAATCCTGATATATACATACCTTCGGCAACTATCTGCCGGCAGGGAATTGAAAGTTCTGCATAATCTATGATCTGCCGGAGAAAAATAACTAAATCGGAGAGGAGGAAGAAATGGGATTAAAGCGGAAGCAGATGCTAATGCAGCAAAAGGCAGATTTCGAACATAAACTGCAAGATCGGCTGTCTTTCCTGTCTGAGAAGGGGATCAAATCTCCCAAGGCCGACAAAGATACTCTCGTTAGAAAATTGCAGGCAGATATCAGGGCCGTGAATAAAAGGCAGAGGCTGATTGCCGACAACGAAAAGAGAGCGGAAGAAATAGCGAAGATAAAGGCGGAAAGGGCGGCAGCCCCCCAGAAAGAAAAAGAAGGCGGTAAAGGCGAGAAGCCCAAGAAAGCCCCCGAAGAGGGCAAGGGAAAAAAGATAAAAGCGGAAAAGAAAGCAGCCACTCCGAAAGTGCCGGAAGGCGGCAAAAGCCAGAAAACGACGGAATCCCCCGAAGAAGGCAAGGCAACACTAAAAAAGAAAGAAGAAGAAACGGGGGAGGCACCGGCAGGCCAAGCGAAGGCAGATAAGTAATCAAAAAAATACGGCAAATACAGGGACACTTTCCAGGTCTATTTCGATATTGGCCAAAAAAGTCACAGGTTTTTCAGGGGAAATAGGGAGGGTGGCAAAGTAAACAGAGTTTCAACCTTAATTAATAGTTCCGTTTTAATCAATTATGTTAAACATCATGACTTGGGGGTTCAGCTCGAGCAAGGCCAGGCTCTGGCCACTGCCTGATCAGGTCAAAAAAGGCGAAAAATCTATGACTTGGCCCCAACCAATTTACCAACCCTAGAGTGAATTTTTCAGCCTTATAAGCCTTCACTCGCCTCATTTGGCCTTCAGCCCCGCCAGCCTCATCCTGGCATCCTTGACTTCGCCCAGGCCCGGGTCGGCGTCCTTCCAGAGGTCGAGGAATTTATGATAACTCTCGCGGGCCCTCACCTTATCCCCCTTCTGTTCATAGATCTTCCCTAACATGTAGAAACTCTTAGCAAATATGTCTCCATATAAGAACCTCCCTCCATATGTGTACCTCCCTAATGTCAGCAAAGTTGTTTTCTCGTATGTTTCTCTGGCCTTTTCCAAATCTCCGGATTTGTAATAGGCTAAAGCCAGGGAGTCGATAAAGGATGCATCTTTCTCCAGCGGGCCGTACGGAAGTGATTCAACGGCATTCCTGAGATATTCAATCGCCATGGGATAGTTTTTTCTCTCGAGTTCGATCATTCCCGCAAGATGCGTGTAAAACCTGATTTTCTTCTTGTTGATCCCTGATTGGATCATCAGCTTGAGCTCCACGGCTGTTTTCTGGGCTTCGTCCATAGACCCTTTTCTCAGATACGAAAGCCCCTTTAAATATAAGGCTTGTCTTTGCATCTCATCGTCTTCTATTTCAAGAGCTAATTTCCTTGCGTCTTGGCACTCCTCCAGAGCCTTTCCGGGCTGCCCGGACTTTAGATATCCATAGCCCAAATGAATATGTAATATTGCTTCATAATCTTTGGCTTCGAGCTTACTCATCTTTTCAATCGCCTGACCGATCTCTGTTTTAACTTTTTCAAACTTTCCTTCCAGAAGGTCGAGGGCAAATAGTCCTAAATAATTCCAATAAAGAACGCTTATCTCCCTTTCCTCGAGCGATTTCATGAATTCCAGTCGGGCCTTAGTCAGATCCCCTTTATACATAAGAACGCCGGCGTTATAGAATGAGTTCCAGAGATATGTCGGGTCGCGAGTGATGGCTTTGTCAATTTCAGCGGAAGCGGAATCAAGTTTTGCCTGGGCAAGATAATTTTCTGACATAAAAAGATGCGTTCTCGCGCTATCTGAAATATTCTCTATACAATATTCAAGAACTTCGTCCGCCTTATCAAAGAATCCCTCTTTTCGGTAATAATCTGCAAGCCAGCGATATAATTGAAGGAACGAAAATTTATTTCTGCGGCAGACTTCAGCATATCGTATAGACTTATCCCATTCTTCAAGTGTGCTATAAACAGATAGCAATTCCCAATTTGCCAAAGAGTCATCGGGATAAAGTTCCCTCAACTTGCTAAATGCCTGGATGGCTTTATTCCAATATTTTTCCGGCGCGTTCTCGAAGTAAAATTTTCCCTCAATATAAAGCCGTTCTTTATCAGATAAACGGTCGCTCAGATCCAGGGCTTTTTTCATGAATTTATTGTGCTTGGCAAAATCTCCCAGGTTGTTATAAGCAGCAGCCAGGGCAAAATATGCCATGGCAAATTCAGGGTCAAGGGCAATGGCTTTCTCAAGGAGGGGAATGCATTTTCGGTATTCTATGTTGTAATGGTATTTCCTGCTTTCAACGTAATATTTGTACGCTTCAGGCGAGGAAGTCGTGACCTTCCCCAATTCTTTGTTGATGTCACCAGCTATCTGTTGAGGCGAAAGATCCAGGTCCGACTTGATCTTCGTCGCGACTTCGTCCACCTTGGACATGATTTCTTGTTCGCCATTGCACTCAACGGGTATGGAGCTGATGACCTCTCCTGTGCCGGGTTTCTGGAGCGACAAGGTAATGATAATATTTGGTCCGGCCTTCATGAGGCTGCCGCTCAAGGTGTGGGTCGCCCCTCCTTCGCCAGCGACTTTTTGGAGATCTCCTTTGGTATATTTTTTGGCTTCGTCCAGATTGAGCTTCTTGAGGATGCTGTAGACAGTCGTCCCGTCCAGCACATTGATAAATTTTGATTGGGAGAGCTTTGTAATCAGCAATTCTGTAAGGCCGGTTTTCCAGGCATCAAGGCTCTTATCGCCTGAAACGTTATCAAAGTAGAGGATGGCGAGAGAGGGTTTGCCGGAGGGAGGAGGAGCAATATGGTGTCTGGGGAGGAAACGCCAGATGACTAAGGCGATGACGGCCAAGGCCGCGACTCCCAGAGCCGGAATCAAGAGCTTCTTTGCCCCAAAGGTCACTGTGATTTGCCTAGAGGTGAAGGGCTTTCTCTTTGGGATTTCGTGAGTTGTTGTCGGGAGACCCTTCTCAATATTCTCAAGCCCTGATCTCACTTCCTCGGCACTCTGATATCTCTTGCTCTTGTCTTTCTCCAGGCAGCGAAGGATCAGACGGTCGAGGTCCTCTGGGATCTGATCGTTAAGCTCTTTGGGGTCCTTGGGTCTTTCGCTCTTGTGTTTCACAGCTATGCTAAGAGGAGTATCCCCTTCGAATGGAGCCCGGCCCGTCAACATCTCATAAAGAATGATTCCCAGAGAATAAATATCTGATCGCTTATCCGCTTCTTTCCCCTCCACCTGCTCCGGGCTCATGTATTCGGGCGTCCCGATGATCATGCCTTCGCCGGTAATGCTTTTGGCGTAAAGCGACCTGGCAATCCCGAAGTCCATGATCCGGGCGTTGCCGTCCCTGTCGATGATGATGTTGGAGGGTTTCAAGTCCCTGTGAATAACTCCCAGGCGATGAGCTTCCGCCAGCCCCTCGGAGATTTGCTTGGCAATGGCGATCGCTTTCCCAATCGTTAATTGGCCCGTCTGCCTGATCAGCCCTCTCAAGTCCTGTCCCACCACGTATTCCATGGTGATAAAGTAGGTCCCCTTATCCTCACCCAGGTCGAACATGCGGCAGATGTTCCTGTGGGATATCATCCGGGCCGTTTTCAATTCATTGCTGAATCGTTCGACCGTTTTTTTATCAGATGAGATTTCCGGCTTGATGAGCTTCAATGCAATCTCCGCCTTTATCTTCTTGTCCTCGACCCTGTAGACCTTACCCATCCCCCCTTTGCCCAGCTCCTCTATGATCTCATACCGGCCGGCAAAGACAATTCCACGCGTCAGCTCATCGACTCTAGTCTCAAGGGTTTTGGTGACAGAGATTTGTGGGGTGGAATCGAATTTTGTCCCGCACTTACCGCAGTAGGAGGTATCCTCGGGATTTTCAAACTGACACTTGGGGCATTTCATGGCCCTTCTCCTTTAGCTTGGACAAGCATAGGATATTAATTTGCGGGAAAAGAGTCAAATCTGGTTGGCATATATTTCATTTTTTTGTCGCGTATTTCCGAGGTGCCTATTTCATGCTGATTTACTCAACGGGGAAGACGGGTGGGCAATGGGGCAGGCGACTAGCGAATTTGTGTCTATGAATTATTGCCCA
Organism: uncultured Eubacteriales bacterium; assembly: GCA_964537875.1. Lineage (GTDB taxonomy): Bacteria > Acidobacteriota > Aminicenantia > Aminicenantales > UBA4085 > JAPKZH01. The sequence continues at coordinate 74,200 of CAZIDN010000011.1, forward strand.
AAAAAGTAAGGGCAGACCTATCCCCGTGTGCTATCCGTGGGGACACCACGGGGACAAAATCGCTAATTTTGACTCAGTTTTGCTAACTTAGGCTCACAAACAAAAATCGGGGAAATTGGAGAAATTGCCCAAAAATCAGGGGAAAACGCTTGGCGGGAGGGTATGGGAGTAGAACCCATCCGGGACCTTCGTCAGGCCCTATACTGGATTTCCTAGCTCCCTATCTTATCATAAACGAGTAGTACCTTTATTTCACCTTGATTGGTTTGCGAGATCTGCTTTATGGTCAAAGTCTTCTTGTCGGGAGAAAGGGAATATTCTTCCTCGGAATTAATTCTAAAGTATTCGTTATACGGAGGGTTATCCTCAATATAGATGGTCTGGAATCCCTCTTCTTCTCCTTTGATGATGAGTTTATCGTTCTCAAAATAACAGACACTTTTTAATTCCTTGAGCGATTCTCCGTCATTCAGACATTCCTTTTTATCAGCAGTGTACTTAGCTTCAGTGATCCAATTTCGATCGCGGAGCGCCCTAGTTCTTTTGATCGTCAAGTTGATTCCTTCGTGTTGAATGTCCAGGGTCACTTCAGACAGGAAACCCCCAATCGTGCCGAGATCGCTTTTTCTGGCATTGAGCTTCCATTGTCCAGAGAAATTGGTCGTTTGAAGCCAAGAAAAGGCGGGAAAAATTTGTATGAAAAAAATCCCCAAAAAGACCACCGTCACCTTTTTCATGAATGCCTCCTTATCTTGAAAAACATCATTTTATGCAAAAAAGTTGCTTGAATTTCCATCCGATATATCGTCAAATCTTTATAGTTAGTATGATTGAGTGCTTATCTTTTAGAGTGAAATCCAATGGACTATCCTCCGAATAAAGCTTGCACCTCTTTTGGATAGGCCCCTCCCCACGTCACACCCACGTCACAGAATTCGCTAAAACTCGCTAAATTTGGCTAAATGGAGCGAAAGCAAAAAACATCGTAAGCTATCGGTTTTTCAGGGGAAATAAGGTGGGGTGGCAAAGTAAACAGAGTTTCAACCTTAATTCATAGTTCTGTTTTAATCAATTATGTTAAACATCATGACTTGGGGGTTCAGCTGGAGCAGGGTCAGGCTCTGACCGCTGCCTGATCAGGACAAAAAAGGCAAAAAATCTATGACTTGGCCCCAACTAATTTACCAACACTAGAATGAATTTTTCAGCATTATAAGCCTCCAGCGCCTCACAAGCCCTTCAGCCCCGCCAGCCTCTTCCTGGCATCCTCGACTTCGGGCAGGCCGGGGTCGGCGTCCTTCCAGAGGGAGGAATTTCCGGTAATTCGTGGCGGCCTTGGCGCGGTCGCCTTTCCGCTCGAAGATCTTGCCAGCATATAAAAGCTCTTCGAATAGGCGTTGGCGTAGGAACAACCGCCCGAGATGGGCGGTTTTGTGGTAGTATTACTACATGAAAGAGAAAAACATCAGCGTCAAGAATCCCAGTCACGGAAAGAACAAGAGAGTATTTATAGATGGTAGCGAACGAAATGTTGCTGATTTACCGTCGATGTCAATTGGGAAAGGTGTGTATCAACCTGGTTGGCGATGGTCAAAACATGCTGGGCCGCAAACTGAAAAAGAATCAACACGACATATCGGTTACATCCTATCAGGGAGCATGGTGATTCAAGATGTATTTGGTCAAGAAACTACCATTGGACAAGGCGATGCATTTGAAATTGGTCCCAATCACGACGCGTGGGTTATCGGTGACGAACCATGTGTCGCACTCGACTTCGAAACACGATAGTTCTCACAGCTTCCACTGCTTCCCCTGTTGCATAACGGGGATCCCCAAAGTGCATCTCAAAGCAAGCCCATAACGTATTCCTCAATGCCATCTCTATACCAGCGTCTGGCGGCCGAGCCGGCCTCCGTCGGCCATTTTTTTTATTCTTGACTTCGATCCGCAGCCGAGAATATCATTTTTTCGTGGAGGAGGGAACCGATTCCATGTTTAAGGGGATAGGAAGCAGTGCAAAAAGCAAATCCATATCCCTAATTGTGACGGACGCAAAAGTTGAGCCGAGCCTCAAAGGTACGAAGCGGGGAACCGTTATCAGTTTGAAAGGATAGGATATTTCTGTATGGATCCGGTCGATTCTCTACTCGCGAAGCGCGTGTTCATCCGGACCGTTGCTGGTCATGCTTTAAACATAGAAAATCCGAAAAAGTTTAATGAGATAGCGCTCAAATTTTTATTAAAATTGTCATAAATTAGTAGATCAGTGACACATATCTAATTTCCGGTTTTTTCAATTAATAAAAGGAGTCACAAAAATGATCTTAAAAGAGTATTCAAGATGATTCTAGCGAAGCCCGAAATTCTCAGTCAAATCATGAATGGCAGAATAAGAATAGAGCCTTATGACGAGAATGCCATTGGCCCTG
>CAZIDN010000012.1:0-72603 GCA_964537875.1 uncultured Eubacteriales bacterium
ACGGGACTGGTTCCCCGGGGCCCGGGGGCTGCGGGCGGCCTAAGCGCCGCCCGAATGGGGATGTCATTTTAGTTATTACGTTGATACTAGTGCGATTACCATGCCCTTCCAAGGCTTGCGCTGACGATGTCAGCAAATCCAGTGCGTTTGTATTAGAATGAAATGCTCGGGAGGAACGCATGAGTTTTAATTGCCATCATAGCCGGGCCATCTGCATGGTCGCTTTTGCGGCTTTCATGTTTGCTTTTTTTGGAACAGGGCTGATCACGCACCACGCGGCGGCAGGGCAAGGGGCGTCGCCATTGATGTCCATACAGCTTTCCTGCGAGCACGTGGCAAATCCTTTAGGCGTGGACGTCCCAACACCGCGGCTGTCCTGGAAACTCAAAAGCCGGGAGCGCGGCGAGCGGCAGACGGCCTATCGGATCCTCGTCGCATCCTCGGCCAAAACTCTAAAGAAAGACCGCGGCGACCTTTGGGACAGCGGCAAGGTGGCCTCGGAAGAAACTCTTCACATTCCGTACTCCGGCCAACCTCTGCATTCTTCGCAGAGGGTTTTTTGGAAGGTCCTCGTTTGGGATAAGGATGGCAAGCCCTCAGGCTGGAGCACACCCGCGACCTGGACGATGGGCATCCTTAATCTCGCAGATTGGCGGGCATCCTGGATCAGCGCAAAAGACGCGCTCGGGGCCGTCGCGCCCCGCAAAGCCGGCGAATCCGCCGATGCGTACGAGACCGTTCTCGCCAGGAAGGAATTCAAAGTGTCGCGCCGCCTTGTCCGCGCCGTCATCCACGTCTGCGGCCTGGGCCATTACGAGATGACTCTCAACGGGAGTCGGGTCGGCGCGGACCTATTCATGCCCGGTTGGACAAAGTACGACAAGACGTGCACGTATGACACCTATGACATCACGGACCTTCTTCACAAAGGCCGCAACACTGTAGGCTTATTCCTTGGAAACGGCTTCTATAACGTCAGGGGCGGACGCTACATAAAGTACGTGGGCTCGTTCGGACCTCTCAAGGCCATCGCCATGGTCCGGCTTGAATATGCCAACAGCACAACTGAGGTCATCGGCACCGACAGCTCGTGGCGTGTCCATGGCGGTCCGATCACGTTCTCTTGCGTCTACGGAGGAGAGGACTATGATGCCCGGCTCGAGCCCGCCGGTTGGACACAGACAAAGTTCGATGACGCGTCATGGGACGCAGCGCTTGTCGTTCCCGGCCCGGGTGGGACGCTGAAAGGCTTCAGCTCGGCCGCGCCGCCGGTCAGGGCGATCGAGACGCTCAAACCGGCCAACATCCGGCCGCTCAAGCCGGGAGTGGCCGTTTACGACTTCGGCCAAAACGCTCCCCTCATGCCCCGGCTGGCCGTCCGGGGTCCAGCGGGCTCGTCTGTAAAACTCATCCCTTCGGAGCTGCTCAACGCCGATGGTTCCGTGGACCGTGTCTCCTGCGGCGGAGGCCAGGCCTATTGGAAATACACACTCTCCGCCCGCGGCACGGAAAGCTATTTTTCAAAATTTTTCTACCACGGATGCCGCTACCTCCAGGTCGAATGCACGCCCGCCTCAAATGGAGGGCCTCTGCCACTCGTGGAATCGCTCGAAGGAGTCGTCGTCCACTCGTCCTCTGCGCCGATCGGTGAGTTTGCCTGCTCCAACGAGCTCTTCAACCGCATCCGGACGCTCGTCCGCTGGGCCCAACGGGCGAACATGATGAGCCTGCTCACCGACTGCCCGCACCGCGAGAAGCTGGGTTGGCTCGAAGAATATCATCTCAACGGCCCGTCACTGCGTTATGAATGGGACCTGGCCCAACTCTTCACCAAGACCATGAACGACATGGCGGACTCTCAACTGGAAAACGGCCTTGTCCCCGACATCGCGCCGGAATACACGGTGTTCCAAGGTGGGTTCCGGGATTCTCCGGAATGGGGCAGCGCCTTTATTGTTGTCCCCTGGCAGCAGTATGAATGGACCGACGATTTGGGACTTCTCAGGCGGCATTACGAAGGCATGAAGCACTATGTCGATTATCTCGCTTCCAAAGCTCAAGGCCACATCGTTTCGCACGGCCTCGGCGACTGGTACGACATCGGCCCAAAGCCGCCGGGCGAAGCCCAGCTCACGCCCAAAGCCCTGACGGCCACTGCCTTTTATTATTATGACACATGGATCCTAGCCCAAGCCGCCGCACTCCTGGGTCATCCGGAAGAGGCAAAAGCGTATGAGCTCCGCGCCGCCCAGATCCGGGAGGCGTTCAATAAGAGCTTTTTCGATCCCGCCGCCGGTCATTATGCAACGGGCTCCCAGAGCGCGAACGCGATTCCGCTCGTCGTGGGCATCGTCAAGCCCGAGCATCAAGCGGCCGTGCTTGACCTTATCATAAAAGACGTCCAGGGCCGCGGCAACGCCTTGACCTCCGGGGACGTCGGCTACCGCTATCTCCTCCGCGCTCTCGCCGGGGGCGGCCGGTCCGACGTGATTTTCGACATGAACAACCAATCGGATAAGCCGGGCTACGGGTATCAACTCCAGAAAGGGGCGACGAGCCTCACCGAAGCCTGGGATGCCGGCCGCGCATCTTCTCAAAACCACTTCATGCTGGGCCACATCATGGAATGGTTCTACCACGACCTGGCCGGCCTGGGGATCGACCCGGCAGAACCGGGATTCAAGAAGATCGTCATCGATCCCCAGCCCGTGGGGAATGTGACATGGGCCAGGGCGCGCTTCGATTCCGTCCGCGGCCTGATCGCTTCAGAATGGAAAATCGAAGCCGGCGCTTTCACCCTTTCGCTCACGATACCGCCCAACACGACCGCCGTAGTCAATATCCCGGCAAAAGACCCAGGCGCCGTCACGGAGAATGGACAGCCCGCGAGCCAGAGCCCCGGCGTTCGGTTCCTTCGTAACGAAAAGGGGCGGGCCGTCTACGAGGTTGGCTCAGGCCATTATGTCTTCCGGGCGCCCTGGAACTGAAGAGGCGAGCCGACGGGCAAAAAATCTCGTAATTATTTTTTTATCGAAGAATTGTCTTGGCCCGCCCCCTGACAAAGCGGCGAACCAGAAGAAGACAACGTCGCAGCGCTTGCAATTAGGTATTTCGAGAGCTTGCTAAGGACCTCACTGTTTCTTAGGCTCGATCCTGTTCCAGTCCGGAGGCTCGACGCCGAGCAGGTGATGGACGAAAAAGTCCCGCTGCAGCCTCAGGAAAAAGTCTCCTCCGGAACCATGTCCGCCCCCGGGAACGACGAGCAAATCGAACTTTTTGTCGGCTTTCATGAGCGCATTCACCACCTGGAAGGTCGAGGACGGATCCACGTTCGTGTCCAATTCTCCGACGCTCATCAACAGGGCGCCCTTGAGCCGGTAAGCATTATCGACATTGGACGAAGCCGCATAGTGGGGGCCGAGCGGCCAGCCCATCCACTGTTCGTTCCACCACATCTTGTCCATCCGGTTGTCATGGCAGCCGCAATTGGAGACGGCGGCTTTGTAGAACTCCGGATGAAAAAGCACGCCCCCGGTGGAGTTTTGTCCTCCGGCCGAACCTCCATAAATGCCGACCCGGGTGATATCATAATAAGGATATTTCGCGGCGACGGCCTTGTGCCACAATATTCTATCGGGAAAGCCGGCATCGCCAAGGTTCCTCCAGGCGATATCGTGAAAGGCCTTGGACCTGTTGGCCGTGCCCATGCCGTCAATCTGGACGACGATGAAACCCAGCTCGGCCAGGGACTGTTGGGCATAATAGGCGCTGAAGGACTTCGGGACGAATGCGCCCTGGGGACCCGCGTAGATGCTCTCGATGACGGGGTATTTTTTCGTCGGGACGAAGTTCGAGGGCCTGAAAAGGACTCCCCAGATAGCGGTTTGTCCGTCTCGCCCTTTCGCTCGAAACACCTCGGGCACGCGCCAGCCTGCGGCGATAAGGTCCTTGGTATCGCCCCGCTCGAGCTCCAAGAGGAGCTTCTTGTCTTCAGTGCTCCTGAGCTCTGAAACGGGAGGGAGATCGACCCGCGACCACGTATCGACGTAGTACTTCATGTCGGAGGAATAGGTCACCATGTGGTTCCCATCGGCCTCGGTAAGGGCCGTGAGACCGGTGCCGTCGAAATTGATCCGGTAGAAGTGACTGAAATAGGGATCTTGTTTGGGATTCATGCCGCTCGCCTGGAACCAGATCTGCCGCTTTCCTTCATCGACTTTGTCCACAGCGCGGAACACCCAGTCTCCCTTGGTGATCTGATTCTTCACTTGGCCCGTCATGCCGTCATACAAATAGAGATGACGCCAGCCGTCTCGTTCGGACGCCCAGATGATCTCCTTCCCGTCGATCAGGTCAAAGCGATACCTCGTGCCGGTCTCCCTGAGATTCCCCGTCAGCGGGCGGTAGGAGAAGAACGTTTGCGGTTCTTCACTGATCAGCGCCCGCGCCTTCCCGGTAGCGACGTCCACTTCGATCACCCGATAGACCTGATGTCCGCGCTGGTTGTATTCAACCGTGAACGCCCGGCCGTCCTTCCACCAAACCGGGTTCGACAGGCTGAAGGGATTTGGAAACAGACTGTTGTCGATGACAACCTGCTTCTTGGCCTCGACATCGAACAGCACGGGTTGGGCGATATCCAGCGTATCTCCCGGCTTGGCATATTCTCGCGTCGAATGCTTCGGCTGAAGCTGGTCTGTCGGCGATGATTCGACGTATTGGACGAGACGTTGATAGCCCGGGCGGACACGGTAGGCCACCAAACGCTTGGAATCCGGTGACCAGGCTATGGACGCCAGCGTGTAGGAATTCCCTTCCGAGCCGTCGAAGCTCAGCGGAGACGCTTCGGTCTTGCCTTTGGGACGAATGAAGACGTTGTAATTCTGGATGAGCGCTTCCTATTTTTCATCAGGGGACGCCTTTTGAGTCTGTGCCTGAGGAGCTGGAGCCTGACCCGGGAATTGAAAGCCGGTGCGAACCTGTTGGGTTTGTGGCGGGAGGACCACCATGCCGTCATAGACATCGTTGCCGAATTCTTCTGGGTATTCATCCAGGCTCTCATCAGGCCCGCGCCCCCTTGGCGGACCTTGCGGCGCAGGTCCCGTCTTCTTGCAGGCATAGTCCGAAAGGCTGCACTTCCAGGCCGAGCCCGCGGCAGCGAACTCCAGGGCCTGTTCGTTATCGACGAAGGAGATGCTCATAAAGGGAAGCGTCAAAGGCGTGTATTTCTCGCCCGCCGCGGCGGAGAGAGACGCGGCCAGCTTGGCGTGGTCGAAGGCCGGTTTTTTGGTCAGCGTTTCGGCATCGACCAGCACGAATTCGTTTCCGCCCTTGACCGATTTTCTGTACCAGAACCGGCGTGTGGTTCCGATCCAGCTCGTTCTCTCCGGAACGTTGACGGCCAACCCTTGAAATTTGTCCCGGAGCTTGTTAGCCCGTTCATAATCGGCCCTGGTTCCTTGGCCATAAATGATGGCCGGAAGCAGAAGGAGACATAAAATCAAAGCCGTTTTCCATAATTTACTTCTGTATTTCATAGCGTCTCTCCTTTGAAGGAATTGTTTGCAGGCAATATAACAATGCTGACGAACGTCTGTCAATAGTTGCAGCACGGTCCAGACATGAGATCGCCACGCACCCGATGGGTGCCCGCGATGACAGGGTGAGCGCTCGTCGATCGGCAATTGTGGGTCTCAAGCCATCCTTGACATTGTTTGATGCCTTGATCTATGCTTCCTGACCATGGTTGGAGGGAATAATCGAGTCGAAAATGTGTCCGCGGCATCCGCAGCCGAAAACGAAATTCTTCCCTTCCTCTGCGTTTTCCGGCGTTTTTTGCGGCTCGCATAGCTTCAAAGACACCTCCCCGATCTCTCAAGCCGGCCTTGATATCTTTTTGAGTTTTGATTTTCGATTCCCCTCGACAATTGATGGGAAAGTCGAGTCAAAAACGCCCACTCGGCCGGCACACCCGATAACCAAGTTCTTTTTCCTCAGATAAAGGAGGCGAGGGCCATGAAATGCTCCAAATGTCTCTTTGAGAATCCCGCCGATTCCCGCTTCTGCGGAAGCTGTGGGTTCGACTTGTCTTTTTCCGAAAAGATGCCGTTTTCCGCCACAAAGACTTTCCAGCTTTCTCTCAGAGAACTGGCCCAAGGAACCCTCTACGCCGGAAGATACGAGGTGATCGAAGAACTGGGTCGCGGCGGCATGGGAAAGGTCTACAAAGTCCTGGACAAAGAGATTCAGGAGGAGGTGGCCCTTAAGCTCTTGAACCCTGAAATTGCCTCCGACGAAAAGACGATCGAACGATTCCGGAATGAGCTGAAATACGCGCGAAGGATCACCCACAGGAACGTCTGCCGGATGCATGATATCAATAGGGACAAAGACACCTATTTCATCACCATGGAATATGTGCCGGGAGAGGATTTAAAAACGGTTATCAGAAGGACAGGCAGCTTACCTGAAGACGAAGCGGTGCCCATAGCCGCGCAGGTCTGCGAGGGACTGACGGAGGCGCACCGGCTGGGTGTCGTTCATCGTGACCTGAAGCCGCAAAACATCATGATCGATAGAGACGGAAATGTCCGCATCATGGACTTTGGAATCGCTCGGTCCCTGGCCGCCAAAGGCGTAACGGAAGCCGGAATGATCATCGGGACCCCGGACTACATGTCGCCCGAACAAGTGGAGGGGATGGAAGCGGACGCACGATCGGACATTTACGCTCTGGGAGCCACTCTCTATGAAATGGTGACGGGGCGAGTTCCCTTCGAGGGCGACACGGCCTTAATCATCGCCATGAAGCACAAGGCTGAAATCCCTCTGAGCCCCAAGGAAATTAATCCCCAGCTCTCCGAAGAACTCAGCACGGTCATCCTGAAATGCCTGGAAAAGGATAGAGAGAAGAGATACCAGACGGCGGAGGAATTGCTGGCGGAATTGAAATGCTTGGAGGAAGGTTTGCCGACAGCCGCTGCCGCCATGAAACCCAAGATTCCAGCTTTTCTTATCGAGGGCGCAGAAGAGGTTCGATTGAAGAGACCGGTCTTTGTGGCCCGAGACCAAGAATTAGGAAAACTGGCTCAGAAACTCGAGGCCGCCCTCAGCGGCAAGGGCCAAGTGGTCTTCCTGCTCGGTGAAGCGGGAAGCGGAAAAACAGCCTTAGTCCAGGAGTTTGCCCGGCGTGTCCAAGAGACATATCCCGAACTTATTGTCGCCTCGGGCAAATGCAACGCCCACGCGGGAATCGGGGACCCTTACCAGCCGTTCATCGAGATCTTGAGGCTTTTGACCGGAGACGTTGAATCGAAATGGATGGCCGGCGTCATATCCAAAGAACATGCTCTCCGCTTGTGGAACATGATCCCGCTCTCGGTTAAATGTTTACTGGACAATGGACAAGACCTGATAAATATCTTTGTCCAAGGAGCAGGATTGGTCTCGCGGAGCGAGGCCATCTCGCGCGGGATGACAACTTGGCTGGCCGGCCTGAAGAAACTTGTGGACCGCAAAACCTCTCTCCCTCCGGATTCCACTCTCCAACAGAGTAACCTTTTCGAGCAATACACGCGCGTGCTTCAAGCTCTGGCTGCGGAAAAACCGTTGCTTCTTATTCTTGACGACCTCCAGTGGGTTGATCCCGGCTCGGCGAGCTTACTCTTTCATCTGGGCCGCGGGATCGAGGGGAGCCGGATCCTTATCATGGGTGCATTTAGGCCGGCGGAGGTGGCTCTCGGCCGAGGAGAAGAGCGTCATCCCCTCGAGCCTATTCTTCACGAACTCAAACGCGATTTTGGGGAGATTGAGATCGAAGTTGGAAAAACGGAAGCCCGTCAATTCGTGGATGATTATATTGATACTGAGCCCAACCGGCTTGACCATAAATTCCGAGAGACGCTCTATGGTCAGACCAAAGGACATCCTCTCTTTACCGTCGAATTGCTGAGGGACATGCAAGAGCGAGGTGCTTTAATCAAGGACAAAAAGGGTAAATGGACGGAGGGACCGGAATTGGATTGGAACGCGCTCCCGGCGCGCGTGGACGCAGTCATTGAAGAGCGCGTTCAAAGGCTCAATGAAAAATTGCGGGAGATTTTGACGATCGCCAGTGTCGAAGGCGAAGAATTTACGGCAGAGGTGGTCGCCCGGATTCAGGAAGCGGAAGTCCGAGAGCTGATCAAGCTTCTGAGCCGGGAGCTGGATAAGCGGCATCATCTGGTGTCCGCAAAAGGCATCCGGCAGCTCGAAAAACAGCGCTTGTCCTCGTATCTTTTCCAGCACATCCTGTTCCAGAGATATCTTTATAATAGCCTCGATAAAGTGGAGAGAGCGGAACTTCACGAAGAAGTGGGAAATATTTTGGAAGCCCTCTACGGAGAGCAGGCTGAAGAGATCGCCGTCCAACTGGCCAGACATTTTCTGGAAGCAGGAATCGTATCTAAGGCTATAGAATATCTACACAAAGCAGGAAATAAGGCCGTGCGGCTGTCTGCCGGCGAGGAGGCGATTGCCCACTATAAGAAAGCTCTGGAACTTCTTAAAAAGCTCCCAGAAACCCCTCAGCGTGATCAACAGGAGCTTGCTTTACAACTCTCCCTATACGGTCCACTCATGTCCAATAAGGGTTTGGGCGCTCCGGAATTGGCCCAAGCCATCGGTCGAGCCAGAGAGCTGAGTGATCGATTGGGTGAAACGCCTCAGCGGTTTATGGCGCTCGTTCAGCTGGCCATGTATTATATGTCTACGGCCCAGTACAGAGAATCGCTGAAATTGCGACCGGAGATTACTCAAATCGCCGAACAGTCAAAGGACCCAATGTTCAAGGCGATTTCCCATTACCTCGATGTTTGGCCTTTGCTTAACGTGGGAGAACTTGTCCAGGCCGTGGAATGCGTCAAAAATATGATGGTCGGCTATGACCAGGAAAAGTACGGTTTCATGGCTTATCTCTTCGCCTATGATTTGGGAGTGTTCAATCTGGGTTTCGGGTCTTGGGCGCAGTGGATTCTTGGCTATCCCGACCAAGCTCTCCGACGGCTGAATGAGGCGGTGAACATCGCCCGAAAACTAGGTCATCCGTACACGCTGGCCTTTGTCCTACTCACAGCGTGTGAGCTGAATTGGTTCCTTCGGGACTTTCCGCGGATCGACAAGGATACGGAAGAACTTGTTCCGTTCTGCGAGAAGAATGGGTTTATCTACGTAGGAGCGCATGGCTATTTTTATCGTGGAGAGAGAGCCGTTCTTGAAGGAAAGGTCAAAGAAGGCATAGCCCAGATGCGTCAAAGCCTGGCGATTATGGAAGCGACGGGGACCCTGACCTGTTTCTCGCGTCTGCGGGCGAGGGTTGCTGAAGCCTGCCGAAAAGCAGGAGCTTTGGAGGAAGGGCTTTCTGCCGTGGACTGGGCCTTTGATGCCGTCCAGGAATATGATGAGAGATACATGGAAGCCGAGCTCTATCGGCTCAAGGGTGAATTGTTGCGGATGCGGGGTGAGCCCGAGAATGAAGTTGAGAAATATTTCAAGCAGGCTATTGATCTCTCTCGCCGACGGTTGGCCAAGTCATGGGAGCTCAGGGCGACGATGAGCTTGAGCCGTTTGTGGCAAAAACAAGGGAAACGAGAAGATGCCAGAAAGATTCTGGAAGAGGTTTACTCTTGGTTTACCGAAGGGTTCACCACTCCCGACCTTATAGAGGCGAAGGCACTCCTTGAGGATCTTTCTTAAGAAGCTTTTATGATCTAACTTCCCTGGCAAATATCCAAAAAAGCTGTTTAAGCCCCCAAAGAAGTGTAATGAACCTCATCCGTTCAAACACGCCCTAGATGCGCACGTCCATCGGACGCCCGTCGAACACGATGGCCCGCGTTTCCCGTTCTCCGGCGACCCGGACTTCGATCGGGCGCCTGACCGGCGCCAGCATGCGCGAGCCCCGGGCGAGACGCAGCGTCAGGCGGCGCTCCGCATCCCGCCAACTCATTTCGATCCGCATCCATTCCCCTTTCCGGTAAGCAAAGGTCTTGCCGTCGTCTTCGTAAAGAGAGGATGCGCCGTCGGCCCCGGGATAAACGATAAGAGTCAGCGGAGCGACAACCGGCTCTTTTGCATACTGCCTGACAGGACCGAGCGGCAGGATTGCGCCCGCCCTAACGTAAAGCGGCATTGTTTCAAGATCGACCTTCCGTTCGATTTCGCGGCCGCCCTCCGCGCGCTCCTCGGTCCAGAAGTCGAACCAGGTGCCGCGCGGCAGGTAGAGGCGGCGGCTCGAGGCGCCCTTTTCTACGATAGGCGCCACAAGCACGTCACGCCCCCAAAGGTACTGGTCGCCGCGCGCAACCGCCGCCGCGTCGTCCGGATAGTGCAGCCAGAGCGCCCGGATGATCGGAAGGCCCGTGTCGCAGCAATCCCGTACGGCCGTGTAGGTGTAGGGAAGCAGGCGATATCGGAGTTCGAGATACTTCTTAAGAATCGGCTCGACCTGCGGATTCTTCAACTCTTCGGGAGCCGGATTAAAAGTCGTGGTCTCCTTCGGACCCCCATCGCCGCCGTCCCAGCCCCACGGCAGGCGGAGGTGCCAGTGACGGCCATGAGCGCGGAATGAAGTGCAGAAAGCGCCGAACTGAAACCAGCGCACGTGCAGCTCGCCTGTGTATTCGGACGTCGGAATAAACCCGCCGATGTCGGTGCCCCAGTAAGGAATGCCTGAAAGGCCCGTGTTGACCGCGACCTGGACATGAGTGCGAAGCGTTTCCCAGCGCGACCGGACATCGCCCGACCAGAGGAACGCGGCGTAGCGCTGCATGCCGGCGTAGCCGTTGCGATGCAGGGCGAAAGGCCTCTCGTTGGGCCGCCAAAGCTTCGAGCCTTCCCAGTACATCCGGGTGCGGTTTAGGCGGGAGGGAGCATCATAGTCGTCGCCCTGGTCCGGCCACCAGCCGTCGACGCCGATGTCGAAGAGCGGCTTGTGATACGGCCAGTAGCACGGCACGCTGCGATCGTCGGGCCAACGATTGTCCGCGGTCCGGCCGCTGGGAACGGCGTTCTTTGGATCGTACGCCTCCTGCACCGTCCCCGTCAGGCGATGTCCCTCGATGACGATGTGCAGCACAACCCGGAAGTGGCGGGCGTGAAGCTCGTCGATCATGCCTTTCGGATCAGGAAAGTTGCCGCTATGCCAGGTGAACTCGCCGTTGCGGGTATTCCACCCGGACGGGGTGAACTCGGTGCCGAGGTAAATCAGCGCATCGCACGGCAGCTTTTTCTCGCGCATCGTCCGGGCGACGCCTAGGACCTCATCCGGGCCCGCCAGCGTCCGGTGCGATTGCATATAGCCCAACGTCCAGAGCGCCGGCATCTCCGCGCGTCCGGTGATTCGCGCGTACTCACGCATGATTTCCGGAGGGCTGGACGAAGACACGACAAAAACATCCAGGGGAAGGCCGTTATCGGGCGGGGCAAATTTTCCTTCGGGGCCGGTGAAGTCGAACGTGCCCAAGGGCTGATGGATGAACATCCCCCACCCGTCCGTGCCCACGAGCCACTGGATCGGCACGCGGCCGCCATGCGTGCTGAGCTGATAGCCGCCCTGCCCGCTGCGCATCCGATCCACGGTGCCTTTGCGATCGAACTGCGGTCCGCCCTGACCGAGCCCGAGGAGCGGTCCCTTGCTCAAGAGAAACGACATCCCGGCCGCGCGGGCATCCAGCGTCAGCCGCTGTATCGGCCGGCCGGCACTCGTCTCGACATGAAGAGTCGGAGGATCAGCCTCGAACCGGACGACAAGGTTGCCGGCGCGTACGGGATCGAACCGCTCGCGTATACGGCGGCGGGCGAGCGCGCGTCCCTCTCCTGTTTGCACGATGGCGCCATCCGTCGGAATGCCGGCTGGGCGGCCGCTCTCGATCGGCAGAACGGTGAGGCGGACCGTCGAAGGACTCAGGGTGGAAACAATGATCTCCACCGGCTGGCCGGCGACAATGATGTCTGTGGATTGGCCGCGGATAACACTGCGGGCGAAGACGATGCTCGCGCTCGCTGCGCCGATCCGCTTCAAGGCCTCGCGCCGGGTGAGCGGTTTATGCATAAGACTCTCTTTATAGAATCTGGTTCTTTTTCATTTCGCATGGGGAAAATTTTATGGGAAACGATTCGGAAACGGCCTCGCTCCCTATCCGGGTTTTTCACGCCGTTCCCGAGCCCTCCATGGTCGCTTCGGCCGTCTCCGGATCATTTCCCTTTCCTACGCACACGAACTGGAAGTGAACCAGGAATTTATTCTTTTCCCTATGGCTCTCCCCTATAATAGAGATCGTAAGTTCAGCCTACTGGATGATCCGGACGTCGAGGACGCTGCCCGTGGCCGCTTTGGGCAGAGATTGGAACTTCACGGTGACTCGTTGCTTACCGCTGGTCAGGGGTTCCGGAAGCTTGTATTCGACATCGATGAGACCGGCGGGCGCGGCCTCGAGCGTCTGCGTCGCAATTTTCTCTCCGTCCACCAGAATATCAAAGGTGCGGGGACGGCCAAAGCTTCCGACAAAGGTGCAGACCAGGACCATCGGTTTGTCGGGAAGCACTTTCAGGTCGTAGCTGAACCAGCCGTTCCGCGCTTCGCGCGTTCTTTTTCCCTCGAAAAAGCCCTGGGCGGCGTTCTCCCCTTTAAAACCGTGGCCGATTTCGCTTTGTTCGTCGTTGACATTCACGACATCCAGAGTCCGGCCTTCGATCTCTTTTCGGCGCGCCTCTTTGGCCGCGACTTCCGCTTTTCTCTCGTCCCATTCCGCGGGAGAAAGGACTTTCCAATACACGGAGTAGCGCTGATCAAAGGCTTTATTTAACGGAATTAAGCGCACATCCTGAGGCTGGCCGAGGTCGACGGTCTGGAAATTCAACGGGGCGCCCGCAGCCGGCGCCGGTTTGACACGGCCCAGCACATCTTTCACATCGCCTAAGAAGACGGGGATCGCGATCGAAGTCAGGCGGTTGACCTGCGGCGCGTTCGGTCCGTACCGCATCGCCTCGGTCAATCCCTCGCGGCCGAGATCGCCGGCCAGCACGATCGGTCCATATAAGATCGCGATCATCTTCGGATCGTCGGGCATGGCTTCGAGCCGCAGCCCCATCGGCCAGCGAACCTGAACCGTATCGCCGTTCTTCCATTCGCGCTCGATCGAAGCATAGGAGCCGGGCTTGGCATTCACGGGCTCGCTCTTGCCGTTGATGGTCACCGTCATTCCGGAGGATACCCAGGACGGGTACCTGATTTTCAATGCGAGGCGCACGGGTTTTTGAGCTTTGAAGGTCAGCTTGGCCGTATCCTCATCGGGGAACTTGGTCTCCTGACGCACGACGAGGCCTTTGTCTTTCCAGCTCAGCTCGGAGGCGATAAAAAGATTGACGTAGAGCGAGCGATCGTCGTGGAAAAAGATTGTATCTCCGTACTTGGCATGGTTTTCCATGCCCGTTCCCACACAGCACCAGAAAGAATCATTGGGCGTCGAATACGTCTTGAACGCGCCGGGCCTGAGCGGAACATAGTAGCACACCATTCCCGTGGCGGGGTCCTGCGAGGCGAGGATATGATTGAACAGCCCGCGCTCATAGAAGTCCATTTTCTCGGCTGTCGGCTCCAGGCCGAAAAGCTGGCGGGTCAGCTTGAGCATATTGTAGGTGTTACAGGTCTCGGTGCTCGAGGTCCCTAGGTTCCTCGAGAACTGGTCGATGGGGAAAAAGCTCTCGCCGTTGGTGTTGCCGCCGATGACGAACGAACGATGGAGAGCCACCCGGTCCCAGAAAAAGCTGGCGATATCCAGGTATTGTTTTTCCCCGGTGAGTTGGTACTCGCGGAAAGCGCCGATGACCTTGGGGAATTGCGTATTTCCGTGCAGGCCGTCCAGCTTGTCTTCGCCGGCGGCCCATTGGTCGAACAATTTCTTATGGTTAAACTTGATGGCCGTCGTCAGATGATCCGGGTTTCCGGTCACGCCATACAGGTTGGCCAGGACCTCATTCATGCCGCCGTGTTCCGTCTCGAGAGCCGCCTGCTGCTGTTCGTCGGTCAGGCGGTCGACACGGAACTTGACCCAGTCGGCCATCTTTGTCACAACGTCGAGCGCTTGCCGGTTATCGCAATACAGGTACATGTCGAGAAGGCCGGCCATGATCTTGTGCAGGGTGTAATAAGGCGCCCAGACCCGGATGCGTTTATCGACACGGTCGAAGAACTCCTCGGGATAAGCCGACAGGAAACCCTTGTTGAATCCCCTGGAGGGCATGGCTTCCTGGACCTTGGCCAACTCGGCAACGATCCCGTTTCCTTTATCCTTGAACCTGGCGTCGCCGGTGCTGGCGTACATCAGGCCGCAGGCCGTGAGAAAATGCCCGACGCTGTGGCCACGCAGCTCTCCCTTGGGCTCTTCCCAACCGCCCAGAGGCTGGGCCGTGGATGGAAGTCCGGCCGTCACGCGAAAGTTATGGAGCAGCCGGTCCGAGTCCAGCTCGAGCAGGTATTTCTGGTCCCGGAGCATGGCCTCGCGAAACGGCCCGTCGAGCAAGCGCACGTCGCCAAGCTCGAACGGATAAGCCTTGGAGCGGATTTTATCCTCGACTTTGATCTTGGAACTTGGCTGCGGTTGCGGCGCGGCCAGGTGTGCCGACGCTATCCAGGACGCGCCGAAAACAAGAATGGCCAATAGGATGATTGTCTTTCTCAACTCCTTCCTCCTTCCCGATCGATATGCCAGAAATATAGTCTTCGCCGGTGATCGATGTCAAGAACGAGGAGATCGTCGCCAAGCAGGTCCTCCGGCCGAATTCTCGTTCCGGACGACCGGAAAATCGCGCGAAAGAAGTTAGACTTCCATCTCGAAAACTCCCGTCCTTAAAAATACTTCGCCCTCTCCCCGGCCGCCATTAAGACGACCTCGGTGAAGACATAAGAGGGAGGCGGCGTCTCGGCCACGAACGTCAACGTGAGGAGGGATGGAAAGGGTGGTATTCAGTCGATACCATCGACAACGGCGAACTCGTACAGGCAGGATTGATCGAAAGGATCGACGAAAAAGAGATGATCGCCATGCATGGTCATGTTGTCAAAGCGGACCAGCTCTCTAGGAAGCGGCACTCTCGACAGCAGAATCCCGCTTCCGTTGTACACTTCGAAAGCCAGGTAATCCGGCATAGTGAAATCCTTCGGCGGTCGATCTTGACGAATTGCCTTTTGGAAAGCCAGCACCCAGATCCGACCCCGGCCGTCTATGCCTATCCCCCGGGTGACGGGAGTGAAGACTTGCTGATCGGTGGGAACCGCTTTCCCCCCGATATCCATGGTCGTCTGCTCGTAACGATGCTCAATCTTGTAAGGCAGGGCCCGATCGATCGACAGGATTAGCCGGCCCGTCCCCGAATACTTTTCGATTCGGTTCTGACTAGTGAAAGCCACAAAAATGTTGTCCTTGTCGTCGACGGTGATGTGGAGGAAATTGGCTTCCCAGGTCCTCAGCGCCGTTTCCAGGAGGAACGGTTCCCCGAACTCGTGCTGGACCTTCCCCTTGAAATCGTAGATCTTCAGGATTTTGTTGTCGCGGCTGTTCTCCCCTCTTAGCTCAAACGCGTAGCCGACGAGCCGGTCGGAGTTCAGAAAAGCAGGAAGTATTCCTTGATACTGGGGCAAGCGGAAATGATCGACATATTTCCCGTCGAAATCGAAGACATAGAAATCCGAAGACATCGAAGATACGATCAGCCGGGCCTGGCCGCCGACCCCGATGGTCATCGGATGCTGGAATTCTCCGGGCCCTTGACCCCGGCGACCGAACCGACGTAGAAAAGTCCGGTCGGCTCCGAACTTCTTCACACAGAAGTCTTTCGCGTTCAGGACATATATATTCCCTTCGTCGTCCTCCGCGACGCTCATGGGGCTTAGGAACAGGTAATTGGGATCCTTCGGCTCGAGTTCACCGATTTTTCGGACGAAAGCGAGGCTAACCGCCGGCCTCTCGGAGACCGGTTTGATATTGTGGACGTAGCGGACCCCATCTCTGACCTTTACGAGGTACGTCCTTTCCCTTTGACAGGAGATACTCACCGCGGCGCAGAATGTGACTATAGCCCCGATCAGGACGGCTTTTTTCGCTGGAATCCTCCTTTGGTGAACATCCTATAGCAATTGGCTATTTTGTATGGCGCCTTCGAATGCTGGTTGATAACGAAACTTCCCTCCTTTTCGCCACCATAGAAATGTAATGCCGATCGCAGATCGATGTCAAGAACGAGGAGAACGAGGAGAAAAAATACTCCGCCCGTTCCTCGGCCGCCATCCAGGCGACCTGCTCGAAATCATTGCCGCCCAGCCTTTGAACTTAAAGAAGAGGCGCAACATTGTGGGGATCGCGTCCCCGTAATTCTTAAAACCACAACTCCGCAAGGAATTCATGAGCTGCAACCGCGTTTTCGAGCGGTGCTCCCAAATTTCCTTCAACGGCGCCGATGTCGCAAAAGTAATACTTCGGGTCCTTGATTTTGACAAATATGGTCAAAATGACTATATTTGAAGAGGAGGGAATTTTTGTGGAAATAAACATTGTTTCATTGACCTCGGCCAAAGCAAGATTTTCCGAGCTCATCAATCGTCTTATTTATCAGAAGGCGATGATCACGATCACAAAAAGAGGCCGTAACGTCGCCGTCCTCCTGCCCTGGGAAGCCTACCAAGAAATGGCCAGGCGACAAAAGGGAAGACTTCTGGACGCGGCCGGGTGCCTGTCCGATTATAACCGGGACATCGCGCATATGGCCCGCCTTGCCGAAGAAGCACGACGCAAAGCGAAAAGCCGAAAATCACCCCTCTGATGTACATCCTGGACACCGATGTTCTAAGCAATCTCGTCCGGAAAACGACGTCGCCCGTTCTCCGCCAAAAGCTCGGCGAGGTTTCGCCGGAGTTGATCTTCACCTCGGCCATCACCCTCTCCGAGATCTTCTACGGCGTTTTCCGGTCGCCGCATCGAGAACGGATTTTGGCCGAACTGGAAGACAAGGTCTTTCCTTTTGTGTCCGTCCTGTCTTTCGACGAAGACTGCGCCCGGTATTTCGGCGAGATCAAGGCAAGGCTCGACAAGCGCGGCTGGAGCCGTAGTGATTTGGATCTATGTGTCGCGGCGATCGCCGTTCGCCACCGGTGCGTCCTGGTTACCGGAAATGTCCGCCATTTCCAGGGCATCCCCGGGCTGAAAGTCGAAAACTGGCTTTCCGATTAGGGATAGCCGGGGTCAAAGTTACTCGCTACGCAAGATTCTCCAGGGGAAGATGCGTAATGAGTAGCTTTGCCCCCAAGCCTTGATCTTGATCCCAAGCCTATTAATCCCAGACCTACTCTAGGGCTGGTATATCGATCTGCGGCGGGTCAGGGGGAGAGGCTTTTCAATATCGGATCAAGGGAATATTTTTTGATTAGATTTTGTATATTCATTAGAATGTATGTATCAGTGAGAAGGAATATGATATGAAACGCTTTATCTTTGTAATTCCAATTGCCGCAGTGATATCAATTTTGCAGATAGAATGCCGGCATGATTCATCAATCGATACTTCAAAATTTACGGTCGAAGTCATCGATGGCGTGAGGTATGTCCGTAATCACGCCCCACAACGTGAAGATGCTTCTTTTGTGAAACTGGAACTCATCGGAAAAATCGGTAAATTGGAAAGCGAAGAGGAAAAAGATATTTTGTATGATCCGGTAGATGCCGCCCGGCTTTCAAACGGGGACATTCTCATTCTTGAAGGGAACGGCTGCACCGTGAAGCGGTATAACAAGGATCATGAATTTCTTTCATCCTTTGGACAAAAAGGCCAGGGCCCCGGGGATTTTATTTCACCGTTTATTTTAAGACTGAATATAAAAAGGAATAAGCTATATGTTGCGGATAATAAAATCTCTTGGTTTTTGCTTGACGGGAGATATGAAGGCAGCTTCAAACCCAAAAAAGCAAGAATTGGAGGCAGCAGTATCAGCGCACAATATGGAACGTCCGGAATGGCGGTCCTCTCCGGATCACGTGTAATTCTGCCGAACGATACTTCGACGTGGGAAGATTCAGAGGAACATAAATTGTTATCGGTTTATGATAAAAAAGGAGCGATTATCCGTTCTTTCGGCGCTGTCAAACAGTATGATGATCCGAAATTGACGTTAAACGCCAATATCGCCTATTTTTCGAATGATAACGATGACAATATATTTGTAGCCTACGCCTTTCAAAATAAAATCGACAAGTATTCGCAAGACGGCAAAATGATTTTTTCTACCGACAGATATCTTCCCTATAAGATAAAAAATGAAACGAAGGCAATATTATTTAAAAGCGGTGACATGGAGAGAGAATTTCTTTGGCCTTCGGTGACATCAGTAACGAAGGGAATTTGTTTGGATCAAAAAAACAGGATATGGGTATTAACTTTTCTTAAACAGCCAAATAAGTACGGGGGGTTTGATAACGAAGATAATTTAACCCACTGCTATGAATTCAATGTGTTTGATTCTAACGGTATTCTAGTATTTAAAGTTCCTTTTCCGAATGTCAGGTTTGA
The DNA here is from genome assembly GCA_964537875.1 of uncultured Eubacteriales bacterium. Lineage (GTDB taxonomy): Bacteria > Acidobacteriota > Aminicenantia > Aminicenantales > UBA4085 > JAPKZH01. The sequence goes on from CAZIDN010000012.1 coordinate 18,595, forward strand.
CAATATTTCCATTTACGATGACCGTATATATCTTATCGATACTCAGAATGAAGCGTGCGTCCACGAATACAGAATTGTCGAAAGAAATTGAGGACCGGTGGATACGACTATTATGAATCAAACTTCCGAAAAGTCTTGACTTTTCGGAAGTTTGATTCAGTTTGGTCAACGTTGTGCACCACCTGGACTTCACCAGTTCATTGTCCAGGCCGGGCGTGCGCCAATATAAGGACTAGCCGGGGTCAAACCTACTCGTTACGCACAATTCTCCAGGGGAAGATGCGGAATGAGTAGGTTTGACCCCGGCTACGCCCTTGATATTTCCCTGTTGTATGAACTACAATTTCCTGGAAATGAAAATTCCGGCGGGACTGGCGATAAAGACATTCGCGATTTTCGCCCTTGCTTTTCCGATGATGGTGATGTGCCGGGCGGCAAACCGTGGACCCAGGGCGAAGCAGGTCGACGCCCTTCTTGCCGGCCTGACCTCCGACCGCGAGCCAGGGGCGGCGGTGCTCGTCGCGAAGGACGGGCGCGTCGTCTTCGAACGTGGATACGGAATCACGGACCTGCGGACGATGCGCGGCATCGATGCCCGGACGAACTTCCGGCTGGCCTCGGTCACGAAGCAATTCACCGCCGCGGCTGTTATCCTGCTCGTTCGCGATGGCAAACTCCGTTATGAAGACCGCCTAACCGATGTCTTTCCCGACTTCCCCGAATATGGCCGCGCCATCACCATCCGTCATCTCCTCAACCACACCTCGGGCCTTCCCGACTACGAAGACCTCATGCCGCCGGCCGACTCCTCGGCTCCCGCGGAGCAAATTCAGATCAAGGACGCCGGGGTCCTGGAGCTCCTAAAAAGGCAAGAATCCGGAAAGTTCGTGCCGGGAGCGAAATGGACCTACAGCAATTCCGGCTATGTCCTTCTCGGCCTCGTCGTCGAGAAGGCCTCCGGCCGGTCGTTCGCCGATTTTCTCCGCGACCACATTTTTGCTCCGCTGAAGATGACCGGCACGGTAGCCTACGAACTCGGCAAGAACGATGTACGGAACCGCGCCTACGGCCATACTTTGGAAGGCGGCCGCTGGAGCGAGACGGACCAGAGCCCGACTTCCGCGACACTCGGTGATGGAGGCGTCTACTCTTCGCTCTCGGATCTCCTGAAGTGGGACAAAGCCATGAGCGGGCACACGCTTCTGAGCGAGCCGGAGATGCGGCCGGCGTTGACTCCGGTCCAGGTTCCGGCTGATGCGCCGACCGAACCGGACGGAACACCCGCGGACTACGGATTCGGTTGGTTCCTGAATCCGTGGGAAGGGCACGCCCGAATGTGGCATTACGGCGAGACAATCGGGTTCCGGACGGCGATCCAGCGTTTCACCGACGACGGGTTCACGGTCATCGTCCTTTGCAATCGCGCCGACTTCGACGCCCGAGCGTTGGCCCTTGAGACGGCGAGATTATACCTGGAGGGTCCCCGGCCGACTAAGAAAAAAAGATAGGCGGGGGTCAAAGCTACTCATTACGCATCTTCCCCTGGTAAATCTTGCGTAACGAGTAGCTTTGACCCCAACTATTACAAGCGCCATGACCCTGACGCTGAGCGCTGCGACAAAGTGAAAAAGTAAAAACCCGGCTCAGGTGCTCAAGGATTAACTTGAGTTGACACTTCGTCAATACTCGTTTAGTCCAGACCAATTCAACCCTACCTGATCAAACGGCCTCGAGGAGATTTCTGCAAGCATCGTTAATTGGCCCAAGCTTATTCTGAACGACATCCCAAACGATCTTTGTGTTCACTCCAAAATATTCGTGACCGAGAATATTCCGCAGGGCCGCAATTTTTGGCCATTCGATTTCAGGAGACCTCGCCTTGATTTCCGGAGGTAGCTTGCCGGCCGCCTCTCCGATCACCTCAAGATTGCGGACAACCGCATCGATGGTGATGTTGCTGCGTTCGAAATCACTGAGGCTCATATTCTTTGTGTATTCCTGGATTCGTTCCGAAGCCTCGAGCAAATCTCTGAGATACAGCTTATGATTCCTCGGCATAGACAACCTCACGCATCACATCCGCTTTGATTTGTTCTTTTAGGGAATCGGCCAAGACAACGTCGACCTCTCGGCCAAATAGCGCTTCAAGAAAAAATTTGAGCTCCATATAGTTATCAAAACTCGGCTGGCTGAACTCAACGAGTACGTCAATATCGCTTCCACGGCCGGCCTCTCTCCTCACCCAGGAACCGAAGAGTCCGATGCGTTTTACTCCAAATTTTTGAATTTCTTGGAAAGAGTGCTTCAAAAGCCGGAGAAGGTGTTGACAGGTCTTCGCCTTTGTCATTTTCACGTCATGTTTTTTTACCCACTCGTCGATTTCCGATCTACTGAACTTCAACAGCCGTCCGATCTTGTGGCTGGGCAGACCCAGACGGCCGACCCACTTATATACCGTGTAGCGGGTGATGCCTAGATGCGCAGCGATTTCTTCGACCGACAGCCAGCGATCATTCATGGTCAAGCCTCGTAACCAATCACGAAATTTCTAATATAGATTATTATAAGCAAATAAAAGCTAACATATATCTCTAGAATAAGTCAAGTTCTTTTAAAATGTGCAGGGCGAAAAGAGGACAAGAAATTGCTGTTCTGAGATACGCCACTTTGTCTCCCAAAGGGCCAGGTGATGGTTGGATACTACGGCGCCTCTATGCGGCCGAGGAGAGAGGGGAGTATTTCAAAGTTTTCGTGATCACGGGGCGAGGGAGTCTGTAATTTTTCGGCGAAGGCGAGAGGGTTTCCGCCTCGATAACCTCTTCTTAGTTGCCCGGAGGCGTTCTTGATATCCATATTTTTGGCGTGGTCGAGAGGAGGGATTTTAGCGTTCGGAGCGCTGATTCGTCACGCCGCGAAAAGACGATGTAATATGTTTTGGCGATGATGTAGTATGCTTCAGCCAGATTCTTCTTCTGTTCGGCGATGAGGCGGATTTTGGAGATATAATCATCGAGCAGCTTGATCGCGCCCTCGTAGTCTCCCTCCTTGATGAGCTGCCGGGCCTTCGATAGCAGATTCTCCTGGTCTTGTCCGCTCCAGGCAAGGCCTGCTCCCAGGGTAAACTACAAGAAAATACCTGCTGTTAAAATCGCCGTTTTCTTCAATAAACCAGATGAAAGCATCCGCTTCCCCTCATAGGAATTTGCCTTCTTCCTGATACGGGTTCCCTAACCTTCTGGCATTTATCGTATAAGCGGACATCCCAACTAAAAAATATCATTCGACACGAACCCGTGTCGATAGGTTAAAAGATTAAGAAAGAACGGCGCGTCCAAAAAAATGTTTAAAGCAAAACGTTGAATTAATCTCTTAAAAAAATCGTTAGCGGAACTTTTGAATGCGATTATTATCGGTATCAGCAACAAAAACATAACCTGAACCGTCAACCGCAATTCCCCGGGGTTGAGTAAATAGCCCGTCGCCAGTCCCCTGGCTTCCCCACTTTGAAAGAAAAGAGCCGGTCGAAGTGAATTTCTGGATGCGATTGTTTGCAGCATCAGCAACATAGACATTCCCAGAACTGTCAACTGCAATTCCCCGAGGATAATTGAATTGCCCATTGCCAGTCCCCTGGCTTCCCCACTTTGCGAGGAAAGACCCGCTAGAACTGAATTTCTGGATTCGATTATTATCAAAATCAGTAACATAGACATTCCCAGAACTATCAACCGCAATTCCAAACGGAATATCAAATTGCCCATCGCCAGTCCCATAGCTTCCCCACTTTGAAAGAAAAGAGCCGGCGGAAGTGAATTTCTGGATGCGATTGTTATCATATTCAGTGACATAGATATTTCCAGAATTATCTACCGCAATCCCTGATGGACTATGAAATTGCCCGTCACCAGTCCCAAGGCTTCCCCACTTTGAAAGAAAAGAGCCGGCGGAAGTGAATTTCTGGATGCGATTGTTATCATATTCAGTGACATAGATATTTCCAGAATTATCTACCGCAATCCCTGATGGACTATGAAATTGCCCGTCACCAGTCCCAAGGCTTCCCCACTTTGAAAGAAAAGAGCCGGCGGAAGTGAATTTCTGGATGCGATTGTTATCATATTCAGTGACATAGATATTTCCAGAATTATCTACCGCAATCCCTGATGGACTATGAAATTGCCCGTCACCAGTCCCAAGGCTTCCCCACTTTGAAAGAAAAGAGCCGGTGGAAGTGAATTTCTGGATGCGATTGTTGGCCGTATCAGCAACATAGACATTCCCAGAACTGTCAACCGCAATTAGCCGTGGACCATTAAATTGCCCATCGCCAGACCCATAACTTCCCCACTTAGTAATAAACTGATAAGTATGAGTGGCAATCGAATAATTGCTGCTTTCCCCATAAACGCTGCTGTCCGCGCTGCAGGAAATCCTCACCCGATAGTCCGTGCCATCGGCCAGAGAATCGGGAGGAACCCACCTATAGGAACCAGTATTGCTCTGATTAGAAGCAATCGTCTGAACCTTCGTCCCTCCTTTATATAAATCAATATCAACATTCGTAATAGAGAAGTTATGTTTTGAATTGAGTGCCGTCAACGGGTTAGGGCTTTTGTCGTTTCCCCACAGCTCACGATCGATCTGGCCTCTGTTCCCCGCCCAGAAATTCTTCAATGATTGGAAGTTTTCTGGATTGGAATTGATTTTTCCCGTCATCGACGATACGTTGTCATTTTTATTTTTGTCCGGATAATTCACGCCGGCGGGATTTTCCCCTTCTATTCTCCCCGGAATGCCTCCGAGTCCCGAGAGATCCTTAGGACTCCTGCTCATGGCCGAAGGATCCCTTCCCTGACTCGTAAGTGCTTGCTCCTGCATCCGCTCCCGATGGAAATCACTTGGACTTGCCAAGTTTGGACTCAAGACCTGGACCAGCCCGTTCTTCATAAGATTCAATGAATTTTTGACCGAGGAATCGGTCGTCCACTTGATCTCGACTTCAAACCCTTTCTCCCAGACCGTCGAATTCGTCGGACTAGTCACCGTGATCGTATGCTTGTCAAGAATCGCATTCACCGAGGCCATCTGTCCCCCTGACACGGCAACACTCTGTTGATAATCTTGGTAGCCTTCCTTTGTCAGCTTGACCGTATGACCGCCAGGACTGATATTGCTCAACGTGCAGTTGGTCATCTGTCCCGTATCCGAGGCGTCCAGATAGACCTTGGCTCCTGTCGGAGATGACATGACGCTAATCGCGCCATTCTGACTCCCTTTCTTCTTGAGCAGAAGAACCGCCACCACACCCGCCGCCACCACTACTCCTCCGACAATCAGCCATGGAAATTTCTTTTTCTTCGCCTCTCCCGGCCTGCTCATTACCGCCGGCTGCTCTTTCTCTAGAGCTTTCTCGACGGCCTTCCCCTTTTGCTCGGCTAAAACCGCGCCCCTCACGTTTTCGACACGTGTCCGAAACGCCTGATCCGGCTCGTCGATGGTGAATGCGGGGTACGTCTCAAAAACCCGCTTTAGGTTTGCTTCGGTATTATCCGCTTCGCCGACGATGTAATATGTTTTGGCGATGATGTAGTATGCTTCAGCCAGATTCTTCTTCTGCTCGGCGATGATCCGAATCTTGGCAATATAATCTTCCAGCAGCTTGATGGCGCCTTCGTAATTTCCCTGCCTGATGAGCTGCCGCGCCCTCGACAGCGGATCTTCCTGTCCCTGGCCGCCCCACATTGCTCCGGATCCCAGAGAAAACCAGATGAAGGCACACAACACAATGTAGGCTGTTCTTCTCAATAGTCCGGAAGGTAGCATCGGTCCCCCTAAATCGAGATTGAACTCAAAATGAGCTTTCCTTGAAACACGCCGCAGGTATAGCTGACCTGCCAATTTTCGATTCTAACCAGCTTATCTCTTCTGTCCTTCGGCGGCTCAAGGAGAACGGAACTCACCGCCGTCACAATCGTCTGCTTGACAAACTCGCGTTTTTCTCCGGGAGAGACGCTTAGGTCAGTGTCGGTGATAGTATCCACGGATATTTTTCCCTCCGCACTGACCGAGAGAGTCAGATAGACTGGACCTTGAACCTTGATCTCCTCTGGAAATGCGGTTACGATGATTCGTTTGATTTTTTCGTTGTACAGGTGGATTTTTTCCGGAGGCAGTTGGATCAATTTCACGGCTGGCTGAACTTCTTTCTCCGTCGGCTCTTTCTTAAGTATTGGTTTCTCCTCGGGCGGCTTTTGTTGTTGAGATTTGCTTTTTTCGGATTCCTGGATGGCTTTTAAACGTTCACGGGCTAGATCGCGAAATTGCCCTTCGGGATACTTCTTTAAGTAGGCTTCGTAAGCCCCGGCCCTGTCGATCTTGACAGCGGATTTCCAGAATTCAGCTTCGACCGCAAATGAAGTATCAACCCTAGCGATCGTCTTTATCGCTGCCAATTTTTCTCGGGCCAAATTGGCGTACGTCTGGGCCTGAGCGTTATTGGGATCGATTTTCAAGAGATCGAGACACTGATTCAGACATTCTTGGTAGTTTCCTTTTTCAAAAGCATTTTGGGCTGCCGTCAATCCGCTTCGGATCTTCTCTTCGTTCTTTTTTTTCTCATCTTGTTCGGGCTGATCCACAGGAGGCTTATGCTCGGCCGCCGATCTTTCCGGGTTCTGGCTTAGCCCATCTGTTCGGGAGACGACGGGACCGGGCGGCGTCGGCCTAAGCCAGAGAAGCCAGATCCCGACCGCCAGCACGGCCAGAGCCAGGATCACTCCCCCGGGAACAAGGACCTTCTTCATCTTAAACTTGATCGTGATCTCTCGGGCCGTCAGCGGCTTTTCCTCGGGAAGGACTCTCTGGGTTGTCGGGATCCCTTTTTCGATTTTCTCCAAGGCCGAGATGAGCTCGAAGGCGGTTTTATATCTCTTCTCCTTTTCTTTCTCTAGGCATCTCAGAATCAAGCTGTTGAGGTCCGCGGGGATCTGAATATTGAGCTTTCGGGGATGGGGTGGCAGCTCCGTTTTGTGCTTCATAGCGATGCTTAGAGGCGTCCCCCCCTCAAAGGGCACCCTCCCCGTCAGCGCCTCAAAGAGGATGATCCCTAGTGAATAGAGATCGGACCGCTGATCCACCTCTTTCCCCTCGGCCTGTTCCGGAGACATATATTCCGGCGTGCCGATGATTGTTCCCGTTATGGTAACGCCTCTTGCCATGATAAACCGAGCGATCCCGAAATCCATGATCTTGACCTTGCCCTCTCTGTCGATCATGATATTTTGGGGCTTGAGATCTCGATGAACAATGCCCATAGCATGGGCTTCGGCCAACCCTTCACAGATCTGTTTGGCGATATCGATCGTCTTGCCGACAGTCAATTGGCCGATCCTGTTGATGAGACTCCTCAGGTCCTCGCCCGTGACATACTCCATGGTGATGAAATGGGTCCCGGCCTCTTCGCCGATATCAAACATCCGGCAGACGTTCCGGTGCGTGATCTTTCTGGCGGTCTTCAATTCCTGGCTGAACCGCTCGATGATGGCTTTATCTGTCTCGATCTCAGGCTTGATGAGTTTCAAGGCAATCATTTCATGGATTTTCTTGTCGAAGACCTTATAGACCTTGCCCATTCCCCCTGAACCGATTCCTTCAACCACCTCATAGCGTCCGGCGAAAAGGTCCCCTCTCTCAATGTCTCTGACCGATGTCTGGATAGTCTCCGTGGGGGCCTCTGCGGGATTGAGTTCTGTTCCGCACTGGCCGCAAAAACGGGTATCGGGGGAGTTGCGAAAATAACATTTTGGGCATTTCATCGGGTGCTGATTCCCTCTGCGGCTATATTAATGCAAATCTATGAGAGAAAGTCAAACTGAACAGATCAAGAATCCCAGGAAGAGCAGAAGCCCCGGGCTCTCGTGAAGTCCGTGACAAGCTATTGATATGCCAATCTGAAGTGCGGCTTTGCCCGGATCCGCCGTCCGGACTGTTGAGGCGAGAGGCTGCTGATGTTTTCCTGCCGGACAAGGGGCTTCTGCCACTCAAGCGGCTAGTGGAGTGGGGAGAGAGGGTCCGTGAGACGCTTCTTCTCGATGTCCCCCACCGTCAGGTCATCTTCGTCATCCCCAAGATGCTCCGGGACTTCTTCAAGTTCAAGCGCAAGCTCCTGGCGGAGCTGTGCAGGGCGGCCATCCGCACGCTTCTTCTTTATTTTCAGGCGGCAACAGGGAGGGAGATCGAGCCCGGTGTCATCGCCGTGATAGAAGCGGGAAGGTCAAGCTACACGATGGTCGATGTTTTAGCTGATCTGGGGGTTGAAACGACAGTCGCCCATCCGAAAGAGGTGAAGGCGATCGCCAAGGCCAAAGTGAAGACGGATCAGAGGGACTCCTACAAGCTGGCTCATCTTCTGCGGACGGGTTATATTCCTGAGGTCTACAAGCGATCGCGGGATATGATAAGATACCCTATGCCCGGCTGATCCAGACCGTTCCTGGATTTGGCCAATTTTTGTCAGTGTTGGCGGCGGTGGAGGCAATCTGGCCGGCCCTCCGAGCGGACTTTAACCTCCGCTTAGGGCTTGCATAATAAACAATAATGATTCATAATATGAATCAATATGATTCATATTTAGATTCATGGAGAGCAGATGAAATCCATCACAATACATGGAATCGACAAGGAAACAGAAAAACTCATCAAGGAGCGCGCCAAATCCGCGGGCACGAGCGTCAATAAGATCGTGAAAGAACTTCTCGCCAAGGCCCTTGGGCTGGGCAAAGACAAAAATGATCATCGGGACGAATTCCTCGATCTCTTCGGCGTCTGGACAGAGGATGACGAAGAGCAATTCCTGGAGACCGTCAAAGACCTGGAAGCCATTCATCCCGAGGACTGGAAATGAAAAAAATTCTGTTGGATACAAACGCTTATGTGCGCTTTTTGAGGGGGGACGAAAAAGTCATGGCTTATCTAGCCCAGGCCGACAGCGTCTATATGTCCGTGTTTGTCCTGGGAGAATTGTATGCGGGCTTCAGAGCCGGCGGCAAAGAAAGAGAGAATAGGCAAATTCTTGAGAGGTTCCTTCTCAAATCAACGGTAACCATCCTTGAGGCGACGATTGAAACGGCCGATGTTTTCGGGCTCATCATGGCCTCTCTCAGAAAGTCCGGAAAACCGATTCCGATCAATGATGTCTGGATCGCGGCGCACGGCCTGGAAACGGGCTCGATCCTGGTGACCTATGACGACCATTTCGCCGTGATCCCGGGGCTGCGGCTCTGGCCTGAAATCGGTCATTAGAAAAGTCGATAGCCGCGGTCAAACTTACTCGTTGCGCAAAATTCACTAGGGAAAGGTGCGTGATGAGTAGGTTTGACCCCGGCTATGAGCAATTTCAAAAGGATAGTCGTCTGTTGTTTTGAGCTCCATGATTGCGTGGTGCTTTCTTGGACATGGTCACCGGGCACGGATGATAATAATTGATAAACAATGATTAATTATGATAAAATATGACTTTACTTATCATGCAGAACAACGGGTCAAACAGAGATCCATAAAAAAGGAGGAAATTGAAAAGGTTTTGAATAATCCTGATTATTCCTATTCTGGCAAGCAGGGAGAATTGAATTTGGTGAAAGGATTTTCCAAGGGGAGGAAAATCAGAGTTGTTGTCAAGCCCGAGAAAAATAAGATGAAGATAATCACAGCCATTATTATTCATTGAATGGAGAGGACGACGAAATGAGAGTTACCTTTGACCGGTCCGCAGATGCAACCTACATAAAACTTTCTGATAGAAAAATCAAAAAGACGATCTCCGTCTCAGATTATTGTAATGTCGACTTGGATGATGCAGAGAAGGTTGTCGGTATCGAACTATTGTTTATCAGTCAATACATGGATGATTTCAAACTCTGGCTGGAACTTGCCAGCGCGGCAGAATATCTCAACAAATCAGAGATTACCTTGAGAAGATGGGTGAAAGATGGCGGTGTGCCCTATTATAGGCTGGGAAGAGAATATCTATTTATTAAAGAGGAACTCGACGAGTTCATTAAAAACCATAAAAAAGCATAAATAAGCGCACTGTGGTCGGAGCAAGTTTGACTCTTATCTCGATGCTCGTTGCTTTTGGCCCGGATCAATAAAGCCTTTAGGTTGTAACCGGGGTCAAACCTACTCGTTACGCACAATTCTCCAGGGGAAGATGCGTAAAGAGTAGGTTTGACCCCAAGCTTTTGTTTGTTTTATCTACCATTAAGCTTGGAATCGATAACCCTTATCCTAAAATGACTATATTGTCGGCCGGCGTGTCCGTCAGGCCGCCTTCCGGCCGGCGCCGCTCATGGCCCGAACAACCAGGAACCCGCCCAGGGCCAGGATCCCGGCCAGGGCGAGAAGATACGACGGCTGCTTGAAGACTTCGAACAGCCCGATCTCGAAGAAGGCCAGGGCGGCAAAAACGATTCCGATCAAGGCCTCACCGGCAATCAGGCCGGAGGCCAGAAGCGTGCCGGTATTGACGACACGTTCCCTATCCTCGCCGGCGATCTTCTTCTTCTCCAACCTGCGCTCGAGAATCGATTTGAAGATCCCGCCCAGGAAGATGGCAAACGAGGTGTCGATCGGCAGGTACATGCCGACCGCGATCAGCATCGGGCTGCGCACCTGCATCAGGATGAAGGCCAGCCCCAGGAACACCCCGGTTAGGATTAGGATCCATTCCGTCTTTCGCTCGAAGATGCCCTTGGCCACGACCGCCATCAGGCTGGCCTGGGGAGCGGCGATTTTCTCGCCGCCGAAGCCGGCGTTGGCCTTCAGGATCTCGTTCTGTTTTTCCGGGATCATGGCCTTGATGTCGTCGAGCCTGTAGGTCCCGGCCGGGATCGCCGCGTGGCGTCCGTCGTACGTCACCTCGGTGACCCCGGCGGCTTCCATCTCGACGAGCTTCGCCCCCACGACCTGTTTGATGTTCCCCAGGTGGAGGATGGACAAGACGAAGAACATGACCAAGGCGGCGGAGGCGATCCCGAACACGTCGCCGAGCTGCATGCGCCGGGGCGTGCCGCCCAGGAGGTGGCCGGCCTTGAGGTCCTGCATCATCTCCCCTGCCACCGAGACCGAAACGCAGGTGAAGGCGGCTACGATGAGCACGGCCGAGATTCCGCTCCCGCCCTGCAGGCCCATCAGGACCATGATGAAGGCGACGATGATCAGCACCGACACCGTCAGCCCGCTCGTCGGATTGCTGCTGACGCCGATGATCCCGACGAGATAGCCGGAGACCGCGGCGAAGACGAAACCCAGGAAGATCATCAGCAGGACGGCGACAAGGGAGGCGGGTAGGCTGCCGGCGTAACGGTTGAAGATGAAGAAGACGAGGACGGCGACGGAGAGGGCCGTGGCCAGGGCCCACTTAATGTCGAGGTCGCGGTCAGTCCGGGGCACGGCCTCGACCGGGCCGGTCTTGCCTCGTCCGAGGGTGGACAGGGACCGTGCGATGCCTTGGATCAAGCTCTTCCTCATCTTGAACAGTGTGTAAAAGGCCCCGACCAGCATCCCGCCGATGGCGATGTGGCGGACGTAATCCTTCCAGACCCGGCTGATCTCGGTTGCCCAGTCGGACACTCCGGCCAGGTCGTTGTAGTTCAGGAAAAAGGCCAAGGCCGGCGCCAACAAGCCCCAGGCGAGCACGCCGCCGCTGAAATTGATGGCGGCCAGCTTGGGGCCGATGATGTAGCCGACGCCGAGGAAGGCCGGGCTCATCTCCGGGCCGCGCAGGAGGAGGGAACCCTTTCCGGCCGAGACGACCTTCTGCCATTTGAGGGCCACGATTTTGAATTCGGTGAGGGCGGTGAAGACGGCTCCGAGGCCCATCCCAGACAGGAGATGGCCGGTGCCGCGGGCGCCTCCCTGTCCTGCCTTGTGGATCTCGGCGGCGGCGATGGACTCAGGAAAGGGAAGGTCTTTGTCGGCGATGAGGACGCGCCGGGTGATGGTGACAAACATGATGCCCAGGATGCCCCCCGCGGCCAGGATGGCCGTCGCCGTCAGGTAATGGCTGAATTCGTAGAAGGGAAGCCAGATGCCGGCGATGAAGAAGGCGGGCAGGGTGAAGATCGCACCCGACGCGACATTGCCGCCGATCGAGCCGACCGTCCGAGCCAGGTTCTCCTCGAGGATCGTCCCGCCCAAGGCTTTGATCACGGCCATCCCGACGACGGCGGTCGTGTAGGTAGCGGCGATCGTCATCCCGGCCTTAAGGCCAAGATAGGCATTGGCGGCGCCCATGAAGGCGGCCATGACGACGCCGAGCAGGATCGCCCGAAGGGTGAATTCCTTGATCCGGCTTTCCGGGGGAACGACCGGCAGGGGTTTCTTCTCGTCCATTCCGACCCTCCTTGTTCGATTTGAGGCTTCCCCGATTGTAACGGCGAACGGCGGCTTTTTCAACTTCGATTTCTAAAATGTAGATAGTCGGGGTCAAACCTACTCGTTACGCACAATTCTCCAGGGGAAGATGCGTAATGAGTAGGTTTGACCCCGACTATTGTTTAAATATGCAAGGCGAATAGAGGATAAAAAATTGGCGACGAAAGCGTCCCAAGGAAGGAGTGATGTCGCCCCGGCTAACGGCTTCCGTAGCCCCGGAGGGCGCCTTCGATCAAGCGGTATGCGGCTTTAAGGGAGAGGCCGTCCGGATCCCGCTCGCCGAAGGGCAGGGAGGCGATGCCGATCGCGCCAACTCTTGGGTGGCGGAACATCCGCTCGATGACTACGGCCAGCTCACGGCTGGTCGGGCCCAAGGGAACGTTCAGGGAATGCCCCCGGACCTCGCTCGGGTCGAGGACATCCATGTCGATGTGGACGTATATAACATCCGTCAGGCGTCCCAGGCGCTCCATCTGGCGGTCAAGCTCCGGGGATGTCCGGCGCAGGTCGTCGACGGACAGAAACGCACAATCCGAGCGGTCAAGAAGCTCCTGCTCAAGCGGATCGACATCACGTAGCCCGCCGAAGACGATATAGCGGGTCGGCAGGGCGGGATCGAGCCCGGTCTTGAGGCGGAGACGGGTTAGGCACAGGCCGGCCGCGACGGCCACGTCCATGCCCCCCAGCATCCCGCTCATTGTCGTCTCGGGCAGATTGAAGTCGGCGTGAGCGTCGAGATAGACCAGGCCGACACGCAGCGGCTTGACGCCGGCCAACCCCTCTCGTTGAAGATTCCGGTCGTCCGGGATTCCGGCCGCGGCGGGAGGCCCGAGATGCTGCAACCCGGCCAGCATCCCTAGGAGATCGACGCAGTTGGTCAACAGCCCGATGACCAGGCCTTCGTTCAGCCGATGTCCGGACACAAGCCGCCCGATGTGCCGGCTTTCCAAGGCGTCCCGATTCCACTCACCGTACTCCTTTTCTTCCTCGGGCGTCAGCTTGATGGCGGAGACCTCTCCGACGGAGAAGCCTTCCTTCCGGAGGATATCGAGCAACCCCCCCTCGGCCATCACCCGCGGCCCTGCCGAATCGTTGCGGACGACGATGGCCTTTTTCTCTGATCTCGGCCTGCCGGCGCCCGCGACGGCCAGAATGAGTACTGATCCCAGGACGACAAACGCGATTTTCATCATTTGCGCCGCCTCCTCTCTACGCTTTCAGCGACGCCAGACGTTTCTTGGCGTCCTCGACCTCGGGGCGGCCGGGATCGGCGTCTTTCCAGAGGTAGAGGAATTTCTGGTATTGGGCTTTGGCCTTCATGGCTTCTCCCGCTCTCTCATACAAAAGGCCCATACGGTAATGATAGAGGGGATGGACAATAAAGGGCGAACCGCCTGAATCAGCCAATTTGAGCAGGCGTTCATATTCCGAGACAGCCTTGGCGATATCTCCCTTTTTGGCGAAAACCCTGGCCGCGAGGTCCATATAGTACGATGTATATTCCCGGAACGGCCAAACGTAGTATTGGTTCCAATAGGGAGATCCAGGTCCGCATGCCTTTTGGCTTACGGCAAGAGCTGCATCCAATTCCCCCTGAGCGAGCATAGCCTCGCCTTGGAGCAGGTCAGCCAGGGCCATTAAGAAACCCTTGTCCCAGCCCTTGATTTCCGGCAATATTGTTTTCATTTCAGAAAGCTTAGCTTTAGCCACTCCTATCTGACCTTGTTCTGCAGCAAGCATACCCAACCGCCAGGCCAAATAGGCTTTATTAAAAGGGCCCCACGTCCGGACGCTCCCGACAAGAAGCTTGAGCTCGTTTTCGAAAGACGTCCGGCTGATTTCGAACTCGCCTTTGGCAAGATAAACGAGGCCTTTCCCCTCTAAAGCATTGGCTTTATATGTCCAATTTTCGGCTTCTTCCGCCATCCTATCGGCCAGAGTGAGATCGCTCAGGGCGTCCTTGAATCTTCCTCGCCAGTATTGAAAAAAGCCTCTCTGGCAATAAGCCTCGGACTTCAGCCCGGCCGAGGAAGCCCTGGAGACATACTCGTTGGCCCACCTCATGGATTCTTCGAATTCTTCCTTCGTGGCATAAATCAGGATCAGGCTCAAAAAGGCGTCTTTGAAATCAGGCCGAATTTCGAGAGCTTCTTTGCTTTTGGCGATGGCCTTGTCAAACTGACCCATGATCGCGTACATCGTTGCCTGGGCGTTCAGATTATAGGGATCGGGGGGAGCGACGGCATCATGCATTTTGATGTATTCCGCGGCTTTCTTGAAATCGCCCAGCCAGGAGCTGATATAGATGAGATGATTGATCGCATTCGCATCCTGCGGATCAAGCGCCAGCCATTTTTCAAATTGACCGGCTGCCCCGGGCAGATCCTCTCGATAAGTCCAGAGAAAGTCGCCCAGGTAATGAAAGGCCCATTTTTCGTCGGGATATTTCTGGACCAGCTCTTTGAGGAGCGCGTAATGTTTGTCAGGATCTTGCTTGACAAATAAGGCGTAGCCGGCTTCAAGATAAAGCCTGTCTTTTTGGGATGTCTTGTTCGAAAAAGCCATTGCTTTTTCAATAGTCTCATTCCTAGCTTTATCGTCACCCGTATTGTAGTTTGCCCAGGCCAGGTAGACGTAGGCCATGGCAAAGGTCGGGTCGATCTCCAAGGCTTTTTCCATATGTTTCTTGGCATCGTCAAAGTAGATCAAGTTATAAGCTTTTTTTCCCTTGAGGAAATAATCGTAGGCCTGGAGAGATTGAGTCGTGATATCCTTGATATTCAGTCGGGCCGCTTCGATCTTTTCCTTCTCGGCTCCCAGGCCGAGGGATATTTCTCTGCTCAGGGCATCGATCTGACTGTCGAGAATGCTGTTGGCGCCCGTCCCTTTGATATTGGCGCTTTTGAGGGGCCGCTTGGTCTCGGCGTCGAGGACTTTCACGTCTGTGCGGAAGACGTCCCCCGCCTTGGTGAAGCTGCCGATGGCAATCGCCTTGATCCCTTCTCGTTGGCAGAGCTCAAAGCCGAGGTCGCTATCAATGGTCCGGGCCGGCTTGACGCCCATTTGTTTGAGGATGTCCTGCATTCGTTCCCAAGTGGCGACATAAAACAACCCGGTGTTTTCCAAGTTCGTGATCAGAAGGTTGGGGATGGCCTCCTGCAAATAGTCATAGGCAGGGTCGCCGGTCTGGTTTTTAAAGCTGATCACGGCGATCGAGTTCTCGATTTTGGGCGCAGCGGGCGCCTTTTTATGAGGCAAGAATTTCCAGAGAATGACGGCCGCGGCGGCAAGCACGACGATGACAAATAGAGGGATGGCGAGTTTTTTCAGATTGAATTTAACGGTGATTTCCCGCGAAGTGAAAGGCTTTTTTTCTGCGACAATGCGCTCAGTTGACGGAAGGCCCTGCTCGATCTTCTCCAGGTCGGCTCGCAAATCTTCGGCCGTTTGATAGCGCTTCCCCTTGTCTTTTTCCAGGCAGCGCAAAATCACGCGGCTGAGGTCTTCAGGAATTTGCGAATTAAGCTTCCTTGGATCTGCCGGCGGCTCGTACTTGTGCTTATGGGCGATGCTGAGCGGCGTTTCTCCCTCGAACGGCACCCTCCCCACGAGCATTTCATAGAGAATAATTCCCAGCGAATAGATATCCGACCTTTGGTCGACATCCTTACCCTCGACCTGCTCGGGGGACATGTACTCCGGCGTTCCAATCATTACTCCCGCGCCCGTGATTCTTTTTTCTTGGAGCGAGCGGGCGATTCCGAAATCCATGATCCGGGCGTTGCCCTCCTCGTCCACCATGATGTTCGAAGGCTTGAGATCCCGGTGGACGATGCCGAGATCATGCGCTGCGGACAAACCCTCCGAGATCTGCTCCGCGACGGACACGGCCTTCCCCGTCGGGAACTGGCCCATTCTCCGGATCAGACGCTTGAGGTCCTCGCCGGGCACAAACTCCATAGTCAGGTAGAGCGCCCCCTCCGCTTTCCCCAGGTCAAACATTCCGCAGACATTCTTATGCCTGATCTTGCGGGCCAGCTTTATCTCGTTAGAGAAGCGCTCGATGGTTTCGCTGTCGGCGGCGATCTCGGGCTTGAGCAGCTTTAGGGCGACCTTTTCCTTGATATCTGTGTCGAAGACCTTATAGACCCGCCCCATCCCCCCTTTTCCCAGCTCTTCGATGACCTGGTAGCGCCCCGCAAATGTCGCGCCCGTGGTAAGTTCCCGGACGGGCATCAAGAGGGTTTCTGTGGGCCACTTCGGGGACATGGGACCGAATTCCGGAGATTTAGGTTCATGTCCCAGCGGAGGCTTTGGTGACGCGATATCATATCCCAGAATTGCCGGGAGCTGCGTCCCGCACTCTCCGCAGAATCGCTGCGTTTCAGGATTTTCCGCTTGGCACTTCGAGCATCTCATTGCCACTTAATTCCTCTGCTTCTATTGACCAGAGAATATCAATTAAAGAGAAGAGAGTCAACTTTAGGCGACGATTGAAACGGCGGATGTTTTCGGGCTCATCATGGCCTCTCTCAGAAAGTCTGGGAAACCGATTCCGATCAATGATGTCTGGATCGCGGCGCACGGCCTGGAAACAGGCTCGATCCTGGTGACCTATGACGACCATTTCGCCGTGATCCCGGGGCTGCGGCTCTGGCCTGAAATCGGTCATTAGAAAATAGGATCGGCCCTATCTTCCTACTGCCGCGAAGATAAAATCAGGTATGGCTTCCTTGAATAATACCTGCCGGCCAGCGGCCGCTAGAAAACATCTCGATTTGTCTAAAGCTTGAGGAACATCCATTTTTTCGTGTAGGGCACACTGCCCATCAGGACACCCTTTTTTTGGGTCACGAGGAGATTATCGCTCGGGTTATAGCCGAAATCGTGGGCCGGATCGAACAGTCCGGGCTCGACGCTGAAGGTCATGCCTTCCTCAAGAACGGTCTGATCCCCTAGAGCGATATAAGGCGGCTGATGGCCTTCCATGCCTTCCCCGTGGCCGACCCGCTGGTAGAGAAGCTTTTGGATCTCCGGCCCCTGTTTAACCTGGAACTCATGGACCTTGGCCGCAACATCCATGCAGGGCACGCCCGCTTTTGATTCCCGCTCCTGGATGCGGACGGATTCCGTGACGACTTCCCAGACCTTCTCCCGATGGGCATCCCACGGAGCCAGCTGATAATACCGGTAGAGCTCTCCGCCGTAGCCGCCGATCGTCACGACGCCGGCGATCTGGAGCGAATCGCCTTTTTTGACCTTATTGTGGTGGAATTGGTTCGGATGGGGATAGGCCGTTCCGCGTCCCGTGCGGCAGCCGATGCTGACCCTGATGCCGACGGCGTTGTGCGGCCGGCCGTCGCGCTTGATGTCCTGCATGATGAGATTGACCCCATACTCCTCCGCAGCCTTGGCGATCTCGAAGTCCGTGGCGTCCGTCCCTTTTTGGAGGATATAATCCCGGCCGAAGGCATGGATCTTGCTGAAATAGTTCATGGCCCGCTGGATGAGAGCGATCTCTTCCGGCGTCTTGACCATTCGCATCTTGATGCAGACGGGGTTGATATCGACAACCTTGGCTTTGGGGAGGAAATTTGCCAGTTTTTTCATCTTGGACGGCGGGAATTCGGAGTCGAAACCGATTGTCTTTTCGGCGAATCCTTTTTTCTTGAATCCTTCGAGCAGCCACTCGAACAGATCCACAGTATTGCCTTTGGCGACTTTGCCCTGGTCCGGATAGCCGCCTTTGGCATGGGGAAAATCGTAGTAATAATCCATCTCGGTCGACCACCAGGACTTCACCAGCTCATTGTCCAGGCCGGGCGTGTACCAGTAAATGGCGTCCTCTTTGACCGGAAAGACAACCCAGCAGGGCCGCTCGGTCTTGGTCATGAAATTACCCGTAAAATAGGTCATGTTCCAACTGTCTTCGAGGACAATCGCATCGACTCCTTTCGCCGCGACCATGTCTTTCAACCGTTGGACCGTGCTCTTGTACCAGCTCAAGGGAAGACGGTCGACGCCGACCGGAGCCGGTACCGGATGATCGGGATCTTTGACAAGGAGTTTTTCGGAGTCTCCTTTGACGGGCGCCGAAGCCAGGGCCGATTTTTGGGAAGCCAGGCCGAGACCGGCCGCGCCCAAACCGATGTTTCTGATAAAACGGCGGCGAGATAAATTCATTGTGTCCTCCTCAAAATAATGTTAGCTTGAATTCTTTTACGAGATTCGGCGTTCCCGCAAGCGAGGAAACTTCAGTTTTTAAGACATAATCCCCAGGAGCTATGTTTTCGAAATCAAGCTTAAAAGCTTCGCTCCAGACTTTCGAGCTTTTATTCCAGGACTCTCCGACCTTTGTTCCCTCAATCCTCTGGGAAAGGGCGTTCTTATCCCTAAGGTCGAATCGGACTTCGATGGGGCCGCCTTGAGGATAATAAACCTGGAAAAAGATAAAAACGTTTTCTCCCCTCGAAAAACGGCCGGTTATCTTGGGAAATAATTTTATTTGTCGGCATTCCAAAGCCCCGTCTCTGTCATTCAGCAAAAATGAATCGCTTGTCTTGCTTTGATTTAGCGATCCACTCCCCAAAACGCCGTTGATGAAAGCGGCTTCCTTATTCCCCTTTGAAAACGGCCGCGCAAAATTCGAACTCCACGTCCCGAGCTCTCCCGTTCCCGGGTCGAAAAGGGCAAAGACGACCGAATATTCGCCGTCTGTAAGCTCGATTCCGGGGCCGACGAAAAAGAACCTGAGATAATCCATCGATGACAGGCGCTCCCTAAATGAAGCATTGATGTCGAACGGGATGGCGACTTTGCCGGCAAGAACCCAGTTGGATCCTTCTGTTCCTTTAATCCAGAAGTGAAGCTCGTAGGCCTTCTTCCCATCCCCCGCGAATCGGTCGATAAAAAACTCTCGCGCCGGCAAGGCCAGGTTCATCCAGGGTTGATATTTTCCCGAATCCAAGGAAAAAGGAATAAACTCTGCCCGATAAGGGAGTTTGTCTCGGAATAGTTCGGGGTTGTAAAAAGCCTTAGCCAGCTCAAGACGCTGAGCCTGTTCGGCCGAAGAATCGGAATATCCTTCTCTGAAGCGGATTCGGACATCGTTCCGGTCTTTAAGTCGGACTTCGATCTTATGGTATCCCTGATCTCCTTTGATCTTGGGGGGAGAGTAGCTCAGTTGGTAATAATAGCTCAAGTCGTTCCTGACAACCTGCCGGAAGCTCTCGATCTTATTTGCTCCCCTTAAGAGCGCGGCGCCCGTTTTTTCGGACATGGTTCTTAGATTTTGTATTTGTCGAGATTTCTCGTCGATTAAGGTTTTTTGCGAAGCAGCCGTCTCACGGTCAAAGTATTCTGCCGAAGAACCGGCAAATATATTTTTGGAGAATGTACCCGGATCGAACGAATAGATGGAAATATTCCGGTCGTTGGCGACGCGGATAATCTCTTTTAAAACCTCATCCCCGGTCTGAAAGATCTTTCCCCCAAGGACTCCGAATGGATCGAAAAGGCCGATTCTCCCTCTGAGCGGAAATAGATTGTCTATTTTGAATGTGTCGAGATCGGGAAAGCCGCTGCTCACGAAAAGCAGGTTCTTCCTCCCCGGGAGGTTTTCAAGCATATGGAGAGAGGCCAAGATCCCGCCGATGGTTCTCGATAATTTGTCGGTCGCGCTGTTCATATGCTCCAGGGCTCGCATTTCGTAGATGGGCCCCAAGCTAACACCGCCGGCTGCGATTGACTTTAGATCGTCATTGGCGCTCCTCGCTGCAAAAAGGAGGTCGTTATAATCCAGATATTCTAAAAAGGAAGGAAAAGCGCCTCCAGAGGATTTTGCGGCGGCCGCCTTTATGAGAGCCTCTTGGTCCGTGAAGGGCTGGACGATCTTCAACCCTTTTTGATTATCCAGAAAAAGAACCATGACTTCCATGCCGCTCTTGGCCAGAGAGACGAGCTCGTCGGCAACCTCCTGCGCCGCCTTCTTGAATTCTCTGTCCCAGACATTGATTCCATCAAAGAGGACCGCCAGCCGCTTTTTCTGGGCAAGAATCGGAGGGCCCGGTTCTTTTTCCTGAACGAGCTTGAAATCCGATTTCCCCAAACTGATGAGATCACAGGAATTGACGGGAACTTTTATTCCGTCCTCAAAGATTTCGAAATCTGCTTTTTTTAATCCGTGAAAAAATTCTCCGTCTTTCGTGGCTATAACGTCCACCAAGATCAGACGGACTTTGACTTCATGTTTTTCTTGCGGCGGCAACCCCCTTTCGCTCTGTCGCTCTGCGGGCCAACTCGAAAGAGTCAGAATCGCCAGAGCGAATAGAATGAGCTTATTCAATGGAGTCTTCATCCTCTTCTCCTGCTGCTGAAGTTGTAAGGCATGCCTGCTCCCCCGCAAAAATTGTATCGCTTGCCCGATGCCGATGTCAAATTCTCCGGCTTAAAATAACATGTCCTGAAGCGGGACTCAAGATGCCGGCCGGCTGGCTAAAAGAAAAGGAGGTTTCGAGGCACCCGAAAATAAGATAGAATATCCGCCGGAGCCCGGACTCGTGACTCAGGATCGGAGCTTCGGCGGCAGGCCGCCTGCCTTATCATGCTTTCGGCGGTGGCCTGTCTCGACCGGCCGAGCGGCCAGGTTCGAATTTTGTGGGAAGGAGTTCGTCATGAAGAAAGTCGTCGGCGTCTGTTTTTTGGCCTTTCTGCTGGCGTCGCTGGCCGCGTCGGCCTTTGCCGGCGCGCTGCCATTCGACACATCCGAGTATGCGGCGCGGCGGGCGCGGCTCATGGCCCAGATACCGGACGGTGTCGCCGTCATTTGGGGCTCGACGGCGGGGCCCCAAAACAACGAGTTCACCTATTTCTGCGGCGTGAAAGTGCCCAAAGCTATCCTGATCATCGATGGGGTGCGCAAGGAAAGCCTCCTTTTTTACACGACCGGCGAGAATTATCTCAAGGGAGAAGGCCTGAGCGCGGAGCTGGCCCGCAACCCCAAGGCGGCCACGGGCGTCGAGCGATACTATCCCGTCGAGCAGTTCTCCGCGATCCTGAGCAGGCTGGCGGCGCAGACGCACGTCATCTACACCCCCTTCAGGGCCGAGGCAGCATTCGCAGAAGCCGTGTCTCTCAACGAATGGGATGGCCGGCTGACCCGCGAGCTCCAGTTCGTCAAACTCCTCAAGGAGCGTTTCCCGCAGGGCGAGGTCCGGGACTGCAGCGATACGATCTGGGAGATCCGACGCATCAAAACTCCGGCCGAGATCGAGGTCCTGCGCAAGGCGGGACGGATCGGCGTCCAAGCCATGATCGAAGTCATGAAGGCGGCGCGGCCGGGTCAGTATGAATACGAGCTCAGCTCGCTTTTCGAGTACGCCTGCAAGAGGGAGGGCTGCCGCAACCTCGCCTTCGACGTCATCATCAGCTCGGCCGAGAATCACCCCTATCTCCACTACGCCCAGCACAACCGCAAGCTGACCGACGGCGATTTCCTGGTATTCGATGCGGGGTCCGAGTTCCAGGATTATGACGTGGACATGACGATTTCTTTCCCCATCAGCGGGAAATTTTCCCCGCGCCAGCGCGAGATCTACGAAGCATGCAACGAGGTCAGCAAGGCTTGCTTATCTCTATACAAACCCGGCATCTCGGGCTACGAAATCGGAGAGAAGGTAAAGGAGACGCTCAAAAAGAAAGGATATGATTTGACCAAGGATGCCTTCACCCAGCTGAGATTCTTCAAGGAGGGCGGCCTGACTCATCATGTCGGACTCGCCACCCACGACGCCGGCGGACGGGATCTGAATTACGGTGCGCCGCTCAAACCCGGCCAGGTTTTTGCCAGCGATGTTTTTGCCGTCTTCGCCGCGGAGAACCTCGGCGTCCGGGTTGAAAACACGATCCTGGTCACCGAGACGGGCTGTGAGAACTTAACCCCCGGCATTCCGCGCGAGATTTCGGAGATCGAGGCCCTGATGAAAACTAAGGGGACTAGTCAGGCGGGGAAAAAATAGCACTCGGAAGTTACTCTCGAATTTCCCCGGCCGGCGTTTTCTCTTCTTATTAAACGGAAGCGGGATAAATTTATCGATCCTCTGGTCTGGTTCAATAATCCAAACGCAATTAAAAAGCGATGATTGTTGGGCGACGCTTAGGCCGTCCTAGAGCCCCCGTAGCGGAGGGGGGACCCGTCGGCTTTTTTGACGGGGGGAACCGACGGGACTGGTTCCCCGGGGCGCGGGGGCCACGGGCGGCCTAAGCGCCGCCCAAGAGGCGATGTCATTTTATTATGACATCTCTATGAGCTGCCCTTCTCTGTTTCTTTAGCGTATGATCTCGGGGAAAGGGCCAAGGGACCAGCCCGTGGTCTTTGTGATCTTAGCTTTCTGCGTCAATTTTTTATCGCCGACTTCAAGGACGACTATGTATTCCCCTGGCGGCACCCATTGGCTCAGAACATCCCTTGATCTTGGTGTCGGGAGGGCGCCCGGCCCGGGGGCTTGCCGCCGCGCCCCGGCAGGCCTCATATCCCATACCCACGTATTAATTCCAGCGCTTGTTGGGCCTTCGAATGAGGCGAGCTCCTTGCCGTAGGGATCGGTAACCGAAATCTTGGCTTTGCCCGCCGTTTTGTCTTTCAGGTAATAGTTGATCACGATGCCGTTCGGCTCGTTGGGAGTCAGGATATGACGGTCGCCGAATAAATAATCATTCGCTCCGAATGCCCAGGTGACTCTCTGGACTTTGGGCTTGACGGCAAAGAGATGGACATCCTCGGCCAGCATCGTTTCGTTCATCTCCTGGAGCGGCGCGATGTTCGTCACGAAAAGGCCGCGGCCGTAGGACCCGACGACCAGGTCGTTTTCTCGGGGATGGACGAGGAGATCATGGACGGGGACATTGGGGACGTTGTTGTTCATTTTCAGCCAATTCTTCCCGCCGCTAATCGAGACGAAAATGCCCGTGTCGTTGCCCAAGAAAAGAAGATTGGGGTTCCTGGCATCTTCGTCGATGACGTTGACCGGCTCATTCGGGAGGCTGCCGCCGAGAGATGTCCAGGTCGCTCCGAAATCTTCGGTTTTGAAAATGAAAGGCCGGAAATCGTCGTTTCGATATCCGTTCTTGGCCACGTAGGCCGTGCCCTCCTTAAAATGCGAGGCGCGAACGCGGCTCACGTAGCAGTCTTCACGGCCTCCCACGGCGGCGATCTTCGGCGTCAGGTCTGTCCAGGTCGCTCCGCCATCCTTCGTGACCTGCACTTTCCCGTCGCTCGTCCCGACCCAGATGATTCCGGGAGTGACGGGAGATTCCGAGATCGAGGAGACGGCAAAAAACGGAATGCCGCCCGGAATACCGCCTTCCGAGGAGGCTACGATCTTCGCTGTGTCGTTTGTCGTCAGGTCCGGACTGATTTCTTGCCAGTGGTCGCCCCGGTCGAGCGACCGGAGCAAAACCTGGCCGCCGGTATAGATAATGCGACTGTTGTGGGGAGAGATGTGGAGCGGAGTGCACCAGATGAAGCGGTAGGGCGGCTTGCCCTTTTCCCTGACGGGCACGATGCTTGTCCGGTAGCCGAGCTTCTGGTCTACTCGGAAATGTCCTCCGTATTGCATTGTCGTGTACAGCCAGCGGCTGTCGTTCGGGTCGACCTGAGTGAACATGCCGTCCCCGCTTCCGACCGCGGTCCAATGGAAAAGCGTGATTTGGCCCGAGGCGCTGGTCGACGGACCCTTCCACATTTCGTGGTCTTGGAGGCCGGCGTAAATATTGTAGGGGTCCTCCATGTCGACGCCGACGGCGTAGTTCTCCCCGAGCGGCAGATTATCGTGATGATCGCACGTCCTTCCGCCGTCATAGGAAACGAACACGCCGCCGTCGCTGGCAAGAATGATCCGCTCGGAATTCTGGGGGTCGATCCAGAGCGTCCTGACGTCGCCGAACATCCTGGCAAACAGCCTCTTGGGAGGCCAATCGAGGTCGTTCCATGTTTTGCCGCCGTCCGTCGAGTTGGCCAGGGAGACCCCGGTCACGAAGATATTTTTATCATTGTTCGGGTCGACCCGGATCTGGCTGAAATAATATGGTCCTTTGCTGCTCACGTTGTCTTCGGCAGAATTCATTTTGGTCCAGGTCTTCCCGCCGTCGGCGGTTCGATAGAGCTCGCCGCCGATGGTCCTATCCCTCGGTTGAAGGCCGCGGGCCTGGTCCTGTTCGATCTCTTTCTTGGTCGCAGGACGGATGTTGGCATTCTCCACTACGGAATAGACGATGTCCGGGCTTTTGAGACAGAAGTCGATCCCGATGCGGCCGATTCTCCCGCCGGGAAGACCTCCTCCAAGCCTCGCCCACGTTTTTCCGCCGTCCGTAGTCTTGTAGATTCCGCTCTGAGGTCCGCCGTTAATATACAGCCAGGGCAATCTCTGCTTATCGTATGTCGCGGCGTAGAGGACATTCGGATTCTGGGGATTCATGACGAGGTCGATAACGCCGATCTTGTCATTGACGTAAAACACCTTTTCCCAGGTTTTGCCGCCGTTAGTTGTTTTGAAGACCCCTCTCTCTTGGTTCTCTGAATAGAGATGGCCCATGGCCGCGACGTAGACGACGTCCGGATTCTTGGGATGAATGACGATTCTCGGAATGTGGCGGGAATCCTTGAGTCCCATGTTTTTCCACGTTTTGCCTCCATCCGTGGATTTATAGACTCCGTCTCCGGCATAAGAGCTCCGGGAACAGAATCCGTCCCCCGTTCCGACCCAGACGATCTCCGGATTCGAAGGTGCCAAGGTGACATCTCCGATCGTCTGTTTGGTTTGATTGTCAAAGACCGGAACGAAAGTCGTCCCGGAGTTCGTCGTTTTCCAGAGGCCGCCCGTCCACGTCGCGACATAGAATGTATACAGATGGCTCTTGACAGGAAATTCGGGAACTGCGATGTCCGAGATTCGCGCTCCGACCCTGAACGGGCCGATGTTCCGGTAGGTGAATGCCTTTATCAAGTCTTCATTGAAGAGGTTTTGCGTTTGGCCGTATGCCCCGGCCGCAAGAATCAGGCAAAAGAAGATAAACGCGCCCTTAGGAAAAACGTTCTTCATTTTCATGCCCCCTCCTTTTCCTTTCTTATTCTTTCTTTAATTTTCGGATCAATAAATGATCTTTGGGTCCTATCCCCCTAAGGCGTCTTGCGCTTCATCACGGAGACCGTGAGCGACGAGGGATACTTAGCCGAATGGTGCACCACGTTGTGCGCCACTACCCCTTTTACCTCGTCGTAGTTGTTTCCGCCCGTATTGAGATTGCGGTCGTACTCGGGGAAGCTGCTGCTGCTCACTTCGACGCGGAGCCGGTGCCCGACGTCGAAGTAGTTGCTCGTCGTCAGCGGCAACAGCGTTATCTTGTACACATTCCCCGGCTCCATCCACACCGGCGGCTTGTCGTATCCCTCCCGATAGCGCATGCGCTGGATGGACTCGTCCAGGGTGAAGGCCCGGCCGTCCGGAAACACGTCGATCACCTTCACCGTGAAATCGGTATCCTTGACGTCCGACGTCACATAGAGCGTCGGCGTCATCGTCCCGGTGACCTCCAGTCCCTCTTTGAACGGCGCGGTCGAGTAGACCAGGACGTCGGGCCGCTCCTCTACCGTGCGCTGGTCGTACGAGCCGTCCACTCCCCCCACGTTGTTCGTCACGCGGTAGCCGCCGTGCGTGGGAACCGGGTTCATCGGGTCGTACGTGAAACGGTCCGGCCTGTCTGCCGACGGAGGCTTGAGGGTGAGCTCACCGTCGCCGTTCAGCGTGTTGGCCTTGCCGCCGCTCGATAAGTAGAAGGTCATCGGCTGCATACCCGCGGGCGGCCACGTATCCGATTTCTGCCACTTGTTCATCCCCATGGTGTAGTAGGTGACCTTGGGCAAAGCGTCGAGCACCGCGCTCTTCTCGCCCTTGAGGAAGCGGTCCAAGAAGCCGTACATGATCTCCTGGTAGTTGAGCCGGGCATCCCCCATGTCGCGCTCGCCGACGATCGTCTTCTCCGTCGCACGGGTAAACTGGCAATGCCCGACCGGGGCGATGATCGCCCACTGCTGGTTGGCGGCCTCTCCCTTCGCGGTTTTTCTAACGAAGTTGTACAGCTCAAGGTTGGCCGCGATGGCGATGTCGTAATACGACATGTACCATAAGCCCGGCACGTTGATGCGCGTGTTGTCGTGGAAGAGCGCGCCCCGGTACCACGCCGGATCGTTCGGGGTGCGCCTGATCATGGCGTCGAAGACCTTCTTCGGTGCGCCCGCCGACTTGAGGATGTCCTGCACGGGGAGAATCCAGAACGCCTTGTCCCAGTCCACGGGCGGAAACCTCGCAGCCAGGTCCCACGACTTCGATAGCCGGACGAGGTCCTCCTGCGATGTGTTCGCGGGGAACATCGGCCGCTGCGGCTTCTCGTTGTTCCAGAACCAGTTGATGTTGTACATCATGAAGGCCCCGCCCCGATACCAGTTTCCCTGTTCGTAAAACGGGCCTATGCGTCCCACGCCGCAGCCGAAGCCCTGCGCGTTGAACGCCGCGTACCCCGGAATGTCGCGCCCCAACACGCCGAGCTGCCACTCGGCCGTCGAAGAGCAGCCTGTCGCGCCAACCTTGCCGTTGGACCACGGCTGTTGAATCATCCACGCAACCTCGTCCTCGCCGTCCGTGAGCGGAGCGCCCAGGACGTCCCACTCGCCTTCGGAGAAGAACTGGCCGCGCTCCTGCATGTCGACCCAGGCGTACCCGCGCTTGATCGCCGTAAGAGCCGCGGTCATGTCCCGCGGCACGCCGTTCGCAACGTCCCAGAAGTTGAAGTTATACGGCGTGCGAATCCAAATCGCCGGATACTTCTTGGATGTATCCTTGGGGTGGTAGACGTCGGCCGCGATGCGCACGCCGTCGCGCATCGGGATCATCAGCTTGCGCTCGATGATGGCGAGCGAGGCAAGCTCGTTCTCGATCGCCCAGCGCCTCGCCTTTTCGCTGTCGGTTATCGGCGGGCGGGTCTGGGCGCTAGCCGGACTGGTGACGGCGCCCAACGCCGCGGCGAGCATCAAGATGCAAACGATCCAGCGGAAGTTGCCTTTTTTCTGATTCATACTCCGAGTGACCCGAGCCGGATTCAATCTACTCATGCTTTCACCTCACCGGTCAATTTGGAGGGGAAGACCCCTTCCAACAGTCGCTGTGCTCCCTGCCTTCCTTCCAAGCAGCATTAGCCGATGAATCTTTTGATAGACACATCGAGAATAATATCGAGATCCTGGCGGGGGATGAAACCCCGCCCCGCGACCAAGGGGGCGACTCCCCCTTGGAACCCTCTCGAGCGGCTCCCCGTGGCAAGCCACGGGACATATTCGCCGCTCGGCAATCATGATGAACCGCGTTTTGGGGAAAGTCAAAGGTTTCCCGGCGGTCTCCAAGAAACAGATTATTTTCCGGTATGTCCATGCCCTAGTTCGGAATTTTCTTCCCTTCCGGCGCCTTCTCCATCGGTTTATAGCGCTCCTTGTGGTTCCAGAAGGGATCCATGGGGATATGGTGGGAGGTTGGATAAACGCGGCCCAGGAGTTCGTAAAGCCCTGGATCGTAGCTCCGCAGTTCGGCGGGGGAATAGACCTTCCTGTCGCCGTCCTTGTACTCGAAGTTCGACCAGAACCAGAATTGCGTCCCCTCGCACCAATATTCGCCGGAGTTGTTGGAGCCGTAGTGGCCTTTCAGGAGGCCGAGGGCCATGGCGTCTGCATAGCGCTTCTCGATGTCGGCCGCGAGCTGAGGATCGGCGGTCCGGATGGCTCTATGGATGGCATGGGCGAACTCGTGGACCAAGATCTGCTCCCCGAAGTAGCGCGTCCCGGGGATCCCCAGCAAGTTTTCTTCGCCGCAGGTCGTGTATACGCCGCCCAGGCCTCGGGCCCGCCTGTTCCAGTACTCGGCATCCGTCTGCTGGCGGATCTTCTCATAATTGGCGATCTCGCCCACTGTCAATCGCCTATCTCCGAGCTCGGGCTTTTTAAGGTTCTTGTACTCGGGGATATCGGACATCTGTTGGTCTTTCCCGATGATCCCGACCTTCTGGCCTTCGGTGATCAGCGCCCTTCGGATGTCGGGCCGCTCGGACAGCATGTGAATAATGATGTCCCGGGCGATGAGGATAGCCAGGTCCGAGACCTTCCCGGAGGCGATGACCGGAATGCCCATGGCGTCGCAGTATTTTTCGTAAAAAGGATCGAGCATGAGCTTGACCGGGGGCTTCCCGATCAGGGCGGCCGCGAAGTCCGTAAAGATCGGCAGCCCCGTCTGCTGAGAGGGCGCTGTTTGCGCGGCAAGGGCCGAGACGCCTGCGGTTAAGAGTAGAGAAAATACGAGGAATTTTTTGATCATAGATCGTGACATGATGCGCCTCCTCTCCGAACACTTCGGCCCATCATAACAAAACGTCGATTCCCCGACAAGGATTCACAAGCGGCGATGATGCCCCGTGGCTTGGGGTGAGGAACCGCTGGCGAGGATTCGAAGGGGGGGCTGAAACCCTTCTTATTTTAATTCACCCATATGGAACCTAATCTCAGTGATCAGATCGTTTCCTTCAGATTCTGCTGGGACTGTGATCCTAAGGACATGCTCTCCGAGCGCCAGCGGGCTCAGGCCCAGTCGGCAGATGCCGCTCCAGATCTTGGTTTTGACGTTCCAGGATTCGACCATGATTTGCCCGACCAGCTCTTGGGGAATCGAGCCCTGCCGGACAACCGCGAATTGAGGAGAGACGGAACCCTTATCTTTCTTGGAGGGAAGATATACTTGAAGAAAAACCCAGGCATCATCCTCGGCCGAGAACCGGTTTGTCACGCGAGGGTAGAATCTGACCTCGTTGAAGTCCAGAGTTCCGCTTTTTTGATTAAGGGCTAAAGCCTCCGCATTTCCCTGCGGATTCGAGGCTGTGGAGCCCAGGACGCGGTTGACTACGAAACCACGATCGTCGCGTCGGAGGTCCGGGACGGCGAGGGCCGAGCTCCAGCCTCCGATCTCTCCTGCCTGCGGGTCATGGAGGACGTAGACGACATCATAACCCGTCTTTTTGAACGCGAGTTCCGGCCCCTTAAAGAACGACCAGATATGGGTCATGCTTGTCAGCGCTTGGCGCAAGGCGTCTGTCATTTTCACGGGGATGTCGATGTTAAAGCTGAATCCTTTGCTCCCCTGTTCGCGCTCCCTGAGCCAGACAAAGAGAGAGAACGTCGTAACCGGAGACGAAGCCCGGGAACTATCTATGAATAAGGGCTTCACCGGCAAAGCCAGGCTGATCCAGGACTCGAATTTTCCCGACTCGTTGACGAAAGGAATGAAAAGCCCTTCGAAGGGAAGGTCGTGGAAGAGATCCGGGCTGTAATAGGCGCTGACCAGGAGCATTTTCTTGGCTTCTTCCGGCTTATATTCGCGGTAGCCCTTCCGGTAGCGGAGATCGACGTCTGTCCGGCCGGTTTTGACCGCGATCTTGTGGTATGTTCCGTCCGGCTTTTGCCCCTCGGCCTTGAACGCCAGTTCGTAGTATCCCTCGAGGTCGGCCCCAAGATAGTTCTTCAAATCCTCGAATTTCTTCGCCCCCCGGAAGAGCAACCCGCTCGTGCCTTCGGCAACTTCTCTTAAGCTCTGGACTTCTTTGGCCCGCTCCTCGCTTTGGATCGAGTCGGACTCCGCGAGTTCCGGCCGGGCGGATTCGGAAGAGAGCATGAACACGTTTTTTGTGAAAACGCCGGGGTCGAGGGCGTAGATCGAAATATTTTGAGCGCCGGAACACCATGGCAGAGAAGCGTCACCGTTTCTGCTCCCACGGCTTGGGCCAACGCCAACGGCGTCGATCTCAGCCGTGCCCCGTCTTACACCGTGAATATTGAACCCCAAGGCATCCGGAGAAATTATACCTTTCAGAACGTCGATTTCCGATTAGAGAAGGATTTCAACCTCGCCAAAATCGGCACCTTCTCCATTTATCTCGACGTCTATAACCTGCTCGGCAACTTCTACCCCAACTACACCACGAATCCCGGCGGAACATGGAGGCCCACGGATAACAACGTGGCCACCGGCACATACGCTGCGGCCTCAACCTTCACCAATAGGACGGTCTCGAGTATCAGCAACCTGACGAGAGTCTTCCGGTTCTCTCTGCGCTACGCCTTCTAAAGCTCGAACTGACGAGGCGAAGGGAGGAGGGCAACCTCCTCCCTTTTTTTTGCCTTTTTTGATGGGCAGTTGATAGAACCATTTGTAGAGGGTTCCAAGGGGAAAGGATCTTTTCCTTCAAATTGACTCTAGCGGCGGGGCCTCAACATCGATTCTTTTATGGGGCGCGCTTCTGACGGCCAGGTTTATGGAGATACCCCATAGCCCGCTCTCTTTCAGTTTATTGTTGAACGCAGGAATGTCCGAGCTGACGGCTAAAGCAAACCCGGAAGCGTCTGTATAACCTCACCAACGCCAAAGATAGCTGATCTTGAAGAAGAAGCCGCGCTTGGTCTCCAGGAAGCGGTGGCTGTCCAGGTACTCGTCGCCCGTCCAGCGGATCTTTTCGAAGGCGGACCCATAGCCGACATAGACGACGGTCCCTGGGATATAGGTGAAGGAGACGAGTGTATCCAGTGTCATCCGCTTGCGGTAGGTGTTGTATTCCAGAATGCCACGGAGGAACAGGTATTTATTAAATTGAAAAGTATTGAAGCTGCGGAAGATCGTGTAATCGTAGATTTTAGCCTTGTCGGAGCGCCGATAAAAATCAGAGTAGGTCAGGTCGAGCATGAAGTCGAACTGTTCCGTCGGCTGGTACTCGAACGCCGCGGTAGCCACGTTCCCGTCGCCCTGATAAGGGGCCTCGGGATCGTAATAGATGGCACCCTTGTGGCGGTAGCGGGCTTCGATATAAACCTTCTTGGTGAGCTGAGAGTTGAGTTGAAAGCCCAACCCGCTCTTCCCGAACTGCCGCCCCTCATAAACTTCGTTGGCCAGGATGCCTTCGAGGCGAAACTGGGTGCTCGCCGGAAGCTGGAAGCGCAGAGTGAACAGGTTGAAGGTTTCGAGCAAGTTCGAAGCGGTGTCGTAAAGGTGATAGCACCAGTAGAAAGGCTCGATCCTTTGGAAGAATTTCGATTTCGGATAGAACCTGTACATAGCGAACCCGGCCAGCCGCCTCAATCCCGTTCGCTCCAGGAAGCCGGTATCGACCTGGAAATCTGTGGAAATGTCCTGATATCCTATATCCAGTGACACTTTCCGGTTATCGAGGACGTAATCCACGGCAAGGGCATGGCCGCCGTTGACGTCTCGGTCCCCGGGGACTTTGGTGAACGAGCCAAAGAGGTGAAAGCTGGCCACGGACGTCTGGCTGAGCCGGATCCGGCCGTCGCCCCCGACGACGCGATTAAAGCCTCCCCGGACATCCCGGGCTGTGTAGAAGCCGCCGATATAGGAATCATCCTTCAGGGCGTGCTTTAGGCGGAAGATGGAGAAATCCGGATGCTCGTCCGTCTCACCGTCGGGCTGGTAGTCCTGAGCATAGATGGCCGCGATCGTGTTCGTGACGCCCAGCTTTCCGGTCAGCTTGAAGCCGAACACGGGATCGACGATCGTTCTCGTGTGGATCATGGCGATCAGCGGTGCCTCCTCGGTATTTCCCGCGAACTGGAAGATCTCGTTGCCCTCGAGGAAGAAGGGCCGTTTTTCGGGATAGTAGAGTGCATATCTCAAGTTGATGTCCACCTGTCCTGCGTCCGACTCGACCTGGCTGAAGTCCGGGTTGATCGCCGCGTCGAGCGTCAGGTCCGAGGTTATGCCGATCTTGCCCGTCAGGCTAAGATCCGTCGTCCGTTCGTCCCGCTTTAGGACGCCGTCCTGGATGGCCAATTTATTGCTGTGGGTGACGGCCGGCAGGATTTCGACGACGCGCTTGAATTTCAGGCCGGTCACGGAAATGGGCTGGGTCTGAGCGATGATGCTTCCCTTCTCCGGAGAAAGAGGCGGGGCGCTGGCCACTTCCGAGGTCCGGACGAACTGACGGAAAAAGCCCAGACGCATGGTGATGGTCTTTCCGCTCGGGAAGCGGATGCTCTGGAGTGGAATGCGGTATTCCACCGTGTATCCCTGATCGTCAATCTGCCCTTTGCTGTACCATATAAAATCCTGGTCGCCTTGAAGATTGCCGTTGACATTCATCATGCCGTCGCCCTGGATCCCGAGGGGGTTGACCAGAAATCCATAGCCGCTCTGCATGGTGTTGTAGGTATCGATGACAATGCCTACGAAATCGTCCGAGAACATGTTGTCCCGCTTATTGATCGAGGCTTTGATTTTGGACGGCTCGGTGTCGTAGCAGCGGAAGGCGAAATAGAAATTCTCGGCATCATAGAGAAAATAACCTTCGGTTTTCTGGCTGGGCTCCTTGCCGTAATCGGGCTGAAATGTCTTGAAGTTCGTCATTTTGAATGCTTCGTCCCATTCCCCCGGGTCGAGCTTGCCGTCGATGACCGGCGGCTTGGGGACCGGCTTGAGGTCCCGAGTTTCCAGGGCGAACAGGGCTTTCGACAAGAACAGGAAAGCCGCCCAGGCGGCAATCAGGCAAGCGGTCTTGGGGGTCCTATGGGCCACGATGTCCTCCGTTTTCTTCTGGCAGATAGTCTTTCATTTTCAGCTACGTCAATATCTACGAAATTTGGGGGGAAATGGTTCTAGGGACTCGTGAGGATCGGAATATTTTGTCAATTTGATTGATTTTTTGATGAGACACGGCCGATGCAGCCTGCGTCTTCTTATAGATAAGAGGCTCCTTGAATACCATGTGAAAAAAATGCTTGCGAAGAACCAGATAATGTCCTATATTTAGATCCGTATATGGACCTAAATAAGGAGCTATCATATGAAAATCATGTCCGTTTCTAATGATATCGTTCCCATCGGCAAATTTAAAACAAGCATCTCCAAGTGGTTTAAGAGCGTCCATGATACCGGCCATCCTTTGATCATCACTCAAAACGGAAAACCCGCCGGCGTTCTTCTGTCTCCTTCCGAATATGATGAATTGGTCTATAAGAGGGCTTTTTTGGATTCCATCAACAGAGGAATAGCCGATGCGGAATCGGGAAAAATCTATAATTCCGAAGAACTGAAGGGAGAATTGAGGAAGAGAAGAAAACAAGGATGATCTTGAATGAAAGTCCTTTGGACCCATGAAGCCCTGGAACGACTGATCGAAATCGAGAATTTCATCGCGCAAGATAGTCCGAGGCGAGCCCGGCAATTTGTCGGCGCACTAATTGAAAAGGGGGAATCGCTATCCAAGAACCCTCGCAGGGGAAGAACAGTCCCCGAAACATCTAATCTTCACATCCGCGAACTAATCGTAAAAAAATATCGATTTGTCTATAGGTTGCGTCGTGACCAAATCGAAATCCTGACTGTGTTTGAAGGGCATCGGCAATTGAGAATCGACGAAATCGAAGAATAAAATATTGAGTATATGCTCGATAAATTAGATTTTTATTAATACACCCCCGAATGTAGAGGACTGTGGTCAAAGCTTAATTCGTTCCTGTTCTAAACCTTGGGGCTTATTCCCTTTAAAAATGTCCGGATTTGTAGGAATCGAGATTCCGTTCGAATTGATCGACCTGCCGGAGAATCTCTTTGGGTGCGCTCATGTGCGATCTTTAAAATCGGAATCCAGGTTTCCCATCCCATAAAAATATATCTCCCCTGTTGATTGATGTCAACACGCATAAAAATCACGAAGGAGAAAACACCTTGGTGTGAATGCGCCTATTTCATTCGCTCAGTGCTTACCTATAAATAAAGCGCCTCTCAGCGGTTGGCAAACCATACAACGTATTCCCGCACCGGCCAGAAGTTCTTGTCTTTTTTTGATGTCACCTCTAGATCAGCCAGGGGCACCCTCCCCTTTTTTATTCCTTCTCTTACCTTCATAATGATGCCATCTCTCCAATCTTCTTCCGTGTCCATGCCTATCACTTCCATAAGATGCCCAAGGCGAAATGGCTGATGTTTCGCGACCTCCGTGAAATAAGCGTCATCTTCGTCCTCCATCCGCTTGGCCGGAAAAGGAAAAATCAAACGCCTCTTCAGCCATTCCACCCAATCCCGTTTCTGCCATTCCAGGTATTTCCGGTCAAACGCATCTTCGTCTTCCGGCAAGTTGCCGTGCTTCGACTTGACCAAGTCCCAGGAAGTATCATCATCGTTAAGCCTGTTCGCCCTAGGCATTCTATTCGCCGGTTTTTATCGGGACGATGAAATGAAAATTTTCTTTTCCGACGTTTTTCGTCAAAGTCTGCATGATGGCCTCGAAGTCATCATCGGGACCGGCAATATAAAGCGGCTTCCCTTCTCTGCCGAATTCCAATGCAAAATCATAACCTTCATCCGAAAGCCCTTCAAGGATGAACCGTGATAAAGCGAAATCCTTTTGAGGTTCGAAGCCTAGCTTTTTGGCATATTCGATGGCGCCGAAAATAATCCGGCGGGCTCTGCCCGGCGGGCAAGGCACAAGAGCCGTGTCTTTGAATGACATGAATTTCATCCGTTGATATTCCGCCGGGGACATTTCGGCATTGCAAAATGTATTTTTCAGGCCGAGGCAATAAATATCGACAAGATAAACGCCAAAAACGAAGTTGCCGTCGGGTTGTTTACGCGACAGCACAATTTGGGCCAACCCACGATCTTTCCAGGCGTCATCGATTAGACATTCATGGAGGGGATAGCGGACGGCGTTCTTGATAAGCCGAACCCGGCGGGAATGCTCATCCAAGCCTGAAATGAGAAATTGCTTTTTCTTTTTTTCCTTGTCCTTTCGCCGCTTTTTCAGCAAGGCTTTCTGTCGTCTTCTCTCATAATTCGGCATGGAATGTTTTTCCGTCCCGCTTTTTCAGCGATTTTGGGCCGTTTCATTCGTAGGCATTTATTTTCGTCGAGCCTTCAACGAAAGTCAATCTGCTTCTGAGAGGGGCGTATCATTTTTTCGGAATATGAGATTCGAAAGCGATACCGTCGCTTAGCCGATAATCGTGCCCGTCCAGAGCTCCGCCAGGAATGTCCGCCAAGGCAATATCTTGATATGCCCGACCCGACGCTCCTCTCTTTCATTGCAGACGACAAGGGCCTTTTTTGGCGCGTATTCCTCTATAAATACTGCGAGCGAACGGAGATCCTTGTTATCCACGCGGTTGGCTCCCTTGACTTCGATAGCCGTTTCTCCATTGCCCAGTATGAAATCCACTTCGTTGCCCGATTTCGTCCGCCAATATCGGATGTCATAATGCAACTCGCGATAAGAAGCATGCGCCGCAAGTTCCATAAATATGAAATGCTCGAGTCATCAAGATGATTCTAAAATTGACAGGGATTTATCGCGAATGATATGTTGGACTGGCAAGTTGAATTTAGATTTTAAAACATAAGCTACGGAGGTCTCCATGAAAGAAAAAATCAAGTTCGCTCGGATGGTTAGCTTTCTCTTGGCGCTGGCTCTTTTAGGTTCGGGTCTCATGGCACGAACCGCGGAGGCCCAGAGCGCGGTCACATCGCCCGAGAAGTTCTTTGGATTCCAGCTTGGCAGCGACAGGCACATCGCCCGCTGGGATAAAATCGTCGAGTATTACAAGCTCCTGGCCAAAGAAAGTGACAAGATCAAAGTGGTCGACATGGGGCCGGCCACCATGGGTAACCCTTTTCTTCTCGTGATCATCTCCTCTCCAAACAACTTGGCCAAGCTGGAGCGCCTGCGCGAAATAAACGTCAAGATCAGCGACCCGAGGGGGCTCACCGAGCAGGAGGTCAAGAAGTTGGTCGGTGAGGGCAAGGCGGTCATCTGCCAGTCTATGAGTCTGCACGCCACCGAGATCGGCGGCACCCAGATGGCCCCCGAGCTCGCCTTTGACCTGCTCTCCCGGGGAGATGCAGAGACGCAGCGGATCCTGGACAACGTCGTCTTCCTTTTGGTGCCGAGCTTCAACCCGGACGGCGCAATCATGGTCGCCGACTGGTACCAGAAGACGCTTGGCACGGAGTACGAAGGGGTGGGTCTCCCCTGGCTGTATCACAAATATGTCGGCCACGACAATAACCGGGACGCCTTCCAGACCAACATGATCGAGTCGCAATATATGGCGAAGATCCTGTTCACGGACTGGATCCCCCAGGCCTACCTCGACCATCACCACATGGGCAGCTACGGCGCCCGGATCTACGTCCCGCCTTACGCCGAGCCCATTCGTCCGCTCGCCGATCCCCTCGTCTGGCGGGAGATGAGCTGGTACGGCGCCCACATCGCTTATAAAGAAGAGGAAGCCGGTTTATCGGGTATCATCAACATGTCCCAGTATTCCGGCTGGGGCCATTTCGGATTCCACTGGATCACGCCCTTCCACAACATCGCCGGGATGCTCACCGAGTCCGCCAGCGCCAAGCTGGCCACTCCCCTTTACATTGATCCAAGCCAGCTCCAAGGCGGTGCCCGGGGCATGCCGACGTATGCGGAACAGACCAACTTTCCGGACCCCTGGCCGGGCGGCTGGTGGAGGCTCCGGGATATCGTCGAACGGCAGAAGGTTTCGGCCTGGGCGCTCTTGGACCTGGCGGCCAGGAACAAAGAGACCGTGCTCTGGAATGCATACCTGAAGGCCAAGCGGCAGACGGAGCGGGGCGCTCAGGGCAAGCCGGCCGCCTACATAATCCCAGCGGTCCAACACGATCCGTTGACCGCGGTGAAGATGGTCAACAAACTTCTGATCCAGGGCATCGAGATCAAACGGGCGCCGAAAGGGTTTACGACGACAGATGGTATGATTTATCCGGCGGGTTCCTATATCGTCTCTCTCGCCCAGCCCAAGATGGGTCTAATAAGGTACCTGCTGGGCCGAACATTTTATCCCGACAACGACTGGACCCGGGCCAAGGATGGATCTCCGATGCGGCCGTACGACATGGCGACGGACACGATGTTCGAGTTCATGGGTGTTCGCGTCGACCCGCTTGACGACGTGGTCAAAGGTGACTTTCCGAAACTAGCCGCACCTGTGTCCGCCGCGGGCAAGGTGACCAAAGGAGCGTTCGGATACATGTTCGACGGCAGACTGAACGACAGCTTCAAGGCCGCGAGCCTTCTCATCGGGAAGGGCGTGACGGTGCGGCGCATCGATAAGGCAGGAGACGGGCTCAAGCCCGGGGACTTCTTCATTGCCGCCGCGGGGCAGGAAGGGGTCATTGCAGAGGTCGCCAGGCAGACCGGCGTTGATTTTGCGGCGCTGAAAAGCGAAGTCAAGCAGGCCAACCACGAGGTCAAGCGGATGCGCGTCGGAATGTATCAGCGGTACTCCGGCGGCAATATGGACGAAGGCTGGACCCGTTTTCTGCTCGAGCAGTTCTCTCTCCCCTACACGACGCTGATGGATGCCGAGATCAAGAAGGGCGACCTCAACGTCAAGTACGACGTCATCATCCTGCCGGACGATTCGACAGCCATGATCACCGGCGAGCGAGCCGCGCCGTCGGGCGGTGAGAGGGGCCGGCCCATAAGCTCTGTTCCCCCCGAGTATCGAAGCGGCATCGGCAATGAAGGCGTCGAGGCGCTGAAAGCGTTCGTCCAAAAAGGAGGCACCCTGGTAACGCTCGGTCAGGCCACAGGCTTCGCGATCGAAAAATTCGGGTTGCCCGTCCGTAACGCGCTGGCGAATAGGAGCTCGAAGGAGTTCTGGTGTCCGGGATCGACGCTCAAGGTGAAATTCGAAAACAGCCGCCCCTTGGCCTACGGGATGCCCACCGAGGGACTGGTCGTCTTCATGGGCAACAGCCCTGCCTTCGAGATCATTCCCACGGACTACAACGAGCGGTACGAAGCCATCGTCACCTACGCCGACCGCGACCTTCTTCAGAGCGGCTGGCTCATCGGGGAAGAGAATCTAGCCAAGAAGGCGGGGATGATCGCGGCCAAATACGGCGAGGGCACGGTCATCCTCGTCGGGTTCCGGACCCAGCACCGCGCCCAGACCCACGGCACGTTCAAACTCCTGTTCAACGCCCTAATCCGCTAGCCCAGGCAATATCGATAAATCGGCCCAGCCTTTTCCCGTGTCCTTGATCCAAACAGGTAGGCCAGCTTAATTTCCGGAATTTTTTTGAAAAGGCCTTTTATTTTATCGAGTTCCTTCATGCTGTATTATTATATATCTCATTTCATGAGTGTCCAAGATAGGAATTGAAAAAGCCCAACATACCTTTATAATGGTTTTGTCTTACCAACATAAACCATTGAAACATAAGGAGTTGGGCCTTGAAGAAAAATATTACTATACTCGGGCAGATGTTACAAACATTTTCGAGATATGAATTCGAGAAAGCCGTGCCAGGGGATTTTTCTCGTGGAGCCATTTCGTCTCGATGTTATTTGGTCAGTTGGCCGGCCAGGACAGTTTGCGCGGCATTGAAGCCGGACTGGCTTCCCAGAGCCGTTCTCTTTATCATTTTGGTGTCAATCCGGTGCGGCGTTCGACTCTCTCTTACGCCAATGAGCATCGGACCCAATGAAATTCGCTTTGAAGTTCACAGAAACGAGCCCCCGCCAGAACCGAGACGACCTCCGCCCAGGGAATTTTCGCCTGCCTGCCGTTCAAGGCGTCTTGGAAAAACTGATCCAGGTTGAGCATCTTGAGCAATTCCAACCCCAACCAGACATCGCCAAACCGACGAGCTCGTTCGGTCCGGACGCTTGTGACATCGACCTCAACCTACTCCGGGGCGCTGTCTTGAAAAAAGGATGCCTGGTAACCAGGATGACTTTGGGCCACGTGTTGGAGGCCGAGGCGTCCGGCTTCATCCATCTCTCCCCGATAAGCCACGGTCCGGTGACGTGGCCTCCGCGCCGTCCGATAGGATTCCAGCAGCATCCAGTAGTGATCGGATTTGCCGTCTTTGTTCCGGCAGACTTTTCTGATGAACACATCAAACTTTATCTAACCGCTTCCATCCTTTTCAAGAAAGATGGTCTTCACTCCATGGCTTTTTTGCGGAAACGAAGAACAAATCAGGCGGAGAAAGAGGTATATCCGGCTAAAATGCTATAAAAATATTTTTTTTGTCGAACTTGGGCTAATCTTTGTGGCAGAGAGGCCTCCTCCGCCTCGGGTCGCTTATCAAGAGCTCTTGATGGCCGCTGAAACCTCGGCCGAATATTTTTCCTGATCTCCTCCTGGCTCGGGCGGAGAAATCCGGGCGATTTCCGGTATTTTTATGCCTCCCTTCGTCTTCTTAGCCCGCCTATCGCTATTTCTTGCTCAACTTGATATCCGATCATGCTGCGATATATCATCCCTAACGACCGGATGAGGTAAAACTAGCGCATGAGCGCTCATTCAGCCGGCGCAGCATAAAAGGAAATTACTTGTTAAAATCCCACAGTTGCAGCGTCAAAGTCACTTCCATCCGCCACGCATCCTCCAATCCTTATCGAAACTGGGAGAGGGCAAGGCCAGTCCTGCATTGACAAAGGTTAACGCACAATGATATACAGAAAAAGCCGACGAGAAAGGAGTATTTATTCCTTTTAAATCAAAATCCTCGGAATCTAATGAGGCTGAATAAGGTCACTATTCTCGGAATCAAGGTTAGCAACTGTACGAGAAGCGAGTTGAACGAATACATCAAGGAGGTGATATTCCAGGACCGTAAAGAAATGATTTTGAACGTCAATATTCATTGCATGAATCTCGCCCATCGCTATTCTTGGCTGAAGGATCTTTTGAACTCAGCAGCAGTTGTGTTTTGCGATGGCGATGGCGTACGCTTAGCTGGGCGATGGCTGGGCTCTAAGATTCCCGAAAAAATCACCTATAGCCGATGGATCTGGGAGCTAGCCAGGTTGTCCGAACGATTCGGTTTTACCTGGTATATCCTCGGAGCTACGCACGATTCTCTGCGAGATGCGCTCTGCGTACTTCAGGCCGAGTATCCCGGATTAAAAATCATTGGCTACCATTCGGGATATTTTCGGGATGGAGCCGAAGTCGAGGAAGTCGCGGCGGATATTAATACAAAGAGACCGAACATCTTGGTCTTAGCCATGGGCATGCCGGTCCAGGAGCAGTGGCTCCGCCAATATTTTGATCGCCTTCAGGTGAACGTTGCTCTGACTGGCGGAGCCGTAAT
The DNA here is from genome assembly GCA_964537875.1 of uncultured Eubacteriales bacterium. Taxonomy (GTDB): domain Bacteria; phylum Acidobacteriota; class Aminicenantia; order Aminicenantales; family UBA4085; genus JAPKZH01. The sequence continues at coordinate 59,259 of CAZIDN010000012.1, forward strand.
AGATTACGTTTCTGGCCATTTTAGGATGACGCCTAATTTTTTCTATCGCTTAAAAATGGAATGGTTCTATCGGCTTCTCCAACAGCCGAGGCGGCTCTTCTGGAGATATTTTCTAGGAAACCCGGCATTCTTTTTCCGAGTGATTCGCTGCTGGCTATCGAACTCAGGCCGCATTCGAGAAAAAAGACAATCGTCTGCGCTCTAACCGGACTCAATCTATGCTTAAGGAAAAAATTGACTTTTACAAAAAGATCGCGGCCCTCGTGGACGCTGCAACCATCACTGCGTCATTTTTCTCATCCTTTCTCCTTCGCAAATATTTTACGAAAATATATGCATGGGACCTTTTCCCGTCTGTTAAAGTAATTGAAAACTTCCCTGCCTCCATCGATGGATATTGGATTATTTTCCTTATCGCGGTTCCGATCTGGCTTTTCGCGCTCTTCATAAGTGGCATGTACAAGTCGTTGTGGATGCAACGCGCAAAGATTATCGTTTGGATGATTGTGAAATCGGTCTTTTTCATATTCGTTGGGCTATGCGCCGTCTTCTTCATCTTCGACATCGAATTTGTCAGCCGGCTTTTTATCGCCATGTTCCTGATTGTGGGCGCCACGGCCCTGGCGATCGAACGGGTAGCCTTCCTCCACTCTCTCCGCATGCTTCGGCAGCGCGGCCGCAATATCCGCCGCTTGTTGATTGTGGGCACGAGCGAAAATGCGATCCGGATCATTGACAAAATCCAACAGCACCAGGAATACGGGTTCAAGATCGTCGGCCTTATCGATGACGAATCCGGCCGGAATATCCAGAGTATAAGAGGCATCCATGTTATCGGAACCCTCGCTGACTTTCCAGACATCCTATACAATCATGCCATCGATGAAGTCGTGTTTGCGGTAGCCCGGAGTCACCTACCCCATGTAGAGAATGCGATCAATGCCTGTGAGACTGCGGGCGTCAGGGCGGCCCTCGTCATCGACCTCTTCAACCTGAAGATCGCCCGATGCCGCTCGGCCGAGTTCGCCGGCATTCCTATCGTTATGTTCGAAACGACGCGGGCCCAAGAATGGCAGTTGTTCTTGAAGAGAACCATGGACTTCGTCCTGTCCGGCCTTGGGATTCTTATCTTAAGCCCTGCTTTTTTCGCTATTGGCGGCTTAGTCCGATTAACGTCCCGAGGACCGGCGCTTTTCCGGCAGGAGAGGGTGGGCCTGAATGGCCGAAGATTCATCCTCTACAAGTTCCGGACCATGTATGCGCACGCGGAAAAAATCCGTGAGAAATTGGAAGATCATAACGAAATGAGCTTCCCCGTATTCAAGATCAAGAATGATCCGCGAGTAACGAAGGTCGGCCGCATCTTGCGTAAATTCAGCATAGATGAATTGCCCCAGCTAATCAACGTCTTCGCCGGGCAGATGAGCCTCGTCGGTCCACGCGCTCTCCCAGTTTATGAAGTCGACAAATTCGAACCTTGGCAAAGGCGTCGGCTCTCAATGAGGCCGGGGCTGACATGTAAATGGCAGACCAAGGGTCGGAATAATATCGACTTTGAGGAGTGGATGAAGCTCGACCTAGCGTATATTGACAACTGGTCTCTATGGCACGACCTGAAGATCCTCATTAAAACAGTTCCCGTCGTCCTCTTCGGAATCGGTGCTTATTGAATGCGCTGACCGTGTCATAGAAAGCGCCGTAGAGAGAAGGGAGGCCTAAATTCTTTTTTTCTTCGCGAGCAAGAGGGAAGCGGTTTATTATCAATGATATTCTGTTCCGATAAAACCAAATGTGAAGATAAGATGATGATTTATGCTCCTCCAGATAGAAGGCTATATGGAGTGGGCTAAACATCCAGGAAGATTTATGGCCCCTAAAATTCAATGGCGAGCGGGATAGCTTCTAGGATGAGCGGCGCCGGAAGCTTTATCAGCTTGCTGGCTAACGTTTCATAGGAAAATAAAGATGCGACCGAGAGTCAGAATCAGAAAATTGTTGAAATCGCGGCTAGAATTTGTTATAGATAATTATTCTCTTGGCTTTGATTAACCAAAGATGCTGCGGCTTAAGAGGTTATTGTCTTAGAGAATCCTTAAAGACTATCCTATCGCGAACCAGGAAACGGACTTGTGAAAAACGCACGACCGCGCGTAGCGCTTATCAAGACAAATTACGATGGGCTCCCTTCTCAAATGGACCGCATATTCACGTTGGGAGAAGCGCCTGATCTGGCTTCCAAGAACCGGACGGTCGCCATCAAGATCAACCTTTGCGATGCCCGGACGCCCGAGACTGGGGCCATTACCCACCCCCGTTTCTTGGACGCCCTGCTCAGCTACCTGCGCGAGCGGCATGATGATCTGACCATCACGGTTGTGGAAAGCGATTCTTTGGTCGTCCTGGCCGATGAGTTCATCCGTTGGTTCGGGATTCTTCCTGTCCTCGAAAAGTGGAACGCCCGCTGGGTCAACCTTTCCCGGGACAGACTCGTGCCGACGAAGGTCGAGGGAGTCATTCTCAAAGAAGTCGCCGTCCCCGCCACGCTCGCTGAGGCTTCCTACTTCATATCACTGGCCAAGCTCAAGACCAACCTTCTGACAAAGTTCACCGGCAGCCTGAAAAATCAATTCGGTTGTCTCCCGGACCTCGAGAAAAACCGCTATCATCCAAACATTCATGATGTCATCGTAGACATCAACACGGTCTTTCGGCCCGATTTCGCGATCGTCGATGGGATCATTGCCATGGGCGGCGTCCAGGGACCGGCCTTCGGGATTCCTATTCTCTCTGGGATCGTAATCGCAGGAAGGGACGCCGTTGCCGTAGACACTTGCTCTGCCGCCATCATGGGGTTTAGGCCTCGGTCCGTCGCCCACATCCGCAAAGCGGCGGCGCGGGGCCTGGGATCGCTTCGCTATGATCGCGTCGGCGATCTGCCGGGAAAGGCCGATTTCCACATCTGTCCCTGGCAGATGAGGATCTTCGCGAGTGGGAGCACGATCAAAAGGAGGATTATGAATAGATCACGACGGGAACGATTGGGCGCATGAAGGTCGGGATCATCGGCGCCGGCGCCATCGTCCGGCGCGGTCATCTCCCAGCCTGGCTGAGGATTCCTGAGATCGAGGTCGCGGCCATCGCCGATTCTGACAGAACGACGGCCAGGCGAGTCGCCTCGGAGTTTGGTATTCCATATTATACGCAGGATTTCCGAGAGCTCTTGGATGATCCGGCCCTAGCAATTATCGACATTGCAGCACCCACTCCAAGCCATTTCGAGATCCTCCGTCAAGCTGTTGCCCGGGAAAAGCACATCCTCGTCGAGAAGCCGATGACCTCCTCCTTTCAGGAATCTAAGGAGATCGCGCGAACGGCTAACAGGGGGCGAAGCAAGATTAGCGTCCTTTATAACTACCGGTATTATTCGTCGGTCCGGGAGGCTAAGTGGAGGATCAAAACCGGCCGCCTGGGGCAGATCGTCTCGATGAACGGCTTGGCGCTAACCAAGTTCCCCAATTCCTGGACTCGGAGCCGATGGCTTTACAATCCCGGCGGTGCATTATACGACTTCACGCCCCATCTTGTCGACCTCACACTCTGGCTTATCGGGTCCCGCCCGCGGCGCCTCTTCGCTATGACCGGCTCCATCTTGGGATCTCTGGATTTCCTCACATATGCTCAAATCCTGGTCGAATTCGAGAACGGCGCCGTGGGGTCGATGGACTTCTCTTGGCTCACAGGCACCAATCAGCTCGCCGTGGACGTACACGGAACCGGCGGCCATCTGAGACTCGATGTTAAGGAGGACGTCTGTTCGGAATACCATGGGACATACACCCCCTTAGACAACGTCCGCAAATCCATGGGCGAATGGAAGAGCTTCATCCGGCGAATCGCTGACAGGACGTTTTTCCAGGGACCGATGGCTACTTTTTATCCCTTCTTCAGGGATTTCTTGCGGTCCGTGAAGGAAGACACGTCCCCTCCCGTTCCTCTTGAGCAGGGCGTGTTGGTGGACGCTGTCTTAGCGGCCGCCCAGGCAAGTCTCACTTCCGGCCAGGCTGTGGATATGGCTGCCTTCATAGCCGCGCAACCCTGAGGAGACCTAAAAGATGCCAAGATTTGCCGGTCTTCAGGCTTTTTCGTATAATGGCTTCGCAGAATGGGCGAGAAAAGTCTTCGTCGGCTTTTTTTCGCCGGGGCCCTCGCCTGGGCCGCCGGCTTTGCCGTTTTCTATTACAAATATGTCCCGCTCGTACCCGGTTTCCAGGCGTTCCTTGCCCCGGTGCTCCTCTCTCTATTCATGGCAACCGCTGTGCGCCTCGAATGGGGTGCATCGATCTTTATCGCCCTCGTTCCCTTGATCAATAGCCTCCCTTACTTTTTCGAAATCTATGATTCCATTCCCCATGCCCCAACAGCTCTCGTGGCCGGGATCGTATTTTTCGGGGGGTGGCTCTTCGGCGGCGCAATTGGCGCCGGCAGAAGCATTGAGTTCCCCGCCCCCCTCCGGAGGCCGCTAGCCGGATGGGCTCTCCTCATCGCCATTTCTGCAATCGTGACTTTTTGGCGTTATACAGATTTTGTACCTTTGGTCTCTGGAAGCATTCGCGAATTTCAAGTTAATGTCACCGGCGTCAGGGCCGGCGGCGCCCTCATGAGCGATATTTTTGCAGCCCTGAACTACCTCACGGGATTCTTCGTCTTCGGTGCCTTCGTCCGGACATCGAGGCTATCCGGATGGAAGATACGGACAGTCGTCTTGGTTTCGGCTACCACCTTCGTTTCTCTGCTGTTTGGTGCTGCTCAGGGTATCTTCGCTCCGGACTTAGGCAACACACCGTTTTGGACGAGGCTCCGCCAGATCAATGCCTCATTCACCGATCCCAATGCGTTCGGCGCTTATGTGACGGCCTGCCTGCCGCTGTTTCTGGCGGCTGCCCTCCATTTCCGGGGGCGAAAAAGGCTCTTCTTCAGCGGCCTTATTGTGCTCTCCCTCGGCCTTCTTCCCTTCATTGGATCGAGAAGCAGCCTGCTCGCGCTTGCCGTCTCGCTGGGGACGTTCTCCATCCTCTCCGCCATAGAGCCGGCGCCATCTTCAGGGCATAAACTCCGGAAGGTCTTTCCCCTGGCTGCCGTGCTTGCTCTCCTCATTATCGGTGCTTACATGCTTGGAGGACGGGGGATTCTCTTGCAGAGGATCCGTCAGGATATGGAATCCATCTCGGATACCACGTCCCTAAACCGTATTGCTAACTTCCGGCTCCAGCTCTGGAAAGCTGCAGGTCTAATGTTAAGGGATTATCCCATCACAGGAGTGGGCGTCGGTGCCTACATTATCGAGCTTCCTAATTATTTCAAGCGGATGGGCTTAGAGGTTCAATCCACCGATTCCGCGCTAAATTATATCCTCCAGGTCGGCTCGGAGATGGGAGCCTTAGGTCTGGCGATGATGATCTGGCTATGGTTGGGACTTTTCCGTTGCCTAAAGAGAGTATGGCGGCAGTCGGGTGCAAATGGTATGGCTGAGCGGTGGATCTTCCGGGGGGCCATGAGTGGGATAGCTGCCATCTTTACAGGATTCTTCTTTCACACGTATATCGGAAATCCCGAGATTACTTACTTATTCTGGCTCCTTGTCGCCCTGGCGCTTGCCGGCCTATCCGCCCCAGGAGAAACGGCTGATCTTCGGAAACAGCGTTCTGCGCTAAAAGCCTGGCCAATGCTCGCGGTCGCGATTTATGCGGCAATTCACTTATGGAACTCCGTCTGCAGTCTGTCGCCAGCCCGCGAGGCCGAGGCTTCGGACCGGGACCGGGATTTCGGCCTTTATGAAAAAGAAACAGACAAGCGCGGGCTGGTGTTCCGCTGGACGCGAGAATCTGCCGGCTTTAGCGTCCGCAACCTGGGCCCAGTCTTCGTCTTGCCCGTGATTGTCTCCCATCCCGATACGAGAGAAAAACCGGTCCGCGTCAGCATTTATCTCGCCGACCGCCATTTCAATCCTGAGCGTCTCCTCGAGGAGATCAACTTCTATCGTCCGGGCCAGGTAAATTTTGAATATTCTGTTGAGACATCTCTTGATAAGAGGCTCTTTTTTGTTTTCCATACCAGCCACGTCTGGAACCCGGGCAAAATCCTGGGCGTGTCTGACCCGCGAGCAATCGGGGCGGGCCTTGGAGAAGGCTGGTTCCGTTTCCCCTCCGAGATCACTTCGGAACGGAGAGGGCCTGCTGAAACGCTCCCCGCCAAGTTCTGGGAGGGACCCCAAGGCGCCGAGCTTAATACGAACGGAATGTACCGGATGCGTTTCCAGACGGCGGCCACCCGCATTGCTGTGCGCCTCCGCCTCCGGGGGACGCTCGCTTTTGGGATCGGCCCCCTCGTCCGCATCCGGATTGACGGTCGGCTCATCGGAGACACGATGCTCGAAGAGGAGACCTGGCGGCCGCTCGTATTTTCCCCCCTGGAAACCGGGCCCGGGTATCACGTGATCAGCGTGGAATTCCTCAACGACCTCTATGCCCCGGACCGGCGGCAGGACCGGAACCTTTTCTTGGGTGATCTTGAGGTTATCCCTCTCAAATAAAAAAGGCCCTGCCGGCTGTCTCTCTGCCGGCAGGGCCTTCCGTCAGCCGTTCTTAGAACGTCTGGCCGACGATTTCCCTAGTAAATCGGTCCGGCCAGCGCCGGGGTAGACGGCGTCGCCCCGTCCATCAGTGTCCAAACGCCCCAGACTCCCGATGTGTTCATGGCGTTCCAATAGATCTTGGTGTCGACATTGCTCTTGACGCACATGTAGAGCTTGCTATTAAAGGCTTCGATCGCCGGCGAGACGGTGGTAAAGCCTGCCATCCATCCCCAGGAGGTGAATAGCTCGGACGTATTCATGGACCGGTGGTACAGTCTGTCGTCTGCGCCCCGCACGGCAATGTAGAGCTGGCTGTTGAAGACCGCCATCGCTGCTGTGGATGGGGACAGGCCATCCATCAGGCTCCACGACGACCAAGTCCCCGCTGTATCCATTTTGTTCCACCAGATTTTGTTGTCGCCGGAGTCCTTAACGACGAGGTAGAGCTTGTCGTTAAAGCCCTGGATCGCGGGCGGGATTGAAGTCAGGCCTCCTGGAACGGCCTGCCATGGATAGAGCGTTTCCGCGGTGTTCATGTACCGGACGTAAATCTTGTCGTCTGTCCCGCGGACGGCGATGTAGAGCCGGTTGTTGAAGACCGCGATGAAAGGCTTGTCCCCCGTGAAGCCATCCATGACCTGCCACGACCCCCAAACTCCGCCACTGTCCATCCGGTTCCACCAGATTTTCGTGTCACTGCTACTCTTGACGACGACGTAGAACTTGTTGTTGAACATCGCTGTCGCCGGCGTGCTGTCGGTCATGCCATTTTTAAGCCTGGTCCAGCCGGTCAGAGCTTCCAGCTGGTTCATGGACCTCGAGTAGAGCCAGTTGTCCGTCCCCCGAACGGTGATCCACATCTTCTGCCCGACGGTCAGGTTCACCGGCCGCGTCGTATTGCCAACTCCGTTGGTCGTATTCGTGAACGTCACTGTGTCGGTATACTCCCCTATGGACAGGGAGTTCGCGTTGCTGTTGATCGAGACGGTTACGTTGGTTGATCCTCCCGAGGATAGGGTGCCGCTTGTCCCCGACAGCGTCACCCAGGTCTTGGTCTTGGCCGCCGTCCAGTTCAAAGAAGCCCCACCCGTGTTCTGGAGTGTATAGACCTTAGATGATGGGCTGAACGGCCCGCCAGGCAATCCCTGGGAGGTCAGCCCTTCCGCCGGGGTTACGACCAGCGTAGGCGCCGCGTTCACGTATAACGTAACACTCCTTGTCGTATTCCCAACGCCGTTGGTCGTGTTCGTGAACGTGATCGTGGCGGAATACAACCCGGCCGGCAGGCTGTTGGCGAGGCTGTTAATCGATGCCGTCAATGTCGCCGCATTGCCGGCGCTCAAATAGCCGCTGGTCGCCGATAGCGTCAACCAGGTCGCCGACGCCGTCTTCGCCGCCGTCCAGTTCATTCCGGCCCCGCCCGTATTCTGGATGAGATAATCCGTGTTCGCCGGGCTAAAGGGGCCGCCGGCCAATCCCGACGAAGTGAATCCCGTCGTCGGCGTAACAGCCATCGCCGCCGCCGCTTCGACCATGTACAGGATCTCCCAGTTCCCATTGACATATGCCGAAAAAGCCAGGTGGGCTCCTCCGAAGCTGTCCACGGCGACACTCGGCATCTTGGACGGCGCCAGGCCATTGGTGATATTGCCGGGGCCGCTCCAGATTCCTCCGAGGAAGGCGTTGGCATAAATATCGTTGTTTTCTTTCCAGGCTATGATTATGTTGCCATTTTTTTTGTCCACGGCGACCGCGCCCTCTTGGGAATTGGCGGCGCTCTGCGACACGTTGATCTCCGGTCCCAACGTACCGTTGCTGTTCACTTTCCTGAGAAAGATCTCGTCGTTTCCAACAGTCCCATCCATCCAGATAACGTAGGCATTTCCTGCGTTGTCAGAGGCCACCTTGGCATAGCTCCAGTCCTCGCCCACATCCCCTTTGATTAGGGTGGGCTGAGTCCAGGAGCTGGCGTTCTGGGGCGTCTGGTTTTTCGAATACCACAAGGTCCGGCCCCAGCCTGTCGTCCACATCAGATGGGCCGTTCCGGCGGCATCAATGGCGATTTGCGGCATGTATCCCTCAAAGGGAGTCATCTGAGTCGAAGACCAGCCCCCTGCCGGACTTCGATATCTCAACAGGATATTCCATCCCCACTCACGGCCTGTGCCGTCCTGCCAGACAACATAGGCATAATTATCCACCGGGCTCACCGCAACGCCGGAATACGCGGATCCCCCGTCGTTATTGCTGACGTTTGTCGTCGTACCCCATCCGCTTGCATAGGCGCGGTGATAGATATCGTAGGAAACGACCCGGCCGTCCTGGAAAACGAGATGGCAGGCACCGGAAGGAGAGACGGACATCCAGGGGTATCCGGCTTCTTCTGCGTCGTATTGGATCTGTTCGACCCATTCAGGCGTCGACCACGAACCGTTTTTGTTGGTCGAGAAATAGAAATTTCGGGGGAACTGATGCTCGATCCAGACAACATAGGCCGCGCCGTTCCCGTCCACTCCCAGGCATGGCCAGTCCGAGTCCGTAGACGATAAAGAGACATTCACGGGCGTCGGGCTATCCGCAAGCGCGATTCCGCCGAAGGGACGATACCCCTGTTGCGCCGGCATCCGGGACGCCGTTACGGTCGTGATCAAAACCAGCAGGATGAGAAAGCCTAAAGTTGTTTTTTTCATCGGACGCTCTCCTTATTTTCCCGTTAAGGTCGACAACCTCCAGAAGAGGCCATCCATGCTCATAGATTTAGTCGAAAATCCATTGCCCACATGGTCGCGGGATTTCCTCTGGAGGCCTGCGTGTTCTCGAATGGGAACTCCACTTTGCCATAGTGACAGTCGGCAAGGTGTCCTGTCAATCGCCTTTGAGGGGGATAGGGGACCATAAAATATCACCCCCCCGTTTTTTCCCCGCGCGGAAGCGCCTCTCTGGCCGGTTGGCTTTTCGGGGGGGAATTGTAGTAGAAATATAAGCCGCTTTCAAATCCGGCCTTTAGGAGAGTGAGCGATGAAGAGAAAAATCAAGAGGCGGCTTAAAGAGGTTATCCCTCTCAAATAAAAAAGGCCCTGCCGGCAGAGAGACAGCCGGCAGGGCCTTCCGTCAGCCGTTCTTAGAACGGCCGGCCGACGATTTCCTTAGTAAATCGGTCCGGCCAGCGACGGGGTAGACGGCGTCAACCCGTCCATCAGCGCCCAACCGCTCCAGACTCCCGATGTGTTCATGGAGTTCCGCCAAATCTTGGTGTCGATATTGCTCTTAACGCACATGTAGAGTTTGCTATTAAAGGATTCGATCGCCGGCGAGAGGGTGGTAAGGCCTGCCGTCGCTCCCCAGGTGGTGAATAGCTCGGCCGCAGTCATGGACCGGTAATATATTTTGTCATCTGCGCCCCGCACGGCAATGTAAAGCTGGTTTTCGAAGACCGTCATTGCTGCTGTGGATGGGGACAGGCCATCCATCAGGCTCCACGACGACCACGTCCCCGCTGTATCCATCTTGGTCCACCAGATTTTGTTGTCGCCGGCGTCCTTAACGACGAGGTAGAGCTTGTCGTTAAAGCCTTGGATCGCAGGCGGGACGGAGGTTAGACCAGCCGATACGGCCGACCAGGGATAGAACGTCTCTGCAGTGTTCATGTACCGAATCCATATCTTGTCGTCTGTCCCGCGGACGGCGATGTAGAGCCGGTTGTTGAAGACTGCGATGGAAGGCTTGTCCCCCGTCAAGCCATCCATGGCCTGCCATGATCCCCAAACTCCGCTACTGTCCATCCGGTTCCACCAGATTTTCGTATCAGCGCTACTCTTGACGATGACGTAGAACTTATTGTTGAACATCGCTGTTGCCGGCGTGGTGTCGGTCATGCCCGAAAGCTTGGCCCAGCTGCTCAGTGCTTCCAGCTGGTTCATGGACCTCGAGTAGAGCCAGTTGTCCGTCCCCCGGACTGTGATCCACATCTTCTGCCCGACGGTCAGGTTCACCGGCCGCGTCGTATTGCCAACTCCGTTGGTCGTATTCGTGAACGTCACTGTGTCGGTATACTCCCCTATGGACAGGGAGTTCGCGTTGCTGTTGATCGAGACGGTTACGTTGGTTGATCCTCCCGAGGATAGGGTGCCGCTTGTCCCCGACAGCGTCACCCAGGTCTTGGTCTTGGCCGCCGTCCAGTTCAAAGAAGCCCCACCCGTGTTCTGGAGTGTATAGACCTTAGATGATGGGCTGAACGGCCCGCCAGGCAATCCCTGGGAGGTCAGCCCTTCCGCCGGGGTTACGACCAGCGTAGGCGCCGCGTTCACGTATAACGTAACACTCCTTGTCGTATTCCCAACGCCGTTGGTCGTGTTCGTGAACGTGATCGTGGCGGAATACAACCCGGCCGGCAGGCTGTTGGCGAGGCTGTTAATCGATGCCGTCAATGTCGCCGCATTGCCGGCGCTCAAATAGCCGCTGGTCGCCGATAGCGTCAACCAGGTCGCCGACGCCGTCTTCGCCGCCGTCCAGTTCATTCCGGCCCCGCCCGTATTCTGGATGAGATAATCCGTGTTCGCCGGGCTAAAGGGGCCGCCGGCCAATCCCGATGAAGTGAATCCCGACGTCGGCGTAACGCCCATCGCCGCCGCTTCAGCCCAGGGCAGCCACTCCGCATCGAAGTAGGCGTCGTAGTCGGAGACCGAGTACTGGTGGATCCAGCCGACCGAAGCTTGATAGCTGCCGGTCGGATTGGTGCTCACCAGGAGCGCAGGGATGTCCGCCGTAAGGGTGTTCGTGCTGTTCTTGATGTTTCCCAGGTTCGTCCACGCCGTGGGGCTCGTATACAGTGTTTTTTGAACAATGAGCTGATTCGGCAGGTACTGATACGCGGCATAAACATATGATCCCCCCATATACCTGATCGAGGGATATCTTGTGGTATAGGAACCGCTACTTTCAAACCAACCCTGGTACCAGTTTGTTCCGTCCGTTGTGTAGTGATAGTAGGTATCCCAATCCGTGGTATAGTCGACATTGTAGATTATCCAGGCCCTGGTTGTCGTAGCGCCCGTGATCCCGGGGTAGAGGGCGGGCAAACCGGAGTTGCTCCAAATCGTTACGGGAGTGCTCCAAGTAGAACCGTAATCCGCCGACTTGATAAGGGCGATGCTGCTTTTTCCGAAGGTGTTGTTGTAGGTGTAAGCTACCCACAGCTCGCCAGCCATATAATATATCGACGAATCAGGGTTAGAGGGCTGAGAGGTGAAGTTTACAATTGCCACAGGGGTTCCAAAAGACGTGCCGCCGTTCGTGCTCCGGGCATACATCAATTTTGACGAAGTTCCCGCCAGCCGGTAATACACGACGTAAACCCAGGCAGGATCAAAGTACGGATAATCCGAGGCAACTTCGGGCCTGACGTCTAAGGTCGCACCACTATTGTCTATATAGACGTTGGTAGATTCCGAGAAATCAGTGGCTTTTGGCCGCCACATCCAAATATCACTATCCGAAGCAGAGAACTTTCGCTGGAAAACGACGCCCAGGTAATCGTTGTGAATCTGCTTGGCCTTGGGTAACGACAATTCATAGGTTGACCAGTCGAACAGCCATGCCTGATACCAGTTCGCGCCGTGGTTCATGCTACGCGTCAGCTTGATCTGGTCAGGGGCACTGCCAGTCCAGTATTCGCAGGCATGATACATTTCGGTATCGTTGACGGAGTTGTAGCGGACTTCCGTAGAGGGAGATCTCTCCATGTTAGTGCCGGTAGTGACAGGGATATCGGATGTGGCCCACTCGACCGATAATAATTTTTTGCCGCTGTCCCTGTTGTCCACAGGCGTAACGGTAGGGCCGGCCCCAGTCTCGTACTTGTCAAGCGACGGGACCGCTGCCACGTTCCGGGGAATCGAATTCAATATCTGGACCGCTTTGGCGTTGTCCCCGATCGAACGGAAGTACTTGATGTCTGCGAGTTTTTGAGCGGTCTCCGGGTCGACCGGCTCATTGGGAGTGACGACAACATTTTGCGGGGGGATTCTATCCTGACTGTCCTGCAGGAATCCCCGTTGGATGAAGACGAATGACAAAGCCAAGAAAAGGATGCTTCCAAAAAGAAAGAAACGCTTCATTGCCCCTCCTCCTTTAATAATAATTTATGGCAATATAACTCTTACGTATTTTTATAGTGCTTGTCAAGATATTTTTTTGAGTTCATACGAATTTTTTATAGGCAAAATATATCATTATCTCATTGAGGAAATAAGATGGATATTAAGGAATTCGCTGCTTTATGATTTTTCCTTAATAATCAATCGGTTAGATGGAATATGAAACGCACTGTGAATAAAGATATATCGAATCATACGAGACTTTTCTTTAATGCGCTTTCTAGCCCAAGTTCGACAAAAAAATATGAATCATCACACAAATGAATACCTGGTGGTATGGAGAGTATAGATCTTAAGCTTGGAGTATTTGAGGTCGCGATAGCCGAAATCTACGGACATTCCAGGACTTCGGTATTATCTCAAAACAGAATGAGATTTCGATTTTTTTTCACGGCGCATCCCTTGTGTTATGTGTTCCATTTCCCAGCTTAAGGTGAGCCGCCTATTTCCTTCCACACTGGAATAAGAAACACTTCGAGTTGACTTTCGCTTGGATTTCTTGATACTAATACAAACGTAATAAATAAAGTGACAATGTATGGGCGGCGCTTAGGCCGTC
>CAZIDN010000013.1:0-44533 GCA_964537875.1 uncultured Eubacteriales bacterium
GAACCAGTCCCGTCGGTTCCCCCCGTCGAAAAGCCGACGGGGCCCCCCTCCGCTAGGGGGGCCTCAGGGCGATTCCCACCCCTCTTTGAAATCCCATATTTGCTACCGTAACGACTTCATCGGATCGCAACAATAAATTCACGCGTTCCTATGATCTCGGAAGGCCTTTTGGGGATGGGCCTGGGTTCAATCCAGTGGCGGTTTTTTGAGCAGGGCGATGTGGTAGGCATGGACGCCGCGGATGAGCGGATAAACTTTCATCACCTCAAAGCCCGCCGCTTCGGCTTCCTTCTCGAAACGGCCGGGCTCGATCATTTTGATCCGTGTTCGGCTCTTGTTCACCAGGCGTCTCAGCCGGCGCTGGAAGAGATGGAGCGCGTTCATCCGGTAAAAAGAGACGACCGCCCACGCCGAGGAAACCCGCAAGAATTCTCCGAGAATCGTCTCTCTGTCCAGAGGATCGTGGACATGGTGAAAAAACCGAATCGAAAAAACGACGGGGAAGACGTCTTTTCGAAACGGCAGTCCCTGCTTGGCATTCCCTACCACGCCCAAGGCGTGTTTCGAGGACGGCCCAGGGACGCTGCCGTCGCCGCTCACTGCCCCCCCGGCTTCTTCTATTTTCTGACAGGCGCGCTTCACCATATGGAACGAGAGGTCGCTGTTGACGATCCCAAGCCCCTGCCCCAGCAAAAAGCCTGAAAAACGTCCGAATCCGCACGGTAAATCCAGGACGGGACCAGGATCGGACCATGTTCCCTTGATAGATCGAAAAATTATTTTGAGGATCCGGATTTCCCTGGCGTGGACGATCCTCTGGTCGATTCCGCGATATCGCCTTTTCTCGTAATCCCTTACTCCGTCGGCTGTGAATTTTGAAGACGATGGCTCCGAGAGGATCGTCCCGGGATTGTTCGGGGACGATGCCGCGTCAGCACTCCCATTTGTTTTTCTCTCATCCGAAGAAAACATACTTTGGGCTCCCCTCGATCTTTATTCGTCCCGGACGCACCTCTAAATCCTTCCCGTCCCGGTCTAAGATGCGCTCCACCGGACGCGAAAATTCATGCTCAAACGGAGTGCCCTTGGCCCAGCACACGGCAAAATCCCGCCCCTGTTTCTCGAATAAAAAGATTTCGCCGCCGGCCCTCTCGGTATTCTCCGCTTTCCCGACGAACGTGCTGCCGCCGACAATCCCGGACATCGTTCGAAAAGCAAAATAGCTCGGCCGCTTCCTCCACAGCTCCTCCCGGCTGTCGATGAGCCCATATCCAGGGGCCGCCAGCTGCCACCAGAAGACCCGCTCGATCAGCCCGCCGGCCAGGCAGATGAGATAATAGCGGACAAGGTAGTCCGCCTGCTCCTCCTCCGTGACGTTGGGCTCTCCCGACGCCGGCGAGAATTTTCCGGTCCCCCGGAGCGGCCAGTTGACCTCGGTGATCCAGCAATCGCAATCGCGGCCGGCCGAGACGTCCGCCACCGCCTTGAACAGCGCCACTTTCATGGCCGTCGTCCAGCCGAACTGCCCGTTATCCGGCGCCCCCACCCTGTCCACGTACAAAAGCGAGCTGATCTTATCGAACGGCAGGCGGCTCACGGTCGGCGGATAGAGATGGAACTCAAAATCGATCACGGCCGGGCCGACAAGCGTCGCCCGATATTTTTCGCGGAGCCGCACCGCAGGCTGGGCCAGCTTCAGATATTCCGTGTAATCCCAGACGCCCCATTTGGTCCTGTTCCAGGCATGCCCGACCTCAAAATTCGGGCAGAAGGGGCGGAACCGGGCGAAAACGTCCTCCAGGAAACCGGCCCAGGCCGCCTCCTCAAAAACATCTTCGCGACGCTGAAGCACGGCGATGGTCAAGCCGAAACCGTGGGCATGAAGGCGGGCGGCAAATCTCTCGTAGGCATCAAGCCTGCCTCTCTCCCAGGAGGGGATCCGGACCAGCGTTTCTTGGACGCCCGCCGCCTTCAAAAGCTCGATGACGTCGCCGCTTTTATCAGACACCGGTAGAGCGGCGGGGGAAACGGAAACGGCGAAAGCGCTCGGGTCGATCCGGACGCGCTGCCGATACATGTTTCTCCGGTAGCGGCGATAGAGCCACAGTCCGGGGAGTCCGTAGCGGAGGTCGGCCGCGGCCAGTGAAAAGTAGGTTCGCCAATGCTTGAAATGGTGACGCGTCCGCTCAGACCTCGGCGCCACGTTATGGGGCTGGTCGGCGAACTCATTCCATTCAAATGAATACTTCATCTCGCCGGCTCCTCATGATGTGGAGGAATGATCATTGGATCCTCAATTTGCGCGCTAATTTTTTGAGCTTCAGCGTTTTTTTCAGACCGAGATATCCCGTGAAGATTGTTTTGTTCAGACGGTACCAGAAAATGAATACCGGTGAGGGCGATTCTCCGCGGCGGCCGGCATATTGCTCTAAAAAGTAACGCCGCTGCGCAGCCGGGATGCCCAAGCGGATGAGGTTCTTGGCGCGGGCCGGGAGGCCGATTTTTTTTTGCGAACGAATGCGGATACGGTTAGTGTCGAGAAAATAAAAGTGGAAATCGCCCCCGGGTCCGTCATCCTTCCTGACCAGGATGTTTCCATCCGAGAGGTCCCGGTGGAGAATCCCCCTCTCATGGCAGATGCGGAGCGTGCGGGCGAGGCCGGCGAGGAGGGGCTGAAGCTCTTCCTCGGGGAGTTCCTTGAAGAGATGGCGGATCTCGCGGCCGCCGAAAATTCTCTCGCTCAGGAAGAAGCTCTGGGCAACAAACCCGCGCTTTCGTTCTTCCATCCAGGCCAGGGGAAAGGGCGTTTCCAGGCCTCGTTCGAGGAGGGCGCAGGCTCCCCGCCAGGCCTTGGCCGCCTTGGAAGCCTGGAAAAGACTTTTTAGTTTATTGACGCCAAAGGAATAATATTCTTTTATGACGACCGTCGAGGCCCTCCCGGCTCCGAGCGGGATCGACACGGCGCCGACCCTATTCCTGCTGTCCAAGAGGATTTCCGCGGCCGGGCTCGCCAAGAGCTTTCGGCAGTCGGAAATGGCGGCAAGGAAGGAGGGGGTCGCCGCTAACGCCGCAATGCGCCCTCTGAAAGGAAGGAGGTTGAGGGGACGGCTGTTGATTCTTTTATCCATTTCGATTCAATGGAACCTCGTTCTGAGAATTTCGACGAGCCGGACGGCCACGGCCAGGGGTGAATGGTTGTCTCTGACTAGCTTGTGGGAGTTGGCGGCGATTTGCTCGCCCAAAGCCGTGTCATTTTTTAGCTCGAGGATCGCATTGGCCAGCGCCTGGGGAAGCGGCTCATCGCAGAGATAGATATTCTTTCGGTGGGTAAAAAATTCCTCGACCGCCGGGGTCCTGGCCGAGATGACGGGTTTCCACATGCCCATCGATTGAAAGATCTTGTGGGGCACGACCCGCTGCGCTTTTTCGGTGCGGCCGAAAATCCCGAGACAGACGTCCGCGGCTTCGATCGCCCGCGGCAGCTCATCCTGAGGAAGCCAGTCCAGGAAATCGACGTTCTGCAGCCCGGAAGCGACGGCTTTGATTTCGGGAAGCGTCTGGCCGGATCCGACCAAGCGAAACCTGACCGAGGGGTCCTGGCCGGCCACAATGTTCGCCGCCTCGATGATGACTTCGGCCCCGTGCAAAGGAAGGAACGACCCGAAAAAAAGGACGTGAAACTTCCTCGCAACGGATTCGGGAACCATCGGGGGATGCTTTGCGGACAGGCCGGAAAAGCCTCCGGGGACATTTCCTGCCTTGAAAAGCTCATCGTCATAGCCAAGCGGCAGGACTTCGACTTTCCCAGGCTTAACCCCGTATTTCCGGCAATAATAGTCTTTATGCGCAGCCGTATCGGCCAGGACGAGGTCGGCCAGCCTAAAAGCCAGCCCGTCGATCTTTAGATTCCACCAAGCCGAGGGCGAATCAGCCGGTTTTCTTTTCCAATCCATGATTTTTGTCTCATACCGGGAAGCCAGCGGATCGAAAATGAGCCTTTTAGAAGTCAAAAGGGATAAAAGCTTGGCCAGAGGAACATCTTTCTGGCAAAACTCAGGGACGAATATATAACCAGGAAACCGCCCCGGGACCATCCCGTGACCATCCCGGATGCGGCCCCAAGAAAAAAGGAGAAGGGGGTAGCGCGCCCAGGCTTTAAATTTCGCCGGGGCCCGGCATTCACGCACCTCTGCTCCGACCAGTTTCAGCCCGCGCCGTAACACCGCATTCCGCGGATAGGCCGGATTGTAGGCGCCGAAGAAAACAAACCTCATTTTTTCTGGTTTTAATCCATTAGGCGCCTTTTGTCAATGAACGACCAGCGCGCCGTTGACAGCAGTTCGGGGGCGAGTGTAAGATGGCCCCTGAGATTTTCGATCCGGGCCGCGAAAACTCAAGGATGCAAATCGCCCTGACGATGAATGGACATTCTGCCTCTTTATTCTTGTCCTTGAAATTACACAAAGGTGGTGAAATATGAAAAAATTATTGGCTATGGCTGTTATGATCCTCTGCCTTGTCGTCTTCATCCAGGCCCAGGTCAATGCCCGAATGATGCAGAATCCGGATGTGTCCAAGACGCACATCGTGTTCTCCTACGGTGGGGACCTGTGGATTGTGCCCAAAGACGGCGGCACGGCGCTAAAGCTCAGCTCTCCCGAGGGACAAGAACTCTACGCCAAATTTTCTCCCGACGGCTCCGAGATCGCCTTCAACGGCATTTACGGCGGCAATTTCGATGTCTATGTCATGCCTTCCCTGGGCGGCATTCCGAAAAGAGTGACCCACCATGGGATGACCGACCGATTGATCGATTGGTATCCCGACGGAAAAAACCTGCTCTTCGTTTCGTCCATGAACAGCGGAAAGCAGAGATTCAATCAATTCTATAAAGTCGGCCAGAGCGGGGGGCTGCCGGAGAAGCTGCCCATTCCCTACGGCGAAATGGCTTCTCTTTCGCCTGACGGAAAAAAGATCGCCTATACGCCGATCAGCCAGGCCTTCCGAACATGGAAACGGTATCGCGGCGGCTGGCATGCGGACATCTGGATCTTCGACCTCGAGAAAAAAACGGCCGAGAATATCTCCCGGAGCGCCACCAACGATGAATTCCCGATGTGGTCCGGGAACAAAATCTATTATCTGTCCGACCGCGGTCCGGAGATGAGGGCCAACGTCTGGTCCCACAACCTCGTGACAAAAGAGAACAAGCAGATCACCAAGTTCACCGAATTCGACATCCACTTTCCTTCCCTCGGGCCCGCGGATATCGTTTTCGAGAACGGCGGCGAGCTGTATCTGTTGAGCCTGGCCGATGAGAAATATCGTCCGGTCCAGGTGAAATTGGTGACGGATGAGATCACCTTGATGCCGAAAGTAACCAAGGTCTCGAGCCTGATCCAGGGCGGCTGGCTCTCTCCCGACGGCAAGCGAGCCGTCATCGAAGCCCGCGGAGAGATTTTTTCGGTTCCGGCCGTCGATGGGCCTGTCTATAACCTGACCAAGAGCTCCGGGGTCGCCGAGCGATATCCCTCCTGGTCGCCCGATGGCAAGTCCGTGGCCTATTGGAGCGATCGATCGGGCGAGTACGAATTGACGATCAGGGACATGGAGAAACCCGGCCAAGAGAAGAAGCTCACCTCGTACGGGCCCGGCTACAGATACCAGTTGTTCTGGTCCCCGAACAGCAAGATGATCGCTTTTATCGACAAGGCGATGGAGATCTTCATCTACGATTTGGATAAAAATACGACCGTGAAGGTCGATAAGGCACATTATTTCTATCAGGGCAGCCTTCAGTCGTTCCGGGCCAGTTGGTCCTCCGATAGCCGGTGGATGGCCTATTCGCGGGACCTCCAGACGCGTAAGACGGCCATATTTTTATTCGACGTGAAAGCGAGCCGGGCTCACCAAGTGACCTCAGGTTTTTATGCAGACGCCAATCCGACCTTCGACCCCGATGGGAAATATCTGTATTTCGAGACCGATCGGACTTTCAATCCTATTTACGGCGATGTCGACAATACCTTCATCTATGCCAACTCGACGAATATCGCCGCCGTCCCCCTGACCGAGGATGTGGCGTCGCCCCTGGCGCCCAAAAACGACGTGCCCGCTGTCAAAAAGGACGAGCCGAAAAAAGATGATCAGGCGGCCAAAAAAGACGAGAAAAAAGCGGAAAAAGAGCCGGACAAAGAGGAGGCCAAGGATAAAGAAAAACCCAAAGAGGTTAAAATCACCTTAGAGAATTTCGAAAAGCGGCTGGTCGTCCTGCCGCCGGCCCCCGGCAACTATAGAGACATGGCCGCCGTCTCCGGAAAACTCATTTATCATAAGCTGCCCAACACGGGAGCGGCCAATAAAAACAGGGCCGTGGTCTATTATGACCTCGAAAACCGCGAAGAAAAAACGATCATCGACGACTCGGACGTCCTTATGGTGAGCGCTGACGGCAAAAAAATCCTGATCGGCAAGGGCGGGAATTTCGCCGTCGTGGATATCGCCCCGGGTCAAAAAATGGAGAAGTTGATGCCCACGGCTCAGCTCGAAATGATCGTGGACCCGAGGGCCGAATGGAGGCAGATCTTCAATGAAGTCTGGAGACTGGAGCGCGATTTCTTCTACGACCCCAACATGCACGGCGTGGATTGGAAGGGCTTGCGTGACCGGTACGGGAAATTGATTGAGAATTGCGTGACCCGATGGGACGTCAATTTCGTGATCGGGGAACTGATCGCCGAGCTGAGTGCCTCGCACACCTACCGCGGCGGTGGCGATACGGACGAGGCGCCGACCAGGGACGTCGGCTATCTCGGCATCGATTGGGAGATCGCCGACAGCGCCTATAGAATCGCCAAGACCATCACCGGCGCTCCTTGGGATTCTGAAGTCCGTTCGCCCCTGCAAGTGTCGGGCTTGAAAGTCAAGGAAGGGGACTACATCCTTGCCGTCAACGGCACCCCCTTGGCGATCAGCGAGGACCCCTGGGAGGCTTTCGAAGGGCTGGCCGGAAAGACCGTGGAATTGACGGTCAACAGCAAGCCGAGCCTTGAGGGCGCCCAGAAGGTCATCGTCAAGACGCTGACCGACGAAACCCGCCTGAGAAATCTGGCCTGGATCGAATCCAACAGAAAACGCGTCGAGGAGGCAACAAAGGGAAGGGTGGGATATCTCTATGTTCCCAGCACCGGCATTGACGGGCAAAACGAACTCGTCCGCCAATTCGCCGCCCAATATGAAAAGGCCGGGCTGATCATCGACGAGCGCTTCAACGACGGAGGGCAGATCCCCGATCGCTTCATTGAATTGCTCGACCGCAAGCCCTTGGCCTTCTGGGCCGTGCGGGACGGTTTGAACTGGCAATGGCCGCCGTTCGCCAACTTCGGCCCCAAAGTCATGCTGATCAACGGATGGAGCGGTTCGGGAGGCGATGCCTTTCCGGATTACTTCCGGAAAGCGAACCTGGGACCGCTCGTGGGGACACGGACGTGGGGCGGGCTGATCGGTTTGAGCGGCTCGCCGGCCCTGATCGATGGCGGCTCGGTCACGGTCCCGACGTTCAGGATGTATGACCCGGAAGGGAAGTGGTTCAAAGAAGGCCACGGCGTCGAACCCGATATCGAAGTCATCGACGATCCGGCCCAGCTGGCCAAAGGCATCGATCCACAGCTCGAGCGGGCGATCCAGGAAGTCTTAAAAGCCCTGGAGAAAAATCCCCCGGTCAAGCCCAAACAGCCGCCTTACGAAAAGAGATGAAATAACGCGATCAGAATCCGACGCCTCTCGACAAATTTCCTTTCTTCAAAAAAACAATCACTGGATTCGCTCTTATTAGATCGCTTGCTTGCTTTCGCGATTGAAACCTGTTAACCTTATATTGGTTCTATGATAGAACCGATTTAGGGCTATTTAGTTCTATGATAGAACCGGAGGGCGAGTGAAAGCGCAAGACATCATCGAGCGATTAGAGATTATCCAGCAGAGACTTCTGCTCTACAAACCCGTAATTCTTAGGCCATTTTTTAAAGCCATCAAGGAGACCGACCGGGCCATCATATTAACGGGCGCCCGAGGAACGGGCAAAACGACCTTCCTCCTCAGCCGGCTTGGCAGCTCTCATATTTTATATTTTTCCGCCGACAACCCAATAACCTCCGGGCATTCTCTTTATGATCTTATCGAAGCCGCATTCATGAAAGGCTACGAAGGTGTTTTTATCGATGAGGTCCATTACGCCTCCAGTTGGGCACGAGATCTAAAGGCGGCTTATGATGCGTTTCCGGGAAAGATGATCTGGGCCTCCGACAGCAGCAGTCTAGCCCTCCGGCGCGGTATCGAAGATCTTTCTCGGCGGTTCCTCTTCATCCGCCTGCCTTTGCTCTCTTTCCGGGAATTCATCGCCTTGATGACGGGAGAGGAATATCCCGTTCTCTATGCTTTCGAGTCCGGATCTGAGGCAGCGAACATCCTAAAAAAAACGAATGTCCTGAAACTCTTCCGCGACTATCTCGATCATGGTTTCCGGCCGATCTTCCTCGAAAATGCGGCCACTTATTCTCTAAGACTCATGTCCATGATCGAAAAAGCCCTGTCCTCCGATATCCCTTTTCTCGTCCCTCAACTCTCCGACAACAATCTTCGCTTTATGAACGCTGTCGTAGGCTACCTGGCGGTTTCAAAAATACCGGCGCTGGCCGTGAACTCGCTCAGCAACCAGTGGGGCCTCGGCAAAGAAAAGCTATATCTTCTCTTAGAGGCGATGGAATCCGCGGGGATCATCCGTATTCTCAGAATCAAAAGCGACCGCCGGGTCCATACGTCCGGCCGCAAGATATTTCTCTATGAGCCTTCAATTTATGCCTATTTCGGCGGTGACAAAGGGACGATCCGTGAGGCGTTCGTGGCCGGAATCGCCATGGAAGCGGGACATAAAGTATTCGCGGCTTCAGACGAACAGCGGGGCGACTTGATCGTCGACGATTTCTCCATCGAGGTCGGCGGTAAAACAAAACAGAAAAAGCGAGCGGATTTCGTCGTCCGGGACGATATCGATCTGCCCGTCGGCAAAGCTATTCCCATGTGGATCTGGGGCTTCTTATATTGACAATTCCTCGAAGGCTTTTTCAACTCCTCCAAGGGCCGACGGGATATTTCAAACCAAATCATCGAAGGCCATAGAGGTCGGCTCGCCAAACGTCAGGCTCACGGTCGTCATCTTTTTGTAGATTTCCCGTGGCTTTAGATCGGAATATAAGATGCGCTTTTTGTCAATGAAGACCGGCCATTCATCTTTCTGTTCCGGTTGACGCCAAGCGGACTTGTGGTATATTCTGTCTTCGATTGATTTCGTTTCTAGGAGAGGCAATATGGCGCTTGATCCTCAGCTTCTCGAGATTCTCGCCTGCCCCTTGTGCAAAACGGATGTCAAGCTGACCACGGACGAAAAAGGCCTGAAGTGCGTGACATGCCACCGCGTCTATCCCATTAAGGACGACATCCCCGTGATGCTTATCGACGAGGCCACGATTGACCCAAAACGGCCCACCAAGAGCTGACCCCGGGCCCGGCGACCTCAAAAAAATCCTCCTCATCCGGCTGCGGCGCATCGGCGATATCATCATGACGACGCCGGCTGTGGCTATCCTTAAAACCCGGCTTCCCGGGGCTTCCCTCACATATCTGGTCGAAGAACCTTTCCGGCGGCTGGTTGAGGGCAATCCCTATTTGAATAGGGTTATCGTCGTCAAAAAAAATCAAAAATTTCGAGATTTTGTGAAGCTCATCCTTCGGGTCCGGGCGGAAGGCTACGATGCGCTCCTGGATTTTCACGGCGGGCCGCGGGCCTCCTGGATCACGTTTTTCTCCAAGGCACGCCTCAAGATCGGCTACAGGATCAAGCACAAAGGATTTCTCTACGACATTCGTGTGCCCAGGGGCCGGGAGGAAGGAGACAAAGGCGGCTTTGTCCATAGCGTCGAAAACCACGCCAATCTCGTGCGGGCCCTGGGCATTGCTTTTGAAGCGTCCGCCATTCCGCCGCTCGTTCTTCCCGATCCGACAAAAGAAGAAGTCCGGCGGATACGGAAAATCCTCGAGGACAGGGGCGCCCTTCAATCAAAAAACGCGGTTCTTCACATCGGCGCCGGCAATGAATTCAGGGACTGGGGCACGGAAAATATCTCGGGCCTGATCCGGCGGCTGGCCCGGCTGCCCGGCCTAAAAATCGTTATGGTCGGTTCGGCCTCGGAAAACGATCAAAGAGCCGAGACGGACATCCTGGAGGGATTGGCCGCGGCCGGAGCTTCGGGGTCGGACAATATCATCTCTCTGGTCGGGCAGCTCAATCTCATTGAAATGAAAGAGGTTATCTCTCGCGCGGCGCTTTTTGTCGGCCCGGACAGCGGCCCGATGCATATCGCGGCTTCGACCGCGACACCGATCGTAGCTTATTTCGGCCCGACGCTCCCCGCCCACTTTGCGCCGTGGCAAGCCAAGGCCGTCCTCATCGAAAAGGCCATGGACTGCCGCCCCTGCAAGCAGCGCCGGTGTGTCACCGCCGATTTCCGCTGTCTGCGCTCCATAACGCCCGATGAGGTCTTTGCCGCGTGTCGGAATTTTTTAATCCCCTCGACATCGCCAGGAGGCTCGAGGGATTAAACTCATCAGGGTTCTTTCTCCCTCCTCTTATTTTCCCAGAATTGCCGATAGACTCATGTCATCACAATGAGCCGAAGCCGCGAGCGGAGCGCGGCGGGAAGCGCGGTGATCTCAATTATTTATCATGAGATCGCCACGCACCCGATGGGTGCTCGCGATGACAGGGTTAGCGTTCGTCGATCGGCAAACACCGAATATCGCTTGTGGGCATCGCATCCATAATATGTCTTCATCTTGCGGTATCTCCTTATTCCTGTTATACAACCTCTTCCCGAAGTACCGCAGCGCTTTCATATAATCAATTTCGGGTATTTTGTAATGTATTGAAATGGCATGATATAATAGCCGTTTCTTAATCAGTCAATGAAAAAATATATTGTTTCAATCGGCCGGGCGCTGACCAGCGGTAAAAACCAATGGGAAGTGCTGGCCACCCTGGCGGTCGCCTTCGCCGTTCTCTTCTCGTTCATCTCGATCAGCGCGACCGAAGGGTTTCTAGCCCTCGCCCTGATCGCCCTGGTCATTCTGCTCATCCAGAAAAGACGACGCCTCACCTTCCCGGCGTTTTTTTGGCCCCTTCTCGTCTATGCCGGGCTATCGCTCGTCTCATCGTTTCTCTCGGTCAATCCGGAGATGAGCCTCAAGGACTCAAGGGACCTTCTCCTGTTCCTCATCGTGCCCCTCGTCTATACGGCCGTTGCTAAAAAAAAGGATCTCGGCCTGGTCGTATATGCGCTCCTCGCCTCCGCCTTGGCCAGCACACTCTATTCCCTTTTTTACTATTTTTTCCTGGCTTATCCGGGAGAGCGGGTGAAGGGATTCATGGGCCATTATATGACCCAGGCCGGCCTCCTGCTTCTTTTCGGCTCGCTGGCGCTGGGGATGGTTTTCTTCGGGCGGGGAAAAATAAGAATCCTGTGGGGAGCGGGCTTCTGCCTGGCTGCCGCGGCCCTTGTCATGACCTTGACCCGGAGCGGCTGGATCGGCCTGGCCGTGGGGCTGTGCCTCATTTTGCTGCTCTGGAAACCGAAAACGCTCATCCTGGTCCCGGTGCTGGCCGGGCTCGTCTTTGTCGTAAGCCCGGAGACGGTCAAGAAGCGCGCCCTGAGCATTTTCAGCCTTCGCGCCACGTCCAACCGGGAGCGGGTCCAATATTTCAACGCCGGGATCAAGATCATCGGCGATTTTCCGCTCTTCGGAACCGGCCCGGACACCGTCGATATGGTCTTCCAGAACCCTAAGTACGGCCTCGGGGAAAGCGCAAAAAGAAACGTCCACCTCCACAACAACTTCATCCAGATCGCGGCCGAACGGGGGATCGTGACCCTGGCGGCCTGGGCCGTCTTTATCGTCTGGGCGTTCACCCAATTGCTGAAACTCGTGAAAAGCTATGCCAGCCCGAGATCTTTGCCGGACTCGCTGGCGGCGGGAGGGCTGGCCGCGCTGGCCGCGTTTGTCGTGGCCGGCCTGTTCGAGTATAACTTCGGCGATTCCGAGGTCGTTACGCTCTTATTATTGATCCTGACCCTTCCTCTCATTCCCCGGGCCCGTTTTAGGCAAGCCTTGGGATCAGACCCGGAAACGTCCGCCATATGTCCCCAACCTGTCCCTGACCTGTCCGCAAAACCTACTCAAAAATGAGCAAGAAGAGAATCGTTCTAAAAGCAGCCCTGGCGGCACTGCTCGTTTATGCCGGCTGGCTCGGATGGCAGGTCCTCCGTTTCAAGACCTACCCATCCGCCCCCGCGCCGGCCATCTCCCCGGCTGAGCCGGCCCCGCCGTCCCGCGAGATTGAGGGCGTTTACCACATCCATTCGCGATACTCGGACGGCAGAAAAACTCCCGACCAGATCGCCCGGATCGCCGCCGGCGCGGGCCTCGACTTCATCATCCTGACGGATCATGGGAAGCCGAATTACGCCTCGCTCGCCTCCCAGGGATGGAAGGACGGACTGCTGGTGCTCGCCGGGTCGGAGCTGTCCGTCAGCCGCGGCCATTTGGTCGGCCTGGAGTTTGACCAACCGACCCGCAATTTCTCCCAGAACACAGAAATGGCTGCCCGGG
The DNA here is from genome assembly GCA_964537875.1 of uncultured Eubacteriales bacterium. GTDB lineage: Bacteria > Acidobacteriota > Aminicenantia > Aminicenantales > UBA4085 > JAPKZH01. Next base: position 12,721 of record CAZIDN010000013.1, read on the forward strand.
AAATCAACGCCCTTGGCGGCTTTTCCATCATTGCCCACCCCTATTCAAAGACGCGCTGGTCGTGGGGATCAGCGGTCGAATTCTCCGGTATCGAGATCATCGATGCCGACACCATGATCCAAAAGAACGCGCTCCGCTTCCTGCTCTATCTCCCGGCGCTGTTCGTCCAGCCGAAATTGACGCTGCTTCGGATCATCGACCCGCCCAGCCAAACGCTCCGCAAGTGGGAAGAGCTCAACAGCCGGAACAATGTCTCCGGCCAGATCCGCGTTTACGGATACTTCAGCGCCGACGCCCATTTCCTTTACGGGTCCGTCTTTCCCGTTTTTCATCTTCACGTCTTGCTGGAGAAGCCGCTGTCGAGGGAATTTGAGGCCGCCCGGCGGCAAGTGTTCGATGCCCTCCGCACCGGCCGTTTCTTCAACGCCGTCGACGCCGCGGCCCAGGCTGAGGGATTTAACTTCTGGGCCGAAAATGATGTTAAAATATTCCCCATGGGCGCAGAATTGGACCTTGAGCGCGGGGAGGCCGGGCCGACCGGGCCGGTGAAGCTCCGTGTCCGGACTCCTTTTTCATTTGCCCACGAGACCCGGCTCGTCCGCAACGGCCAAATTCTCTTGCGGTCGAGCGAGCAGGAGATGGTCTTCGAAGCCAAAGAAGCCGGCGCGTATCACGCCGAAGTCTATCTCAGAGAAAAATCGCCTCTCCATGCTGCCGTTCCCTGGATCCTCTCCAACCCGGTATTTTTGCGTGCTCCTTTAAGAAAGGACATCCGATGATCAAATACGACTTAAAAAAAATGCGGCGCATCATCCAGAATTTCGAGGGCCGCCGGGTCCTCGTCCTGGGCGACTTGATGCTGGACCGGTATATCTGGGGAAACGTGTCTCGCATTTCGCCCGAAGCCCCTGTGCCGGTTGTGGAGGTCCAGAAGAGCACGTCGTGCCTGGGCGGGGCGGGGAATGTCAGCCAAAACCTGGAAGGCCTTGGCGCACGGCCGCTGCCGGTGGGAGTCGTGGGTGAGGACGAAGAAGGGTTGTGGATCAAGAAGCATGTCGGCGAGGGGCGAGGGATCTTCGTCGATACGAGCAGGCCGACGACCGTGAAAACGCGTATCATCGCCCATCACCAGCAGGTTGTCCGGGTCGACCAGGAGCGGAAAAAGGCCATTTCTCCTGATGTGGAAGAAAAGATCGTCCGGTTGATCCGGAAAGAAAAATGCGACGGCCTCATCATCTCCGATTACAACAAAGGGATCATCACCGAGCGGCTCATGGAACGCGTGCTGCCGTTCGCCAAGGGCAGACTGATCCCGGTCTTCGTCGACCCCAAGATCGAAAATTTCCACCTTTATTCGCCCGTCACTTTTATCTCGCCCAACCATATCGAGGCGGAAAAGATCGTTCACCATCCCTGCCGCTCGGATGCAGAGGTGGAGAAAGCGGGCCAGGAGATCTTGGCCGGCCTGTCGAGCCTTTATCTCATTATCAAACGCGGGGAGCAGGGCCTGTCGATTTTTGAGCAGGGGAAGAAGCCTGTCCACATTCAGGCCAACGCCCGGGAAGTGTTCGATGTGACCGGAGCGGGGGACACGGTGATCGCGACGGCGGCCCTGGCACTGATGTCGGGGGCTACGATCCAGGAGGCGGCGATCTTGGCCAACGCGGCGGCGGGTGTGGTCGTGGCGAAAATCGGAACGGCCACCTGCTCGCCCGAGGAGCTTATGAAGGCCCTCGGTGGCGAAGACAAAAAATGAACGATGAGCCACTCGATGATTATAAATCCTATCAATTAGCCTTGGAATTCATGGGAAAAGAGAAGTGAGAATATTCGCTCTTGATATTTTTTCCCGATCCTATATCATAGCTTCTTACTTTTATTAAAAGCGCCGAGGGCCATATGAATCAAATCGAACGTTATGAAGAGATAAATTTTATGGAATATCTTGAAGTCCTCTGGAAAAGAAAATGGCTGATTATTTTTTCCACAATCGCTGTCTCGATCCTTGCCGCTATCATCGGCTTTCTTATGAAACCCGTCTGGCAGGTCGATGCGATCATGCAGCCGAGCAAATTTCTTATCCAAACGGAACAGGGGCAATTCCAAGAGGTCTTTGTTGTTGATCCTAAACAGGTTGCTGGACAGATCAATCAGGCCTCCTACAATAACCTTTTAGCTTCGGAGCTAAATATCGATTTTAAAAAATTTCCTGATATTAAAGCCGAAAACCTCAGAGACACCAAACTCGTAAGAGTTTGGGTCCGAGAGAATGACATCGAAAAAGCCATAAAAATATTAAATTCACTCTTCCGTCACCTCAAAGGTGATTTCGATAAAAAGATCGATGTCGAAATTAAAGGCATCGATACCGCGATAGCTACGAACGAGAACGCGATCAAGCAGAACGAATTTGTCATTAAGGACAAATGGAACGAGATCAAACTGTTGGGTATCCAGAAAACAAAAACCAAAGAGGGGATCTCGACGGACACCAATAAATTAAAAATTTCTGAAGACCGGTTTCAAAATATCACCGAAGAAATGAAATCGGTCAAGAAAAGAATCGACGAAATCGAGGAACAACTCAAAAAAGCCCTGGAGGAAAAACGTCAGGGGAGCGATGCCGTCGGTCTCTTGCTTTATTCCAATGAAGTCCAGAACAATCTTAGATATTACAACACGCTGGAAGAAAAATTGAGTGTGGAAAAAATCACCCAGGAATCCTTGCGCTTGTCGGTCAAAGAAAAAAGTGAAGACATCAAACAACTGGACACGCAAATCGAAAAGTTCAAAACCGAAATCGACAAAATCAATAATACCAGCGAAAACATCAAAAATCAGATCGCGCTCCTCACTGAACGTAAATTAAGAATCGACTACGCCCAGCTCATCAAGGAGCCCACGCCCTCAAAGAGTCCGGTAGCCCCGAGAAAAAAAATGTATGTATTGGTCGCCGGCTTCTTCGGATTGATCTTCTTCGGCCTGCTGGCGCTCTTCTTAGAAAATCTTGAAAATCGAAAAAAGAAAACCCTCGCAGCTTAATATGCTGATTTTATAAGAATTTATCCGGTCAATAACACGACGCTGAGCAGTAAAGGGGCCAGTTTCCGTACCCTTTTTACTGCCGCTTACAGGCCAGAGCGTGCTCTTATGCGTTCCACTCTCGTTCTTTACCACCAGACAAACGGCACAGGCATCAACATCAATCTTATCCGTCAATGGAATCAACGCTGCAAAACCAGATGCATTGTAAAGTGGATTCTTGAAGACGATCCCCACTTCGGGTCGCTCCACCGGGAAGGTCGTGTAGTGCACAACAGTCCCGTCCGGCTTTTCAAGTTGGACATAGACCTTCTGGCCTCTAGTTTCCTGATCGGTGACATAAACCCAGCCAGTTAGGTAACGATAACCGTACATGCCTTCTTTTCGGTCCTCGTTTATATCGACATCGAATTTCACCGCCTGGGACTCCGGTTCTGGTGGCGTGATCTCGGCACGGGAACTGAACCGTATTCCGGTCTCCCAGAGCGTGCTCTTATGCGTTCCACTCTCGTTCTTTACCACCAGACAAACGGCACAGGCATCAACATCAATCTTATCCGTCAATGGAATCAACGCTGCAAAACCAGATGCATTGTAAAGTGGATTCTTGAAGACGATCCCCACTTCGGGTCGCTCCACCGGGAAGGTCGTGTAGTGCACAACAGTCCCGTCCGGCTTTTCAAGTTGGACATAGACCTTCTGGCCTCTAGTTTCCTGATCGGTGACATAAACCCAGCCAGTTAGGTAACGATAACCGTACATGCCTTCTTTTCGGTCCTCGTTTATATCGACATCGAATTTCACCGCCTGGGACTCCGGTTCTGGTGGCGTGATCTCGGCACGGGAACTGAACCGTATTCCGGTCTCCCAGAGCGTGCTCTTATGCGTTCCACTCTCGTTCTTTACCACCAGACAAACGGCACAGGCATCAACATCAATCTTATCCGTCAATGGAATCAACGCTGCAAAACCAGATGCATTGTAAAGTGGATTCTTGAAGACGATCCCCACTTCGGGTCGCTCCACCGGGAAGGTCGTGTAGTGCACAACAGTCCCGTCCGGCTTTTCAAATTGGACATAGACCTCCTGGCCTCTGGCTTCCTGATTTTCAACAAATAACCAACCTAGTATCCTCTGATATTTGCCGATTCTATAGATAGCATCAATATAGATTTTCACTCCAAGAGATTCCTGGGTGGGAGCTGTAATTGCAGCAACAGTGCTGACGTCCGTCGGAGGAAGCATCTCGGCCTTGCTAAGGGATATTGGCTCCGGTTTCGACGCAAACACGACAAGGCCCAAAATGAACAGAATTATGATAACCTCGGCGACCGCCAAAACGCTCCAGAATACGTTATGCCTGAACGACATTCCCCGCTCCTCGTATCAGAAGTTTCTTGTCTCGGTCTGCACGGACTCGACGGCTCCGCCGGTTTTGCGGGACTTGATCCCAACTTTTATCACGTGCTTTCCTGGAGCAAATTCATTTTGGCGAACCTTGAATCGAAATCCACTATTGGCCGCACGGGGGTCATTATACATTGAACCAATGTCCATACGCGTATAAAGAGGTGCGTAAAAGGTTTTGGAGATACCGTCTGAATCCTTGATTGTTAGATAGGCATTGTAATCATTCATCTCGCGATTGTCGAGCACCGTCCAGCCTTGGAATACGAATTCTTTGTTTTCTTTGTCGATTCGCTCAATAACGAACTTCAGATTTTCGCTGACTCTGGCTGGAATTGGAGCGATCGGTCGAGCAACATACTCCGCCGGTCCGCCGGCGGCTCTTTCAAAAAAGCTATCCATCCAAACAAATCTTTCCCCTTCATCATCGGAGAGGTACAACCCTATTTGATAAATACCATTCTCTAATCCGGATGTGGACGTAAAGAAATTCACCGCGATTTTTATTGAATGCGCCCAGAACGAACGGCGGTTGTCGATCACTTCGTACAAAGCATCGAACGATCTAAAGAACACGCGAATTTTTGCGTTGCCGCTTTTATTCGCAACCTTGACAAATTCCCCCCGAAGCCCTTTCCCTTCTTCAAATTTATTGTTGACTGGAGAGTAATCAAAAACCGCAACCATTTGCAGATCACCCTTGGCGTACAATAAAAAATTATCAGGAAGTTTTACGGCATAGGACTTACCGCTTAGCGTATTGTATACCCTGTCCGCGTTAAGCATGTACGTGACAAAAACTATGATAAAGAGCAGATAGGCCACAGGTCTTGCTTGCTTGACTGAAAAAACCATTATCGTTCAATCTCCCAGAGTATCCAGCTTTATGCTAAGAGCATGAGTCAACGCCAGCCTTAGGGTGTTAATCGCCGAAAGCCCTTCGATTTCCACATCTTTTCCGCGCACATACAAACTATTAAAACAAGCACACTTCTCCTGATCATTCATGTCCCCAAAGTACCTAGCCCCATGATCGGATTGCATCAGCACCACCGCATCGGGATCCTTTTCGAGGATCGTGTCGGTCAATTCGTCTAATTTTTTGGATAGAAAACGCAATTGTCCGGTATAATACCTTGTATCTGCCCAGTTGTGCATATTCTCATAAGCAACCGGATCGCCATTCTCATCAAAAACGAATGGCTCATGCGGACAAAAAATATGAAAAAATACGAATTTGGGATTCTCTGACGATTCTTCCACGATATCAGACGACTGCTTGAGTAGGCTCAACATCTCCGCCCTGAAGCCTTCATTACCATTTCGGTGTAAATAGGCAATAAAACTTCCGGCCACAACCGTCTTCTCGATGCTGAGAGCTACTAGAACGGTAGTGGATTTTAACACGACATCCACCAGGTCTTCATCGATTTGATAAATTGGAGAAAGCGAGTAGATTTTGTATCCCGCCTTCTTGAAAACCTCAAATAGCGGTGGACGCCTAATGCCATCCATCGTCTCAAGATCTGTTTTGTATTTATTGGAGTAATACAACGAGTTACCTATTGAAATACCCGTGAAACTTGAAGTAGAATAGCTCGAATAACTCACGTTAAACCCTTTACGTTCGAGCCCTTTGAGAAAAGGCGTATTGTCGTAGCCGGTATATTTCTTCAGCACATCTTGCCGTGCGTATTCGTCAAAGATGAAGAAGTAAAAATTTGGTCGCGGGACGGCGGTGCTTAAAGCTAGCGCTTCTTCAGTGCATAGGGAGTCAGTCACTACGGGCCGGCTCTCCACCTGGGGAGTGCTAGCCAGAGTATATATTCCGCTAGAGACATTGAAGAGGGTCAAGGCCAGAAAGATCGAGCCGATGCTCACCGTTATCTTTGTAAGAATGGCATCTGCCTCCGGCTTTGTGACAAAAACTCGCAGGGCCAGCGCCAAATTGATAAATAGGAAAAGAAAGGCAGGTGCGATCCGCCACCAGCGCCAATCTGAGACAAGCCTCCTGATGCTGTCATCAATCAGCGAGTAATTCATAAAAACCAGCATGAAAAGCAGCGCAGTAAGTGCACCTTTCGCCATCTTGCCGGAAAGGATACCAAAGACCAACCACGCGCTAAGCCCAACCGCAACGAAAATCAGTATCGGCGCAAAAACCTGAGCGAAGATCGCTTCCTTTACATTATGAAAATAGACAAACAGAGCCGGATATGCACACACCGACATTAGGGCAGCGAGGAGCAAACCGAACCGCCGAAGCGGCAGACGGTTCGCAAACCACCACGCCTTTTGACGAACACCTCGGCCACTATCAGTCATGAACGCATTTCTTCTCTTTCATGCTGTTTGTTTTGTAGAGATAGAGTATGCGTGTCGAACCCGTGATCGGTTCTTTTTTTACCAGCTCGAAATATCGCGCAAAGGCGGATTCGAAACCTGCTTCGTTGTAGTTTTCAAAGATGTCTTCACGATTAAGCAGAAGCTTTTTCATCTGGCTGTCCTCTTTGGGCACGAATTCAATAATCAGATGCCTCCCCAGACGTGAAAAATTTTCGGCCACTTTTTCCAGCGGAACATTATTGGAAATAGCCAAATGGTGGATCAGAGCGAGAGCCATGATGCAGTCGAAATTTGCCCGCTTCTCCAGCGGCTTTCGCTCTTCGTTCGCCCAGCCGATGGCCGGACTGGGGTTGGTGAGGTCGATGACCAGCGGTAGGACGTTGGCTTTTTTGTTTGCTCTAACATAGAGATAATGTTGATTTACCGCCGTGTGATCCACGTCATATGCGACGACATGACCGCCTGTCCGTTCCGCCGCATATTTGCTGAACTCACCCCGATTTGCCCCTATGTCGCAGACAGACTTGGCGTCGCATGTATCCAGGAATCGTGCCACCAGCACCCCTTTATACTTGAACACCTCATCGGAATAATTCAGCATCGTGTCATAATATGCCGCCCATTCGGTGTCGCCACGAGGTGACTTGAGCTTAGCGATGAGCTTGCGGAGATTGGCGATGATCGTCTTAAGCGATATGAGCGGAATGGCGATTTTTTTGATTTTTTTGCCGGAAGAAGCGCCGACCACCTGCCGGGCGTGCAGATACAAGTGCAGGTACACCGAAGGCCGCCATTTCCATTTGCCGCCCATAATAGCCGACGCCAGCTCAAGTGGAATGCCGTCGATATAGAGTACGGTCATCTTCGCGCAGGAGGGCGATACGCCGCTCATAAGGAGCAGCGGAGCGAGAAAATGACGGCAGAACTGCCCGTAAGCATCCCATGTTTGCCCTTCCCGATATCGGGTGAACGACAGCGTATCGATGAACACCGGGCTTCCACCCCGAAACTGGACATTGTATGAAGCTGCGTCCTTTAAAATCATACCTTTGTCAAGGGCACACAGTGCTATGTCAAGGGTTAGCAAAGCCGCGTCCCGATATTGTTCAAAACACCATTCATAGGGATAGGAAATGTAAGGTATCATCTCGGGTCGCACGATTCTATAGGCCCTGCCATCAGGACTTTTGGCAATCTCATCCTCCGCATGTGGGATCAGTCTTCCTTTCCCGACAAGCTCCGCATAAAGACCACCGGTCATGAGTAGATCGTAGTCCCGCGCACCAGCAGGATTTATCTGACGGTAGAGTCTATCACTTTGCCAGAAAAGAAAACCACAAGGATCGCGGAAGGAACTCAGTTCTACATGCGTTTCTTTAACCTCATCGTTCTTGCGAATCATGCTTTACGTCCAATTCTTCGATTTTGTTGCTGTCAGCAGGATGACTGTTTTCTGCGGCACTGTTTTTTCGTCGTTTAAAGATTCTCAAGAAAACCCTCTTGATCGCTTGCCGGAAAATACCCAACATCGCGCCGGCGCTGAGCACAACGGCCGCAATAAGCTGGACAATCATACTCCCCGTGCCTGGATTGATATAGGCATAGGCAGGTAATGTCGGTATTACGAGCAATGCGATCATTACACCCAGAATCCGAATCCTCTTTCTAATCATGCGCATGTCATACATCCATTCAATTTGTGTTTAAATTTCCTTTATTTTGGAAAACGCTATCCACATCGGTCTTGTTGATCAACCCCAATTTGAGCGGTGGACCAGCGATACGTCGGAAACGAGTGCGCGCTGTGCCCACCACATAGTATTTTCTTTTTTTTTGATGAATTAATTAGACCTCAGTTTACAGTGGCTGTCAATCCAAATATTGGTCAGACCAGCCGGGATTATCTTGAGGATGATGGACCAGACGCTCAAGATCGAGGTTCGACGGCTCTGGGAAGTCGAGCGGTTGACGATACGCCAGATCGCCGAATGGTACAAGTCGACACCTGCTCCTCTCGGCCGTCCCCGACCGGCTCGGCATGAACGGACGGTTCATCATCTGCGAGGGGAGGTCGTATCGGAGCAAGAAGTGAGACCCGAAGGCCCCAACGAGAACCCTAGGCCGCATCCCGCGAACAAAAAAATGGAGAGAGCTTTGGATTAAGCATTTTCCGCAGAACGCCGGCCTTGCCGCTTTTGGCTCCCTTTCGATTGCCGCCTAGACTGATGCCAGCCGAAAGCCTTGGCCCGGCTGATCATCGTCGTGATAGATACTCGAATCCCCTGCTTGAGAAGTCGGTTTCGGATGGCCGAATAGTTATAGGTCGTGATGGGCAGCTCCCGGTCTTCAACCAATGACTTATCGAGCCAAAGAGCCTTTGCGATCTCTTCCTCCGCTTCTCGGGAGAGCTTGGCCGGCGTTGACCGTTGATAGGCTAATGTAAACTTCTCGGGATCCTTCCGATAGAGCTTGAGAAGAGTAAAAAAAGCGGGTCTTCCCGATGCCGAGTGTTTCCTCAACAGCCGTCCGATCGAGAAGACCTTCCGAGTAGCCGCGCAAAACATTCCTGACATGTTCCGTTGCCAACCGTCGGTGCACCTGTTCCATACATTCCTCCTTCCGGAGTACTGTATCCCAAGTGTTCACTTTTCATCTTTAAACAGTTTACTTTTCAACTTTAAATGACACTCCCCATTTTTCTCTTGACACTGCTCCCTATATTGAATAAAATTCGGAAACTCTTTCGAACGAGAATGTCTCTGGAAGGGTAAAATGGAACCAACCGGCTCCGAAACCAGGGCGCCTTTATCCCGATCCCCCTGCCGCGCCCGGGAAATTCCCGTCCTCGCCTGAATTAATTCCGCGGCCGGACGTACTCGGGTCGAAACGCAGCTTCGGCTGCCTGAGATAGACGTGTATCCGCCGCCTCGAAGCCCACGCGGCCTTCAGGCGCCCCGCGGCGCCCAACGGCGGTAGCCTGGAAATCGGTGACATACTCCAATTCTCTTGAATTGGCTGCGTGTCGCCGATTTCGCAAGGAATCTAAAGAATTGTCGTTAATATTATGACGCTCCTCAAAAAAAACATCACCGCCAATTTTGCCGGGAATATCGGGCAAGCTCTCATGGCCGTGGTGTTTGTTCCCCTTTATATCAAATTTATGGGAGTTGAATCCTACGGGCTAATTGGGATTTTTGTCACACTTCTGGCGATGTTTAGCATTTTAGATATGGGATTAAGCAGTACGCTGAATCGTGAAATGGCGCGTCTTTCCGTGCTGCCGGGCAGCGAGCAGGAAATGCGCAATTTGGTCCGCTCCCTGGAACTCATTTATTGGCTTCTGGCCATTTTTGTCGGGATTGCCATTATGGCCCTATCGCCTTTCATCGCCCATCATTGGGTTAAAGCGGATCAGTTGCCTCCCAAAATCATTGAGAAAGCAATATTCATCATGGGATTCTCCGTAGCCGTCCAAATGCCGGCGAGCTTTTATTCAGGGGGGCTTTTAGGGCTACAGAAACAGGTTCTGCTTAACGTGATTACTCTTAGCCTAAGCACGATACGCGGCGTCGGAGCCGTTTTGATCTTGTGGTTGATCTCTCCAACAATCCAGGCGTTCTTTTTATGGCAGCTGATTATCAGTAGTGTAAATGCCGGCCTTTTGGGTTTCTTTCTTTGGCACCGGCTTCCTCGCTCAGAAAATAGAGCGACTTTTCAAAAACAACTCCTTTTGGGGATTTGGCGATTCGCCGCCGGAATGAGTGGAATTACGATCTTATCAACAATTCTTACTCAACTCGATAAGATAATTCTTAGCAAGATGTTGCCCTTAGAAATATTTGGCTACTACACTCTGGCCGGGGTTGTTGCCATGTCACTCTATCGTCTTGTTGGCCCAGTATTTTTCGCGATCTATCCTAGATTTACACAATTAGTCTCTCTCGGTGACCAAGATGGATTGAGACAACTCTATCATAAAAGTTGCCAGCTTATGTCATTTCTGATCGTCCCAGCGACCGTTGTTGTCGCCATGTTTTCTTATGAAATTCTGCTCATATGGACGCAAAATCCGACGACAGCGGAAAAGTCTCACCTTTTGGTGACCATCCTCATAGGCGGGACGGCCCTTCACGGATTGATGCATGTTCCTTTCGCTTTACAATTAGCCAATGGATGGACAAAGCTGACTTTTTATACAAATTTAGCAGCAGTATTGATGCTGGGACCAATCATTGTTTATTTAACCAATCGATATGGCGCGTGGGGCGGCGCAAGCGCCCGGATTATTCTTAATTGTGGCTATGTTCTTATCATCATCCACTTCATGCATAAGCGCCTGCTTCGACATGAAAAGTGGCGATGGTATTGGGAGGATGTATGCTTTCCCCTTGCCGCGAGTTTGGCGGTGTCCGGACTTGGTAGGATATTGATAGGAAGCCAACAGTCTCAATTAATGACGGTTTTATATTTATTGATTGTTTCTATCTCGACCCTCATGATTACGGCACTTGCCACTCGGATAACGAGAGTGTGGTTGCTTGATAGGTTATTGAGCATCAAATCGGCATAGAGAAATCAAGCGGGTCGTACCCTTATATTCGCTCCCCTATTGGTGGAGGTGAGAAATGCGTTCAGCGCCGGGCATGAATCAACAATATTCCCTTGAAGCGTCGTACCTTGAACTCTTGAAACGGTGTCTCACTCGTTTGGCTTTTGATGATCCGATTTATGTGCCTGTCGAGAAATTCTTGCCGCGCTGGATGAAACCATTGTATTTTTCATTTGCCAGACTATTTGCGCTTAAAGATTTCTATTTAATGAAACGTGCCCGCATTAATTCTGAGGTTCGAATGGACGGGCGCGATCATCCTGATGATGCTGAAACCATGATCGGTTTGTGGAGGATGAATAATATTCAGGATTTAGTCATTGATATATTGCGAGATAACGTGCCCGGCGACCTGATCGAAACCGGCGTGTGGCGTGGCGGGGCGACAATTTTCATGCGAGGCATATTGAAAGCATACGATGACACGTCACGCCTCATCTGGGTCGCTGATTCGTTCCAGGGGTTGCCTCCGCCTAATGCAAGCCGATATCCTGAGGATGCAGCCAGCCGTTGGCATACGTTCCCAGAATTAGCGGTGTCTCTTGATGTCGTCAAGAGGAATTTTGCACGATATGGCCTTCTCGATGACCAGGTTCGGTTCTTGGTGGGATGGTTCCGCGATACCTTACCGACGGCTTCCATTTCTAAGGTGGCCCTTTTAAGGGTCGACAGTGATATGTATGAGTCCACGATGGATGCACTCGTTCACCTGTACCCTAAATTATCGATCGGAGGGTATGTTATTGTGGATGACTATAACGACATCGAGAGCTGCCGTGCGGCGGTCGATGATTATCGTACCCAATGCGGCATCACTGATGAAATCAAAAAGATCGATTGGACTGGCATTTACTGGCGACGATCTCGATAACGATTATCCGGAATTATTCCGATATTGATTTCTTAAAGGTGTCAACTATGCCAGATACAAGGGTTGTCTTTACTATTGTCGCAAAAAATTACCTTCCGCACGCTCGCACCCTTGGTGATTCAATTAAAAAGATTCACCCCGAGTTGGATTTCTATATTTTCCTTTCTGATGAGTTGCAGGGATATGTTGATTCGGCAAAGGAAAGATATCCAATCATAGAAGCGAAAGACCTTGGAATTGCACAGCTTCGGCAAATGGCTTTCTACTATTCATTACTCGAACTCGCTTGCGCCATAAAGCCTTTCTGTTTTGATTATCTATTTCGAGTTTATGGGTACGAAAAAATTATATATTTCGATCCAGATATGTACGTGTATAACAGCCTGGAGTCTGTATACGAATTGCTAGATAACAAACTCATGATCCTGACGCCGCATTTGACCGATCTTAGGTTGACCGGCGAGGGGGCCATGCCGGATGATTCTTTCTTATTTGTCGGCGCTTATAACCTCGGGTTTATTGCTATGCGCAAATGCGAAAAAATTATTGAATTCATCGAATGGTGGAAATCGCGATTGATAAGCAGAGGGTTCGCTGATCACAACGACGCACAGCATCTGGACCAAAAGTGGATTGACTTAGTGCCTGGATTATTGGGCGACGGCGTAGAAATTTCAAGAAATCCCGGCCATAATGCAGCCCAGTGGAACATGCACGAGCGTCATTTAACATATCAAAATGGTGCATATTATATGAATGGCAATCCGCTATTGTTTTTTCATCACACATCTTTTAATCCCCATGAGCCTGCACGATTGGCTAACCGACAAAGTAAATATACTCTGGCTAATAAGCCCGAATACACCGAGATGGTAACGGCCTATGCTGCCGAGCTGATCAGCAACGGGTATGATGAATACGCGAAGTATCCTTACGCATATGCGAGATTCGACAATGGCGTCAATATCTTTGTTTTTCAGAGGCGTTTTTATCGGATGCTAATACAATCTAGTCAGTTCCTAAGCGATCCTTTCGCGACAATGCCAAATACTTATTATGATGTCCTTTGCCAGAACCGATTGGTCATCGCCAACCGGGACAAGTCTGAATATGTAAAAGCGGATTTCAAGACATCCAGGATTGCAGAGCGTTGTTTTAAGCGTTGCTTGATATGCCTAAAGAGGATGATCGGCATTAAGTATTACTATTTGCTCATTCGATGGCTACAAAATAATACCAGACCTGAAGAACAGATATTTCTAATTAAGAAGGGCCTTTCAAAAAAAAAGTAGCCAGAATCAGCCAGATGTATTAGCTATTGGAAACCAGAGAATAATCGAATTTGAAAATAAGTATATTGGCCGATCAGCTAGGTGGATTGACCGGGGGTGGGCGTTTTACGAACGGCTTTTTACGGGCGCTTATCTCGGACAGCAATGCCTTAGATAGGATTGAGCAACTGACTATTTTGGTCACTCAGAACGAAGCGACGGCAGGACTTGGCCCTTTGCCGCCCCAAGTGCGTGTGGTTCATATGCGATTCCCTTCTCGTCTGCGCCATACTTTCTTGGCTGCCCGCGTTAGTCGAATACTCCCGCCTGCTGACATAGCCCACGGATTATTTTACTATGTATTTCCAGCTCAGGGCAAACGTAAGCTTATTACTTTTCATGACGCCTCTTTTTTAAACGATAAATTTCATCCTCCCAAGCACAACGAAAAAATGTTAAGATTAATTACGCAGCAGGTTGAAAAGTGCGCCGCGGTAGTATGTGATAGTAAAGCCGTGCTTCTGCAAATACGAAATCAGTGGCCTCAGATGGCGCATAAATTTCGCGCGATTTACCTAGGCGCGGATGGGCTATCCAGAGAAGCCGATGCCAATATAAATGATGGCCATAAAATCGCGACCATTCTTGCCGTGGGGACAATTGAGCCTCGGAAAAACTATGCTACACTACTGGATGCTTATCAACAATTACGTGCTGAGTTAGGAGATCGAAGCCCTCAATTGGTTATCGTCGGCCAAACGGGCTGGATGAGCGAAGAGGTATGTCGCCGTCTTGCTACTGCAGCTAGTAGAGGAGAGCTTCGTTGGATTCAAAATATAACCGATCTTGAGTTAGCACGTTTATATCAAAACGCGAGTCTGTTTACGTATCTGTCGCTTTACGAAGGCTTTGGCTATCCTCCGTTTGAGGCTGTGTACGCGCAAGTTCCAATGGTCGTCAGCTCCGAGTCGAGCGTAGGGGAGATTTGGTCGGGTTATGCGAAATGTGTGAAACCGACCGATATCAGCGAAATTGTGAGCGGATGGAAATGGGGTCTGGGATTAACCGGAAGAGAACGCCAAGCGGTTGTGGAACTACAGAAAAAGCGGGCCACTGAGTTTACGTGGAAGCGGTGTATCACTGACTACATACAGTTGTATGAGAAGCTAGCCCAACAGTCTCACAAATGATTTTTTTATATAGAGAAGAAAATATATCGGTCCTATGTTTAAAGTGACCGATACGACATGACGACGCTTCCAACCATTCGAAACTAACTGTCCTCTCATCAGTCCCCAGGGCGAGGGCCATTGCTTTTCCCGAATAGTTTATGGCTAAGATGGTGAGGGCTGAGTAATTTCATTTGAATAACCTTTCAAAAATGTCTATTACCCCGACTTGCTACCCACTTGATAAAGCATACAATGGGAAATTGTTTCGATCGACATGGTTCAGGGCCAGTTTCGGGATGATGGTGAGCCTTACTCTTGTCACGTCAATTGTACCTAGAGCGTCTTTAGAGTATTTGGCTGGCCAATTAGTTTTGATATTAAGTGTCTATTTGTCGTTATTTATTTTGTCCGATAAACCTTTGATTAACCCAATCCAGACCGTTGTTGGACTGTTCTATCTGTGGTTTGGTATAGGCCCAGTTGTGACGAGCGCTTTTTATCTTCTTATTGGAGATCCTGACAAAGCCTCTTTAGTTCAAGAGGCAGGCCGGGAATCATTGTGGATTGTGTCACTTGGCCTGCCGCTTTACGCTATCGCCGCTCGGAAAACTCTACATTTGCTGAATGCTAAAAAAGTGTTTGCCAGGTTTTTGATGCCTAGGGGGTATTTGTTTCGCCCTAGTACTCTGTTGATATATGGGATGGTTGGATTGTCGGCAAAGATGGCAATTTTGGGGTTAACTGCGCTTGGAATTCACGGTATTACAGCCGTTAATTTCCTGGGAGGAACACGGACTGATATTTGGTGGATAGGGGTATTAAATTCTATCGGAGATGTTTTCAGTTTTGCGACAGTGGGCATCATGTTTTCGGTGGCGGCGCCTAGGCGTATGAGCCCATGGTGGTTAAAGGGCATTGCGATATTGATCATCTTGCAGGCTCTGGCGGGCGCGCTCACCAGCGGATGGAAGTCTGCCTTCATCATTATTTTTTTCTACATCATATGTGCCCGCGTATCAATAACTCAACGCGTGCCTTGGCACTTAGTATTAGCAAGTTTGTTGGCAATCTTGTTTGTTATTGAACCTTTCGTAAGTTCCACTCGAATTCAAGCTCAAATTGCTGGTGCGGAGTCTCCTGCGGATCGAAAGGAGATTTTTCGCCAGGCACTTGCTGAAGGGACGCTTACAGAAAAACGTGATTGGAAAGAAATTCAAGTAGCTCTTCTATTTCGCGGCATTTATCCACTTGCTGGTGAACTCGTTCGTAGCAACTCTTTCCTAAACGGTTATTGGGGAGGAAAGACAATTGCATGGGGATTGCAGATACTGGTTCCCAGGGCCTTAATGCCCGACAAACCTCCTTCTGATATTGGCAATTTTTTTGCTAGAACTGTCGGTGTTGATACCGGGATTAGTACTCCTGAAAACTATGATCTAAGTATTGCGCTTAGTATTCCATTCGAGTTTGTTGGTAACTTTGGTTTCCTCCCTGGGGTATTGACTTTTCCTCTCATTGGCTTATTCTGGGCGCTGATATGTGGCTGGCTTCTGTCATCATCAAGGATATCCAATCATCCGTTCTCGCCATTACTATGTTCTGTAGCTTTCACCATGGAATCTGCTTTTGGCACCTTTTTGGCGGGTCTTCGGGGATATGCTATACCCCTGGTTGTGATGGCATTCATCTGGATACTACGGAAAAGACAACTGTAACGTGCCTACATTTTTATGCTGGTGTATTTTTGCGGACAGGTTAAAACGCGGTCCACTGAGTGAAGTGACATGAAGGTGCCATAGCTTGCGTATAGTTATAACCATGCTCCATTACCATCCCGATAATCCGAGTGGGGCGGCTCGTTTGGCGTTTGACGAAGCGAGGTTTCTAGCAAACCTTGATCACGAGGTGTGGGTAATCACCCAGGACATAGAAAGGAATAAACCCGATTACAGTTTTCAAGACGGTCTGCATCTTTTACGCTATCCAAGTCCAAGATTGAGTTTATTTGATCCGCGAAGGATGCGGGCGCATCAATTGCAAACACAGTCTTTTCTTTCTTGTTTTATCGAACAGCCAATTGACTTGATTCATGGACACTCATTATTTAATTACGACGGTGCAATTTCGCTTTATGGCGAAAATGTTCGGACATGTTATTCAATGCATTCGCCTGTTCGTTTGGAGATGCTGGCCAGTAGCCGCGGAGCCTCTTTGTTAGAGCGGCTTCGCTCTTTCATAGCGGGATATTTTTGCCATCGTATTGAACATCGGTGTTTGAAGCGTTCCGATGTGGTAACCGTCTTTTCGAGTTATTCTCGATCTTTACTTCGTGATTTGCATGGTGAATACATTCTGGAGAAAAGTCGAGTTATTCCTGGATGGGTAGATTTGTCAAGATTTTGTATTATGCCTGATCGCCAAGCTCTTAAATCTCAGTTGGGTTGGCCTACAGATGTCCCTGTTCTTTTTACTTTGCGTCGGTTGGCACAGCGCATGGGACTCGATCGGCTACTTTATGCATTGGCCAAAGTCAAGTCGGCCGCAAGGGCGTTTCACCTTGTACTGGGTGGAAGCGGTCCGCTGTGCTCCCAGCTTAAGGCACTTGCCGGTGAACTAGGGTTGCTGGATATGGTTCATTTTGTGGGGAAGGTGCCAGAGAATATTTTGCCGCAGATGTATGCTGCTGCAGATGCTTTTATTTTGCCAACTGCTGAATTAGAGTGTTTCGGGCTAATCGCCCTAGAGGCTCTGGCGTGCGGGCGGCCTGTACTTGCCACTCCAGTTGGAGCAATTCCCGAGGTTGTGGGGAGAATCGAGCCAAGGTGGTTGGCACAAAATCAAAGCGTGGAAGCAATCGCACGATTGATCATTGGTTTCTTAGGTGGCGAATTGCCATCTCATGATCCAGAGCGCTTGCGACAAATAGTGGCCCAAACATATTCAACTGAAAACGCGCTCAGGCAATTAGTGGCCGTAGCGACTGGTGAATCCCAGTGACTTCCGGAATCGAGTGTGAGCTATGCGCATAGGCATCAATGCTCTGTTCTGGATTCCTGATGCTATGGGAGGAACACAGACATATTTTATGAACTTGCTTCGAGCGCTGCTTCGTATTGACCCGATGAACACGTACGTGGTTTTTCTCAATAAAGATGGTGCGCGGAATTTTACGATTGCATCCGCCAATCTTCAGGTTCAGATTTGCCCAATACCAGGACGGACGCGTTCACTTCGCCTGCTATGGGAGAACTTGCTTTTGCCAAGCTATATCAGACGCTCCCAGATTGATCTGCTTCACTCCCTCGGTTATATCGCCCCGATCGCTCTTTCAGTTCCTAGCGTTATTACTGTGCTAGACATGATTCACTACATATATCCAGATGAGATTGAAAAAACCAAAAGGATGCTCTGGAAAGTATTGTTCCCAGTATCACTGAGACGGGCTAACCATGTTATCTCCATCTCAAAAAGTGTAAAAGGTGATATTGTTCGTTTCTTTCCTTGGGCCGAACCAAAAACGACTCCTATTTCTCTTGCGGTTGATCATACGTTATTCAACCCATCGCTGCCCGGCGAACATTCTTCTTTTAAGAATGGTAAGGTGTGTCAGTTCATCATTGCCGTTGCTTCAATTTCACCGCACAAGAACATCGGGACATTAATTCAAGCCTTTGCCCAAGTGCAGAGGATGTGGCCAAGCTTGCAGTTGGTACTTGTTGGTATGAAGACTTCGAGTGCTGAAACTCTGAGCCAGTTGATTCATACTTTATCTTTGGACGCTCAAATCCAGTTCTTGGGCCGGATTTCTGACATGCAATTGGTCAAATTATATCGGAGTGCTAAAGTTTTGGTATTTCCCTCGCTGTATGAAGGTTTTGGCTTGCCTCTCTTGGAAGCCATGTCGAGCGGATGCCCAGTCATTGCATCGAATCGTTCATCAATACCCGAAGTGGTCGGAGATGCAGCCCTGTTGTTCGATCCTGAAGATGTTACTCAACTCGCTCGGACAATTGAGGAAGTTATATCTTCGGAGGACATGAGAACAGAACTCGTGAGGCGAGGTCTTGAACGTGCGGCGATGTATTCTTGGGAGATTACAGCAACGAAGACCTTGGAACTTTACAATCGCTGCTATAAAAGGGCACGGCTATGACGCCAACGGTCAGTATTATTATAATGGGTTATAATGCTAGTAATCATTTTGAGGACTGTCTTAATTCAATTTTTAGTCAAGATTTCCATGACTTTGAAGTCATCTGGGTTGATTCCGCCTCTACTGACGGCTCCATACAAAAGATACAAACTCAATACCCGCAGGTCAAGATAGTTGCGCTGACTGACAATGCCGGCTATCGTCGTGCAACAAATATTGGTGCTGATAAAGCCAAAGGTGAATATTTGGTTATCTGCAATCAGGACACGCGCATGGATAGATATTGGCTTGCACAGATGATAAAATGCGTCGAAGCTGACCCTATGATAGGCATAGTTGCCCCCAAGATTCTCATGTTCGATGATGCCCAGGTGATTAATGAGGCTGGAAATGTTCTGCATTATATGGGCTTATATGGATCCCGCGGGCTTGGCGCGCCAGCAGAGGAGTACAGTGTTTCTGGTCCTATCGTAGCAATGTCGGGGTGTTGTTTTCTGATCCGGCGCAACTTATGGCTAAAGATGGGAGGATTCTCAGAAAATTTTGATCAGTTGGAAACTGGTTGGCACGCATCTTTTGAGGATGTGGATTTGGCTTGGAGAATCCAGCTAGCTGGTTTCAGAGTCATGTTCTGTGCTTCGGCATTGACATATCATAAATATGAGTCAAAGGGCATGATCTCTCCACGGTTTTGTGCGTACGAGTGGGGACGCTACCTTGTTGTTATTAGAAATTATGAACTGAAGACCTTGATATTGTTAGTACCCTTGCTTGTATGTTTAGAAATGGGAGCGTGGCTTTATGCTATTCAAAAAGGTGTACCGTGGTTGGCGTGTAAGGCCAGAGTTACGCGGTGGTTAGTTACAAATATTGGGCAATTGAAACAAATGCGGCATAGAGTTCAGAGAGTGAGGCGGGTTCAGGATATAGTCATTGTAAAGCGTATGAGTTCGACGATCGAAATTACTCGTGTGATGTCGAGCAGTGGCTTTATCACCCTTTTGCAGAGAGCTCTGGATATTATACTTAGGGAATATTATCGTTTTCTGCTCATCTGCCTAAGAGCACTGGAATAGACCTAATTCTGGAGTGAATTGGTCATTCGGAAGCGAGTAGTAGATGTATCGCGGATTCGGCAAGAAAGTTCTAGATATGATTCTGGCTGCGCAAGCAGGGATTTTTTTTTCTCCCTTGTTAGTACTGCTTGCTGTACTGATTCGTGTTAAAATCGGTGCGCCGGTTATATTTTGCCAAAATCGTCCCGGTTTGGATGGCAAGCCTTTTGCGACTTACAAGTTCCGAACCATGACCAATGCCCGTGATACTCAAGGTAACTTGCTGTCCGATAAAGAGCGCCTTACATCCTTGGGCAAGTTCCTTCGCAGCACCAGCCTGGACGAATTGCCGACAATATTCAATGTACTTAAAGGCGATATGAGCTTGGTAGGTCCACGTCCCCTACTCATCCAGTATTTGAACCGATTTACGCCAGAGCAAGCAAGGCGATATGAAGTAAAACCGGGCATTACGGGTTGGGCGCAAGTGAATGGCCGAAATGCAATCACTTGGGAGCAAAAGTTCGCCCTCGATGTCTGGTATGTAGATCATCTCTCAATATGGCTTGACTTGAAGATTCTCGCTTTAACGATTTGGAAGATTCTTAAGCGCGAGGGTATCAACCAGCCGGGACAGGCAACGATGGAAGAGTTTATGGGGCAATCCAATGAATAAAATCTGTATCCGATAGGAGAAATTTATGCCAATAAAACAAATTGCTATATATGGAGGAGGTGGATTTGCACGAGAAGTCGCTTGGCTAGTCCAGGCCTGCAATGAAAAAAATGAAACCTATCAAGTGGTGTGTTTCATTGATGACAAACTGGAAGTACATAACAAAATCTTAAATGGTATTCCAGTAATGGGATTAGAAGAAACTCACGAACGTTTTCCTAATGCCAGCGTCGTAGGGGGGGTCGGTTCACCGCAAAGCCGTCAGCATCTTATGGAAAAAGCGGCCGCTATAGGCTTTAATTTCGAGACTATTATTCACCCAAGAACAGAACGATCCGAATGGATCAAGATTGATATTGGGACGGTCATTTGTGCTGGAAATATTCTGACTACGAATATTGTAATTGGTCGGCATGTACAACTCAACCTGGATTGTACAGTCGGCCATGATGTCGTCTTAAAAGATTATGCCACAGTTGCCCCTGGAGTGCATATTTCTGGTTGTGTCCATTTGGGACAACGTGTTTATGTCGGTACTGGAGCTGTTATTATCAATGGAACACAAGACAAGCCCGTTATAATCGGGGACGATGCCATCATAGGAGCTGGTGCATGTGTAACCAAATCAGTGGCAGCGGGAGAGACCGTCGTTGGAATCCCGGCGAAACCGTTGATACACACTTGAGAAATTCTTCAGATTCTAATATCTGAAAGGTTCTATGAATTTTAGCCGAATAAGAGCCATATAAGGATAAGGGCATTTGAACGGTCCATTGAGGACTTGAAATTATCACATTAGCGATTCGTCCATCGTGGGAGTGGCTACCCTTGTTTTTGGGAAAGGAAGAAACCGATTCTGCAGATAATTCTGTTGGTTCTTTTGTTTGGGGAACCGACGGTAGTGGAGCGAACAATCTTATCGTGCCTACCGGTGGGATGCGAGAAGTGAGATGACGGCGAAGGCAGTTCAAGATGAACACCGCAATTTAGGAAGTTCGGAAAACCTCTATATGAACGGGCCTGAAATATTTGCATTGGCCTTGCGGTCCTTCGGGAATACGGATTCATACACCATTCCAATTGCTCTTAAATCTTCATAAGAATAAGATGAGGGAAGGCTAAAAACGGCACGGAGATCATGTTCGTGAGTTTGGGCGTAGGATATTCTTGAGGAGCTACCGCCATTCGTTGGCTTTGATGATGGCTCGATTGCTTACTCCACTAAAGGAATTTTCATGAAACGTATTTACATCTCTCCGCCGCATCTTGATGGCCGTGAAAAGGAACTGATGATCGACGCCTATGAGTCGAATTGGATTACGACGCTCGGGCCTCATGTCGATTTGTTCGAAAAAGAGATTTGCCAAAAAATTCGAATCGGGCATGCCGTGGCCTTATCGAGCGGGACGGCGGCTCTTCACCTGTCGATGATTCTTCTCGGCGTTCAGCTGGCAGACGAGGTCATCTGTTCTGATTTGACGTTTGCCGCTACTGCAAATGCCGTCAGGTATTGTGGCGCCTTTCCGGTGTTCATCGATTCCAACCGGTCGACCTGGAATATGAACCCGGAACTACTCGAGGCAGAGTTGGCAGCCTGCGCGAAAAACAACCGCGTGCCGAAGGCGGCGATTGTCGTCGATCTTTACGGCCAATGCGCCGATTATGATGCGATTCTCGGCGTCTGCGCGAAGTTTCGTGTCCCCGTTATCGAAGACGCCGCAGAAGCGTTAGGAGCTTCCTATAAAGACAAGTACGCCGGGAAGTTCGGCGAAATGGGAGTCCTATCGTTCAACGGGAACAAGATCATCACGACTTCGGGCGGAGGTATGCTGGTCTCCGACGATGAATTATATATTAATAAAGCGCGCTATCTCGCCACTCAGGCCCGGGAGCCAGCTCCTCATTATCAGCACGTTCAGGTCGGTTATAATTATCGGTTGAGCAATATCCTCGCGGCGATTGGTCGTGGCCAGCTTGAAAGGCTAGACCGGAAAATCGAGAAGAGAAGGGATATCAATCGTTATTACAGGGAAGCACTGGCCAATGTGCCGGGAATCGAGTTCATGCCTGAAGCGCCTTATGGACGATCGAATTGCTGGTTGACCGTGATCTTGATAACGCCAAGCCGGTTCGGCCTGGATCGCGAAGGATTGCGGCTCGCCCTGGAAGAAGAAAACATTGAAGCCAGACCTGTGTGGAAACCTATGCATCTCCAGCCGGTTTACCAGGACTGCAGAATCCGGGGAGGGGCCGTGAGCGCGGATCTTTTTGAACGGGGTCTTTGTTTGCCCTCGTGCACTCAACTTGACGAAGATGACCTTAAAAGAATAACCGGGATCATCAAAAAATCACACAGAGCCAAATGATAATGAGAGGAAGGCTATGATGGGAATTAAATCCGCCTTTAATTCATTCGAAAGATTTCTCTTCAAAAGAGCCAACCAATTTATTATGGATTTATTCATTTTTGTTTTCTCTTTCTTTTTATCGTACATCATCCGTTTCGAGGGAATTCCGCCGGGCATGTATTTGAAGCAGTTTCTCTATTTCTTCCCCTATATCGCGCTGGCCCGCGTCTTGAGTTTTTTCTTTTTTTCCGTTTATTCAATCGTCTGGAGATATGTTTCGATCGTTGACGCTCGTTCGATTCTCAAAGCGACTTTGCCTGTCAGTTCGATCTTGTTTTTGGGTCGCATCCTTCTTCCGGAAAAATTATCTTCGCTCCGGCTTCCTCTGACCGTCATCGCCTTGGAATTTATGTTTGTTCTTATGGGGACTTTGGGTGTTCGCATAGCGCGCAGGCTTTATTATGAAATGTCCGAGCGTGAACACCTTGGCAAAAGCGGGAACAACAAAAGCAGGAAACGTGTATTGCTTATCGGGGCGGGGAATGCGGGAAATATGGTCATTAAGGAGATCAAACAGAGAATGGATCTCGGGTTTCAGGTTCTTGGATTTATCGACGATGACCCGAAAAAATTAAATGCTATTATCCAGGGAATAAAAGTCCTGGGCAATACGGCCCAGATTCCGGAATTCGCAGAAAAATTGAATGTCGAAGAAATCATTATTTCCATCGCGAACGCGACTTCGAAAGAAATCAGAAGAATCGCGCAACTGTGCGAGGGATCGAGAGTTAAGGTAAAGATCGTCCCCGGCCTTTTCGAGATGCTCGACGACCGGATCAAGATATCCAAGATTCGGGAGATCAACATCGACGATCTCTTGGGCCGCAGTCTAGTAACCTTCGAGAGCCATCTCCCCGAGGTCATCAATATTTATAGGGACAAACGCATCATGGTGACGGGGGCCGGGGGTTCCATTGGGTCCGAGCTATGCCGTCAGTTGTCCGTTCTCTGGCCGAAGGAACTGATCTTGCTCGATAAGGACGAAAACAGCATATACGAAATAGACACGGATCTTAACTCCGCGGCCCGCAACTGCCAATTGAGACCGCTGATAACCAACCTCAAAAATTACGATCGGCTGGACGACATTTTCGGTAATTACCGTCCGGAGGTCGTCTTTCACGCCGCGGCCCACAAGCACGTTCCGCTAATGGAATGCAATGTCTCTGAGGCCATCCTGAACAACGTCTGCGGCACGAAGAACGCGGCGATGCTGGCGGACAAGCACGGCATCGATCGATTCATTTTCATTTCTACAGACAAGGCGATCAATCCTACGAGCGTGATGGGGGCGTCCAAGAAGCTCGGGGAGATCCTCATCCAGGGGATCGCCGTGAACAGCGCGACGAGGTTCTCCTGCGTGAGGTTCGGCAACGTGCTGGGTAGCCGCGGAAGCGTCGTCCCTCTGTTCCAGAAACAGATCGCCATGGGCGGCCCCATAACCATCACTCACCCAGATATTAGGCGGTACTTCATGTCCATCTCTGAAGCCGTCCAGCTGATCATCCAGGCCGGGACGATCGGCAACAAAGGCGAGATCTTCGTCCTGGACATGGGAGAGCCGATCAAGATCAGCGATTTGGCGAAGGACCTGATCAAGCTGTCGGGATATGATGAAGACGATATCGAGATCAAGTATGTCGGGCTGAGGCCGGGAGAAAAGCTGTTCGAAGAGATTCTAGTCGATGAAGAGAGGACTAAAGCGACGAAGTTCGAAAAGATCTTCATCGCACCGCCGGTCGAAAACGGAAAAAACGACTTCCAGGAAAAACTGAATGAGATCATAGAAGCCGCCCAGAAGGGCGAAGACGGACGGATCATCGAAGCTTTGAGGGAAGCGGGAATCGGCTACAGCGGAGACAGACGGGAAGCCTAGCTTCCAGAAAGAGCGTGCGCAAGTCACCTCTTCATCGGAAAGATCAAGCGATTTTTCGATTTCACGATTTCTGCCCTTGTGCTTCTTCTAAATCTTCTGCTTTGGCCGGAATCAGCGGAATATGCATTTTATCGCTCTATTGGTTAAAATCGGCTCGGAAGGTCCCGTTATTTATAGCCAAGAACGGGTTGGTAAACATGTATCTATTTTTCCATTTCATAAATTCCGGTCCATGATCGAGGGCGCCTAAGAGAACTAATCCCTCCGGGCCGAGGAGAACGATCAAAGGATTACGGACATCGGATGGTTCCCGAGAAAGCTTCATAGTGAGTTGCTATTTTATCAGAGACAATAAGTGGGGCAGAAGATTTTTGTTTCTTTGCTATGCGGCGGGTCTGATATTTTTCTATTACAAATATGTTCCCCTCGTAATACCATTTCAGATTATTCTCCTTCCCATCTTATGTTTTGCGGCCATCCTCGCCTGGGCAGATATTCGGGCAGGAACCTTATTTTTTATTTTTACTTTTCCCCTCATTAACAACCTCCCCTACTTCTTCGGCATTTATGAACCCCTGCCTCATGCCCCAACGGCGCTTGTTCTCTTTTTATTCTTTTTCCTCGGCTATCTTTTTCGCCGGGGATCCTTCAAAACAGAATATCACTTCGATCAAACCATTGTTAAGCCTATCGCTTTATTTTCTCTTTTAATTTTCACATCCGGCCTTATCACGTTTTCCCGCTATGCGAATTTTTATCCCTTTTTATCCGATTCTATCTATGAACTTAAAACAAATGTCTTAGGAACAGCCGCCGGTGGGGCCATCATGAGCATTGTCTTTAACTCCTTGAATTATCTCTCCGGCTTTGCCTTCTTCCTCATTCTTTTAAAGACCATAAAGTCTAAAGCCTTCAAAAAAAAAATATGCATCCTTATCCTTGTGAGCACATTTCTATCGCTAAGCTTTGGCATGTATCAACGCTTTGGAAACCCCAAAATCGGGAATAACCCCATTAGCATCCAACAGGGACTGATCAACGCGACATTTAAAGATGCGCTTTCGTTCGGAGGATATCTTTCCATCATAATGCCGCTGATCTTGAGCTTAGGATTAGTCTTTCCTGGTCTAACACGAATTTGTTATTTCCTTATCTTCGCACTTTCAGGATATTTGATTCTTTTTACGGGATCAAAAACCGGCTTCTTCAGCCTTTTGCTTTCCCTATCGCTATTTATAGGAATGGCTTTCGTTATTATTATTCAAAAAAATAAATTACGCATTTTCTCATTTAAAAAAATCCGTGCCGCTTCCGTCGTCCTTTTTATTTTGCTGATCACATCTGTTCTCTTGGTCATCCACTATAACGAATTTATATTTAAAGAAATGCGTAAATCAACCACGATCCAACGGACGATGGTGATGAGTACATTCTTTAAATTCGGAGGAAGAACTGAAACTCTGTGGAAAATGGCCGTAGTCATGATAAAAAATTATCCTCTAACTGGAGTCGGAATTGGCGGCTATATTATTGAAGTGTCCAATTATTATGAAATATATCAAATAACTCAATGGCAACCCGAATCCGCAGAAAACTACATTCTTCAAGCTGGATCGGAACTGGGATTTGTAGGCCTTTTTTTGATCCTTTGGATCTTCTGGGAAATATTGAAACAGATAAAAAGGAGCTATAAAGAAGTTCCCCCGAATGAACCCTTCAAAATTCTCCTCATCGGAGCTATAGCGGGGATTTTGGCTTTTCTCCTCAACATCCAAACGCACTCTTATATCGGTAGCTATGAAATCGGATATACTTTCTGGTTACTTGTGGGATTGATCTACGGCCTGTCTAACATCCATCAGCCAGAGATGCAAGACGGGCAAAATAAAGCCTCGGCCGGGGGGGGGCCCGCCTCCGTCCGGAAACCGCTTTTTACAGGACGGTTCAAAGTCTTGGCAGCCGCTCTCTTAATTTTCTATAGTACCGTCCATCTCTGGAATTCCACCCACACCCTATCCCTGAAAAGCAGATCAGAGCGATTCGGGATAAAACAAGAATTCGGCCTGGATAAACTCGAAAAGACCAAGGACGGACGGGAATTCCGATGGACGAGAAGCTATGGGGGCATGACCTTCAAAGTCGAAAAGCCCGTAATGGTGCTTCCCCTCCATGCCGCCCATCCGGATATTCAAAAAAAGCCGGTGAAGATCAAAATTTATCTAATCAAAAATTTCTTCAAGCAAAAAAAGCTCCTAAAAGAAATCAGCCTGGCCCAAAGTGATTGGCAGGCTGTGACGTTATCCATTCCCGAAGAAGTGGGCAACGAGGTTATCCTTCTCATCAAAGTCAGCCGGACTTGGAATCCCTTAAAAACGATCGGAACGCCCGATCCTCGCAACCTGGGCGTGGCGATCGGCCGGATCGAATTTAAAGATAAAATTTGAGGATTTGGCATCGCGTTTTTTCAATTTTTTCTTCTCCTATTCAATCCTCCCTCTTCCTCTCCTTTTCAATGCCTTACTCTAATGTCCACCGCTTTTAGGTAAGGCGCCCGCCCTCGTATTTTTCTATCCCGTATCAAATCCTTTATTAAAAGCCAAAAAAATACTATAATATTTCTTCTATAATCTGTAACTTCGAGGTTTTTTTATTCATGTGCGGTGTGATCGGTATCTTCAGCAACGGCCACGTTTTCCGTGACCTCTACCAGGGGCTGCTGGCCATCCAGCACCGGGGGCAGGACGCGGCCGGCATCATCACCTACGACGGCCGTTTCCATACCAAAAAAGGCAACGGGCTAGTCCGAGATATCTTCACCGCCGAGCATACCCAGCGCCTGACCGGCAACATCGGCCTCGGCCACACCCGCTACCCCACAATCGGCGGCGGCCGGGGCGAGGATGCCCAGCCCTTCCAGGTCAATTCGCCGTTCGGGATTATCATGGCCCACAACGGCAACGTCGTCAATTACGCTGAGCTCAAAAAGCTCCTCTTCGAGAAATACCATCGCCTCCTCAACTCCGACAACGACGTCGAGAGCATTCTCAACGTCTTCGCCCAGGAGCTGGCCGACCAAAAAGTCCGGAAACTCAAGCCCGAGCACGTTTTCAAGGCCGTGGCCGGCGTTTTCAAGAAGGTCAAGGGGAGCTACTCGGTGGTGGCCTACATCGCCGAACAAGGGCTGGTCGCGTTCCGCGATCCTTACGGCATCAAGCCTCTTGTCTACGGCGTGCGGCACGACGGCATCTTACCTTCCTACGCCGTCGCCTCGGAAAGCGTCTCGCTCAACATCATGAACTTCGGAGAGATCAAGAACATCGAGGCCGGCCAGGCGGTCTTTATCGACCAGGCCCGCAACTTCCATTCGCGCCATATCGCCCGGCGCCCGCATTCGCCCTGCCTGTTCGAATGGGTGTATTTTGCCCGCCCGGATTCGTTCATCGACGAGGTCAACGTCTATCGGTGCCGCGTCAACCTGGGCCGCCTCCTGGCCGAGGAGATCAAAAAACAAAACCTGCACATCGATGTCGTCGTCCCGGTCCCCGACTCGGCCCGCGATGCCGCTATCGAAATCGCCCGCAAGCTCGACCTGAAATACCGCGAAGCCCTCGTCAAAAACCGCTATATCGGCCGGACCTTCATCATGCCGGACAACAACGAGCGCAAAACCTCGGTCCGGACCAAGCTCAACCCCATCGCCGGCGAGTTCAAGGACAAGGACGTGCTGCTCGTCGACGACAGCATCGTCCGGGGCAACACCTCGCGGGCTATCATCGATATGGCCCGGGAGTGCGGGGCCAAGCATGTCTACTTCGCCGCCTATTCGCCGCCGCTCCGCTATCCCTGTGTCTATGGGATCGATATGCAGACCAGGACGGAATTCGTGGCTCGCCATTCCGATGTCGAGCAGATCGCCAGGAAGATCGGCGCCGACAAGGTCATCTACCAAACGCTCGACAACCTGAAAAAGGCGGTCCGAATGGAGAACAAGAAGTTGAAGCAGTTCTGCGCGGCCTGCTTCGACGGATGCTACGTGACGGGGGACGTCACGCCTGAAATGCTCAAGACCATCGAGAAGGAGAGGAAGGCGATCCAGGAAAGCCAACTCGAGCTGAATATTTAGCCGGGGAGATCTCCGGCGGACGATACCGCGATGGCACGAGAATCGTTTCGGGAAAATCCCCCTTGAGATTTCTCAGAGACTGAGGAGGAAGGATGAGAGTTCTGATCACGGGAATCACCGGGTTCGCGGGCAGTCATCTCGCCGAATACATCCTGGCCCATCACCCGGACGTCCGCGTCTGCGGGATCGTCCGCTGGCGGAGCCGGATGGACAATATCTGCGGCATTACTGATAAAATCGAGCTCCACGAAGCCGATCTCAAAGACGTCGTTTCTCTCAGAAAATGCCTGGCCGAGATCAAGCCCGACCGCATCTTCCACCTGGCCGCCCAGAGCTTCGTCCCCACCTCCTGGAAACTGCCGGCCGAGACGTTCGCCATCAACGCCGTCGGCCAGATCAACCTCTTTGAGGCGCTGCTCAGCCTCAAGATGAATCCGCGGATCCAAGTCGCCGGATCGAGCGAAGAATACGGGCAAGTCTTTCCCGACGAGGTCCCGATGAAAGAGACCAACCCCCTCCGGCCGCTGAGCCCCTACGCCGTGAGCAAGGTCGCCCAGGACCTCCTGGCCTGGCAATATTTCCAAAGCTACGGGATGAAGACGGTCCGGACGCGCGGTTTCAACCACACCGGGCCGCGGCGCGGCGATGTCTTCGTCACCTCGAATTTCGCCAAACAGATCGCCGAGATCGAGAAAGGGAAGAGAGAGCCCGTGATCTATGTCGGCAATCTGGAGGCGAAGCGCGATTTTACCGATGTCCGCGACATCGTCCGCGCCTACTGGCTCAGCCTGGAAAAAGGCGAGCCCGGCGACGTCTACAATATCGGGACCGGCAAAGCCTATTCCATGCAGGAAGTCCTGGATATGCTCTTGGCGCTTAGCAAAACGAAGGTTAAGGTGAAAGTCGACCCGGCCAGGCTGCGGCCGTCGGACGTGCCCATCCTGTTATCGGATTCGAGCAAGTTCGTTTCGCTCACGGGGTGGAAGCCGGAGATCCCGTTGAAGCAGACGTTCAAAGACCTTTTGAACTACTGGCGCGGAAAAGTCGGAAAATAAAAGAGGGGGTGGTCACGACAAGAGTCCGGCGATGACAAAGAAAAAAGTTCTGATCACGGGAGCGACAGGGTTTGTCGGCCGCCATCTCATCCATCGGCTCGCTTCGTCCCAGAAGCCGCGCACCGAAATCTTCGGCTCTTGTTTTCCGGAACGGCCCGAGCACTGCATCGACCTCTGCGCCCAATTCCCGGACTTGAAGCTTTTGCACCTGGACTTGCGCTCGGAAGATTCTGTCCGGGCGGCCGTCCAAAGCGTCAAGCCGGACTGGATTTTTCATCTCGCCGCCGTCTCTCAAGTCCGCCTGTCGTGGGAGAACCGGCGGGAGACCATCGAAACGAATCTCCTGGGCACGCTCTACCTCTATGAGGCCGTCCGCACGTCCTCCCCCAAAACGCGGATCCTCTTTATCAGCTCCTCCGACGTCTATGGATGCCCGGCTCCAAAAAGAAGGACCTTCCGGGAAGAGGACCGGGGCTGCGCCGTCAGCCCATATGCCTTCAGCAAAATCAGCAGCGAGATTCTGAGCGGGTTCTATGCCGCGACCGAAAGACTGGACATCGTCATCGCCCGACCATTTCCCCATACCGGCCCCGGACAGAGCGCGGATTTCGTCTGCGGAGACTGGGCCCGTCAGATCGCCTTGATCGAAAAGCAAATCGGCATCCGTCCCCCGGTCATGACGGTGGGGAATCTGGAGATCCGACGGGACTTCTCAGACGTCCGGGACATCGTCCGCGCCTACATCCTGCTCATGGACAACGGCCGCCGCGGCGAAATCTATAATGTCTGCTCGGGCCGGGCGACCTCCCTCCAAAAAATCCTCGACATTCTCCTGTCCCTCTCCTCCGTCAAGATCGAAGTCCGGGTCGACCCAACAAAAATCCGCAAGACGGATATCCCGTTCCTGGCCGGCAGCCGCCAAAAAATCAAAAAGGAAACGGGCTGGGAACCGCGCATCCCCCTGAAAAAGACGCTCAGCGATGTGCTGGAATATTGGAGAAAGAAGGTCTAGCCGCCCCATGGAACATCCGAAAAATCCACAAAAAATCCTGGTGACAGGAGGGGCCGGATATATCGGTTCGCTCCTCTGCGGAGAACTGCTCTTTCGCGGCCACCGGGTCATCGTCATCGACAATCTGACGTTCGGCGGGAACTCTCTCCTCGGCTACATGGCCCACCCCCATTTCGCTTTTCACAAGGCGGATGTCTGCGACAGGACGAGCATCGAGCCCTATTTCGCCGGGCGTCGAGGTGGAATACAAGGACCTCCATTTTGACGGCGATATGCGGGATATCAAGGTTTCGTTCGACAAGATCGAGCGCGTCCTCGGCTATAAAGCGCAGATCTCGATCGAGGAGGGAATCAGGGAGATGGCCGAGGTCATCCAATCCGGCTTTCTCACGAAATAAGAATCCCCTGGCAGAAAAATAAAGACAAGTCTCGTCAGTCTCCGGATTGTGGCTTAATGAAAACGGAATAAATACCCTGACATAGTTATCGCAAACCCTGAAAGGTCGGGACAAGCTTCCCGGTTGAGTTTGTTGAGATCGCCACATCGCTTCGTTCCTGGCGATGGCACTCAAATGGTTGGGTTGCTATCCGCTATGTCTTATCTTTGTAATACGCGTCGTAGAACGACTTGAACTCGGCGCTGCGCTCCTTGATCTTCCGCCACCACCACTCATTCTCCGCATACCAGTTCACGGTCGCGGCCAGCCCCGCCTCAAATTCGACCTCGGGCTTCCACC
>CAZIDN010000013.1:44633-72023 GCA_964537875.1 uncultured Eubacteriales bacterium
TACCAGTTCACGGTCGCGGCCAGCCCCGCCTCAAATTCGACCTCGGGCTTCCACCCCAGCTTGCGGAGCTTCCGGCAGTTGAGTGCATACCGCCGATCATGCCCCAGCCGGTCCGACACAAACCGGATGAGATCGCGGCTCTTGCCCAATTCCTTCACGATCCGTTTGGCCACATCGATGTTCCGGACTTCGTTGTTGGCGCCGATGTTATACGCCTCTCCGACGCCCCCCCGCTTGATGACGAAATCGATCGCCCGGCAGTTGTCCTCGACATGCAGCCAGTCCCTGACGTTTGTCCCTTTCCCGTAAAGCGGCAGGCCCTTTCCCTCCAGGGCATGCGTGACAAAAAGAGGGATGAACTTTTCCGGATACTGGTAGGGCCCGTAGTTGTTGCTGGGCCGGACGATGATAATCGGCAGCCCGTACGTCACCGAGTATGAATAGGCCAGCCTGTCGGCCCCCGCCTTGCTCCCCGAGTAAGGCGATGACGGGTTCAGTGGGTCGTCCTCGCCGAAAAACCCCTCATCGCGGCTGCCGTAGACTTCGTCCGTCGAGACATGGATGAAAAACTCAACCGTCGGCGTCCGGCGGAGCGCCTCGAGCAGGACGAACGTCCCGAAGACATCCGTCAAGACGAACTCGCCGGCGTCCATGATCGAGCGGTCGACGTGCGTTTCGGCCGCAAAATGGACGACTCCCTGAACCCGCTGGAAGATCTCCGCGACAACGTCCTTATCTCTGATGTCGCCGCGAATGAATTCGTAGCGCGGATCACCCCCCACATCCTTTAGGTTGTCCAGGTTGCCGGCATAGGTCAGCTTATCCAGGTTGATGATTCTCGTGTTTTTATAATGCTTCAAGACATAATGGATGAAATTGCTGCCGATGAACCCGGCCCCGCCCGTCACCAGCAGCGTCTTCCCCTCGAGGCTCCGCTCCTGAAGCCGATTTTTACCCGCGTGAACAGCCGGCGCCTTCTTCAATTTCTTGGGATTCGCCCTTCTGGAATCCATATTTCCTCCTCCTGACAGTCCGTATGTCAATGGCCCAGCCTTGAGAAAATAATCTATCATTTTGACGTCTTTTTTAAAAGAGCGGACCTCCTCTGCGTCGTCTTCGGAACCTCCCCCATTCTCATCATGAATTGCGATGTCTTATGACGGACCAAATAAAAAATGATTGAGGAAGAAGGCGCAGAAGACGTTACTGGGATTATACTTGTCTATCTAAGAGCTAACCATTTGAAGAAAAGTCCGCAGTTGTTCAAAAGCTTCAGCATCAAAGGGCCAATATCCTGCTTGAGCTGCTACCCCTAAGGGCTTCCCAGCCTCTGGTTTTGATCCCAGAAAAACTTGAACTTTGGCTTTGGACATTTTGGAGGGCAAAATTATCTCTCTCTGTTGCAAACATTGAAAATATCGGTCGACACAAAACATGGCAGGGTCGTACATGACAGCCTGAAGACAAAGATCTTCTAGCATTCCAGGCGTATTCTCATTGGGCAAAATCGCGATTACGACTTTTAACGTGTCCCCAGAGGGAATGAGAGTCCTTTCCGGTACAGGAAGTCCTGAGGACCTCAAAGCATCACGAATACTTTGCAGCGCGGCTCCTGGATCTGAATTGGCATCTCTTGCGATTGCCAACGATCTAACCTCATCAAATCCAGAAGCGTTAATTATCGCCTTAAGATATTTCCGCAATTCCGTCTTACCCCCGACGGGCAGAACTTGAATATTATTCAATGACAGATGATTGACTAACGCCTCAAAAAATAGCTTGTCATCTTTACCCTCAACAACGATCACCCGAGATTCTATGATTTCTATAGATATTTCAGCCATTATCTTACTTCGAGGCCTGACTCAATTGACGCTTCTAATGTTTCTTGATCATAAGTAACGACTTTTATCGTATCTTTTAAGCGGTCTAGCCTGTGCAAACGAAAATCATATATTCCTTGCTCTTTAAACGCCTTATGAGCGGCGATAATACATTCCAAGCTATGAGTTGTGGCAAATAGCTGAGTATTGAATTCTCTGGCCACTTCCCCGATGGCTCTCCATATTTTGGCCATTATGGAATGATGAAGCCCATTCTCAATTTCATCAACTAAGACAACCCCGGTTGGTGCATTGCCAATAAGCAATAGAAGGCTGACCAGCCGGACCATGCCTTCTCCCATGACTGGTAAGGGAAGAGGCCGTCTTAATCCTATATCGCCATGAATAATCGGCTCTCCCGCGACAACAACCATCTTGAGGTTACGGATTCTTGGCTCAATGAGCTGTAAAACCTTTATTAGAACATCTTCTTTCCCTTGGAGCTGTAGCTTTCCAAAGCGTTCTGCCTCTTCTTTAAAAGAACTACGGATCCGTGCACTTTGAAGAAATGTAGGAAAAGGAGGAGGTGGAGGAATTGGTTCAGTTCGAATCCCCTTTGGATCGAAGATAAGATAATACTTACCGTGCTTCTGCAATTCTTCAAACTCAAGTCCGATAACTTGAGCTGATTCTAAGGAGCTGAGGATTTTTTCTGCATTATTAGTGGTATAGGGTAGAGATTCTTTTATCTTTGATAATTCTAACGGGTCACGGATTATTTTGAGTCTTAATAATCGGCGACCGGTCAGCTTATTTTTACCAATTAACTCGATGTCTTGGGATATATCAAGCTGATGAAAGATTAAATCCCAGGGAGTTTCAGCCCACATGCCAAGTTCAATCTTTACAGTTTCGATGCCGCGCAATGCATTAATTTTTATGATCAATTCAGGATTGTATGCGCCACAATGAAGAAATAGCGCTTCTAAAAGAGCAGTCTTGCCAACATTATTCGTGCCTGCAATTAGGTTAACACGCTCCATGTCAGAAATGGTCAATTTATGAAAACAACGAAAATCTTTTATCTCAAACGATTGGTACATCGACTACCTCCTTATTTGACGATTAAATTATCTTTAAAATCTCATATATTCTACCATATATTTCAAAATTGACTAGACGTGAGGCTGGCGGCGACTTTATCTGCATCCTTCCCGTCGGCAAAAATCTGCGCTTCGTAGCCGCCAGCGCCGAGGAAGCCTACAGGGATTTCGAGGTCAGGCGCGTCCCGATTGGTCATGGCGCCCACGTACCAGTCTGCGCCGTGCTGCCGCGCCGTCACGAGCGACGTTTTTCCCTCAATGGTCCGCTCCTAAAAAGAATTTTTGACGGCTTTGGCCCAGCCAACGTTAGCGTTTTTCCCTCTTGTGAAACCTGTTTTCTTCGCATTCATCCTCCCTGTTATTATCTTGAATAAAATGTGTATTGACAATGTGGCCAATTATGCGTATAATATATACAGACATAATTCAAATGAAAAGGCTAAACATTACGCTTCCCGATGAAATCGCCAAGGAGCTTGCCTCCATTCCCAATAAAAGCCGCTATATTGCTGCCGCTCTAAAGGAAAAAATGGAAAAAGAAAAAAAGCAAAAACTGGACGCCCTGCTCTGCGAAGGGTATCAGACGACCAAAGAAGAAGACAAAGCCCTCAATGAAGATTGGGAAAAGGCCACCCTAGAAGGCTGGGATAAGACTCGGACATAGTCCATGGAAGCGAATTTCCCGCGCCAGGGGGAGATCTGGCTCGTTTCTCTTGAGCCGGTCATCGGCAGCGAAATCGGGAAGACGCGCCCTGCTATCGTTATCTCGAACGACAGAAACAATCAGTTCGCTGACACAATAACGGTGGTTCCCTTGACTTCAAAAACCGAAAAGATCTATCCGTTTGAAGTCTTTTTGTCTCAAGCCGAAACGCATCTGGCTCAGGATTCAAAAGCCAAAGCGAATCAAATCCGGACCGTCGACAAAAAAAGGCTGGTGAAGCTGATGGCCGAGCTTCCTCCCGATAAATTGGCCGAAGTTAAGCAAGCTGTGCGCATTCATCTCGAAATCTAAGCGCCTCTATATCTACCTTCTCCAATTTGGGAAGAAAATTGCTTTAAGACGGTAAAAGAATCTTTCTTGTAGCATCCCTCAGAAAGATCAGCCGTCCCTGCGGCGCCAATCGTAAGGAATATCGCTCTTGTGCGGGTCCAGACGCTGTTCGTCCGGGCTCGCGTAGTTGTAGGCTTCGGTGGGGACATTGACGACCACGGCCTCCTCGCGGCTCACGCCCATCCAGCCGTGATAAATTCCCGGCGGAACATGGATGAGCATCGGGTTGTGGCTGCCGATATAAAATTCGTTGATCTCTTTATAGGATGGCGAGCTTTTCCGTCCGTCGTAGAGCGCCATTTTGATCATGCCCCTGAGGCAGCAAATATTGTCCGCCTGTTTTTCGTGCTTGTGCCAGGCCTTGACAACCCCCGGATAGGTGGTCGTCATGT
Source organism: uncultured Eubacteriales bacterium (assembly GCA_964537875.1). Classification (GTDB taxonomy): domain Bacteria; phylum Acidobacteriota; class Aminicenantia; order Aminicenantales; family UBA4085; genus JAPKZH01. Next base: position 49,006 of record CAZIDN010000013.1, read on the forward strand.
AGACCTGGCCGAATTTCGTGAAAAATTCATCGTCTTCCCGCAGGATCTCCATCAGCCGCCCCCGCTCGTCCGGAATCACTTTCAATTTTTTCGTCTTGACACCGTCGATCATGCTGATCTCCTATTTGATGCCGATCTCGCTTTTGTCGCCCACCATAAACCTGAACGCCGAAGGCTTGGGCGGGCACTTGTAGATCCGCACGTCCCTCCCGATTAAGCTTTCATCGATCCGGCTCCCGATGTCGCGGATCTCGCTCCCTTCGAGCACAATGCTGTGCTCAATCTCCGTCCCGACGATCTTGCAGCTTTTTCCGATCGCCGTGAACGGTCCGATATAGGAATCCGTGACCTCCGTCTCTTCGCCGATGATGGCCGGCCCCCTGATAATGCTGTTCTTCAAGTTTACGCCCTTCTCGATCACCACCTGTCCGTTGATCCGCGACTCCGCGTCAACCGTTCCCTCGCACTTCCCGCTGATTCCTTCTAATATCAGCCGGTTGGCCTCGAGGATATCCTCGATCTTCCCCGTGTCTTTCCACCATCCCGAGACAAGATGCGGCTGCACGTCATACCCTTTATCCACCAGGTATTGGATGGCGTCGGTGATCTCGAGCTCTCCTCGCCATGACGGCTTTATAGCCTTCACGGCTTCGAAGATGTGGCCATCGAACAGGTACACGCCGACTAGCGCTAGATTGCTCATGGGCTTCTTGGGCTTCTCGACAAGCCGTACGACCCGCCCGTCCCGGAGCTCCGCCACGCCGAACATCTGCGGGTTCGGGACTTCCGTCAGCAAGATCATGGAGTTCGGCTTCTTTTCCTCAAACTCTTTGACCAGCGTCACGATCCCGCTCTTCAAAATATTGTCGCCCAAATACATGACGAAGGGCTCGCTCTTCAGAAAGTCCTCCGAGATCTTAACGGCGTGCGCCAATCCCAGCGGCGCATCCTGTTCGATATAGTGAATCTTCACCGACCAGGCCGACCCGTCCCCCGCCGCCGCCATGATCTCCTCTTTCGTGTCGCCGACGACGATCCCGATCTCCTTCACGCCGGCATCCCTCAGAGCCTCGATTCCGTAGAACAGGACCGGCTTGTTGGCCACCGGCACCAGCTGCTTGGCCTGGGTGAATGTCAGCGGCCGCAGCCTCGTCCCTTTTCCTCCGCTGAGAATCAGTCCTTTCATGGCACGTTCCTTTCGAAGATTTTGCCCATGCCCAATTCCAGGCCAACTTTAGCACATCCCCAACCTCAGAATCAATCCTTTGAGATTTCGCCACTTAAAGAAACAGAAGAAGGCCGAAAGGCGATTACTGTTTATTGGACGAGCAGAATGGTAAAATATTGGAGGGAGAAAACAAATGAAAATTAGATATGACTCTGAATCAGATATTCTTCTTATTATCCTTCGGGAAGAGCCGCCGGTTGATGCCATTGAGGAACCAGGAGGCGTAATCGTAAGCTACGGCGATGATAGTGAGCCTGTCAGTGTGGAGTTTATGAATGCCTCTGTGCGAAGACTCATTCTGCCGGGAGAAGTCAGTGTCCCGATCCAAAAAGGAAGCCTATCGCTTTAGAGCCAATCCCTGTCTCAAAACCCCATACCGCCCAGGAAATCCGTGGTCTTCCCGATATTCCCCAGGCCGAAGGAAATCCGGAACTGCGTTTCCGGACGCTCCCTGAAATAATAGACCCGCATCTCCGCCCTCAAATCCAGGCATTGGTAATGATAGGAGATGTTGGCCGCCGCGTAGAGCATTTTCCGCTCGACGATATTGAAATCCACCTCGCCCTGCGCTTCCAGCGACCACCTTGGGATCTTCAAGCCCCCGAAAAAACTGATCTGGTGGCGGTCCCAGATGGAATAGATGATCTCTTGCCCGCCTTGGAGCCAGGAGTTGATGCTCTTGAACCAGCTGACATGGAGAAACATCGGGTCGGCATCCGTCCCCAGCTGCGCCCCAAGCCGCAGGCTCGACAGCGTCTTGTAATAGGGATTGTAGCCGGCCGTGAAATCAATGCTGTATTTCGCTGCCGGATAAAACCTTAAATAGCTGCTGATCTCAGTGAATTCAGGGATCTTGCCGTCCACCCGATACCAGCTGTTAGGGCTTTCCTCGGGAGCCAGATAATACGTCTGACTCAAAACCCAGGTAAAAATCTCCTTCGGCATCTTTTCCTGCTTGATCAGGACGCGGTTGGCCAGGCTGTAGCTGATCTGGTGGTAGCGGAAAAGCGGATAGGCCGAGACGATCCGGTCCTTGTCCACAACCGGACTCTCATAGCGGTACGAGATGCTTGGCTCAATAATGTGCTTAATCCGGAGAGCCTTGCTCTCCTGGCCGGATTCGGCGCCGGAGGCTTGACCCGCGCCCGCTCCTTGGGCAGCTTGGGCCGCAGGCTGGTCTGGTGCTTTCTTTTGCGCCTCCGCGGGCGCGTTCTTACTTTTTCCCTCGCCCCCGCCGACATCAAAGATTCTATAAAACACAGGACCGATCAACCCGAGGCTGAGGCCGAAATTGCGGGCAAGGATGGGCTCATCGGCAATCACGCGCGTGGCGCCAATCAACTTATAGCTCTGCCAGTAATAATCCAGGTTCCCCGAGGCAGCCAGGTTCACCGTCAGCCAGGGGATGCCCGCGAACGGCAGACTAATCTCCGGATTAAGAGCGAGGTTCTGGGAGCGCATCTCCCGGCCGGCGTCGTAATCCGTCTGCCAGCCGTACTGCAACCGGTTGAACGAGCTAGAAAATGAAAAGTACAGCGGGTTGAACAGCTTCATTTTGAAGGCATTGAGGGTGATCTGGGGCAGATAATACGAGATGATCGAATTGCTGACCCCCATCGCCGGAAAACTCGTCTCGAACCGTGAGGCCCTGACGTTCAGGCTGATCCCCGACCAGGCCTTGGAAAGATAGACCTGCGAGCTGCGGTTAGAAACGACGGCCCGCTGGAAATTGTTGTCGAACTCCCGCAAAAACTCATAGCTGCTCTGGTAATCCACATCGGCCACCAGGCTGAACCCGAACGGCAGGGGCTGGTTGTGGCTCCATCGGATGAGATAAGCATTGGACGGGCTTGTCCCGGCCGTTCCACTCGGTCCTTCCTCTTTATTAAAGAGAAAATAAAAGAGATTCAGCGATCCGCCGGTTCCCCCCGAAAACAAATACCTGTATTCGGTCCCTCCGCCGACTCCGCGCTTGCCGTAATAATTCAGGCTGAACGTGGCATCCATGTTGCGGGCCATCGCCCAGTAGAAGTCCTGAGCGAAGAACATGCCTTTCGCTCCCGAGAATCCCAGCTGCGGCATCAGGAATCCCGTCGCCCGCTCCTGGTCGAGCGGGTAGCGCATGTAGGGAAGATAGAAGATGGGGACCCTTTTGATGGAAAAGACGGCGCCCCACATTTCCATATAATCGTTTTTTTTGAAATTGGCCCTGGCGCAAGAAAATTTCCAGCGCGGGACGGGCTGCGAGCATGACGTGAACTCGCTCCGGCCGAAGCTGTAGAGGTTCTCGTCCTTGCGCTCGATGGAGGCCGCCTGATAACGGATCGAGGGCTGGAGCAATCCCACAGCCTGTTCAAATTTGCCCTTGGCGTTATCGAGGTTGAAGAAAATGCTTTTGGCGCTGATCGTTTCATCCGGCAGCTGGAGGATCGCGTCGCGCCCGATCCCCACGGCAAAGACATCTTTTGTCTTGGTGTCGAGCTCGACGCGGTCGGCAAAAAGCTTGAGGTCGCGGTATTCGACCTCGACGGGGTTGCCGGTGGCGATGATGCGGTCCTGGCTGCGCTCCATCGTCTGATATTTAATCTTGACCTCGCCCAGTTGAGCTTCCTGGCCGAAATTCGGTCCCGGAAGCACGATGACCAGCCCCGCGAAGAAAAACAGAGCCGACCCGATCAAGCTGGCGATATGGCGCATTATTTTTCGTGACAACACGTATTTCTTTCCGGCCTTTCTTAAAACTCTACCACATGGCCTTCCCAAGAATCAACCCGGCAGAAAAGAGAGAGCTGAAAACGCTCGACCTCCAGCTCCCCCCCACAGGAGGATTATGTCAGCCTCTTGGGCCTCTTGAATAAACCCGCCAAGGAGGTTCTGAAACGGATTCCCAGGCATGAAGCTGCGCGGATGATCCGGCATCTCCTGCTAAGGCAGCCCCGGCTTGTGCTTTTCGGATTACGCACGCTTCTCAAGCGCACGGCCGGCAGGTAACTCAAAAACATCTTATTTCTCCTTGACAAAAGGATGATTTTTGATAATAAATAGAGGGAAACAATTTAACTTTATTTCCCTCTATAGAGAGCTCATTAAATAACTATGATAGAAAAAGAAATATTGGGTCAAATAATCCTGGATTTCCACAAGGGCACTCTTCCGCCCCCCGAGCTAATAGAAAGAGAACTTCAGGTAAGTTTGGAAATACCATTAAAGAGGGCCATTGCCATATTGGGCCCGAGAAGAGCCGGCAAAACTTATTATCAATTCTTTTTGATCAAAAAACTTATGGAGAAAGGAATTTCAAAAGAGAGAATACTCTATATCAACTTTGAAGATCCAAAGCTGATTGATATGTCTTTAGCGGATTCAGTAAAACTTCTCGAAGTATTTTATGAAATCTATCCTGAGAATAAAAAACAAAAAGTCTGGTTCTTTTTTGATGAAATACAAAATAGTGCTGATTGGGAAGTTTTTATAAGAAGTATCTTGGATAAAGAAAATGCTCAGGTTTTTATTTCGGGGTCGTCCTCTAAACTTTTATCCAGGGAGATTTCCACTTCTTTAAGAGGAAGAACCTTGAGTTATTTGCTGTTGCCCTTTTCTTTCCATGAACTCTTAAGGGCGAAAAACATCAAGTATGATAAATATCTCTCTTCAGAACAGAAATCCATGGTCTGGAATTATCTTCGGGATTATTTTTCCTACGGTGGCTATCCGGAGGCTATCATCTATCCGCAGGAAAGAAATAAAATTGTTCAAGAAATTGTTGAGGTCACAATTTATCGAGACCTTATCGAGAGACACAAGACAAGAAATACCAAGGTGATTAAATTAATGTTCAATTATCTTGTTAAAGCAAAAGAGTTTTCCATTCACCAGTTTTATAATTTCTTGAAATCGCTCAATATCCGAGTCAGCAAAAACAGTTTGTACAACTACCTGGAGTTCTTCCATGATGCGTTTATCTTTTTCCCTTTAAAAAAATTTTCCTACTCATTGAAGAATATCGAACAAAGTATCCCTAAGATTTACGTCGTTGATAACGCACTTATTGAGCTCATCGCTGGAAATGAAAAAGGGAAAAAAATGGAAAACTTAGTTTTTCTTTCGCTTTTGCAGAAAGGATTTCAACCGAACAGAGATATTTTTTATTTTACTTCAAACAATGGAGAAGTTGATTTCGTGATCAAAAAAGGCAAGAAAGTCTTGACTCTTTTACAGTGTTGTTTTGATATCAATGATTATCAAACCAAAGAAAGGGAACTGAAATCTTTAGTGAAAGCAAGTAAGGTTTTGTCCTGTCATGACCTGAAAGTGATAACTTTTGATTACCAGAATGAAGAAAAGATTGAAAACAAAGAAATAAAATTTATCCCCCTCTGGAAGTGGTTACTTGAATAAACCCGCCAAAGAGGTTCTGAAACGGATTCCCCGGGATGAAGCTGCGCGGGTGATCCGGCATCTTCTGCTCAGGCAGCCCCGGCTCATGCTTTTTGGATTAAGCGCTCTTCTCAAGCGCACGCGGTGAAACAAAAACATCATGCGAAAAGTGATGATCATTTTTAGATTATTTTTTCCTTTATCCGGCTGATGAACCGATCCCGCCGCCAATTGATAACTCTGCCGGTAATAGTTCAGGTTCCCCGAGGCGGCCAAGTTCACCGTCAGCCAGGGGATGCCCGCGAACGGCAGACTAATCTCCGGATTAAGGGCGAGGTTCTGGATACGCCACTCCCGGCCGGCATCGTAATCCGTCTGCCAACCGTACTGCAACCGGTTAAACGAGCTCCTGCAGAACATTCTCCTGGTCGATCACGCTGGCGGTGGAGCATCGCCGCGACGACGAAAGGATGAGGATGTGTTTTTCGAAACTCCGGCGCGAGAAGGAACAACCCCGGCTTGAGCCGTATGATTTCAGCCGCGGAGACGCCCGTATCTATAATGAGGGGTCCATATTTGGCCCCTTATGAAAGGCCACTATATTATATTAGTTGACTTCTGAACAAGGCCATAATACAAGTCCCCTGCACCTCCTGAGCTTTCGCGAATTCCTGAGGTTCCGGGGCGTCGAAGCGGGGCCCGGGTTCGAGCACGGCAAGGAGCGCTTCGCCGTCAAAAAACTCCTCGGCGAATTCCTCGTTCACGGGGGATTCCCCGAGGTCGTTCTGGCCCCGGAGAACCTCCGGGCGAAGATCCTCCGAGAGTATTTTGAACTCATGATCTACAGGGACCTCGTAGAGCGCTACGGAGTCCGCAACGTCGCCTTCCTGAAAATGCTCATGAAATACCTCATCGCCAACGTCTCGAACGCGTTCTCCGTCCATTCCTACCATAAGGCGATCCGTTCGGAAATGCCGGTCTCCCGCGACACGGTCATGGAATACCTCGGCTACCTTGAAGAGATCGAGCTGATCTCCCTCCTGCCCGTCTTTTCCTATTCCCTGAAAACCCAGCAGGTCAATCCCAGAAAGGTTTATACGCTGGATAACGGGTTGAGGAACGCGGTTTCCTTCCGCTTTTCCCCGGACGAGGGCAGGCTCGCGGAAAACCTGGTCCACGGTCGGTTACGCCGCGCCGGGACGGAATGCTATTACAGCAGGGGAAAGCGCGAGGTCGATTTCGTCGTCCCCCGTCAGGATCGCGTTCTCGGGATCAACGTCACGTTCGGTGACGACGTCGCCGGCCGGGAGGTCGAGGGGCTCAAAGAACTTCAAAGAGCCGAGGGGAAGCGCCCCGCCGATCTGATGATCATCACCAAAGATACATCCAAGATCGAAGGCGGGATCAGATACGTTCCCCTATGGAAGTGGCTCTTGGGGGGGTCCTGACCCCTCAGCGGCGGCCGGGGAAAGATGGAACTCAGGCCTTGCCTTTTTCAGCAATTTATGAATAGATCAGGCTAAATAGCCGTCTCAGGGAGTGAGCTTCGTCAGCCTCGATTGGCTTCAATTCTTGATGGCTCGGGCGGTTTCCCGCCAGGGAGTGATCTCGACGCCCTTCGAGGATAAGGCTTCATCGCCTCCGTAAACGATATGGGCGGGCGAATCGGAATCGCCCGTGAATTTTCTCCATTTCAAGAGGCCCTTGAAGATGTCCGAGTGAACGGTTTCACCGGACTTGATCTCCACGGGGACGAGCCGCGTTCCCTGATCGAGCAGGACATCAATCTCGTCGCCCAGGTTGTTCCTCCAAAAATAGAGGTTTGAGGCGAGGCCCCTATTGAAGCGGCTCTTCAGGAGCTCGCCGACGATCAGGCTTTCGAACAATCCGCCGCGCAGAGGATGAACGGCCAAATGGTCAGGGCTTTGGACGTTCAGCAGCCAGGCGGCGAGGCCGGTGTCGGTAAAGTACAGCTTGGGGGATTTGACCAGCCTTTTGCCGAAATTCCGGTGATGCGGTCTGAGCAGGACGATAATGTAGCTCGCCTCAAGCACCGCAAGCCAGCTCTGGGCGGTGTTATGGGTGATGCCGCAGTCAGCGGCCAGGGCGGAAAGATTGAGGAGCTGCCCCGTTCGCGCGGCGCACATCCGGAGAAATTTCTGAAAGAGGCCCAAATCCCTGACACGGAGGAGATTCCTGACATCTCGCTCGAGATAAGTCATCACATAGTTGGCCAGCCATTGGGCAGGTGCCAGGTCGCGGTCGTAAAGGGGAGGATATAAGCCTTGGAAAAGGACGTCGCTCAATTCGTGAGGCAGAATGCCGGCGAGGTCGAGCTCCGATATGGAAAACGGGAGAAGTTGAACGACTGCTACGCGTCCCGCCAGCGTTTGACCGAGGCTCTCCAGAAGCCCGAAATTCTGAGAGCCGGTCAGAATGAATAATCCCGGCTTCTTTTTCTCATCCACTATAGCCTGGAGATAAGAGAACAGGGCGGGAAATCTTTGGGCCTCGTCGATGACCGCGCCATCTTGGAAATTTCTCAGGAAGCCCCGGGGATCTCCGGCGGCGAGTTCCAGTTTGTCCGGCTCTTCTAGAGATATGTAAGGCTTATCGGAAAAAACAGCCCGGACGAGTGTCGTCTTTCCGGATTGCCGAGGTCCCGTAACGGCAACAATTGGGAAGCCCTTGGCCAAGGTTAGCAACGAGGAAGAAGCTTCTCGGGGAATCATAAGCCTATTATAAAAGAAATATACGATTTGTCAATATAATTATCAAATTGTATAATTTGAATAAATTGGTCGATCACGCTGGTGATCGAGTATTCTTTGATTTTTTCTTCGAGGACCTGTTTGATCATTTCTCGAGCTCGACAGGTTCATCCCGCTGGTTAATTCACACTAGAGGGGCTCATCTTTTTATTCCCTTCTATTGACATTGACGGGACTCATGAATATTATTTGAACAGAATTTGTTTTATTTCTTGGCGTAGCTGCTAAAACGAATAAGGATGGGGAAAAAGCAAAAGCGCAGTCCGATCTCCGCAACCGGCTCCTTCATCCCCGGATTCATCGTCACCCTTCGCATTTTCCTCCAATCCCTCCAGTTCGCCAGGTTCGCCCAATTCGCCGTCGAATCGTCCGAGAGCAATTTCTCTGTCAAAAAAGCCGGGCTCTATAAGCGCAGATTCCTCAGGCAGAAAAGCTAGGCGAGCAGGGAAAAGCGGAAAAATAGAGCTGGATTCATAAAATATATATGGTCGGAAAAAAGCCAACGGCGGTAGCTTATTTAAAATACGATAATTAATAAACGACAATCCAAAGTAAACATATTACAGGGTCAGCATGTCGACGACTAAAGCCCTCATCACAGGTATTACAAGGAAAAAAAGCGCTACTTCGGCAACCTCGACGCCAAAAGGGATTGGGGCTATGCGCCGAAGGTTTCCTTCAAGGATCTCGTGAAAATCATGGTGGATGCCGACCTGGAAGCCGCCGGTCTTTCTTCTCCCGGCGAAGGCAGGAAAATCATCGGCGATAAAGGATTGGCCTGGAATGAACATCGCTGAAAGAAAGATAGCGGCGAATATATGATCGACCTGAAATCGAAGCAAATTACCATTACCGGAGGAAAAGGCTTCCTGGGCAATCATCTCGTCAAGAAACTCAAGGAAGATCGCGGATGCAAAAACATATTCATCGCTGACCTCTCTGAATACGACCTCCGGAACCTTGACGATATCCGCCGGATGCATGATGAGCAGAAGCCCGACATTATCATTCATCTTGCCGCCCTAGTTGGCGGAATAGGGGCTAACCGGGACAACCCAGGCCGCTTTTTCTATGACAATGCAATTATGGGCATCCAACTTCTGTACGAGGCCTATCTTCACCAAATTGAAAAATTCGTAGCGATAGGGACGATCTGCTGTTATCCCAAACACACTCCGGTCCCGTTCTCTGAGGACAGCCTCTAGAACGGCTACCCGGAGGAAACGAACGCTCCCTACGGCCTGGCAAAAAATATTATGCTGGTCCAGAGCCAAGCTTACCGTCAGCAATATGGGTTCAATTCGATTTTTCTCATGCCGGTCAGCCTCTATGGCCCGGGCGAAAACGACTTTTTAAAACGGCTTCGATGAATCACCAATCAGTCTCTCCACCCGCGCCGGAACAAGTCCTCATCCTTGAGCCCGGCCGCGCCGAAAAAAACTACTGGGCCGATCTCTGGCGCTACCGCGAGCTCTTTCTGATTCTCGCCTGGCGGGATATTTCCGTACGCTACAAGCAGACAATCATCGGAGTTACTTGGGCGATTCTCAAGCCGTTTCTTACCATGGTGGTGTTCACCGTGGTATTTGGCCGAGTGGCGAAACTGCCCAGCGACGGAAATACACCCTATGCCCTCATGGTCTTTGCCGCCATGCTCCCATGGACCCTTTTCTCAAACGCACTGACGGAATCATCAAACAGTCTGATCGGAAATGCCAACCTGATCAGCAAAGTCTACTTCCCCAGGTTGATTATGCCCACCGCGACGGTGATAACCTCCTTTATCGATTTCCTCATCAGCTTTGTCATCCTGCTCGGGCTGATGATTTATTACCGGTTTGCGCCAGGTTGGAATATGCTTTTTCTTCCTTTATTTACCCTCCAAGCCCTGCTGGTAAGTCTAGGTCCCGGCCTCTGGATCACGGCGCTCAATGTGAAATATCGGGATTTTCGTTATATGATTCCCTTTATTGTGCAATTCGGCCTTTACGTCTCACCCGTTGGCTTCAGCAGCAATGTCATCCCGGAGAAGTGGCGTCTGCTATACAGCCTAAATCCCCTAGTTGGGATCATTGACGGTTTCCGATGGTGCATTCTGGGGGGAAAAAGCGCTATTTACTGGCCCGGCTTTATCCTTAGCCTGGTGATTATGGCCTTCTTTCTCTGGCTGGGCATATCTCGTTTCCGGAAAATGGAAAAATCGTTTGCGGATTTGATTTAAGACATGTCAGACATCGTAATTAAGGCTGAAAATCTCGGTAAAAAATATGTCATCGGCCACCAGGCCGGAAAAGGCCGCTATGTGGCCTTACGCGATGTGATGGCCCAGAGTGCTCGAACTCTCTGGAACAAGACCAAAAACCTGGCAAAGGGGAAGGCCATTATCCAAGGCGATAAAACGGAAGAGATTTGGGCGCTCAAGGATGTGAACTTCGAAATCCGAAGGGGAGATGCCGTCGGCATCATCGGCCACAACGGGGCAGGTAAGAGTACTTTACTAAAAATCCTCTCCCGAATCACAGAGCCCACGGCAGGCAGAGTGACCCTAAAAGGCCGCGTGGCCAGTCTTCTGGAAATAGGCGCTGGCTTTCATCCAGAAATGACCGGCAGGGAAAATATCATTCTTAACGGAGCCATTCTGGGCATGACCCGGGCGGAGGTCAAGCGCAAATTCGACGAAATCGTGGATTTTGCCGAGATAGAGAAGTTTTTAGATACACCTATAAAGCGCTATTCCAGCGGGATGTATGTGCGGCTGGCTTTTGCGGTGGCGGCCCACCTGGAACCGGAGATTTTGTTGGTGGACGAGGTGCTTGCGGTGGGGGATGCGGCGTTCCAGAAAAAGTGCCTGGGGAAAATGGGAGACGTGGCGCAGGAAGGACGGACGGTGCTGTTTGTGAGCCACAATATGCAGGCAGTCCAGTCACTATGTAAGAGCGCCTTTCAACTTGCCGCTGGCCGTGTTGTAGCGTATGGTCACTCACGCTCAGTTGTGGCTCAGTATCTTTCTAGTCCAGGCGATGTGAGCAGTGAGGCAATCTGGTCCGAACCAACTGCTCCAGGTAGTCAAGAGATCAAGTTAACTGCGATTCGAATATGTTCTGAAGACGGCAACGTGTGTGGCATCTATTCGAGCAGTATCAATCTAAAAGTAGAACTAGAGTTTATTGCAAACACGAATCACTCGGCTCTGTGTGTTGGATTTGACATGGTTACTCCTGAAGGAGTGACTATTCTCAGGAGTTATCAGACCGACCTCTCCCCTGAGCATTGGCCGCCTGTGCAAGTTGGAAAGAACCGTTGGCACTGTACCATCCCACGATGCCTTCTAAATGCCGGTGTGTACTATGTATGTCCCAGGATTGGAATGCATAACATGTACTGGATTGTGAATCTGGATTCTGTAGTTCGATTCGAAGTTGTCCTTGATCATGGCGTCTCACCCTTCTGGAACTCTCTCGACGTTCGTAGCCGCCCTGGAATAATCGCGCCTATCTTGAAGTGGAATGCAGACCGTTGACCACAGGGTAACCTCATTATAATGCTAGCTTACTTACAACGTGGTCTAGTCCACCTGCGTAATGGTACGCTACTTGAGCGTCTACAATTCGAATGGCATCAACATACTAAACGCAGGCGCCAAGCATGGTGGGAATCCCAGGTTGGCAAACGCAGACATATGGAAGTCAGAATTCAACCAGATGTTCGGATGCGACTGTATTTTGATAGCATGTTATCTCAGGCGATCTATTGTGGCGATTTCGAGTGGCGGGAGCGCCAGTTTCTGGCAGCTTTCTTGAGACCGGGAGATGTATTCGTTGACATTGGTGCAAACATCGGACTGTACACATTGAGTGCTGCCTGTCGTGTAGGAGATTCAGGGCATGTTTATGCTTTCGAACCCAGCTCTAACGCGTACCATCGTCTAATGGCCAATGTGCAGCTGAGCGGGTTTGGCAATGTTTCCTGCTACCAGCTTGCTCTTTCCGATTGTGTCGCCAGGGTTGATATGAGCATATCACTGGATGGGTATGACGCCTGGAATTCACTAGCGCAGCCAATCGCGGGGAATTCGTTTGCAGTTGAGCCTGTCAGTTGCATCACGTGGGAGGATTTTGCAGAGGAACATCAACTTGCTGGCCGCACGACGCTGATGAAGATTGACGTCGAAGGGTGGGAATCCCATGTGTTGTTAGGTGGCTACAAGAGGCTATCTCGAACGGACGCACCAGTTTTGCAGGTCGAATTCACTGAGAAAGCCAGTCAGTCGGCTGGCTCATCTTGTGCGAATCTATACCATCTGCTCGAAGAACTTGGGTATCAGATGTTTACCTATGATGCGAAGTTGAGGAAACTTGTTCCTGAGCCATTGCGTGAGAGCTATCCATATGTGAATGTGCTTGCTGCTAAGCGGCCAGAACATATTATTGCTAGACTTAATCGTTCTTGTCTGCGTTGGCTACGATGAGTGAGTTGATTGTTGAATTATGCGCTGTACCGGTCATCGTAGCCGGGGAAGCTTGGTACCGTCGCAAGGGGTTCACGCTAGATCCGGCAAATAGAGAAGAGTACTTTGCCTTGCTCGATCGCGTTCTCGATCTAACAATGATGTCTAGCGATGAGATCGCACTGGCACGGCGATACGCCTACCATTTTATCTTTCGGCGCATGATCCCATTTCCGTCCCTGCGATACTCGCCTGGTGTGCAGATCGTTCGCAGTCTCGACGATCTCCTGCCAGGAAAATATTTTAACATTGATACGGTATGCGAGGCAATCCTTACGGGAAAGCCTTTCTTATCGCCAACAGGGTCTGTAAGAGGTTCGTGATGTCAGAATGGCCCAGGATATCAATTGTTACTCCTTCATATAATCAGGGACAGTTTCTGGAAGAAACGATTTGCAGCGTGTTGGATCAGGGCTACCAAAATCTGGAGTACATTGTTATCGATGGGGGGAGCACCGATAATAGTGTGGATATTATTAAAAGGTATGCAGGACGGTTGGCTTACTGGGTTTCGGAAAGGGATCGAGGACAGTCGCATGCTTTGAACAAGGGATTTAGTAGAGCAACAGGCGACATCTTGGCCTGGATCAACTCTGATGATCTTTTCATTCCAGGATCTTTGCAAACGGTTGCACGAGCCTGGCAGCAAAACAAAGGCCGTGTGATCGCGGGAGATGTGATCTGGTTTTATGATGATTCGAGGAAGGAAACGATCTGGGTCTCTAAAGGTTTGACTTTTGAGAACCTGATAAAGTATTGGACTGGAGATTGCGTCTATCAGCAGCCGGGCACCTTCTTTCCTCTACGCCTTTATAAAGAGGTCGGTGGTATTGACGAGTCGTTGATCTATGCGATGGATTACGATCTCTTCTGTCGGCTTTTCAGACAGACTAGCGCTGTCTATGTCAACGAACCCTTGGCGCGATTTCGATATCACGCTCATTCCAAGACGGCAACCGAGCCTGAGATCATTTTTCTGGAGCGGCACAGCGTCTCTCAGCGTTATTGGGACATTGTTGCCCCCGATGAGAAGCGAGATGCTAATCGCTACATGGCACGATATCTGTCCTGGCAGTCTATGCATATACTCAAGAGTGGCAATCTTCTTCATTCGATAAGGCTATATCGCGCCGCACTTGGCTTTGATCTTGGTTCCGCCCTGGCTGAACCAGGATTGGCGTTGATCTCCCGACGCAGAAACCGATAAGGTTTATTGCCGAAGTCTGATCATATTGGTCTTAGTACTATTGGCGACGTGATCAACGTCAACTATAATTCCCGTCTTCTCTTTCTGTCCGGCCTTAGATTCCTAAATGTCTTCATTAAGGTTACCTTGACGCACCATATTCAAAAGAAAAGATCAGTTGACAGATGAGAGAACAGGCGGCTTGGAGGCGCATTAACTGGCCGGTCCAGGCTCCGGTTCTGCTGGCCTTGTTGGGGGCTGTATATGTGTGTGTTTCGCTCGCAACGGGACAGATGTTCCCTTCGTTATTTGGGGTTCTCCTCGTCATGGGTCTTTGGCTTGTCACGCGTGAGCCTTACAATGTTATGCTGCTATGGGTTCTGATATCTCCTGCATTCGACTGGTGGGGAGGGATTGAACTTGGATCACTGCCGAACATCACTCCCCATCGCCTCTTGCTTGGCGCGACTATTGTCTCACTGCTTCTGAGACGCAGCACCTCGGACAGCCAGGTTCTAAAAAAGCAGCGAAACCCGGAAGTGGTTCTTTTGGGGCTTTACTTGGCGTACAGCGCGATGGTGATTTTCATGCGTGTAGACAGTTTTGAAGAGGTATTCGTTTGGTTTCAAACCTTTCTCTTGCCCGCGCTGGCGTTTCTTATACCCTTCGGATTAATAACAAATGAGCAACAAGTGCTGCGATTATTTCGCTGGATGCCTCTCATCGTTGTGTATTTGTTTTTGCCGGCCCTCTATGAGCAAATCACACAAACATCTATATTCCCAGGCGGATGGTTGTGGGGAGTGGGCATGGGGTATACCGGCTTCCGCTCGTCATCATTATCCGGTCAGGCTAGCACTCTGTCCAACATGGGTCTTTTGCTGATTCCGTTTATGATCTATCGATTCTCTGAAAACAGGCGAAGATTAATCGCGAGCGTATGGGATTATCTCTTGTTGGCTTTTGCCGGCGGAATAGTGCTTTGTTCATATTTAAGGTCGGCTATGATTGCTGTGGCCGTTGTCTTGACCTTGGCAGTCATTGGTGTTCCCAAGTTGCGTAGAATATTGCTTCCATTATTGCTGATCATAGCCGCCGTTCTGGTTTGGCAATGGAATAACATTGCCGAGACTGATTTGTTCCAACAACGCATGTTGAATACAACGACAGGCATTGAACGATTATACAATTTCAATGCTCAGATGGATCGGCTCCTGGCTAATCCTCTCTTCGGCGAAGGCGGATCGGAGGCATTTCGCTTTTCCGGCCAAACGACGGCATCCCATAACTTCTATATGACTTTAGCTCTGCACACCGGCTTGATTGGTTTGTTCCTCTACCTTGCTCCAATCGCGCTGATCGTATTGCGGACGCGGAAATGGCTGCGATCTTCAACTTCTGGTGGGCTATCAAGTCGAAAAAGAGATCTTGTAATCGTCCTCTGGCTTAGTGTCATCGGGATGATGATCAACGCAATGTTTATGGATCTTCGTTTTTTCGGAACTGGGTTGGCCCTTTTCTGGTTTATCTTGGGTATGATTGCACGCATTACCGCGTGGCCGCGACCAGCCTATGATTTATCTGCGGAAAGCGCCGTATGTTTCGTAAATCACTTGAATCATGGCATACCCCTTGTCCCGAGGCGCAATTGATGAGTATCCAGTCTGGTCTGAAAATCCTGCTGATTGGCCCATATCCGCAACAAAGCGGGAAGATCGTTGGAGGTGTAGAAGCGGTAATCAGCACTCTCGCACCTTCCCTGGCCGCCGAGCGGGAAGTTGCAGAGGTGACGGTCTTGTGTTTCTCTCAAGGCCCGATAAATTCCAACCGGCGCGCTCTCACCGACAAACTCAAAGTAATCTTCGTGCGGGGGCAGAACCGCTTAGAATTACCGACCCGTGATATTCTGAATGTATTATATGCACGTCGTATTGCACGAGAGTTCGACATACAAATTGTTCATGGGCAAGGAATTGGGTTACAAGGCGAAATAACGACTCGCATGAACCGCACATCGGTAGTGACAGTGCATGGCTTGACGCACATTGAAGCCCGTCTGCAATCACGCGGTGGTTTGATTGACCGGCTTCGAATTCGGTTAGTCGAGACCATGGCTCAACGCGTGCTGGCGCGGGCGCGGATGGTGATCTCTACAAGTGCTTATGACATGAAAGCCGTTGGAAACCTAATACGAGGTCAACGAGTGCATATTCCTAATCCGGTTTCTTCCGAGTTCTTTAAGAGAAACTGGAATAAAGGGAATGGGTATCGGGAGATCCTATTTGTCGGATCTATTTTGCCCATCAAGAACATCGAAGGAATTATTCGGACGTTTGAAGCGGTCCGGTCCAAACAGGATAAAGCGCAACTAACGATCATCGGGCCGACCGTTGATCCGCTTTACGAATCTCGCCTACAAGAACTTGTGGGGAGACTTAAACTCGGTAACGCCATTGAGTTTCTCGGGCATGTTGACAACGCTATTCTGCTGGATCGAATGAGGGCATGCAGCGTGTTGGCATTGTTCTCTCGTCAGGAGAACTCGCCGATGGTAATTGCTCAAGCCATGGCTATTGGTAAACCGGTGGTTGCTTCAAATGTGGGAGGAATCCCGGAAATGGTTCAAGATGGTTATACCGGCTTTTTGGTCGAGTCGGGAGATGAGCAAGCGTTGGCGATACGCATTGTTGAATTGATGCAATCGCCGGATCTTTGCTATCGGATGGGGCAGAATGCTCACGAGGTTGCCACACGTAGGTTCGCTCCTGAAGTAATAGCTCAACGAACTATTGAAGCATACAGGAGGGCGATCGAGAGATGAGAGTGGTGTTGGGCACTGTCTATCCCTACGACGAATCCCGCGTCCGCGGCGGAGTGGAGGCCGTGGCTCTCAACCTGGGCAGTGCTTTGGCAAAGCGTGATGACCTGGAACTTCATATCGTTTCCTGCAATCGTACCTTAAAGCGGAATCTTACCGAACAGCGCGGCTCTGTTACTTTCCACTGGCTAGCAACGGGACGGCACTTATACGGTCTCCGGGCAGCGACGGTGGACGCTTGGCGGGTGAGGAAAGTTTACGAACAAATCAGTCCCGATGTCATTCATGCCCAGGGATGCTCTGAGTACGCCATTGCAGCTTCGGCAAAAATTCCCCTGGTGTTGACCATTCACGGGCTGCATTTGTTCGTTCCCGTTATGCTCGAAACAGCTCACTATCGCGGACCCGTGGGCATTTATCGCCGGTGGATCGAGGGCTGGATCGTCAGGCAGAGCGTGAGAAGGGCGCAAGCCGTGATTTCCATCGCTGGCGACTACGTGCCCAGCGTCATGGGCGAGATTATGAACGGCAAACCAGTGTATGAGATTGCCAATCCTATTGATGTGGATGTGTGGGATACTGTGCCGAGAGGCTATGACTCCGGCGATCAGATCCTTTGCGTGGGAGAGATCATCGAACGAAAAAATGCTTTTGGTTTGGTCCGGGCGTTTGCCGAGGTAACGCGTCTATGGCCGAAGGCAAAGCTCCACCTGGCCGGCGGTATCGGCGAGCCGGACTATTTTACGCGGGTTCAAGGAGAGGTGGCGAGGCTTGGGCTTCAAAACAAGGTGGCATTTCTAGGCCGCCTGAACCAGAATCAGTTGCTGGAAGCCTATGCCCGCTCTTCTCTCGTTGTCCTGACTTCTATTCAAGAGACAGCTCCCATGGCCCTAGCCCAGGCGATGGCGGCCGGTAAGCCAGTTGTTGCCACTCGGGTAGCCGGCATTCCCTGGATGATAGAAGATGGGGTGATGGGTTATTTGGTGGATGTGGGAGATATGCAAGGTATGGCAGACCACATAATAGAATTGTTGCAGGATAAAACTAAGCGAGAGCGTATGGGTCAGGCGAGCAGGGAGGCCGCTAGGCTGCGTTTTGCGGCAGATAGGGTTGCCGATATGACTGTGCAGGTATATCGAGGTTTATTGGTCTGATGAACGCTGCATTTTTCACAGAACATTTCATCATATTTAATGCTAGTTAGCATAAAACATATACAAAAGGAAGCGAGAAATGACTGTGGATAATTTTTTGTGGTCGCAACAAACGGTTCTGGTTACCGGCGCCGGCGGCTTTATCGGCAGTCACTTAGTGGAGCGGCTGGCCGCTCTGGGCGTACGAGTGCGCGCCTTTATACGTTACACATCCCGCCCGCAAGCCGGCTTCCTGGATACGTTGGATCAAAAAATGCGCGCTTCTATCGAGATTGTCCGTGGCGATTTGCGCGACTACGATGCCATTGTCCAGGCTATGCGGGGCACGGCGGTGGTTTTTCACCTGGGCGCGCTCATCGGAATCCCCTATTCCTATGTTCATCCCAGGGAGACGATTGATACTAACGTGACCGGTACGATGAATGTCTTGATGGCTGCCCGCGAATGCGGAGTGGGACGAATCATCCACACCTCATCCAGTGAGGTCTTCGGTACGGCGCGCTATGCGCCGATTGACGAAAATCATCCGTTGCAAGCACAATCGCCTTATTCGGCCAGCAAAATCGGCGCAGATAAGATTGCCGAGAGCTTCTCTGACAGTTATAACTTGCCGGTTGTGATCTTACGACCGTTCAATACCTATGGCCCACGCCAATCGGCTCGCGCCGTGATTCCGACTATCATCACTCAGGCTCTGGCCGATGAGGAAATTACCCTGGGCAACCTGACTCCCCGGCGTGACTTCACCTACGTCACAGATACGGTGGAGGGGTTCATCAAAGCAGCAGAATGTGAAGCGGCTATAGGTCGAACCATCAACTTGGGAACTTCAACGGAGGTCAGCGTTGGTGACCTTGTTGGCAAGATTGGAGCGATTCTTGGCAAGGAGTTGCGAGTGCTCCAGGATGTGATGCGGCAGCGGCCGACCGGCAGCGAAGTCGACCGATTGATCTCGGACAATCGCCTAGCCCGTGAACTGCTGGGGTGGCAACCAAGCGTGTTGCTGGATAAAGGGCTTGCACGGACAGTGGAGTGGGTCTCGCAGAACCTGAATTCATACCGAGTGGGAAACTACGAGATATAGGCCGGAGGTTCGTGTGAAGCAAGCCATAAACGCTCACGCCGAGACCGATTCCGACCTCGTTGGTGTTGGACGTTGGGACGCGGGCTGGCGTAAATTACGTCTCACACGGATGCCAACCATCTTAAGATATTTTCCCCGACGCATGATGAGGATATTTAGACAGTATCTGGGCAGTGAGGCAAAAGAGGTATTGGAGGTAGGATGCGGTGGCGGGAAGTGGATGGTGTTTTTTGCCAGGCAATCAGGGCAGGTCTATGGCCTAGATTATGCTTTTATGGGGTGCCAGTTAGCCCGGCGACTATTGGTCGAGGCGGATCTTTCTGGACGTGTAGTTTGTGGAGATGTCTTCTCTGCGCCATTCAAGCCCAATAGTTTCGATCTGGTATACTCTCTGGGCGTTGTCGAGCATTTTCAGGATGCAACGCAAATTATGGTAGCGATGGCGTGTCTATTGAAGCCCGGTGGGCGATTAATAGTGGGGGTGCCGAATATGAACGGCTTGATGGGGGGCCTCCATCGGCTGGCCGACCGGGGTCTATGGCTCCGTCATGTCCCATTGAGCCCAGAAGACATAACGCGCCTCTACAAGATACTTAATTTGGAAGTTCAATATGCCGAGTATGTGGGAACCCTGTACCTGGCCGGGCCGAACTGGAACAGGCTCCTAAAATCGGAGAGATTGGGGGCACTTGTTCGCATAGGATTGGCGGGGCTGGAAACCATGCTGACCCTGCCACTGAGCATATTGAACCTGCAACTGGAGTCACCTCACTTCTCCCCTTATATACTGGTGATCGGCCAAAAGTCGTTTGGCGTTAGCAAAGAAACTCTTTTATCGGATCAAAGCGGGCTTGGGGTTACAGATGATTCAAACTGAACGCAAGAAGGCGTTGACAAGAATCCGCGCCGTCATCCTCGCTGGAGGCAAGGGTCGGCGCCTGGCTCCCTACACGACCATTCTGCCCAAACCACTCATGCCCATTGACAACATGCCGATCCTGGAAGTGGTCATTCGCCAGTTGCAGAACGCGGGCATTCGCGACATTACACTGGCAGTGGGCTACCTGGCCAGCCTGCTGGAGGCCTATTTCGGGACGGGCAGCAAGTGGGACGTGCGCATTCGTTACTCGCACGAAGATGAACCTCTGGGAACAGCCGGGCCGTTGGCATTGCTGGCACATGACCTCAAGCGCACGTTCCTGGTTATGAATGGTGATCTGTTGACGACGTTGGACTATACGGCGATGGTGCGCTTTCACCATGAGCAAGGCGCCGTGGCAACAGTGGGGTTGTTCGACAAGGTGGTTCATCTTGATCTTGGGGTAATTGAGACGGACAACGCTCACCGCGTCACCGGTTATGTGGAAAAGCCGATCCTCCGTTATCAGGTCAGCATGGGGGTGTATGTAATGGAGCCAGAGGTGTTGCGCTATATCCCCATCGGAGAAAGGTTTGATCTGCCCGAACTGGTCAAGGCTCTGATCGCGGATGGATTGCCGGTGATAGGCTATCACTTCGATGGGTACTGGCTGGATATTGGACGCCAGGAGGATTATGTTCAGGCGGTCGAGCTATTCCAGCGAGAACGAAGCCGGTTTTTACCGGGAGTGGAGCCATGACCGAACGGGTGTTGGTCACCGGGGCAGCCGGGTTTGTGGGGCATCACTTAGCCCGACATTTACACGAACAAGGCCTTATCGTTCACGGCCTGGATCGACCGGGTGTCCCGCCGCCCAGCGATTTGCGTATTACCTGGCACCCATGCGACATCATCCATGCCGCGCAGGTGGCCGAAGTTGTCGGTCAGGTTCAGCCGGATTACGTTTTTCACCTGGCCGCGTTGACCAAGAGCGAATCATTGACTGACTTGCTGGCGGTCAACGTGCTCGGCACGCAGAACGTTTTGGACGCGCTGGTGGCGGCCCGACCGGAAGCACATGTGCTGGTGGCAGGATCTTCGGCGGAATATGGGCTGTTGCGACCGGATGAACTGCCGGTCAGGGAGGATCATCCGCTGCGCCCGCTCAGTCCTTACGGAGTCAGCAAGGTAGCCCAAAGCCTGCTGGCTGCACAGTATGTTTACCGTCACAACCTGGCCGTCGTGCGCACCCGAACCTTTAACCTGACCGGTCCGGGCGAGCCGGATGCGTTGGTGTGTTCTGCCTTCGCTCGCCAGATCGTCGAGATCGAGCGATGGTTACGCCCGCCGGTGTTGAAAGTGGGCAATCTGGAATCGGCGCGGGACTTTTTGGACGTGCGCGATGCGGTGCGCGCCTACTGGCTGGTAGCGCGGCGCGGCGAATCAGGGGAGGTGTATAACGTCTGTTCCGGTATGGCTACATCCATTCGGAACGTGCTGGACGTATTACTCAGCCTGACGGCTGCGAAGATAGAGGTAAAAGAAGAAGTCGAACGACGCACGGCGTGGGATGTGCCGGTGCAGGCGGGCAATTACGAGCAATTATCTATCGTGACGGCATGGAAACCGATCATTAAATTAAGGCGCAGCCTAATAGACTTGCTTAAGGGTTGGCGATGACTAAAAATCGTGTTTATTTTACCCGACAAAATCATACCTCGTCTAATCCGCGTGTTCTAATCATTGGGCCTTTACCATCGCCTTGGGGTGGAGTAGCGACTAACTTGTCATATTTTTTATCATCAGACATTATCAAGAAATTTGATGTAGCTGTTCTAGACACAAGACACTGGGCTCAGCGCGAAGATTTGAGCCCTAATAAGCAAGTATGGCATGTGGCGAGAATTAGACGTGCTACCGATATAATACAACAAACCCTAAAGGCTATTCGTTCATTCAAGCCACACATTGTCCACGTCCAGTCCGCCGGCAGTGATCTTTCTGCTATCCGTGATTTGCTTTTGGCAGAAATCGCTCTACGCAGCAAGTGCAAGATAGTATTCCAACAACACTCTTGGACTGACTCAAAGCGGTTCCCCAATTATCGTTCTCTTTTTGTACCTTTATACCGTCGGGTTATGCCTCGTTGTCACGCCAGGCTTATGAGTACACCGCTGCATATTGAGCTAGCGGCCGACCTCATCGACGTTGAAGATGTCTATTGCTTTCCTAACACTTGTGACCCGCGGCTAGGGGAATTAGGAAATGCACGATTCCTGGATTTGTCTAAGCCTTGTCTTGTCGTATATATAGGACGGTTTAGTCAGCTAAAGGGCACATATGATTTATTGGCCGCTGCCTCGCAGTTATCGGAACACCGTCATGTAATCCGCTTTGAACTCGCAGGACAAGGAGCTACTGTAGATGATGATCGTCGCGTTATGAGGCTAATTGAAGCGCAAGCGCTAAATGACTCTCTCTCTGTATTGGGAAGGATATCCAACGACGACAAAATTAATCTTTTTCGACGCGCACAAATTCTTGTTTACCCGTCTCTTAGCGAAGCGCTTCCAGTCACGTTGATCGAGGGAATGGCGTCCGGATTGCCGATTATCACAACATCTGTGAATTACCTGCCACAGCTAGTAAGACATGGTGAGAATGGCCTCATCGTTCCTCCAGGGAATCCTGAAGAACTTGCTAAGGCAATTCTTGCCTTGGCGAATGACCCTTATCGTCGATGGCAAATGGGATCAGCCAATTATAAAAAGTATCTTAAAGAATTTGCTTTAGATATTTTGGCCGCCAAACTGTGCAGTATATACAATCTAGTTCTGCGCGATGATTCTCTGCCTTGCACAAAGTGCCCAAATGAACAAAAGGCTTGTTTATAATACGCTTCGTGATCTCCTTCCTATTTCATTGTTAGGTTAGAGATTAGTGTGAACGGCAGAGTTTTTTGAAATTCAATCACTAAGGTAGGGTCTGCTGAAAAAGCCTATTACTTTCCGTAACCTCTTGAAATCAATATAAA
>CAZIDN010000014.1:0-63139 GCA_964537875.1 uncultured Eubacteriales bacterium
ATATCAACGCAATAATTAAAATGGCATCTCCGTTCGGGCGGCGCTTAGGCCGCCCGTAGCCCCCGGGGAACCAGTCCCGTCGGATACTCTTGGAGGGAAACCCTTATTCAGGGTTTCCCTCCAACGATCGCTTCGCTCTCTGCCTCCTTTCCAAGGAGCATCTGGCGATGAATTCATGGGAGGATGCTCCTTGGAGGGGTGGCAGGGCGGGCGGGTATTCCCGCCGCCCGTTGGAGGGGGACCCTGTGAAAGGGTCCTCCTCCAAGAGTGTCCGGGGCCCCCCTCCGCTACGGGGGCTTGAGGGCGGCCTAAGCGCCGCCCATACATTGTCATTATATTTATTGCGTTTGTATTAGACACCGAACAGCGATAAAGATGAATTATCATCTTATAATAAGAAGACTGTTCTCTGCTCATGGTTTATGCCGGATTTTTTCCTTGGCCCATTAAATAGTGATGCATTTCCGCGGCCGCCACCCGCCCGTCGCCCATGGCCAGGATGACCGTGGCGCCGCCGCGGACGATATCCCCGCCGGCATAGACGCCTACCAAGCTCGTGGCCATGGTCTTCCAGTCGACTTCGATATTGCCCCACTTCCCCATTTTCAGGCCGGGGATGGTCTGGGGGATGAGAGGATTCGGACTCTGGCCGATGGCCACGACGACCAGGTCCACCTCTGTCATGAATTCCGAGCCTTTGACCGGAACCGGCCGCCGCCGGCCCGAGGCATCGGGCTCGCCGAGCTCCATGCGCAGGCATTCCATGGCCTTGAGCCGGCCCTTGTGATCGCCGATGTAGCGGGTCGGCGTCGTCAGAAAATGGAACTCGATCCCTTCCTCCTCGGCATGCTTGACTTCCTCGATCCGGGCCGGCATTTCCTGGCGGGAGCGGCGGTAGATGATGATCGACCGCTCGGCGCCTAGCCGCTTGGACGTCCGGACCGAGTCCATGGCCACATTGCCGCCGCCGATCACGGCGGCGCATTGGGCCTTGGACACGGGCGTATCGTAGTTCGGGAAATCATACGCCTTCATCAGGTTGACGCGGGTCAAGTATTCGTTGGCCGAGAACACGCCGACCAGGTTTTCCCCGGGAATTTTCATGAAATTCGGCAGGCCGGCGCCCGAGCCGATGAAAAAAGCCTGGTAGCCTTGGGCCTTGAGGTCCTCGATCGTCGCCGTCTTGCCGACCACGAAGCTCGTCCTGATCCCGACGCCGAGCCTCTGGAGATATTCGACTTCGGCCCTCAGGATGGCCTTGGGCAGACGGAATTCCGGGATGCCATAGACGAGCACGCCACCGGAAATATGGAGCGCTTCAAAAATCGTGACCTGATGTCCGAGCTTGGCCAGGTCGCCGGCCACGGTCAAGCCCGCGGGACCGGCGCCGATCACCGCGACCTTTTTCCCGGTCGGCGGCGGGAGCTGGGGAAGGTTGACCGTCCCGCCCAGGCGCTCAAAATCGGCCACGAACCGCTCCAGGTTCCCGACGGCCACGGGCACGCCCGTGCCTTTCTTCATAGTGCATACTTCCTCGCACTGCGTTTCCTGGGGACAGACGCGGCCGCAGATGGCCGGCAGCGAATTGGTCTCCTTGATCTTCCAGGCGGCCTCGAGGAAACGTCCTTGTTCGACGAGCTTGACAAAGCTCGGGATGTCGATGGCGACCGGACATCCTGACACGCACTGCGGATTGGCGCAGTCCATACAGCGCCTGGCTTCGGCCCTGGCGGCTTCGGCAGAGAGCCCGATATTGACTTCCTTAAAATCTTTATTCCGCTCCCCTGGCTCCCGTTCCGGCATTTTCTGGCGGGGCAGCTTCATCCGTTCTTTGACCGGAATGGCCTTGCGCGTTTCTTTCCGCCAATCCTGATCATACGCCGCTTTCAACCGCGCCTTTTGCTCCGGTGAAATGTCTTTTTTATCTACAGCCATTATCGTCCTCGGATCGATCTTAGATCTTTGATGTCCCGGACCATGTCCAAGCCTTTATAGACGTCCGGGCCGGCGGCGATGCTCGGGGCGGCATCAACGCCCGCAAACGCCTCGGCCGCGGCAAACCTTCTCCGGTCCGCCTCCGGTTCTCGAAGAAAAACTCCGCCTGTCAACTGTTCCCGGCCGAGGCCGCGAAACGCCGGGACCCGGCCGGTCAACTCCTGGAATACGTCGGATGCGCTTCTGAAGGAAAAGCCCGCCATCCCCATTTTCTGGGCGAGCTGGCTGATGATGCGCCAGCCGGGCCTAGAGTCCCCCAACGGCTCGATCACCCGCTCGAATTTCTGCAGCCGGCCTTCGACATTGACGAACGTTCCCTCGGCTTCGGCAAACGTCGTCTGAGGCAGGATGACATCGGCAAAATCGCTGTTTCCATTCAGGTAGCTGTCCTGGATGACGACGAAAGCCGCGGGCTTCTTTCCCGGCTGGAGGAATGAACCGACGACATAGAGCGTTAGGAAAGATCCGCTGGAGATTCCTTGAATGATCCGGCCCGGAGGGCCGTCCTTCTTGCGGAAAAACGCCGAAATCTCCAAAGCGCCGCGGGCGTTGCTCTCCGAACTCAGAGGAACGAGCAGGCCCTGCGTTTGAAGAGCCAGGTTCCAGAGGGCCGCCAGGTTCGCGGCTCCCGGCGAGCCTTCGCAGACTTCGGCTCCGAAGAGGTACGCCGTCGGCTTTCTCTTTTCTAAAAGCAGGGCCAGCTTGAGCAGTTTTTCTTCCTGGAGTCCTAGGCAGGCCGCGGCTCCGGAGAGATCGAATTCCTGGAGGCGCTTCTTAAACGCGGCGAAGCCATCGATCTTAGCGGATTCGGCGGCGTGGCCGCTGTCCGACAGGATTTTGGAGAGACCGATCAGCAACTCGCTCTCCTGACCCGGCCGGAGCTTGATCCAGGACGAAGCGCACCGTCTGATGCAAAGCTCCTGGGGCCCGACGATGATGAGCTTGGCTCCGTTACGGATCGATTTATAGACTTCGAGCCAAACCATCGGCTGGCTGACCGCCAGGTTTTCGCCGAACAAGACGATCGTCTTGGCCCGGCCGATATCCGAGATACGGAAATTCAACCGAGGCTCAAAACCCTGCGCCCGGGCGAAATCCCGGAGACGGGCTTGGGCTGTAAAATCCCCGTGGCCGGCTATGTTTTCGGTTTCCAATCCTTCGCCGCCGAACTTGTCCAGAGCAAAAATATCTTCGCAGGAATCGTGCGCCGAGCCGGCGATAGCGATGTCCCGGGCCTCGCAGCCGGACAATTTTTGGGCGACGACGGCCAGGGCTTCGTCCCAGGTCGTTTCTTCAAGCTTCCCGTTTTTCCGGACCATAGGCCGGACAACACGGCTCCGGTGATAGACAGCCTCGGAGACCAGGAACCTTCCCTTGAGACAAGCCTGGCCTTGATTGACACTTCCCTGTTTCGCCGGAACCGATCTCAAGATTTTTCCCTGTTTCAGGAAGAGTGTCAGCTCGCAACCTTGGCCGCAGAACGAGCAGATGGTGTTATTCTCGGTATCCGGAAGGATTTCGGGATGGGCCGACTTCTCGATCAGGGCGCCCGTCGGACAGACATCGAGGCAGGCGCCGCAGAACTGGCAGTCGGTATCCAGAAGCCGCCGGCCGAGCGCCGTTCCCACGCCTGCCCGAGAGCCCCGATAGACAAAGGCCAGCGCCGATACGCCCCGGACTTCATGACAGATGCGGACACACCGTCCGCACAGAACACAGAGGTTGTAATTGCGATCAAGGAGCGGATCGTCCTTGCGGATTTCGAGAGTCCCGTCGAGCGAAGGGAATTGGGCTTTATCCGGCTTTAAATAATCGATGAGCTTCCGGAACTCGCAGTCGCCGTTGTTCGAATAAAGGGAGCGTCCCGCGGCTGGGCCGGCCTCTTCGACCGCCGCCAGTTCGTCCAGGCGGGCGCCCTTATCATGGCAAGCCAAGCAGGCGCCGGCATGCTCGGAGAGAATGAGCTCGAGGATCTGACGACGGGTCTTCTGAAGGGCCGGCGTGTTCGTCGTCACGTCCATCCCGTCTTCAATGAACGTGCCGCAGGCCGGGGCAAGGGCTTCCCGTCCTTTCACCGCGACAAGGCAAAGCCGGCACCCCGTAAAAGGAACCAGGCCGGGATAGTGGCAGAGCGAAGGGATGGTGATTCCCTTGTCCCGGGCAAGATCGAGGATGGTCATTGTGTCCGTGACTTCGAGAGGACGGCCGTCGATCGTGACTTTCATATCGCTTTTCGTCCTGTCTCGGGCCTGCGGGTGTTCTTGGCCTTCTTCTTTTCCGGAAGCAAGCCTTGGCAGACAAGCGCCGGGCAGCGCTTCTCCCGGATATGGGCGTCGTATTCGTCCCTGAAATAGCGGAGCGTCGTCAATACCGGGTTGGGGGCCAACTGGCCGAGTCCGCAGAGCGAGGCCGCTTTCATGACGGCGGCCAGGTTCTCAAGCCGGGTGATATCCAACGCCTCGCCCTGGCCCCGAATGATGCGGTTCAGGATTTCGAGCATCTGCTTCGTCCCGACACGGCAGGGAACGCACTTGCCGCACGATTCCTCCGAGCTTGAATTCAACGAGTAGCGAGCGGCATCCACCATGCAGGTCTCTTCGTCCATGACGATGATCCCGCCGCACCCCAGGATCGATCCGGCTTGGGAGAGCGTGTCGTAGTCGAGGGGTATGCCTATTTTTCCCGCAGGAATACAACCGCCGCATGGACCGCCGGTCTGAACGGCTTTGAGCGCTCTGTTGTTTTTGATGCCGCCTCCGATATCAAAGATGAGTTTCCGGAGTCTTGTGCCCAGCGGGACCTCGGCCAGGCCCGTGTTGTTGATCCTGCCGCCCAGGTTAAAAATTTTCGTGCCCGGGCTCTTGTCAGACCCGATCTTGGCGTACCACTCCGCGCCTTTGTTAAGGACGACCGGCACGTTGGCCCAGGTTTCGACGTTGTGGATGTTGGTCGGCTTTCCCCACAGGCCCTGTTGAGCCGGGAACGGCGGCTGCTGCCGCGGGAACGCCTTCCTGCCTTCGATGGCGGCTATCAAGGATGTCTCATCTCCGGAGACGAACGCTCCGGCGACTTGGACGACCTGAATATCGAAATGAAATTCGGAGCCAAAAATCGCGGCCCCGAGCAGGCCGTGCTTGCGGGCCTGCTCCAAGGCCAGAGTGACGTGCTTCACGGCCAAAGGATATTCCGTCCGGACACAAATGAATCCTTCGGAAGCGCCGACGGAGTAGGCGCCGATGATCATGCCCTCGATCAGGCTATGGGGATTGGCCTCCAAAAGGCCGCGGCTCATGTAAGCCCCGGGATCGCCCTCGTCGGCGTCGCAGACGATGGTTTTGGGATGGCCGTGGGCTTCGCGGCAGAGCTCCCATTTTTTCCCCGTCAAAAACCCGGCCTCTCCCCGCCCCCTTAGGCCCGAAGCCTTCACCTCGGCGATGACGCTTTCTGCGGTCATATCGAAGAGCGCTTTAGCCAGGGCTTGATAGCCGTCCAGGACGATATAATCCTCGAGGCGTTCCGGGTTGATCCGAAAATTGTTTTCCGTCAGCAGCCGCATCTGCTTCTGATAGAAAGGGATCTCTCTCTGCCGAGGGTACTTGCGTCCCGTGGCCGGATCCTCATAGACGAGCGAAGGAATGAGCTTGTTTTTCAGGATGGTCTGCTCGATGATCGCCGGAATATCCTTGGCCTCGAGCTTTTTATAGAAGAGGCCTTCGGGAGAAATGACGATATTCGGCTCCATCTCGCAGAAGCCGTGGCAGCCCGTGGCTTCGACGCCGACGGTATCGTCGAGCTTACGACGTTCGATCTCCTGTTTCAGAGTTTCCAGGATCTGGAGCGATCCTCTCGCCCGGCCGCACGTCCCCGAGGAGACGGCGATGACCTTGTCATAGGAAGGCCGCTCCTCCAGGATGATCCGTTTCCACTCGGCCAGATGATTCGGGTGAGAGAGCTTTCTCATGGCGGTTATTCGGCGGCCTTAGCCTTCTCCAGGATGGAATCCACCTTTCGCGGGGACACCAGGGAATAATGAGTTCCGTTGACGACCACGACCGGACCTATGGCGCAACAGCCGAGGCAACAGGCCTTGTCCAAGCTGAGCTTTTTGTCGGCCGTGGTCCGGCCGGCCGGAATTCCCAATTTTGTTTCCATCTCTTCGACAATCTTGCCGCCCCCCCGGACATGGCAGGCTGTCCCCTGGCAAACCGTCACCCGGATTTTTCCTTTGGGCTCGAGCCTGAAAAACCTGTTAAAGGTGAGGACGCCGAAGACCTCGCCTTGGGAAAGACGGAGATGCTTGGCGATCGCAGCGATCGATTCGGGCGGAATGTGATCATAAGCAGCCTGGATTTTGTGGAGGAGTGGAACCAGGTCTTTTTGACTGGTGCCCGATTCTTTTAGAATTTTCTCTATATCCATTTCTTCCACAGTGTCAGGGTGAGAGAGATTCGGACGAACGGGATCAGGCAAACAGCTCTTTGGATTGGAGCCCGAACCGTTCCGCAATGTTCTTCTTGGCAATCGACCCTTTGTATATATACACGCCGCGGGCCAACTCGGCATGGGCCGCGAGCGCCTTTTCGATCCCGACCTCGCCGATCTGGTGCAAATAGCGGACGACGGTGTTAGACAAGACCTTGGTCGACGTCCGGCTGACGGACGAGGTGAAGTTGGGGACGCAGTAATGGATGATGCCCTCGTCGACGAATATCGGCTGATCGAGGGTTGTCGGACGGCTGGTCTCGATGCATCCGCCCTGGTCGATGGCCAGGTCGATCACGACAGATCCTTTTCTCATAGTCTTGACCATCTCCCGGGTGATCATGATCGGGGCCCGTTCCCCGGGCCTGAGCACGGCGCCGATCAGGACATCGGCCACTTTCGTCATCCGCGCTAGATTGTACTTGCTGCCGATCAGCGTCTGGACCCGGCCGTTCGTCATCTCTTCGATCCTCCTCAGCCTGTCCATATTATGGCCGAGCACGATCGTATGTGCGCCGGCGCCGAGCATCGCCCGTGTCGCACTCCGGGCCAGGACGCCGCTGCCGATGATGACCGCCGTGGCCGGCGGGACGCTGACGACGCCGCCGAGGATCATGCCCCGGCCGCCTTGGTTGGTCTGGAGATAATGGCCCGCGATCACCAGGCACATCTGTCCGGCCACTTCGCTCAACCCTTCGAAAAAAGGAAGCACCTCGTCCTCTTTCTCGACGATCTCATACCCGATCATGATGATATTCTTTTGGAGGAGATCTTCGACGAGATTTTTCCTGGCCACGGCCAAATGATGAAACCCGAACAGGACCTGGTCTTTTTTGACCAGCTTGATCTCCTCCTGGTTGAGCGGAGAGATGTTGAGAACGACATCGGAACGTCCGAAAACTTCTTCCTCGGTAAAGACGATCTTGGCCCCCTGGGAGGCGTAGTCTTCGTTGGTGTAGCCGGATTTGAGTCCGGCTCCGGCCTGGACATAGACCGTGTGGCCCTTTTCGATCAGAAACGAGACTCCGCTCGGAGTCAGGCCGGCTCTATTTTCGATCTTGAAGCTCTCATTGATGACACCAACATTCATCAGAATCCTCCTTCCTTAGAAAAGTAGGAGTCATCATACCAAAATCGAAAGCGCCGGACAATAAGGAAAAGAAGATCCCAAATTTGCCGATAGAAATGCCCGACGGGTCCTGTCGCGGTTCACCCCCGGCGCCCCTCGCGGTCTATCTTGTTTATTTTTTAGCAGGAGGATGAGCGGCATCAAACGCTCGGGTCGGCGGGGGGCCCCCGAACCACGCCACCCGTCGGGCGGGGGCTTTTTACGTTGATTTAAAGGAAAGCCAAGCACTTTTGGTTAATGAGCTGTCTCTATCGGCAAATTTGAGGAAGATCGTAAGTACCGTTTGTGTGATTTCAAAGAGGCGTTGGCATTGCCCCTAAGGCCCCCATAGCGGAGGGGGGCCCCTGACACTCTTGGAGGAGGACCCTTTCACAGGGTCCCCCTCCAACGCGCGGCGGGAATACCCGCCCGCCCTGCCACCCCTCCAAGGAGCATTCTCCCATGAATTCATCGCCAGAGGCTCCATGGAAGGAAGGCAGGGAGCGAAGCGACCGTTGGAAGGAAACCCTACAAAGGGTTTCCTTCCAAGAGTGTCCGACGGGACTGGTTCCCAAGGGGGCCGGGGGGCGATGCCAACACCGCTTTGAAATCATATATTTGGAGACGCTTTTAAAGAGATCCGGCTGGAGCGCGTTTGATCCTTAATCCCTTTTATAAATGATTTGGCCGCCGAGGATGGTCATCTCGACTTTGACGTTTCGAATTTCTATGGGCGGGATCTCAAAGAAATTCTTGTCGAGGACGACCAGGTCGGCCAGTTTTCCGGGCTCGATGGTTCCTTTAGTCTTCTCGGCAAACTCGGCGAATGCTCCGGCCGCGGTGTATCCCTTGAGGGCTTCCTCGAGGGATATTTTTTGTTCGGGGATCCAGCCGTTCGGGTTCTTGCCGTCGATCGTCCGGCGGGTGACGGCGGCATAGATGCCCTGGATGGGGTCGAGAGGGGCGACGGGCCAGTCCGACCCAAAAACCAGGATGGCGCCTTTCTCCAGCAGCGACTTGAAGGCATAGGTCGTTCGGCCACGATCCGGGCCAATTTTTGTTTCCGCCCAGCGACCGTCATCAATGGCATGGTAAGGCTGCATGGAAGCGATGACGCCCAGCCTGCCGAAGCGCCCGATATCGGCCGGCCGGAGATGCTGGGCATGCTCAATCCGGAAGCGCCTGTCCCGCGGACCGTGCAGGCCGGAAGCTTTCTCAAAGATATCCAGGATGACGGCATTCGCCCGGTCGCCGATGGCATGGATGGCGACCTGGAGGCCGGCCCGATCCGCCATCAGGATCCGTTTCTCCATGATCCCTTCCGGAAACATCTGACCGTGGAGCAATCCTCTGGTTTTCGGGTCATCCGCGTAGGGCTCGAAAAAGTAGGCGGTCGCCGAGCCCAGGGAGCCGTCGGCAAATCCTTTCAGGCCGGCCAGCTTCAGCGCTTCGTTCCCGAAAGGAGATTTAAGCTTGAGCTCGGACATGGCCTCGACCTCAGTCACGGGGACATAGACATGGAGACGGACCGTCAGCCGGCCGTTATTGAGGATCTCCTCATAGACTTCAAAGCTCGACGGATCCGACATGTCGTGGACCGAAGTCACGCCGAGCTCGGCGGCGCATTGCATCGCCGCCCCGGCGGCCTTCAAGTTCTGCTCGACGGTCGGGGGCGGGATTTTGCTGTACACGAGGTCCATGGCCGCGTCTTTCAGGATGCCTGTCGGCTCGCCGGTGGCGAGATCTTTGACGATCTCGCCGCCCGGGGGTACCGGAGCGTTCCTGGTCACGCCGCCCATCTTGAGAGCGAGGCTGTTGGCGAGGATCATATGGCCGTCGAGCCGATTGATGCAAACGGGGTTGTCCGGCGTAACGCCGTCGATCCATTCCCGACGCGGCAGCTCGAGCGGGCTGAATTGGGTGTGATCCCAATCGCCGTTGAGGATCCACTCTCCTTTGGCCAGACTTTTCGCCTTTGCGGCAATCCTCGAGATGAAATCTTCCTTGGAGGCGGCATCCCTGAGCTGGATGCTCATCAACGAAAACCCGCCGTTGAGAAAATGGACATGGCTGTCGATGAAGCCGGGAAGGGCCAGCCGTCCATTCAGGTTGATCACTTCGGTCTCGCTCCCGGCCGTTTTCTTGATCTCTTTGTCCGTCCCGACCGCCAGGATGCGTCCGGCCCGGAAGGCCACCGCTTCCGCCCAGGGTTGCCCGGGATTCCCAGTCCAGATTTTCCCTCGGATGAGGATTTTATCGGCCATGGCGCCTCCGCGGCATGCCCATAGAAACAGGATGGAGAGAATTAGAATGGACAAAATGACTACGTTTTTTTCACGAAAACCTCCCCGGCCAATTTGGAGGGGAAGCCCCTTCCAACGGGCGTCGAACTTCGTCCGACGCCCTGCGGCCTCTGCGGAGACACCTAACTTACTCTCCCCCTTTGATTGGCCAAAGGGGGTAGGGGGTTTTAATATCATTCGAAAAAATTCTTTTAAGGTGTCTCCGTTCAAATTTTGGGCGGGGCATGAAACCCCGCCCTCCGACCAAGGGGGCGGCTCCCCCTTGGAACTCTCTACGAGCGGCTCCCCGTGGCAAGCCACGAGGCATATTCGCCGCTCGTCAAAATTCATAACGGATATCTTTCCAGATCTCTGGGGATGATCAGCCGGCCCGTGTAGTGACGCCGGATCTCCTCCCCGATCTCCGTCAGCGAGAATTCGACTTCCCCGAAAAAATGGCAGGGAAAGAGGGTCTGGACACCAGACTCCTCGGCGATCCGGCCCAATTCCAGCGAATTCGTATGCTTCGAGTAAAGAACGGGATATTGCTTAAAAAAGCGGGACGGCGCGCTGCAGTCATGGGCTAGGCAATCCAGGCCGTGCGTCCGTTTGAGCGGAGATGCGGCGGCCGCCGTATCCCCGGAATACAGGAAACGGGTGCCGTTCTTGAAATGAAAATGAAAAGCGAGCGATGACGGATGATGCGCGATCGGGAGTGCCGTCACCGCCACCCCGTCGGCGATGGAAAAATCCTGACCGGGGCGGACGGCATGAAATTCGGCCTTGGTCTTGAACTTGGATTGGCGAAGACCGAAAAGATCCAGCAGTTGGACGCAGAACCGAACGGTCGCCTCGGATCCGCAGACATGGATCAAACCTTCCTGCAGCATCAGGCTGTGGAAAACCGCGGGCAGGCCGTAGATGTGGTCGGGATGGACATGGGTGATCACGATCGCGCCAAGGTCCTGCGGTTTCCAGCCGAGCCTTTGGATCTTCTGGACGGCGCTTCCCGGGCAGTCGACGAGAATGACGTTTTGCTCTTCGCCAAATAGAAAAGAGGTGTTGTCCCGCTCGGCCGTGGACATCGCTCCCCCGGTTCCGAGAAAGCCGATTTCGATCATCGAAAGCAGTTATAAATAATTTCTCTTGGAAAAGCAAATCATGTTCGGCGTTGACAGATACCCGCACTTCGGATAAAAAATGGATATGAAGAACGAAGAGTTGCGAGTCTCCTCGCCGGGCCGGATCTGCCTGGTCGGCGAACACCAGGATTATTTCGGCCTGGCCATCATCGCCGCCGCCATCAACCTCAGGATTACCATCAGCGGGAAGCGCCGGTCAGACAAGACCTTCGTCATCGATCTTCCGGACATCGGCGAAAAAGAAGAGTTCTCCGGCGACCGGGAAATTCCTTACCAGAAAAAGAGGGATTATCTCAAGAGCGCCGTCAATATTCACCGGCGGCAGGGCCTGGAGCTAACCGGCTGGGACTGTCTCGTCCGCGGAACCATTCCCATCAACGCCGGCACCTCGAGCTCTTCGGCGCTGGTCGTGGCCTGGAACAAATTCTTACTGGAAGCGGCCGGCGACCGCCGGGCCGGGATTCCCGAAGAGATCGCAGAACTGGGATACCTGACCGAAGTTGCGGAGTTCAAAGAGCCTGGCGGGAAGATGGACCACTACACTTCGGCCCTGGGCGGAGCCGTTTGGATCCAGTTCGATGAGCCTATGAAGCTCACAAAGCTGGAAAATCCGCTTCAAACATTCGTCCTGGCCAACTCCCTCGAAAAGAAGGATACGACGGGCATGTTGGGCTTTATTAAAAGCCATGTCCTAGAAGGAGCGGCCAGGGTCCGGGAAAAAATTCCCGGCTTCAGCCTGAAAAGTCCGCTGACGGCTGCGGTGCTCAAGGAAATCGACCGGTTGGGATCCGACGACCGGCGGCTGCTCAAGGGAACGCTGATGACCCGGGACCTGACCCGGGAAGGCGCTGCCCTATTTCAATCCCGGCCGTTCGACCATCGAAAATTCGGAGCTCTCCTGTCCGAGCAGCATGACGTTCTTCGCGACCTTTTGCAGATTTCGACGCCGAAAATCGAGCGGATGATCCGGGCGGCCCTTGACGCCGGAGCATTCGGTGCTAAAATAAACGGCTCGGGCGGGGGCGGCTGTATATTCGCCTATGCGCCGGATGACCCGGAGAAGGTCGCCGTCGCGGTCGAAAAAGCGGGCGGACAGGCTTTCATCGTTCACATCGATGAAGGCGTCAAACGAGAAGTCTAGTCTGGAGGAAAGGGCATGATCGATGCAACGCAGATCCGGAAAGGAATGATCATCAAGATGGACGACGGCCAGCTCTACAGGATCCAGGAAATGCAGCTCATCACGCCCGGCCGGTGGAAGGCCATGGTCCAGACCAAGCTCCGCAGCCTCAAGGACAACACGGTCCGGGATTACCGGTTTCGTTCCGAAGAACGGGTCGAGCAGGCGTTCATGGACCAAATCGAGATGGAATTCCTCTACCAGGGCGGGGATGACTACGTGTTCATGAACCACACCACTTACGACCAGGTCTCGCTCGCGGCCGACGTCATCGGCGACGCCGTCAAGTATCTCATTCCGAACGTCATCTTCACGATTGAAAATTTCGAGGGAAAGCCCGTCAGCGTCGTTCCGCCGATCACGATCGACCTCAAGGTCACACACACCGAGCCTTTCTTGAAAGGCGCCACGGCATCGGCCTCCTACAAGCCGGCCACGCTGGAGAACGGCATGGTTGTCACCGTCCCGCCCTTCATCAAAGAAGGAGACGTGGTGAAGATCGACACACGTGAAGACAAATATTTAGAGCGGGTGAAGAGCGCTTAAAAAGTTTTGTTCGGGGACAGATTCCTAACTAAAAAGGTTCTCTTCCATTTCGTATGGGTAGAAAAGGGAAACGATCCGGAGACGGCCGAAGCGACCATGGAGGGTTTAGCCTTCCCGAGTCCTCCTTCGAGGGCAGCCGGCTCGGAAGAAGCCGGCCGGCGAAGTTGTCTGAGCTTCCCGGCGAACGTCCGTAAAATCGAGGCCGGGAAGCGAGTTCTTCGCCGCCGAGAAGGAGGGCTCGGGAACGGCGTGAAAAACCCGGATGGGGAGCGAGGCCGTTTCCGGACCGTTTCCCATACAATTTTCCCCATACGAAATGGAAGAGAACCACTAAAAATTAGCTGGGTATCCCTTTGCCTGTCCGCTCGATAGTCTGATTTTATACCCCAGATTTACTGTGCGATGTATCCCGCCCGGTGGGTGATGCGGCAGTTGCCGCTTCGGACCTTGACCTTGATCTCGTGGAATTTTCCGTCGGCCTTATAGCCCTTGGGCTTAAAGTAATCGAATTCCAGGCCCGTTGACAGCGGTTTTGAGGGGGTGTACGATTTTGTCCGGGGAGATCAGTGCATGTCCTCAGATCGCAAAAGGGATAAAAATGACCCTTGCGGCGAAATGAAAATCCCTCTATCGGGATGAGTGGCGGGTTGTCGGAAAAAAGACGTCTTGGCCTTTTCGCGGCTCTCCTGTTTATGTCCGGGCTTGCCCCCATTCCTCTTTTCTCTCAAATCAGGGAAATCGGCGTTAAAATTATTGCGGATGAGGAGTTCCGCAAAAATCCGGATTGGAAACTCCGGGCAGAGAATTGCCTGAACATGGCATCTGCCGACTTCGAAAGGCTGTTCGGAATCCGGATCCTTGTCAATAAATTCGAGGATTGGAACTCCGGCCGTTCGGCCAAGTCCTTGGAAGCGCTTGCCGAAGACCTTGACGCTCATTTTGACAAAGAAAATTTCGATGTCCTCCTGGCATTCACGGCGCAGGGGACCCTGGACAAGAGCTATGCGGGATATTCTGTTTTCAGAGAGGGCATCATCCTTTTAAAAAATACCGATGATATGCCGCTGCTCGCCAGAACGCTAAAACACGAACTCGGGCACATTTTTGGCGGGGTCCATGTGGCCGACCCCGGTTCGGTCATGGACTACTTCATTCAAGGAGACAATTTTGACACCCTGAATGCGCAGGTCATCTCTCTCAATCGGGAGCGGCTCTTTAACACCGTTGATTTTCCGATTCCGAAAAAAATCGGTTTAGAGCGATCGACATCTATGAACAAATTGCTCGTTCGATCCAGATGGCTTTATTGCAAGACAAGCCGGATTGGGGCCTCCAACCGGCGATCAAGGGAATCCTCTCACAAGCGAGGATCCTGGGGGTCCTCGGGGAAGACGGAAGACGCGATCCTTTCTATCTCGACGATGCTTGTGTTTTATTGGCCCAACTCTATCTAGAGACAAAGGAGTATGATAAGGCAATCCAGGCTTGTCAGACCGCCTTGAAAATCAGCCCTAAAAATCTGGAAACCCAAAATATTATGGGAATCGCCCTCAGAAGAAAAGGGCTGGTCGACCAAGCCATAGAAAAATATAAAGGTATTTTAGAAGAAAAGCCGAATCATTCCAGAGTCCTTTATAACTTGGGGATTGCCTATTCGAAGAAAGCCGACCTTGAAGCTGCCCAATCGGCGTATGCGAAGGCGATTGAACTCAAGCCGAACTTCGCCGAGGCCCACAACAATTTGGGGGAAATGTATCTCAGGCTGGGCAAAACCGAGGAAGCTCGAAAGGAATTCCTGAGCGCAGTTACGATTGGTGCCGAGTTCCCCCTTGCTCATTCCAACTTGGCGGAAGTCTATTGCCGGAAGAAAGATTACGACAAAGCCAAGGCCGAGGCTGAAAAGGCCATGGCCATGAACCCGGAATTACCGGACCCTTATAATATTCTCGGCAATATCGACCATCAAAAGGGAAAGACCGAAGAGGCCATCGAGAAGTATCGCCAAGCGCTATCCCTGGACCCCGGCTATGAAAAGGCCCATTTCAACCTCGGCATTTGTTACTATGACAGGAATCAGTTGGGAGAGGCCAAGACGCATTTTCTGAAGGCTTTGGAAATCAACAAGAATTTTGCTGAAGCTCATGCCAGCCTCGGCTATTGCCTGCTCCGGGAAAATAAAACAGATGAAGGCATCGCCGAAATCCACTTAGGGCAAACGCTCGGATTCCACTCGGCTAAAACTTATATCAACCTGAGCTTTGCCTATTTACAGAAAGGGATGGCCGACCAAGCGATCGAGGAAGCCGAGAGAGCGATCGTGCTCGATCCCGACCAAGCGGCGGCTTTCAACAATTTGGGGATCGCCTACACGAAAAAGAGAATGCTCCAGAAGGCGGCGGAACAGTTTCAAAAAGCCATTGAGATCGACCGGAATAACAAAGAGGCCCTTGTCAATTTGGGAAGCCTCTTTTTCCAAGCTGGAAAACTCGACCAGGCTTTGGATCTCTATTTGGCGGCCGCCGAGCTTAACCCAAACAACGGGGCTCTGTTCAATAATATAGCCGTCGTTTATTTCCGGAAGGGAGAATACGCGCTGGCCTGGAAATATGTCCAAAAGGCCCAGGCCGCCGGCTTCAAAGTCCACCCCGCTTTTCTGGATGAACTGAAGGCTAAGATAAAGATCTAATATCAACGTAATAATTAAAATGACATCCCCCTTCGGGCGGCGCTTAGGCCGCCCGCAGCCCCCGGGCCCCGGGGAGCCAGTCCCGTCGGACACTCTTGGAAGGAAACCCTTTGTAGGGGTTTCCTTCCAACGGTCGCTTCGCTCCCTGCCTTCCTTCCAAGGAGCATTTGGCGATGAATTCATGGGAGGATGCTCCTTGGAGGGGTGGCAGGGCCGGCGGGTATTCCCGCCGCCCGTTGGAGGGGGAACCTGTAAAAGGGTCCTCCTCCAAGAGTGTCCGGGGCCCCCCTCCGCTACGGGGGCTTGAGGGCGGCCTAACCGCCGCCCAACCATTGTCACTTTATTTATTGCGTTTGTATTAGTTGTCTCTAATTCTAAAAGATCTGGCGGAAGACGCCGATATTTCCCCAGCTGTCTTTGACGATGACTGTCATCAGGTTGCCTGCGTTCGGAGCCAGGGTAACCTTGAACTTAAAGCTTTCCTGCTTCGAATCGCAGAGGCCGTCTTCCGGAAACACGATCCGCCAATCATCCGGCCGGACGAGATATTTCACCTCTTTGATGGCGGAAAACGTGTCTTCCGCTTGAAAGGTGACCGTAAGTTGGTTCTTGTCTTTGACCGCCTGAAAATTTTTCAGAACGGGCGCCGAATTGTCGATGACCAGGGGCTGGCTCGTTTTTTCAGCCTGTTTTTCCAGGTCCGGCGGGTTGGAGGGGAGGTCGGAAGCGACGACCTTGACAAAATAAAGACCGTCCGGGAAATTCTGCGTTTGAAACGTATAGAGCGTCTCCGTCCACTTTTCATCCAGCAGCCGCCAGGACTTCTCCCCTTCCTGCCTAAGGAATAGGGAATAAGAGAGCGTGTCGTCGTTTTCATCGGCGGCATCCCAAGCCACGGTCTGGTAGCCTTTCCGTTCGACCTTCTTGGCCGGGATGACGAATCTCGGCTCGTCTTTTTTTGCCGCCGCGTCCAAATTTCTCCTCTCCAGACCCGAGATGATCTCTTCCTGTTCCGGCGGTTTAAGATACACTTCATTCGGCCCGAGCAGCTCCAGCCGGCTGAACGCCGGGGCCACATTTGTCTGAAGATAATAGAGGGCCACCTTGGCCAGGGCGGGCGTCATCTTGCCTGAGACGGCTTTGAAAAGAACCTTGAATTGCAGGTAGCGGGCCTTGGGGCTGAGAATCTGCTCGCCATCCTTTTTTTGATAGGGCGGCGACCAGTCGCTCCATGTCTGGCTGGGCTCGAAGGAGTTCCCGCTTCGCGTCTGGAATTGAAGGGTTGCCCCAGACGGGAGCTCGGCTTCCCAGCTAATCTTCCCCCAGCTTGAAAGGACCTTGCCATCCAAGACTACGCTGAGGTATTCTCCGCTCAGCCGCTGTTCGGGATAGAGGATGCTGAGCTGGGACGGGTTGTTCGAAAGTAGATAAATTTTTGAGTCCACGGCCAGAAGCTCATAGATCTGCTCGGAAGTCTTCTGGAGGACCAGCGCCGCTTTTTCATCTTTGTCGATCGAATACAAGCGTCCCTTAGGCCCAGTGCCAAAATACGCTTTCTTCTCGGCCTCGTTCCAGAAGAGGCTGTAGATGAGCTCCTCAGAGGAGGACCAGAGCTTTTTGGACATCCCGTCCGGACCGATCTTAAAGAGCGCGCTCGGCTCTTTTTGCCCGGCCCCGGAAATTCCTAGCGGCCGCGAAGGCGGCGCAGCGGCCTGTCCGGTCGGGGCGACTTGTGTCTGCGGAGCGGCCGCCGTTGCGGATACGGATACCGTCACATCCGTGTCGCGGCCGGCCACGACCAGAGGCAATTCATCCTTCCTTCCTTTGGTCGCCGTCCCTCCCGTCGCCGCGTAAATATTCCCCTCGATGTCGATGGCGAGGCTGCGGACCTCTTCAAACGGCGATTCGAAAACGACCGCCGCCCGGCCCGCTTTGCCGACCCTGTAAACCAGGCCGTTCCCTCCGCTTCCGGCGATGACATCGCCGGTCCGGTCGATCCTTAAACATAAGATATGATTTTCTTCGGCCTTGAAAACGAGCTTTCCCTCGCCCTGAGCGTTGACCTCATAGATCCCGCCGCTCTCGCCGACGGCCGCCAGCAGGCTGCCGTCTTCCCTGAACAGCAGGTCCCAGATGTATTTTTCGCCCGGGTTGAAAAAGGCGACATCCTTTCCCTGTTCCACGATTTTATAGATCTTTCCATTGGGCGACGTGCCCGCATAGAGAATCCCCTTCTTATCCATGGCCAGCGAGGTCACGTCCATCTCGGACGTTTGAAAATAGAGTTCGGCCTTGCCCTCCTTCGTGATCCGGAAGATTTTCCCGCCATGGCCGGTCCCGAGATAGGCCAGGCCGTCCGGGGCCATCAGAAAGGACAGGTAAAACTCTTCCGAGGGGCCTTCGATCTTTTCTTCTCTCGGAGAAAGAGAGAGCACTCCGTCCGCTGAGATGGAGACGCCGTCGAATTTGCCGCGCAAAAAATCTTCATAGCTGCGGACCGCCCATTTCTGGGGGACGACGGCCTCCACCGAAGCCGCCCAGGCCAAGATAAATCCTGCCATGAGGAGAATCGACTTTTTCATTCCCTTTCTCCTATCCATAAGTTCATTTGCCGAATGGACCGCCTTTAAGGACGACTCACGTCAACGTCATAATTATCATGACATCCCCGCCTGGTCGGCGCTTAGGCCGTTCTCAAGCCCCCGCAGCGGAGGGGGGCCCCGTCGGCTTTCCCGACGGGGGGAACCGACGGGACTGGTTCCCCGGGGCCCGGGGGCTAAGGACGGCCTAAGCGCCGACCATAGTCACTTTATTCATTACGTTTGTATTAGTTCCGGATCTTGATGGGAACGACGGCCATTCCCTTGAAAATATAAGGAAGCGGCAGTTGATATTCCATGAGTGTCGATATGCTGAGCTCCGTGGGAGAAGAGGCTGCCGCCCGCGGCGACGTGAACATGGATTTCATGGTCGGAGGCAGGTTGGGCATCTCCTCGCCCTTGAGGAAGAGTCCCGGTTTGGAGGCGATGACCTTGAAATAAATCCGACTGTTCTTCCGCAGGTTGTTCAGGATCCGGACGAGCTGGTTGAGGTTCCTCGGGACAAAACCCGTCGTCCGGTACTGGCTCACTTCCACCTGGTGCATGGCCGCGGCATCCCCCACGACCAGCTGGAATTCCGACCCGGCCGGGAGGCGCGGAGCGAGAATGCCCACTTCTTCGACCACGCTTTCCCCCCGGAAT
Organism: uncultured Eubacteriales bacterium; assembly: GCA_964537875.1. Lineage (GTDB taxonomy): Bacteria > Acidobacteriota > Aminicenantia > Aminicenantales > UBA4085 > JAPKZH01. Next base: position 18,664 of record CAZIDN010000014.1, read on the forward strand.
GAGCGGAAATAGACCTTGATGTCGATCGCCTCGCCGGGCGAAGCTTCATACTTATCCAGCCAGACCCTTTCCAGGTAGGCGAATTTCGGCTGCTCGGAAGCCCTGATGTTCAAATCGATCCTGAAAATGCCGACATCCTTGAATTCATTGTTGATCAGCAGATAGATCACGGCCGTCAAAATCCCGGACAGGTCCTGGGTGGAAGCGCCGAAGTTTCCTGAATACAAATCCTCCAAATGGACGCTCTGCTTGTTATCCAGATAGATATCCCCGTCCAACTCCAGCGACAGGTCTCCGTTGGAGCGGCCTTCGCTGCCCAGGAGCGAAACCAGCGAAAGGTTGGCCAAGAGCGGGCTCAGGATCCTATCATTGATCACCTGGAACTTGAATTCCTTGAGGTCCAGGCTGTCGCCGATCAGCCGGACGTTGATCGGAATCATGCGGGGCGTTCTGCCGATCTCTCCCAGGGCTCCCGGCGTGCGATCCTGGGTGAAAGCCCCGATCAGATTTCCCGTGGCCGCCAACTTGAAAGAATTGTCCAAGGCGGGCACGATGGTCATGACCGTGGCCCTGGTCATGGCGTAATCCACCGGCCCCATGTTGTACAGAGGATGGCCGAAGGCCAGGATCTTGTTTCCATCCACATAGGTGACCGTTCCCAATGCCGACATGTCCATATCTCCGCTGATCAACTGGACGGTTACCGGATCGCCTTCTCTGAGGGCCGGCTCCGGGGACGGACGTTTCTCGACGGCCTGCCCGGCCTGGCCGGACAGGACCGGGTAAAAGCCCATCCGCGATAAGAACGGCCTGGCTTTTTCCACGGCATTCGAAGAGAAGCCGCTGAAAAGCAGCGGGATTTTGAGGAATCGGCAGGCCTGGCCGGCCGCGATGAAGTCCTGCTGGACGGCAAAGCCGTCTTTCCAGATTTCGAAAATATCCTCCATCCGTAGAGATGGCGCGAAGGACATCCTGGCAGAGGGAAAGGAGGAAGACTTCGCTTTTTCCGTGGAGATGGCCAGCATTTCTCCGATGGGGGTGATGCCGGCGATCGCTTCCTTAGCGTAAGGGAAACCGAAAGCGATAGCGCCGATGAGTTTGCCGTCGATATAGACCGGGCTTCCGCTCATCCCGGCGACGACACCGGTCGTTTCCAGATTCTTGCCCCGAAGCCTGGCCAGGATGACGTTCCTCCTGGGCTGGTAGTTGTAGAGAACGCCCAGGATGTCGACGTCGAACTCTTCGATTTTATTCTCTTCAAAGACCGTCCTCCCCTTCCCTTTTTGGCCGGCCTTGACCTGGTCCAAAGGCATGATCGTTGTGAGAGCGGAGGCCAGGGAACACGACACTGCGGCCAGCAGGACCGCGATCAAAATTCGCCGGCGATGTTTTTTCAAAGGAGATTAGGGAATGATGCCCAGGGCTTTTCCGCTCTGCCGGAAGCATTCGAGGACGCAATCCAATTCTTCATCCGAATGTGTCGCCGAATAGCTCGTCCGGATCAGAGACTGTCCTTGGGGCACGGCAGGATAGATCACGGGATTGGCAAAAATCCCGTGCTCTCTCAGGGACTTCCAGAGCATGAACGCCTTCTCATCATCGAAGATCATCAGAGGGATAATCGGCGTGACGCTCGGGCCGGTATTATAGCCCATGGCCTGGAACGAGGATTTCATCTTGTTCGTGATCTCCCACAGCCGTGCCCTCCGGCCCGGCTCCGTCTCGATGATATCCAGCGTGGCGATCACGGTCGCCACCGAGGCGGGGGTGATGCTGGCGCTGAAGATCAGGGCCCGGGCAAAATGCTTGATGTAGGAGATGACCTTTTTATTCCCGGCGACAAACCCGCCCAGCGAGGCGAAGGATTTGCTGAACGTCCCCATGACGACATCCACCTCGTCCTCGACACCGAAGTGCTCGCAGGTGCCGCGGCCGTTCGTCCCCATGACGCCGAGGCCGTGGGCGTCGTCCACCATGATCCGGCTATGATACTTCTTGGCCAGCTTGACGATCGCGGGCAGGTCGGCGACATCCCCTTCCATGCTGAACACGCCGTCGACGACGATCAGCTTTCCCTGGTCGGGGCTCAAGGAACTCAGAATCCTCTCCAGGTCGGCCATGTCGTTATGCTTGAATTTGTAGACATCGCCGAAGGACAACCGACAGGCATCGATAATACTGGCATGGTCCATCCTGTCCTGGAGGACGGCATCGCCCTTTCCGATCAAGGTGGAAATGATCCCCTGGTTTGTCTGGAAACCGGTGCTGAAGGTCAGGGCGGCTTCTTTTTTCATGAAGGCGGCCAGACGGTTTTCGAGCTCGACGTGGATATCCAGCGTGCCGTTGAGAAAACGAGAGCCGCAGGTGGCGACTCCGTAGCGGTCGATCGCGGCCTGGGCCGCCTGTTTGACCTTGGGATGGTCGAGCAGCCCCAGATAATTATTCGAGCCGACCATGACCATTTCTTTATTCCGAACCTTGACCTTGTTGCCCCAGACTTCCTGGATCGGCGTAAAATACGGATAAAGGTCGGCCTCCATCGCTTCCTCGGCACGGGTGAACGTATTGCACTTATCAAAAAGGTCCATGCACGCCTCCTTGCTGATGATTCTCATCCAACCTTGGCTGCCGGACTGTGTTTGACCGCCCCGCCCGATTTTCATACAATGAGGATTCCATGAAAGCCCTCGTGACCGGCGGCACGGGATTTATCGGAAGCCATTTGGTCGAATTCTTGACCGCCCGGGACGTCGAGGTCTTCGCCCTTGTCCGCGACCCGAACAATCTCAAGTTCCTCAAAGGGCTCAACGTCCGGCTTCTCCCCGGCGATCTTTTCTCCATCCCGGCCCTTCCGCCCGACCTCGATTATGTCTTTCATTTGGCCGGAATGACAAAAGCCGTGAAGTCGGCCGATTATTATACTGTAAACCGGGAGGGGACGGCAAGTTTTTTCGAGGCCCTCCGCCGGCAAGGGATAAACGCAAAACTGATTCACCTGTCCAGTCTGGCCGCCTGCGGGCCGTCCGCCGACGGCCGCGGCCGCAAAGAGGACGATCCTCCGGCGCCCGTCTCTCACTACGGAAAGAGCAAGCTCCTCGGCGAAGAAGAGGCGCTGGCCCACAAAGACCATTTCCCGGTTGTCATCATCCGGGTCGGCGCGGTTTTCGGCCCCAAAGACGCGGATTTCCTTCGGTATTTCAAGCCGATCCGGCGCGGCCTCCTGTTATCGTTCGGGTTCAAGCCGAGGTTGATGAGCGTTTGCTATGTTCAAGACCTTGTCCGGGCGCTCGATACGGCGGCCCGCCAGCCGGTGGCCAGCGGCGAAATCTTCAACATCGGAGACCCCATCCCTTACAGCTTCGAGGATATCGGACGGATGGCCGGACAGCTGCTCGGGAAAAAACCGAGAAGGATCGTCCTCCCGCTGTTTGCCGTCTATCTGGCCGCCCTGGCCTCCGATATCGCTACGGCCTTGACCGGCCGACCGAGCATCACGACTCTAAAAAAATTTCCCGACTTGAAACAGCCGGGATGGATGGCCGATGTCCAAAAAGCGAGAGACAAGATCGGCTTCGAAACCCGATATTCCCTAGAGGAAGGCCTCCGGGAAACTCTCGGGTGGTACCAGGCCAACGGCTGGCTCTAAGCCTCTTTCTTGACGATCGTGATCCGCGTGTAATACGTGGCCGAAAATTTCGAGGAGCGTTTCAGACACCACCCCTCCTTCTTGGAACGGGCAAAATACTTGACTTTTCCTGCGAGGATATGAATCCCCCGCTTGGCCTTGGGGCTCACCGTGAACGGGATCTCGACGGGCTTCGTCAGGTTGAGGTATTCCTGACCATTCTCTTCCAAGACCTCGATGTTCAGGTCCGAAGAGGTGAAAAAATTTTTGGGGAAGACGAGCTCTTCGCCGGGGCTGAACTCGATGGTCAGGGCGGGTTGAGGGCTGATCACGATCCCCTTGTTGAGGCTGATTTTCAGGGTCACCTTGCCTTCCTCTCCCCGTGACAGCCTGAGCGGATTGATGCTGGATTCGACCTTGAGGAGATCCTCCTGCGAAAAAAGACGGGCGAAAATTGGAAAAATGCACAGCCCGGCGAGGGCCGATATGGATATCGACAGAAAGAGCTTTTGCCGGCCTTTCATCAAAGGCCAGTTTAAACACGGCGGCCGCGTGAAGTCAAGCGGAGATCGGTCAAGAAAAATGGCTTTATTTTTTTCTTTCTCTCGTTTATAATCTCCGGCTAAAGGCTACGGTATGATCAGAAGAGCCATCATCTCGGGAATCGGCCATTACGTCCCTCCTCAAGTAGTTACGAATTTCGACCTGGAAAAAGTCATGAACACCTCGGATGAATGGATCCGGCAGAGGTCGGGGATCCAGACGCGCCGTTATGCGGAAAACGGGATCGGCAGCTCGGACCTGGCCTACGAAGCGGCCCTGAAGGCCATCGAAAACGCCGGCCTCGATAAATCCGAGATCGATTTCATCGTTGCCGCCACGCTTTCTCCGGACCACTACTTTCCCGGAATCGGAGTCATGATCCAGGCCAGGCTCGGCCTTCCGGGTATCGGGGCGCTGGACATCCGGAACCAGTGCAGCGGCTTCATCTACGCCCTGTCCGTCGCCGACCAATATATCCGAACCGGGACTTATAAGAAAATCCTCCTCTGCGCCGCCGAAGTCCAGTCACACAGCATGGATTATTCGGACGAAGGCCGGGACCTAGCCGTCCTTTTTGGGGACGGCGGCGCGGCCGTCGTCCTGGAGCCCCATGCCGACGATGACGGGCGGGGCATTCTTTCGACCCACTTGTTCGCCGACGGCCGGTTCGTCCAGGACCTCTGGATGGAAAATCCCAGCTCGAAGAGGAAGCCGACGTTCACTGCCCAGATGTTCGCGGAAGGCACGTTTTTCCCGAAGATGGACGGAAAGAATGTCTTTAAGAATGCCTCGGAGCGGATGCCCGAAGCCGTGGAGGTGGCCCTCAGGCACAACGGCCTGACGATCCACGACGTCAGCCTGCTCATCCCCCACCAGGCCAACGACCGCATCTCCCAAATGGTCGCCAGGAAATTGCAGATTCCCATCGAAAAAGTCGCCCGCAACATCGACCGCTTCGGCAACACAACGGCCGCCTCGATCCCCATCGCCCTGGACGAAGCCGTCAAAAATGGGCGGGTGAAGACGGGCGACATCATCGTCATGACGGCTTTCGGTTCCGGATACACCTGGGCGTCAGCGGTCATTCGATGGTGACGGCCCCGGTTTGCCTCGCCGGCCGGTTTTATGCTAGGATTTTCATGAGAGTTGAATTAAGCATAGAAAAGAAGAGGGTTGAATCGGAAAATGGGTGAAGACCACGACAAGAGGAGGAGGTCATGAAGACAAAAATCATTCCTATCGTTCTCGGTGTCTTTGTCTTCCTGGGGTTCGGGGGGCTCCTGTCCCAACAGAACCCGGAAGACTCAAAATTCGCCAAGACGATGGAGACATTCCTGGACGAATATTGGAAATTTTACCCCACGGCGGCGACGCTGGCGGGCTACACGAAGTACAACGACAAGCTGGAAGATCTGAGCGAGTCCGCGATCGAAAAACGGGGCACGGCCCTGGACGGCTATAGCAAGGATCTTGTCACCAAGATCAACAAGGACAAGCTCAGCCCCGACGTCCAGATCGACCGGGATCTGCTCATGGACGCGATCGACCTGGAGTTGCTTCGACTCGATAATCTCGTTCCCCAGCAGTACAACCCGATCTTCTACAACGATATCATTCTCCAGAGCATCCGAAGCCTACTTGTTAGAGAATTTGGGCCGATCGAGGCCCGGATGAAGAGCGCTGCCGAGCGGGCCAAACAGCTGCCTGGCTTTTTGAAGCAGGCCAAAGAGAACTTGAAGACGCCGCCCAAAGAATACACCGAAGCGGCCATCAAGCAGTTCTCGGCCCTCCTGGAGTTTTACAAGACCGAAGTCCCTAAGCTCATCGAGAATGTCTCGGGCGAGGCCAAGACGAAATTCCTGGCCGAGCTGGCCAAGGTCATTCCGGCGCTGGAGGATTACCAGAGGTTTCTCCAGGGCGATCTGCTGAACCGATCCACGGGCAATTTCCGCCTGGGTCCCGACGCCCACGCAAGGCTCCTGCGCCTCACCTGCCAGGGCAACCTCATGATCAATGACATTCTCGCCATCGCCAAGGCAGATTCGACCAACATCAGAAACGATATGGGCATCGTCGCCTTGCCCTATTACAGCATCATGTACCCGAACATTGAACAGCTCTCGATCCAGTATAAAGATAAAGTCGATCAGCTCAGGACTGTTTTAATCAGAGGCGTTCTTGATAAGATCAAGGGCGATCGCCCTACCAAGGACAACTATATTGATAAAATAAGAGGAGCTGTGGACGAGATCAAGGCCTTTCTTGGCCAAAGCAAAATGCTAGACGTTCCCCAAGAAAACCTTGCCATAGAGACTATGCCGGTCACGTCCCGCGGCCAGATCTGGGTCCGGTTGCTTTCGCCGTATCCTTACGAACCTTCTGGTCGCTATGCCGTTCAGGTTAATCCAATACCGGATGATTGGTCCACTGAACAAGCCCAGGGTTTCTTGGAAGAATACAACAATTATTTATTGCCCATGTGGACGATCGAAAAAGTATACCCCGGCCAGTTCTTCCCCATTTTCTACACCCGGAACAATCCCTCCCTCATGCGCAAACTCCACCCCAATCAGCCGCTGATCAAGGGATGCGCCCTTTATACGGAAGACATGTTCATCAATTCCGGCTTTGGCAACTATAACCTCAAGCTGCGCCTCAACCAGTTAAAAATGAAATTGAGGGCTGTCATTGACTTCCAGCTCGAGATCAGCATCCACCAATTCCAATTAGCCAAAGACGAGGCCCTCCGGCTGATGACGATCACGGGACTCCAGACGCAGGCCGAAGCTGAAAGAAAATGGAACATGATCGTCCTCAACCCAGGCGAAGCCGCTTATCCCTATATCGGCTACCAGGAGATCCTGGACATGGAAAAAGACTACAAGAAGCTAAAGGGCGATGCCTTTAGCCAGAAGGAATTCCTGCAGAAGCTGTTGAGCTACGGGGCGATCCCGCCGCGCGCTTTGAAGGCCAAGCTTTCCCAGTAGTTCCAAAAGACGCACAATCCCCCTTCGCTCACCTTTTTCCAAGAAAGCGAACGAAGGGGGATTTTTTTGACACTCAATGAATCCGAAAATATCGGGGACAGGTACCTTATTTTTCAAACATGTCGAAAGACGCTAAATTAGCTACATTTATCCCCCCTGCCCCCATGGACAATCCAGAGGGACTTAAAAGGTCGCACGAGTCCCCTCATTTTCATTTTGTCGATTCCCATGCCCATCTCGACATGGACGATTTCGACCCTGACCGGGACGAGGTCATCCGCCGGGCTCTTGAAGCAGGCGTCCGGGCCGTTCTCTGTCCCATGGACGTCACAAGCCTGAAAAGCATCCAAACGACGCTCGAAATGGCCTCCCGGCATCCGCACGTCTATTGTTCCGCGGGCGTTCATCCTCATCAAGCCAAGCTGTTCAATCCCGATTATCTGTTCAGGATCAAAGAGTTCGCCCGGGATAAAAACGTCTTGGCCATCGGGGAGATCGGCCTCGATTTTCATTACAGCTTCTCCTCTCCGGATGAACAGAGAACCGCGTTCCGGGCCCAGCTGGCCCTGGCCAAGGACCTGCGCCACCCGGCCATTATTCACAGCCGGAACGCCGGCCGAGAGATCGCCGCCGCCGTCCGGGAGGAATATTTTTACAGCGGCGGCGTGCTCCACTGCTTCACGGAAGACTGGGAATTCGCCAAAACTATGCTCGATTGGAACTTTTTCATTTCGTTTTCGGGCATTCTGACCTTCGCCAACGCCCAGCCGCTCAGGGACATCGCCCAAATGCTTCCCCTGAGCAAGATCCTGATCGAAACCGACTCCCCCTATCTCACGCCCGCTCCGTTCCGGGGGATCAAAAAAAGAAACGAGCCGGCCCTCGTCATCGAGACCGCCAGAGTCCTGGCCGACCTCAAGAAAGTCTCGGTGGCGGAGATCGCCCAGGCGACGACCCAGAATTTCTACAGAGCGTTCCGGATTCCGGATCCAGGGTCGCAGCCGCACATTTGACCCCATTTTCATTGAAAATTCCAGGCGTCAATGCTAAGATAAGCAGGCCATGGCCGAAGACCATACCTTCGATATCGTTTCGAAAGTCGATTTCCAGGAAGTCGCCAATGCCGTTCAGACGACTCTCAAAGAGATCCGGAACCGCTTCGACTTCAAGCACAGCCGGGCCGATATCCTCTTAGAAAAAGAGAAGCTGACGCTCATCGCCGACGACGATTTCAAGCTCAAAGGCCTGAGGGACGCGCTCGAAGAGAAAATGGCCAAGCGGCGCATTCCGCTGCGGGCCGTCCTCTTTCAAAAAATCGAGGACGGACCGAACCGGACCGTCAAGCAGGAGGTCCATTTTCAAATCGGCATTCCCCAGGAAAAGGCCCGGGAAATCGTGAAGCTGATCAAGCAGGCCAAGTTCAAGGCGCAGGCCTCGATCCAGGGAGAGCATGTCCGGGTGTCCTCTCCGAAGATCGATGTCCTGCAGGAGATTATGGCCTTTCTCAAATCCCAGAGCCTGGGAATCCACATGCAATTCGACAACTACCGATGACAGACACGTTGACGCGGAACAACCACCTGGGCGGGCTTTACCAGACGATCCAGGATGAGCTCGGACAGGTCGAAGCCTCTCTCAAACGCTTCGGCCGATCGCCGAACCCTCTCATTGCCGAGGTCAACGCCTATCTATTCCAAAAGAGCGGGAAGCGCATCCGACCGGCGCTGCTGATTCTCTGCTCGAAGCTCGCCGGCTACCAAGGATCCGAGCATATCTTCTGGTCGGCCTTGATCGAGGTCATCCATACGGCCAGCCTCGTCCACGATGATATCATCGACAATTCGGCCTTGCGCAGGGGCCAGGACACCGTCCATGCCAAATGGGGGCCCAACATCACCGTTCTCCTGGGAGACTTCCTGTACATCCAATCCATCGCCCTCGCCCTCAAAAGAAAAAACTATCAGGTCATCGATATCATCGCCGAGGCCACGTCCCAGATGATCGAAGGCGAACTCCTGGAATACTACATGAGCGGCCGGCCGGACATCACCGAATCGCTTTACCTGGAGATCCTGGGCAAAAAAACGGCCTCGCTTTTCTCCGCTTCCTGCCAGATCGGAGGGATGCTGGGCGATCCGTCCTCCGCCTTTACGAGCAAGCTGAAGGAATTCGGCCGGTATCTCGGTCTATCTTTCCAGATCATCGACGACCTGCTGGACTTTACCGGTGATGAAGTCACTCTCGGCAAGCCCATTCTCTCCGATTTGCGGGAAGGACGGATCACTCTGCCGCTGATCTACTGCCTGGGCCAGGTATCCTCCGGCGACCGCGCCGAGCTCGCCCAGGTCATTCAAAACCGGAACGTGGAGAAGGATTTCGTCCAGAGAGTCCTCGGCCTTGTCAACGGCAATGGCGCGCTCGATTATGCCTACGGCCAGGCCGCCTCGTACTCCCAGAAGGCCAAGGATATCCTTCTCGAGTTTCCCAAATCCGACGTCCAGGACGCCTTGACCTTGATGGCCGATTTTGTCCTGCAAAGAAAAAAGTAACGTGCTCGAGATCGAAGTCAAGGTCAAGGTCGAGAACCTCCAACTCATCCGGGACCAACTCCTGGCCCTGGGCGCCCAGGTCGAACGGGAACGCACCTTGGAGGACGACACCTTTTACGACTTCCGCCCGCCCGCGCTCCTGCGGAAAAAACACGCCCTCCGGCTGCGGACCGTTCAAAAAAAGGCGTTTTTAACGTTCAAGGGAACGCCTCAGAAATCGAGAAAATTTAAGATCCGGGAGGAGCACGAAACCGAAGTCAAGAATATCAAGCAGACAAAAAGAATTCTTAAGGCCCTGGGTCTTGGTCCCGTCTTCCGCTTCGCCAAACATCGGACGGTCTTGAAGAAAGGCCGCCTGAAAATCTGTTTAGACGAGACTCCGATCGGGCTGTTCATCGAGTTTGAAGGGGAGCGGGAAAACATCGCCCGGCTGGCCAAGCGCCTTCAGATTCCCAAAGCGCGGTGGGTCAAGAAAGATTACGTCCACCTGATCAAAAATAGCGGGGAAAAAGCGTTAAAAGAGTAAGCTCTTTACTCTTCTTCCTTGTCGACGTCACGGGGCTCGTCGGGAAATTCTTCTTCAAGAGGATCGATGTCTTTGCCCGGGATATCCTCTTCGCCTTCCGGAGCTTCGCTCTCGTCGGCGATTGCGCCCCCGGCGTCTTCAAAGTCGTTCGCGCCGTCATCCACGGCAAGCACTTGTTCTTCGGGCTCGACCAGGTCGTCCTTTTTGGACTGGAGGATCTCATAATCCACCGCCCCCTCCCGGATTTCCAGTTGAGCCAAGACGATGGGATTTCTGGATTTGGACTTGACCCGGGGTTTCGCGCCTCTGAGCAGCTGTTTCGCCCTTTTCGATGCCAAAATCACGAACCGGAATTTGCTGTCGATCTTGCCGAATTGGTCCACCGCCCGTTGTCTCCTCGTATTTGAAATCGAACTAGCCTATTATTTTAGCAAAAACGGCGAAAAAATTCAATCATTTTCCTGGGCCTGGCCGTCGATCATGCGGCCGTTCACGGGAACGGGACCTTGAGGAACAAGCCTATTGTTTTTTTCCGGGAATTTTCCTAAGATGGACACCGTGTTCGATCGAGTCACGGCGGCGGGCAGATCCCGCTGAGCCGGAGTCCGTCGGCCATGGAAAAACTTCCCAGGATAGAGATCCCCGAGCAAAGTCCCATCCGAAAATCGTTCCGGAAATTGGAGATCGAAGACGGGGAAAGGCTGCCCACCTTCTGGGGCCGCGTTCGGCATTTGTTGGCCGGCAAGAAAAAATCCGGCCTTCAAGAAAAGAGGCCTGCGGCCAAGGGCCGTCGTGAATAAGCGGGATTTAGGACGGTTTGTTCTTTTTTTTCTTGAAAAACTGAATTCCGAGGAAAGCCAGCAGTCCCCCGATCAATCCCAGGAATCCCCATAATTTTAACTTTTTCATGGAAGTGACCTGCCCCTCTTCATGAGGGGCCCTTCAAAAATATTTCAACGTCTTTAATCTATCCAAAATTCGCCGCTCGTCAATTCGGGAAAAACGAGAAAATCGAGGAGAGAGAGACGCGTTCAGGGACTCGAACCTGCCCTGCCAAAACTATTCTTCTGCGGTCTATCGTTCAGGCTTTCCCGGAGAGCCTGGCTCGGCCGTCTGAGGCTTCCCTGCTTCTCCCGGATGGTCAGCCTTGGTTTCCTCTTTGGCTTGGCCGGGTTGCGGAGTTTGTTCAGGTTTGGGAGCCGGCGGAGGAAGCGGCGATAACTTCTTCGCGCCCTTGGAGCTGTTCCTCACAGAAAAAGAAACCGCAAACAGGACAAGGCCAATGACGCAGACGACTCCCGCCACGGCGATCACGGGGGACAGCAGGACATCGATGATGCGCGAGGGAATCCAGCCCAATTTATCAAAAATCAGGTCATGCAATTCTGTCGACCATCGATCATCCCAGGAAAAGGAGCCGAATTTGATGGCCCACAGCGATAGATGCTTGGCAAACAGGGAAAGAAGTAAAACCGGCAGGCTGCCGATGAAAACAGAGACACCCGACCACTTAAAGAAGCTGGACGGCGAAGAGGCGGCGATGAGCGCCCCCAGGAAGATGAATGCGGCAGGGATGAGGAAGAGCAAATAGCTGAGGAGATGAATCGTCCGGGAGAAGCCAAAGGGGAAAAATCGCAAAGCCCGGACATCCTCAAAGGCCTCAATCTCATTCGGCATGTCGTTCATCGCCTCCATGCGCTCCGCGCGCATCACTCCTTCGGCCGTCATGAGAGAAGGCCGGCAGGCGGGCCATCCATGACGATCATAGGTTTTCGAGGCGAGCTGCTGCCAGCGCTGTTCCCCCCGCTCGTCACAAGGCGGCAGGTTTTGGAGTGTCGCCCGGAGGAAGTTATCGACTTCAGGATGAAGGAGGGCGTTTTTTAAGGGCTGAAGATCGATCCAAATAGGCCTCGGCCTTTTCTCGCCTCTGAAAATCTGCCCTATGTCGGTCAAGAATTTCGACAGTTCATTCTCCAGCCAGCTCATAAGCCCGGTTTTGTCCATCAAATCCCTGGGTGAAATCCCAATCTTGGCCGCCGCTTGGAACCAGGCTCGAGTGTTTTCGTCGTTGATCACGTCTTTATCCTGGGCTGCCCTAAAGATCTCATCCGTCATTTTCGGCACTTCTTTGATGATTTCGCGCGGCAGATCGGATATGAATTCGGGCGATACGGAAGCCCGGATGAGGCCGACCGCCCAAACGACTCCGAAGAGCGACGGAAGCCCAAGAAAGATGATGATGAATAAGCCGATGATCATCCTGGCAGCTTTCATGTGCGCCCTCCTTAAATAGTTTTCTCAGTCAACCATAATGATTATACGATGAAGAAAAAGAAAAGTTCCGGCTCCTGCCGCCTTTATTCCCTCTGGGCGCTGAGCTCCACGGGTTTATAGCCTCCCCGAGCCCTAAAATAAAAGATCAGGATGAGATAGCAGACGAGCATGATGGCCGGAAAGATCGCCACCGTTTTTATAGCGCTTTTCTTGGCGGCGGAGGCAACCGTCGTGACGGCCTGTTTCTCGTCCTGGCTAAGAGCCGCAACTTTTTCCTGGTCGATCGGCTCGCTCAGGTTGAAATGAACGCCGAGGTCACCGATGATGTTGGCCCGGATGATGAACCCGAACGAGGTCGCCACCAGCGCGATGAAACACGTCCAGAAAAGCTTCTTGGAAATTTCTCCGGTCGTGCCCGCGACATTGGCTTTGACAGCTGTCCCCTCCATTCTTTACCTCCTCTCAAATTGCGAAGCGGATGACTATCGCCGGGTCACGCCCAGGCCAATCTTTCCCCCAGCTTCGAACAGACCTTTCCTGATCATGGAGTTGCTGAGTCTGAGGTTGTGCGTGTGGAACTGGTCTCTGGCTTAATTCCCGCCCGCATCTTGAGTCATTTTTATCACACAGGAAAGAATTTGGTCAAATGGCACGATCGAACCGCGCCAGCCTGCCCGACGGAATTTCGAATCTTCGACGAGTCCCTCTGCCAGGATCATTTCTCCCGGAGAAAATCCTTGATTCGCGGATCTTCCCTGACCTTCTCGAAATCCTTCTCCGAAGCGACCCTCCCCCAATCGCGAAAGCCCGTCGCCTTGGCTTTCTGGAAAAAGTCGAGCGTTTTCCCGACGTCACCCCTGGCTGCATAAATTTTGGCATAGGCAAAATAGAGCACGGATTGGTCTGAACCTGACGTCCGGACATCGGCGGTGAGAGTCTTGTGCGTTTCCAAATAATCCGGGTCGAGCTCGATCCCGCGGGTCAGATAACGAGTCCCTTCTTCGATCCGACCCTGAAGGAGAAGAAGCGTTCCCAGGCTGTAGTTGGCAGGGATCGAATCCGGGCCGACGGCGAGGGCTTTTCTGAACATTTCTTCGGCTTTTTCGAACTGCTGTCTGAGGAAGTACACTCCTCCGAGGTTGTTGTAGGCTTCAAAATATTGGGGATTCAGACGGACGGCCTTCTGAAACGCTCTCTCGGCAGCAGAATAATTCTTGAGGTTGATGTAGGCGATTCCCAGGAGGTTATGAGCCTTATCGGAATTGGGATTGAGCAAAATGGCTTTATCAAACTGCCCCACGGCCGCCCCGTAATCACCCTGCTTGAGGCTGGACGTTCCCTGCTCGAAATAGAAAACGAAGTCCTGCCCCTTGTCCTTTGATTCGGCCTGCGTTCTTGTCTTTATCGTGGCACAAGACGTCAAGACCAGAAAAGAGGCCATCAAAGTCGCCAAAATCGTTTTGCGCATTTTCCCTCTCCTCGGGGCCGGATTCTTCTCTCCGGCTGCCACAGAGAATCCATCGAAGCCCCTGAGCTCTTCGAATTCGAAATCTTGAGCTTATATTACGCCTTCTTCTTCAAAAATTCAATTTATGGCAAATGTCAAGGCGCCGAGAATCTTTCTGCTTTCGACATGGCCCAAGATTCATAGCGTAATTCAAAAACTAAACACGAGTCTTGCCAATGATAGTTAATATCCCTATAATCCCTTTATCCATCTCCATAAATTCGGGTTTCAATGGCAAATCGATCAGAGGACTCACCTCTAGAGGAGGCCTTGAAATGAAAATCAAGATGAAAAGGATTCTTGGATTAATGTTTGCCTGGATATTTATGTCCTGGTTGCCGCAGGGGGCGATTGCCGAGGAGCGGATTAATCGGCTTATCTCAATCTTGGAAGCAGGAAAGCCGGCCATTGGCGTCTGGACCGGCGCACTCTCAGCACCTCGAATTACTAAAGTGCTCGCGACCAGCGACGCCGACTTCATTGTCGCCGATGTCGAACATGACATCTACGACTTCGGTATGCTTCACCGGTTTCTCCTCGAAGTGCAAGACTTCAACAATCGTTATCGAACAGCACCAAGAGCTGCGCCTGTTGTCCTGGTAAAATTGGCCAACAGAGCGACTTGGGATCCGCGCTATGAAATTGCGGAATCGCTTAAGGTCGGACCTGCCATGGGGATATGGATTCCAATGGTGGAGAGCCGCGCCGACTTGTTGCGTGCCATTTCGGCTGTCCGAGGTGCGGAGACGTCGGCCATGGCCGGGCTCAACATTCCAAAAGAGCGCCGCGATGTGTGGCCGCTCAATCCTAAAGGCGAATTGCTGGTCGTCGCCATGATCGAAACCGAAGAAGGTGTCCGTCACGCTCAAGAGATCGTAGAAACGCCTGGTGTCAGTGCCATAGAGACTGTTCACATCCCGGATGCGGATGCTCGCCGCATCCTAAAGATGTGTCGGGAACATCAAGTCATTTCGGCAATCAATGCAACTCCAGAGGACATCAAGGCCAAAATTGATGCGGGCTACAAACTGATCAGCGTAGGGTGGGATTTCGGTCTCTTGCAGAAAGGACTTAGTGATACGTTCAAGGCTATGCGTTTGGCGATAAAATAGAATCCGACGTTCCGTGCTCGGATGCCCAGTTCCCTTAGAAATTTCTCAGTAATAGCCCGCCTTTTGGAGTGCCTCCAAAGACTTGAACGGCTTGGGAGGATTCAGGTAACGGGCCAGGAAATTATAAATTTTCAGCCGGATTTTTTTTGCGTTCATGATGTCGAGCCGGTCGAAGGAGTGGCCTCCGGGCGCATCCTTGAAGATTTCATATTCGAACTTTTTGCCCGCCGCTTTCAAAGCTTGAATGAGATGCTCCACCTCGAGCACATTGACGTCCTCGTCGTTGGTGTTGGTGTGAATAAGAAGCGGCGTCCGAAGCTTGTCAACATGGGATACAGGCGAGCGGCGGAGGTACTCTTTGACATCCTCTTCCGCCGTCTTGCCGATACTGTATTTGGCCTCAAACTCGTCCCGGTACTCCTGGTCTTTGTATCCCATCCGCGCGACAAGGTCGCTGACCGGCACGCCGGCAAAAGCGACTTTGTATCCTTCGGGATGGTCGAAAACGTTCATCAGGGCGATGAGTCCCCCGTGGCTCCAGCCGATGATGCCAACTCTGTCTTTGTCTACGATATCATAATTTTCCACCACAAAATTGCGGCTGGCATAGACATCCTCGTTCTCCAACCCGCCGTAATCGACGAGTCTGTACATCCCGCTTCCGTAGCCGGTGCTCCCCCGGTATTCCGGCGCTACGACCACATACCCCTGGGCGACCATCTCCCGGATGATGTGCGTGTGGTAGGTGTCAAAATCGGCGTGAGACCCTCCGTGAGGCAGGACGAGGAGGGGATATTTTTTCGACGGGTCTACGTCCCTGGGGATAAAGACATAGGTATAAAATTTAACGGGATTTCCTGCGCCCTGGGCCGTGGGATTTGGTTCCTTCCAGCGCGGCGGTCCGACGATGCGGACTTTGTCCACATAAGCCACGTCGCCGACTCTCTCAAACCAGGTCACATCATCGACGGCCTTCTCCAGCACGTCCAGCCGGTGATTGAGCGCTTCGAATTGCTGGCGCAGATAGCGCAGCTCGGCGCTCTCGGCTTGTGAAGAGACCTGAGCGAGAACCGGGGAGAGAGGGACAAATCCCAGGGCGGCCATGACGATCACGGCTGAAAATATTTTTTCATAAAATTTCTTCATCCGAGCACCTCCTTTAGGGATAGAAATCCTCTTTTTTCCTCCGCAGAGGAATTCTTTCTTTTGTATTTAAAATCCATGTTTCCCATCGCCCAAAAATATATCGCCGGCTGGCGAGGAATGTCAAGCGCTTGAACTTCTTGTCAATAGAAATCGTTCCTTAGGAATTAGCGATTCAAATATTGTAACTTTATGGCCTCTCTTTGCCAGCAGATTGCCGGCAACAAGACCGCCCATACCAGAGCCGATGATTGCCACTGTGCTCATGTTTTCTCCTTTTGAGTTATTGGGATTTGTTTTTTCGCGCAACGCGACGATCTCTCCCGTTCAGATCGGAATCGGTACCACCCTTCACGAGAAAAGGATATTCCTGGCCGCCGATCGATGTCAAGAACAAGGGAACGGCCGCGAGGCAGGCCGTCCGGCCAGATCATCGTTCCGGACACCCAAGAAATCCCTCCAAAAGACGATAGTCTTCCCGCCCCCTCTGTCCATTACTTTTTCCCCTTCCCCTCCCCGACATGCCCGGGATGTTTATTTTAAGCACGAGGATAGCCGTGGCCTCGATTGAATATTTTTCCTGATCTTCTGTTATCCTAGAAGGAGAGGTCTGGGCGATTTCCGGCGTTTCTGAGCTTGCCCCCGGCTTCCTCGCCCGCCTTCCGCTATTTTGAGCTCACCTTGACATCCGATAACGCGGGGATTTATCATCCCAAACGATGGGACGAGGCAAAATTGGCGCTTGATTGCTCATTCAGCCCCCGCTGCGAAAAAGAAAATTATTAGCCTATCCGCATCTCTTAACTGAATTTTAGGGTGATAAATTTTTGTATTGGAATAAATTGGTGATTAAGCTGGAAAGGAGGAATTTGCTATGGTCAAAGAAACAGCTTTACGACGCATGGTGTATGCTGCAACCGGGCTAGTTATTGGAGTAGCCTCATTATGGGCCTTTGTGTTCATACCCCGGCTAGCTATGCATCCGCAGGCAATTGCTGACGGTGTTGATCGTTCTTCTAAGGTTTTTTTTATAATCCAATTGATGGCGGCGGCTGTTTTGTTGGCTTTTATCATTCGAAGCCGGCATGGCGGCAGGAAGATCAAGGAGTTGCTGTTTCTTGCGGGGATCGTGGTAATTTTGCTGGGTTTCATTATCAAAATTGGAATGAAACCTCGAGTTGACAAATTTAGAAAACAGATTTATGTTTAGAATGAACACGAAGGAGGGAGGGTAATGAAATCAAATTTTTGGTTGTTGGCTATCAGCTGTGCTGCTTTATCTTTCATCGTTACAATGGAAGTGCTAGAGAAGATCTTCTACTCGATTCCTCCTTCACGTGTCCATGTCTTGGGTTACCGAGTGGCTGGCATCCTCGCTTTCGTAGGGATAGCGGGAATCGCTATAGGGATCAAAATCTTAAAAAAGAGGCAACAGCTTGGCGCAGGGCTGATTGGCTTCTTTTTTGTTCCTTTTGTCTGGGCGATCTTAATCTTTATTTTTGGCGTTTAATTCTTTTAATGACAAGGATGCTTTAATAGATTTTCAACTGCCTTGCGATCGTTCCACATCCATCCTCTTATGCTTCTCGAAACGATCACCCTCAAGGGTTAGTCGGAGAGGGGTGTAAGGGGAAAGGGAGCGGACAGCGCGGGCGGCCTGATTAATCCCTACCATTCCGATTGATCATGCAAATAGGCTTTCCGCTTTCTTTCCGGTTTTTAGTGGAAAATGGGGGAAAATGGCTGATAGCTGAAAATTGAGGTCATGACCTCTAAGTCGCTGATTTTCAAGGTTTATAGGGGGAAAAAAGGACTGACCCGTGTAGGACTCGAACCTACAACCCGCGGATTAAGAGTCCGCTGCTCTACCGATTGAGCTAACGGGCCATGGAAAATCGCCAATAGTGTAGATAAGTCGGCCCCTCTTGTCAAACCCGGATTTCCATTTCCTTGCAGCCGCCGTCCCCATTCTATTATAATGGCAGGCAAGAAGAAGATATCGCCGATGAGCCTGACGCTTTTTTTCATTCTGTTCATGGCCGTCCTGGCCGTGGTCTTCGTTTTCCTGTTCCTGTCTTTGAGAAGCGCTCTGGCCAAGATCGAGGACGTCCGCCGCGGCCAGACGGAAAATCAAGCTCTGTCCCTGATGCAGCAACAGCTCGGGCAGCTCACCCTGAACCTCAACCAGCAGCTGCAGAGCGTCAACGACCAGTTCCTCAAGACGTCCGGGGCGATCGGCCAGCAGCTGCAAAGCATGACGTCGCAGCTGCTCGACACGACGGGCCAGATCGGGGAAAGCCTGGGCCATGTCCAATCGCACCTGGGGAAAGTGGAAGTCGTCACGCGCGAAGTGCTGGAAAAATCCAAGAATATCGCGACGCTCGAGGACCTTCTCCGTGCCCCGAAATTCCGGGGCGGCCTCGGAGAGCTCTTCCTGGGCGACCTCCTGTCCCAGATCCTGCCTCCCGCGCATTATGAACTCCAGTATAAGTTCAAAAGCGGGGAGAAAGTGGACGCCGTCATCAAGATCGGCAACAGCCTGGTCCCGATCGACGCTAAATTCCCGCTGGAGAATTTCAAAAAGTACGTCCAGGAAGACGACCCGAAGGAAAAAGACGGCCTCAAGAAGAAATTCATGGGTGACGTCAAGAAACACGTCGACGGGATCGCCACAAAATACATCCTTCCGGATGAAGGAACCTACGATTTTGCGTTGATGTATATCCCTGCCGAAAACATCTATTACGAGACCATCCTCAAGGATGAGAGCTTCGGGGAGGAAAAAAGCCTCCTTTCCTACACGGTCCAAAAGCGGGTCATCCCTGTCTCCCCCAATTCTTTTTATGCTTATCTCCAGGTTATCATCCTGGGACTCAAGGGGCTCCAGATCGAAAAATCCGCTCTGTCCATTTTTCAGGCCCTGGCTCGGCTGCGGGGAGACCTCGGCCGGTTCAAGAACGATTTCCAGGTCCTGGGTACACATCTGGCCAACGCTAAGAGCAAGTATGACGATTCGGAAAAACGCTTGGGGCGGGTCACGGACAGATTGACGATCATCGGCGGGGAGCAGCCCGAAGAGCTTTTGGAAGAAAAAATCCCCGACGAGAATTCCGAAAAAGATCTGGACTAGAGGTTGGAGGCCCCGGAAATTTTTTCCAATTCCTGGATCATCTCCGGGGCGGCGATAAAGACCAGAACATCATTTTCCTGGATCCGGGTCTTCTTTGAAGGATTAAAGTCGAAGGCCTTCGCCCCTCCCCTTCTGAGGGCCACGAGGAGCGCGCCCGTTTTTTGTTCGATCCCGGATTCCTCGATAGTTTTCCCGACGAGGGGTGAACCGGGGAGGATCGTCACTTCGTCGAAGCGCAGGACGCGATCCCGCTCGCGGAGCATCATGTCCAGGAAGGTCGTGACGGCGGGACGGATCATCTCCGAGACCATGCGCATGCCGCCGATATAGCTCGGAGAGATCGCGCTGTCGGCGCCCGCCTTGATGATTTTTTTGTGGGACTGCAGGTCGAGGCCCTTGGCCACGATCCGGATTTGCGGATTGAGGCTGCGGGCCGAGATCGTCACGAACAGATTGGCTTCGTCGGTTGCCAGCGAGCAAATAACACCTTTGGCCCGCTCGATACCGGCCTTGAGAAGAACGCTGTCCTCGGAGGGATCGCCCTGGATCGAAAGGATCGGCCCAAGCCCGGCCAGTTCTTCGAGCTTTTCTTTCGAGCTTTCGACGACGACGAACTTTTTCTGGGTCAGGCGCATCTCCTGCATGACCGTCTGGGCCGTTTCATCGCTTCCGCAGATGATGAAATGGTTTTGAAGCTTGGCGATTTCTTTTTCCATTTTCCGTCTCCCCAGGATATTTTTGAGCTCCCCTTCCACGACAAAAGCGGTGATCGATGACACCGCAAAGGCGATCGTGCCCAGGCAGATGATGATAAAAAATATGGCAAATGTCCGGGCGGCAGGGTGGGCGGCGAGGTCATGCACCTCTCCATAGCCGATCGTGGCGATGGTGATGGCCGTCATGTAGATGCTATCGAGGACGGACCACTCTTGGCCCCCCAAAATCTTGAACCCGGTCACGCCGATCAGAAAGACAAAAAGAAAAATGGAAAGAGAGGCGACCAATCTTTTCTTGCTGTTCATAGGAGCAACCGAAAATCTGGCGCGCCTGAGAGGATTCGAACCTCCGACCTACGGATCCGGAGTCCGTCGCTCTATCCACTGAGCTACAGGCGCGCTCCGGAGCATAATATTACCTTAAGAGAGGGGATATTGTAAATTGGAAAGGAGAAGTCACAATCTGGTCATAATGAGCAAAAACAATCAAAAAATATCAGGTGAACGGCGCCAGATTATTTGGAGACGCCCGCCTCCTTCTTCAAATAAGGCACACCCTCGGTCATCCATTTCGGCGCCGGCGCGCCCTTCAAGTAGTGGTCGAAGAACTCGAAGAACCGGATCGTCAGGTCCTTCCGGTTCGCCATCCCGCGCAGCCCGTGCCCCTCGTTCGGATACGCCAGCAGCACGGCCTTCTTGCCGTTGTATCGCAGGGCGTTGTAGAAGGCGACGGCATTAATGAAGCCGACGGTCGGGTCGGCCGTCCCGTGCATGATCAGGAACGGTGCGGTCACCTTCGGAGCGTGGGTGAGCGCCGATTCGTTGCGATACCGGTCGGGCTGGTCCCACGGCGAGAAACCCCAGCGCCCCTGACTATAGAGGTAGTACTCGTTCCCGTTCTCGCCGCTCCCGCCCTGATACTGGTACGCCCAGCCCCAGTTCTGGTTGAAGTCGTTATAGAGATCGACGACGCCGGCCCCCATGCCGACGGCGGCGAACATCTTCGACATCGTCCCGATGAAGGCCGCGCCCTCGCCGCTGTAGCTGTGGCCGGAGACGCCGATCCGCTTCGGGTCGGCGTAGCCCATCTCGATAACTTTGCGCGTGGCCGCCTCGACGCACTCCAGCATATCGGTATGTGAGGAGCCGGTGCGGAAGTGAATGTCCGGCAGCATGGTGAGGTAGCCGTCACTAACCGCCTGAACCGGCATCCGTCCCATGCTCGGGAGATAAGCCGGCGCGCTGTAGATGTGCATGTTCTGCGAGTTCTTCTCATAGAACATCACGAGCATGGGCCGCTTCTCGCCCGGTTTGTAATCGTCCGGGATGGCCAGGATGCCTTGCAGTCGCACGCCGTCCTTGTTCTTAAAGTCGAACAGAAGGCGCTGGCCCCACAAATAATCCTTCTGTTGCGGATTCGCATCGGAGATTTTTTTCGAATCCTTGAAGCCCGGACCAGAGACGCGCAGGTCGGGATATTCGACGAACGTCTGACGCGTGAAGAGGTACCGGTCCGCTTTCATGGCCCGCGTCGGCGGGCTGTAGGACGCGTCCTCGTACACGAGCTCCTTCAACTGCCCGCCCGCCAGCTCATAGTATCCCGATTTCTTCGTCCATTCGCCATAGGCAGACAGGGTGACCGGTTTGGAAAGATCGATGGTCCCGCGGGGGCCGACCCAACGCGGGACGGTCGGATCCTCCGGAGCGGGGCGGAGGATGCGGAAGCGGATCTCGTTCTTCGCTCCGGCGCCGTTCGTGAGGTTCTTGGGAGCGAATCCGTCGAGCGGAAGCAGCCATAGGTCGTACCTGTTACGGACGATGATCGCCTTGCCGTCATTAGTATAGCCGGCCAAGCCGTAAGGCGGCTTCGGACCCGGATAGTCGTATTCTCTGTCGACGAAGCTCACTGCAACCCCGCCGCCGAGCGTTTTCGTTGTGCCCGCTTCGAAGTCGTAGGCTTGGAACTTGGCGTCCTTCCAATAGAGGAAATGCGTGCCCTGCGGCGTGATGCCAAACGTATATCGGCCGCCGGTCAACTGCCCCTTGGCGATAAGCGTCCGTTCGCCCGTAGATGTATTCACGCGGTAGATGTCTGCTGCCGGAAGCTTATCGTCATGAATGTACCCGCGTATATCTCGCCCCACGGCCCACTTGCCGTCCAGAGCGACATCCAATTCCCTCATCGTTTCGTCCGCGAGCTTGACGAACCGTTTTGCGGAGACGTCGAACGCTTGGCGGAAGGTGAAATTGCGTTCCTGTTCCGCACGGACCATCTGGGCCGACTGGATCCGCTCATCGCCCGTGTTCCAGACGTCGACGTCGGCCGCCTCGTCCGTCGACTTGCGCGTCGTGTCGGGCGCCGCAACTTGCTCCTTGATCCCGAAGAACACCCGCTTGTCGTCCTCGCTCCAGCCGAGCGCTGCCCGGTCGCTGACCACCCGGCCCTTCGGGAAGTTGTCCGCCTTTGCCGGTTCGAAAACGACCGGCACGGGAGCGGCGGCCCCATCTTTCAATGCCGCCGTAACGTCCTGGAATGCGACGAGGACATTATCTTTTTCGCGCATCTTCTCGACCTCGCTCCCCCTGAGCACGGCGACGGCCTTGCCCGATTCGCTCCAGGCGAGCCGGCTGTAATTCTTGGCGTCGTTGTCGAGCGGCGTGATGCGCCCGCTGCGCGTATCGAAGATGAAGACGCCATTGCCGTCCTTCACGCCCGCGTCCACGGTAAAGGCCAGCAGTTCACCGGTGCGATTGAAGGCAATGTCCGCGACACTCCCGAGCAACTGGTGACGACCGGTCGTCAGGTCCAGCAGGATGACGTCGAGTCCTCTCGGCCCTGCCGATGGGCTCGCGGCCCCGGCCCTCCCCGCCCCCGGCGCCCCACCGCCGCGCGGGCCCGAAATCTCGCCCGTTTCGGGCCCCCGGCGCCGCAGGACCAGATGGGTGGACGCCGGAGAGAACAGGATCAATCCGATGTCCTGCCAGGACCGCACCGCGCCGGTTTCCAGGTTGCGCAGCTCGACACGCCGCGGAGGAATCGGCTGCGCCGCTCCGCCGCGGCCGGCCTGAGCGGGCGTCGCCGGCGCTACGCCGGGCTGCGACGGCGGGGTCGTTGGCGGCGTTCCGGGCTCGGTCGCGGGAGCCGCTCCGGAGCCGCCGCGGGCGGCGCGCGCTCGCTGCGCGGCGCCGGGATCAACCTGATAGGCGACCCACTTCGAGTCCGCCGAGAAGACCGCGTCGGAAGCGTCTGCGACCGTCACCTCCACGTTGGTCTCGATGTTCAGCAGGTGAAGGATTGGTTTAGACTCGGCCGGGATGGCGTTGGTGAGCTGCAGGACGTAGGCGACCCATTTCCCGTCGCCTGAGATCGACGGGCTCGCGATGTTGCGCCATTTCGCATAGTCGTCGACGGCAAGGGCCTTCTTAGCGGCAGTTTGCGGCGCCGGTTGCGCGGCGGCCGCGACAAACGCGACCGCTAACAGGAGGACGAAGGCCGTGATCCGGCGGCGTGTAGAAAGGGTTCTTGCGATATTCATGTTCATGTGCGCTCCTTTTTATGGAGCATAATATTACCTTAAGAAAAGGTTTAATGTAAATTGGAAAGGAGGTGCTCCAATCTCCCCGACATATCCCTGCCCTCTTCCACTCGTCCTTGACATCTCTTGAGCTGTAATTCATACTTCCTCCGGATAGGTGAATGGGAAAATCGAGGCCAAAATTCTCCCGACGGCAGCCGAGCCCAAAACCCAAATCTTTCTTTAGGATTGAATTCCCATGATAGGCAAAACCATTTCGCATCATACGATCGTCGAAAAGATCGGCGCAGGCGGCATGGGCGTTGTCTACAAGGCCCGTGACACGCATCTCGACCGCTATGTTGCCATCAAAGTCCTGCCGGCAGAGAAAGTCGCGGATCCGGATCGGAAGCGGCGCTTCGCGCAGGAGGCGAAGGCCGCGTCGGCGCTGAATCATCCGAACATCATTCACGTCTATGACATCGATCAGGCTGAGGGCATAGACTTCATCTCCATGGAATACGTGGACGGCAGGACGCTCGGCCAACTGATCCCCCCCAAAGGGATGCCGCTGAGTGAAACGGTGAAGTACGCGGTCCAGATTGCCGACGCCCTGGCGGCAGCCCACACGGCCGGTATCGTCCACCGGGATCTGAAGCCTGCCAATGTCATGGTGACGGAGAAAGGACTGATCAAGGTGCTCGACTTCGGCTTGGCCAAGCTTTCTCCGCTCGCAGGCATCGAGAACGCGCAGACGGTCACAGTCGCGGGCACAATCTCGGGGACCCTGTCCTACATGTCTCCTGAGCAGGCCGAGGGCCGTCCGGTCGACGGCCGCAGCGACATTTTCAGCCTCGGTGCCATGCTGTACGAGATGGCGAGCGGCATCCGGGCATTTGAACGGGACTCGGGCATCTCGACGCTGGCGGCGGTCCTGCGCGAGCAACCGCCCCCGCTGCGCACCGTGCCTCCGGATCTGGCGGCGATCATCAGCCGCTGCCTGTGCAAGAATCCCGGCGACCGGTTTCAGCGCGCGGATGACATAAAACAAGCCCTTCTGCTAATCGGCCAATCGGCCCCGATTCCTGCCATCGCCGTTCTGCCGTTTAAAAACATGAGTGAGAACAAGGAAGACGAATACTTCAGCGACGGGCTGACCGAGGAGGTCATCAACGCGCTGACGAAGATCGCCGGCTTGCGCGTGACGGCCCGGACGTCCTCATTCGCTTTTCGCGGCAAGGAGCAGGACATCCGAGAAATCGGGGCCCGGCTCGCGGTGGACAACATCCTCGAAGGCAGCGTGAGGAGGGCCGGCAACAGGATCCGCGTGACGGCTCAGCTCATCAACGTGAGCGATGCCTGCCACCTCTGGAGCGAACGATACGATCGCGAGATGACGGATGTCTTCGCCATCCAGGACGAGATTTCACAGGTCATCGCCGACAAGCTGCGGGTCGGGCTCGGACAGGAACGGCGGACCTTGAAGCGGCCGACCGAGAACCTAGAAGCTTACAACTTGTATCTTCAGGGCCGATATCACCTGTCCAAGTGGACGCCGGAAGGATTTGCCATGGCGAGGCAATGCCTCGAACAGGCCGTCGCGCGGGATCCGGGCTTCGCCCTCGCCTACGACGCGCTCTCGGAATTCTACTGGTACCTCGGTTTCTTCGGTTTCATTCCGCCCAAGGAAGCGTTCTCGACAGGAATCTGGGCGGCGCTGCGCGCCGTGGAAATCGACGATACGCTGGCCGAGACCCACGCCCTGGTCGGTATGTACCGCAAGGAGTTGGACTACAACTGGCCGGAAGTCCAGAGGGAAATGAAGCGCGCGCTGGAACTGAATCCGTCGTCGCCCACCGTCCGGGTGCGCATTGCGCTGAGCGGCCTGATGCCGCTGGGGCGGCTGAAAGAGTCGGTGGAGGAACTGAAGTTCGTTATCGAGTCGGACCCGTTGTCGTTGTTCAACCGCTGGTGGCTGGCCATCATGTACTACCTCGCCCGCGACAATGACCATTCGTTGGAGCAGGCGCGGTTCATGATCGACATCGACCCCTCATATTACATCGGACACTGGATGCGCGGAATGATTTGCCTGGACAAAGGAATACTGGGTGAGGCGATCGCCGAGTTCAGGGAGGCGGTTACGCTCTCCGGCAACATTCCCCTGATGCTCGGCTGGCTCGGCCTGGGATTAGCGAGAGCGGGTGAGGGCGGAGAGGCCAACGCCCTGCTGGACCGGTTATCCGAAATCTCCCGGGCTGCATACGTCCCCCCCAGCTGCTTCGCCTGGATTCACCTCGGGCTCGGCAACATTGGTGAGGCCTTCACCTGGATGGAGCGAGCGATCGACGCGCGGGATCCGATGATCGTGCCGATTAAAAGCTATCCGTTTCTAGATCCGCTCCGCACCGACCCGCGCTTCCACGCGCTCCTGCGGAAAATGAATCTGGAGGAATAGCCGATTTTTTTATCTTTAAGGAATAAATTTCACAATATTTGGCGTTCTAAGATTAACGGACAGGAAATCCGATGATCTCAGAATGAACAAGTGGCAGAAAAATTATCACCCCTTCAGCCCCGCCAGACGCTTCCTGGCATCCTCCACCTCGGGAATACCAGGATCGGCATTCTTCCAGAGGTCGAGGAACTTCTGGTATTGTTCGATGGCTTTGACTTTCAAGCCCTTTTGCTCATAAAGCTTGGCCAGCCTGTAATGAAGCACAGGATGGACGAGAAACCGCGCTCGGCTGTTCGGGTCAAAGGTGACGAGATTCTCGTACTCGGTGATAGCTCGATCGACATCGCCTTTCTGCAGATAGGCCCTGGCTAAGATATCCTTCAAAAAAGGCGTATTGTAGCTTATTAGTGGCATGACTTCTAGCATCCCGGGCGGAACAGGCAGAGCCGTCTTTTCAAAAAACGCAATGGCTTTATCCGGAAAGCCCTCGGCAAGTAAGACCTCAGCCTGAACAAGATTGGCAAGATAGGTCCCCCACTCTCTTTGACTGGGGGTCAAACTAGGCATAAGGGACGCTGTCTCGGCCACTCTTGTTTTGGCCGAATCCATCCTTCCCTCTTTCAATTCTATCAGGCTCAGGACACCCAGGTAGCCGACTTTATAATAAGCTTCGTTTCTGGAATCTTGATCCATGAAGGCATCGAACCACTCTTTATTGCATTTCCGAGCGAGATCGAATTCACCTCTGAATAGATAAATTAGCGCTTTAAAATAACTGATTTGAGCTTTTCCTCTCGCGTCTCCCACTGAGGCCAGCATTTCTTCTGCTTTTTTCAGGTTGTCCAAGCCCTTATTCAAGCCGCCGAGCCAGCCTTGATAAAATCCCTTGATGGTGAATCCGTCTCCTTTCCACCCTGCGTCGGGCGCCTGGGCAATGAACTTTTCCAGCCAGGCCATGGCCTGAGCCGGTTCCTCTTTCAAAGCATAGATATAGGCAATACAATAATTGGAAGTGATAAATTCGGGTTTTACAGCCAGGGCTTCTTTATACTTGGCGATGGCCTCGTCTAACTTGCCCATAAAAAAATAAGCTTCAGCCAGGGAATCAAGCGGGTTGGCATCCTGGGGATTCAAAGAAGCATATTTCTGGAAATGTTCGATCGATTTATCAAAATTCCTGAGAGCGAGATAGATGTATCCGAGCTCATTATGAGCATTTCCATAATCAGGATCGAGATCAAGGACTTTGTTCTGCTCTTCGATAGCCATCTCATAGTCATTGGTCCCGCGATATAAAACGCCGAGCCAATAATGAGCTAGTTTCTCCCTAGGGTATTTCTGGATGATCTCCTGCAAGAGGCGATTTCTGGCTTCCCGGTTACGTTCTATCAAGCCGGCATAGGCTACTTCTATATAAAGTCTTTCTCTTTCAGTGACTTTGTGGGCTAAGGCTTTCGCTTTTGCAATGGCCCCTTTCCCCGCCTGAATATTACCTAAAGCCTGGTGCGTAGCCCCAAGAGTGAAATAAGCCATGGCAAACTCAGGGTCCAGCTCGACGGCTTTTTCGAACGATCTTCTGGCATCTACATAGTACATTTTATCGAATTCTTCTCTGCCTTTTAGAAAATACTTATACGCCTCCATCGAGCTTGTCGTCGCCTCTGCGACCTGGGTTTTTTCGGCTTCGATTTTCTCTCTGGCCAAGCCGATGCCCGCGGAAATGCCCCTGCTCAACTCGTCGATCTGGATTCTCAGGATGCTGTCCGCTCCTTCGCCCCGGGAGCTGGCGCTCTTAACCATTTTTCTGGTCTCGACATCCAGGACCTTGACGTCCGTGGCAAACATATCTCCGGCCTTGATGAAGCTTCCCAGGACGATGGCTTCGATTCCTTCCTTGCGGCAGAGCCGAAAGCCTGATTCGCGGTCAATGGTTTCTGCATTCTTTTCGCCCATCTGCGAAAGAAGGTCAGCCATCCTCTCCCAGGTGACGACATACAGCCCGCCTTTCTGCTCAAGGCTGGTGATGAGAAGGTTGGGGATGGCTTTTCTGAGATAATCAAAAGCTATGTCGCCTGTCTGGTTTTCAAAGCTGATGACGGCGATGGAGTTTTTGATCTTGGGGGAAGGCGCAGCTTCTTTCCGGGGGAGAAATTTCCAGAGGACTATCCCGATGAAGACGACAGAAATCAGAATGATCGCCGGAATCATCAGACGCTTCAGCTCGAATTGGACTGTGATCCGTTTGGAGGTGAGGGTTTTTCTCTCGGGGACAACACGTTCGGTCGTGGGAATCCCTTTTTCGATCTTCTCCAGCTCGGCCTCGACTTCAGCGGCTGTCTGGTATCTCTTGGCTCTGTCTTTCTCCAGACATTTAAGGATGAGGTGTTTGAGGTCATCGGAAATATGAGGGTTGAGCAACTTAGGATCTTTGGGAATCTCTGTCTTGTGCTTGATGGCCACGCTCAAGGCCGTCTCGCCTCCGAATGGAACTCGCCCTGTGGCCATTTCATAGAGAATGATGCCGAGTGAATAGATATCGGACCTCTGATCAACGTCCCTAGCTTCCGTCTGCTCGGGCGACATATACTCCGGCGTGCCGATCATGATCCCTGCGCCTGTGATCCCTTTCTCCCGGATCGACCGGGCGATGCCGAAATCCATAATCTTGGCGTTCCCGCCCTTGTCGATTATGATGTTTTGAGGCTTGAGGTCTCTATGGACGACGCCCAGGTTGTGCGCTTCGGCCAGGCCCTGGCAGACCTGTTTCCCGACGCTCAATACGGTCCCTATGGTGAGGCCGGTGGACATGCGGATCATGGTCTTGAGGTCCTCGCCGGAAACGTATTCCATGGTGATGAAGTGGGCCCCCTCGGATTCCCCGATATCGAACATGCCGCAGACGTTTTTGTGCCTGATTTTCCGGGCTAACTTGAGCTCGTTCGAAAAGCGCTCGATGGTTTCACTATCCGAGGCGACCTCGGGCTTAATGAGCTTCAAAGCCACCTTCTCTTTGATCTTGGTATCAAAAACTTTATAGACCCGGCCCATCCCGCCTTTGCCGAGCTCCTCGATGATCTGATAGCGTCCGGCGAAGGTGGAGCCGGTAGTCAGTTCGTGGATAGGCGTTTGAAGGGTTTCTGTAACCTTTGGATGGATGTCCCCAGAGGGCTCTAGTTGGGTCCCGCAATCAGCGCAGAACTGCTTGGTTTCGGGATTCTCGGAATGACATTTTTGGCACTTGATGGTCACTGCTGGCCCTTTCTATCTGGGATGGCTAAAGATTAACAAGGAATGGAGTCAGAGTCAACTGGGCCAGACCCAAACCGGCACGGATCATCTATAGCGAAGAATTTTTGGCCCTTTGCGTCAAGAGCTCTGAATTGTGACTAAACTACTTCAGCCCCGCCAGCCTTTTCCCGGCATCTTCGACCTCAGGCAGGCCCGGGTAGGTGTCTTTCCAGATGTCGCGGAATTTCTTTGTGGTCTTGCTTATCATTATTTATCGAGATTCATTTTCTTGAGGAAGGCTTTGAATCGAGGGTCTGAGCGGATGATGTTAAATTCGGGTAAAACCTTCATGAGGGACAAATTTGGATCACGCTCTTCTATCGCTTTTTCCAAACATTCAAACCATTTATTGATTTCTCCAAGCGCTGTATGTATTAGCATCAAAGTTGTCGGTCCGATATATTCTTCCTTCGAGCGCTCTTCCAGTCCATGAAGGATCTTTTCTGCTTCATCTTTTTGACCCAACATGGCATAAGCATATCCCAGATGTCCGAATGCCCCGGATAGGCCGCCTGTAAGCTCGATCGCTTGTTGAATTTCCGGTATAGCTTCCTTATACATCCCCTTATCGTTGTACAAAATCCCCATGTAGAAATGGGCCTGGCCAAAGTTCGGGTCCATCTCAATGGTTTTTTTGAGCTGTTCTTGAGCTTCATCGTACCTGCGTGCTAGACGGAAACAGTAACCTAATTCAGTATTCATCCGGAGAGATAAAGGGTCGAGTTCCACAGCTTTTTTTAGGGCAAGAACGGATTCCTCGTGGCGACCCAAGGACGCCAGAAAGACAGCATATCCAAAATGGGCGCTGTCTAATCCCGGATTGAGGGAAAGAGCCTTTTTGAGTCCTTTTTCGGCAGCCGTCCAATCCCAATCATATAAAAGGGAAACAAAGGCTAAAGAGCAATAGGCTTGAGAAAGTGAGCTGTCTATTTCAAGGGCTTTCCGGGCTGCAGCCTTGGCCTTTGGGAAGGCTTCTTGCGGCCGGGCAAAGCCGAGCCAACCCAGGCTGATGAAGTTGAAGGCAAGCTGGGCATGAGCCAGCGCGTATGCGGGGTCAATCTCAAGAGCCTGATGGACGTATTCCAGACCTCTTTTCCCCCCTTCTTTTGTCCTTTTGCTCCAGAAATACCAGCCTTTCAACAACAGGTTATGGGCCTCTAAGTTATCCGTGTAGCGCTTGACGACCTGCTCCCTCTCTTTTTCCAGCAACTCAATCTTCAGCTTGTCCACGATCTCCAGCGTCACTTCGTCTTGAATGTTAAAAACGTCTTTCATCTCGCGGTCGAACCGCTCGGACCAGAGGTGGTAACCGTCGGCGACGTTGATGAGCTGGGCCGTAATCCTCAGCCTCTCTCCGGCTTTTCGCACACTCCCTTCCAGAACTGTGTCCACGTTCAGTTTTTCTCCGACCTCGCGGATGTCGATCTCTTTTCCTTTGAAAGCAAAGGCTGAGGTCCGGGCCACTACCTTCAGCTCCCGGATATGGCTCAAGGCGTTGATGATCTCTTCGGTCAGGCCGTCGCAGAAGTAATCCTGTTCTCTCTCCGGACTGAGATTCGAAAAAGGGAGGACAGCAATCGATTTTTTCCATTCCGCCTCGAGTATCTTTTCTGTATCGGGTACCTTTGCCGCGGCAATGCCAGTGGTGGGAGTGCGGGACTCTATCATGACCAATGCCGATAGGATTTCATCTACATGTTGGTATCTTCTCTCTTTCTCTTTTTCCATACATTTCAGGATCAAACGGCTCAGCTCTTCGGGGATTTGTGGGTAGAACTCCCGCGGGTCTTTGGGGATCTCGGTCTTATGCTTCACGGCGATGCTTAACGCCGTCTCGCCTTCAAAGGGAAGTCTGCCGGTTATCATCTCATACAGGATCACGCCCAATGAATAAATATCCGACCGCTGGTCGGCTTCCTTCCCCTCCACCTGCTCAGGCGACATGTACTCCGGCGCCCCGATCATCACGCCCGCGCTTGTAATCCCTTTGGCCCTGAGAGACCGGGCTATCCCAAAATCCATGATCCGGGCATTCCCGTCCTTATCAATCATTATATTGCTGGGCTTGAGATCCCGGTGGACAATTCCCAATCGGTGTGCTTCGGCCAGCCCCTCGCAAGCCTGTTTGGCAATGGAAATAGCCGTGCCTATGGTCAATTGCTTGACTCGCCTGATTAAGCTTTTTAAATCTTCGCCAGAGACGTATTCCATCGTAATGAAATTTGTCCCTTCCGCTTTGCCCAGGTCGAACATCCCGCAAACGTTCTTGTGCCTGATTCCCCGAGCCAACTTGAGTTCGTTCGAGAACCGTTCGATCGTCTCCTTGTCGCAGGCAATTTCAGGCTTCAACAGCTTTAAGGCCACTTTTTCGTTGATATCTGTATCGAAGACTTTGTAGACCTTGCCCATCCCTCCCTTCCCCAGCTCTTCGATAATCTGGTAGCGTCCGGCGAAGGTCGCACCCGTGGTCAGCTCTTTGATCGGAGTCTTTAGGGTTTCTGTTTGGAAGGCAGAGATTTCTTCTGAGGGATGCAGCGAAGCAGCACAATTGCCGCAAAACTTAGTATCAGAGGGATTATCAAAATGACATTTAGGACATTTCATTGCCCTCGTTCCCTGCTCGGCTGCCTGGCGAAAGAATAACATCAATAGAGAAGTGAGTCAAACGTCAGAAAAATTATTATCCCTTCAGCCCCGCCAGCCTCTTCCTGGCATCCTCCACCTCAGGCAGGCCGGGATCGGCATCTTTCCAGAGGTCGAGGAATTTCAAAAAATAATCCTTGGCTTTTTGGGGCCGGCCTTTTTTTTCATGAATCTTGCCGAGCCCGTAGAAGCTTTTAGCATAGATATCCCCGTAATAGAGGCGGGCGATTGTCAGGGACTGGATATCTTCATATTCTTTCTGGGCCGTTTCCAAATTCCCCGCTTGATAATAGGCGGATGCCAGGGCATCATAAAATAGAGCATGCTCGTTGTTTGTCGCATATTGATGAGGCAGGAGGGGCAGAGCTTTTTGATAATGCTCGATCGCCTCCGAAAAATTCTTTTGGCCGAGCTCGATATTTCCCATGACATAATCGTAATATCGGATTTCTTTCTGGTTGAGGCTTCCCAGAATCATCCGATGGAGCTCATCGGCGGCCTTCCTTGACTCCTCAATCCTGTTCATCTCTTGGCAGAGAACCGCTTTATCATAGACATAGCTTTTTCGCTGGGTGAAGTTATTCGTCTCTGCGGCAATCCGGCCGGCTTCTTCAAGCGTTTGCCATGCCTTCTCCGCCTTTCCTGTTTTGACATAAATCGAAGCCCGGTATCTCAAGAAGTTAAATTCCGTGGATTTGTCGCCGAGCTTTTTGGCCAGCTGGCCGGCCTGTTCAAGCTGCTGGGCGGACTCCTTCAATCGTCCCTGCAAGAGATAGAGGGCGGACAAGCTCGATCGCCCGTATAAATGGGCGGCCGGTTCCTGGGATTCCAGGGTCCTTTGATATTCTTGCTCCGCTTTTTTAAAGTTCCCCTGCAACTCGAAAATATCCCCCATCATAATCAAATTGTGGTACATGGCGGGATTTAGGGTGGACGCCTTTTTCGTTTCAGCCAGGGCCAGATCATATTTCCCCTGGCAAAGATAATTCTTGGCCAGATACCAATGGCTGGTGGCATTGTCTGAAGAGTTTTTGAGATAGAGCTCGATAATGTCCTTGGCCTGATCATACAGTCCCAGAGCCGCATAGGTTTGGGCTTGATAGAGAGAGGAGAAATAGAGTGCCGTCGGATTTTGCCTGGTCATTTCAAAATAGGCAAGAGCCTTGTCCCATTGCTCCAGGTCGTTATAGATGATCCCCAGGTTGACATTTCCTATCCATTCTTCAGGATAGAGCGCCAAGAGCTTCGTGTAGGCGTCAATGGCCAAATTCACGGTGTCTTCGGACTGCCTGTAGAAATCCCCCTGGATGAGATAGCCTTCCCGCTCGGAGATCCGGTCTTTCAATTCCAAGGCTTTTTGAAGGAATTTTCTCTGCTCGGCCGTATACCCGAGCGTGCCGAAAGCATAGGCCATGGTTCGATAGGCCATGGCAAATTCGGGGTCGATCTTGACGGCCTTTTCCAGAGAACCGATGCATTCCCGATAAGCTCCCTTCCGGTACTCAAGGCTTCCCTGGCTGTAAAATTTCAGGGCTTCTGGAGAGTTTGTCGTGATAATCTGGACTTTTTGGTCAATGTCGGCCGCGATCTTGTTTGCCGAAAGCTGAAAATGGGACTTGATCCGCCTGGTCAGTTCGTCCACCAGCGCAAAGAAGCTCTGCTCACCGGTCCCCTCCACCGTTTCAGACCCGATCACCTCTGCGGTGGCCGCCGCTTGGAGTGTAATATTGATCCTGAAACGATCGCCCGCCTTGGCATAGCCTCCCACCAGCACGACATCGGCTTTCCCTCGGGTCCCCACCTCTCTCAGCACGTCCGACGAATAGCTTTGGGCCTGCAACTGGTTCAATTGGCTGAGGATATTGAAGAGGCTGGATCCGCTTAAGATCCTGACATACTTCGATTGAGAGAGGTCAGCAATCAGCAGGTCGGAGAGAGCGTATCGCCAATGGCCGAGGTTTTCATCGCCGGTGTTGTTCCTGAAGTACATAATAGCCAAAGAAGGTTTCTCAGGCGGTGCCGCTGGAGGAGGAGTCTTTTTTGGAAGGACCTTCCAGACGATTCCAAACGCGACAACCAGAAAGCCTAGAGTCAAAGCAGGGATGAGGAGCTTCTTCAAGCCAAGGCTTGGGAGCGCTTTCATGGAAGGTGGTGCTTCTTCCTTGGCCATTTCCTGTTCAGGAATCAGAAGACCTTGACTAGTCCGCATCAGATCGACATGTACGTCCGATGCGCTCTGATATCTGTTTGACTTCTCCTTTTCCAGGCATTTCAGGATTACCCGACAAAGGCCCTCGGGAATCTGAGTATTGATCAGTTTCGGATCCCGGGGCACCTCGATTTTGTGTTTCAGGGCGATGCTGAGCGGCGTATCTCCCACAAACGGAAGCCGTCCCGTGACCATCTCGTAAAGAATCACGCCCAGAGAATAGATATCCGAACGCTGATCAACGTCTTTAGCTTCCGCCTGCTCCGGGGACATATATTCCGGCGTGCCGACCGTCAGGCCTTCACCCGTGAGGCCTTTGGCTTTCAAGGAGCGGGCGATCCCGAAATCCATGATCCGGACATTGCCCTCGTGATCGATCATGATATTGCTGGGCTTCAAATCACGATGGACAATGCCCAGCTTGTGAGCTTCAGCCAATCCCTCACACATTTGAGCGGCGATCCGGACGGCCGTTTCGATGGCGAGCTGCCCCGATCTCCGGATGAAGCTCCCGAGGTCCTCGCCGGGGACATATTCCATCGAAATGAAGTGGATCCCGCCCTCCTCCATGATCTCATACATCCGTCCGACATTTTTATGGACAATTTTCCGGGCGATCTTCAACTCGTTGCGAAATCGCTCCAGTGTCCTTGTGTCAGAGGCGATCCCGGGTTCGATCAGCTTGAGGGCGACTTCCTCGTTCAGCTTCTCGTCGAAAGCTCGATAGACCTTGCCCATTCCGCCTTCACCCAGGGCTTCGATGATTTTGTATCTTCCCGCGAACGTCGAGCGAGCGATCATTTCGGCGATCGGCGTCACCAAGGTCTTGGTGCGGGGAATGGGAATCTCTAAGGAGGAAGGCAGGGAAACGTTACACTCCTTGCAGTACTTGGAATCAGGCGTATTTTCCGTCTGACACTTGGGACATCTCATAGCCCTTCCTTCCCCTGGCCGGGGTCGGCGTCCTCCCAGAGGGGCGAATTTCCCGTGATGTTCAATGGGCTTTTTTAAACCTTTTTCTTATGCGTGTTTAACCCTATTCAAAGCCCATTTTCTTCAGCATTGCCTGGAACCTCGGGTCCGAACGAATATTGTCATAACGAGGGCTCGCTTTGAGAAATGTCAAGGGATACGAACGTTCATTATAGGCCTTTTCAAGCCATTTCCAGCCTTCTTCGTTCTCGCCGAGGCGAAAATATACGTCCGCAATTTCATCCTCAAATTGTTGAGGGTGTTTTAATATATTGGCTAACAATCGTCGCGCCTCTTCTTGCCTGTTCATCGTTGCGTAAATGCCCGCAATAACACCTTGATAATTTATTTTTTGAGCTTCTCTCAAGGCTTCTTGGTACATCCCCTTGCCAAGGTAATTCATCATGAGGTAGATGATTGCCGGGGGAAAGTCAGGATCCATCTCAAGTGTCTTCCTGCATTGATCTATTCCCTTATCATAATCACGGGCATAATAATAAAACGATCCTCCAATCGCGTTTATGATGAGTGACAGTGGATCAAGCGCCTGAGCCCGCTTTATCTCTTCCAGCCCCTCGTCAAACCGTCCCATCATTATTAAAAACTCGCCATACCATTGATGAGCGGTTGCATAACTCGGGCTGAGTTCAATGGCTCTCTTATGTTCTTTCTCAGCTCCCTTCCAATCCCAATCAAAATCACGCTTAACGGCAGCCAATGAGTTGTGGGCTTCTCCAAGGGAATCATCTATCTCCAGAGCTTTTACGACAGCTTCTTTTGCCTTAGGGAACGCTTCTTTTGCCGGGAGAAAAGAAAATTCGCCTAGTGTGATATAAGAATCAGCAAGTCCGACATAGGCTAAAGCATAGGAGGAATCTTTTTCGACCGCTTGTTCAAAGTACTCAATAGATTTTCTCATCCCCTCTTCTGTCCTCTTATTCCAGTAGAAACGTCCTTTGAGATAGGCTTGATAAGCCTCGGAGTTATCCGTATAACTCTTGATGAGAGGCGCTTCTTTTTCTCCCAGCAGTGTTATCTTAAGAGCTTTGACAATTTCCCGGGCTATTTCGTCTTGGATGGCAAAAACATCTTCCATTTGCCGATCGTACTGGTTAGACCAGATTTGGGAGCCATCATTCACATTGATGATCTTTGGTGTTATTCGGAGCCTATTCCCAATGACCTGAACGCTGGCCTCTAACAGGTTGTCCACGCCGAGCTGCTGGCCGATTTGCCGGATGCCGAGGTTTCTCCCCTTAAACGAAAACGAGGAAGCCCTTGCCGGAATCCAGAGGTCCTTAATGTTGCTTAAAGAATTGATGAGCGTTTCAGCGATCCCGTCGCATAAATATTCATGGTCTTTTGTGGGGCTCAAATCCTCAAAAGGAAGCACAGCGATGGAATGCCTGGCTGATTTGGCCGGAGTGGCTGCTTTTTGAGGAATAACTCGCCAGATAATAATAACAGCTGTGATGATAAGAGCTACCGTAACAAGACTAGGGATGAGGAGCTTCTTCAGGCTGAATTTGACCGTGATTTCTTTTGAGGTGAAGGGCTTTCTTCCGGTCATCACCCGTTCTGTGGTGGGGATACCTTTCTCAATTTTTTCGAGCTCCAAATGAAGCTCGTCCGCACTTTGATATCTTTTTTCTTTATCCTTCTCCAGGCATTTCAGAACCACTCGGCTGAGGTCTTCAGGGATTTGTGCATTGACCAGCTTAGGATCTCGAGGTACCTCCGTCTTATGCTTGACAGCTATCGCGAGAGGTGTATCTCCTTCAAAAGGCACACGTCCCGTCAGCATCTCATAGAGAATGATACCCAGCGAATAGATATCCGACCGCTGGTCCGCCTCTTTGCCTTCCACCTGCTCGGGACTCATGTATTCGGGCGTCCCGATCATCACCCCTGCCCCTGTGATGCCTTTCCCCTGGAGCGACCGGGCGATCCCGAAATCCATAATGCGGGCATTGCCGTCCTTGTCGATCAGGATGTTGCCGGGTTTGAGATCGCGATGGACCACCCCCAAGGCGTGCGCTTCAGCCAGTCCTTCGCAGACTTGCCTGGCAATGGAGAGGGCCTTGGCCGCTGTCAGCTGTCCCGTTTGCCGGATAAGTGCCCGCAAGTCCTGGCCGGGGACGTATTCCATGGTGATGAAATGCGTTCCCTCGGCCTCCATGAGCTCGTACATCTTGCCGACATTCCGGTGGGCAATCTTGCGCGCCAGCTTGAGCTCGTTCGAAAAGCGTTGGATCGTCTCTTTATCAGATGAGATCTCGGGCTTGATGAGCTTCAGGGCCACTTCTTCATCGAGCTTTTTATCCAGGACTCTGTAAACCTTTCCCATTCCGCCTTTGCCCAACTCTTCGATGATTTGGTAGCGGCCGGCAAAGGTCGAGCCTGTGGTCAGCTCTTTGATTGGTGTTTGGAGGGTTTCTGTGGCCTCTGGATGGATATCCTTGGAAAAAGGAAGCTGTGTGCCGCAATCTCCGCAGAACTGCTTGGTCTCAGGATTCTCAGCTTGACATTTCGGGCACTTAGCAGCCATGCATCCACCTTCTCGGGTTGGCTTGAGGATATCAACTCAGAAAGGATTCGTCAACTTATGCTTTTGGCTATGCTGCTTTTGAGACCGGAAACTCGGCCTATCGGAACAACGGCGATTTTATCGTCTATCTCGTATTCCTGGTCCCCTGGATAAATGATAAACAGCCGGTCCAGCTTGAGGTCTTGAAGGGCAGCAAGCATCGAGCGGGTCTTGGCCGGAGCGTCCCCGTATTTGAACTCAAACCCAAAGCGCCTGCCGCCGGTCATCAGGAACAAATCAAGTTCGGCCCCGGCCTGAGTCGCCCAGAAATACGGATCATGGACTTCCAGGACTGAGAGCACCTGTTCCAGAGCAAACCCTTCCCATGAGGCTCCCAACTTCGGGTGGCTCTGCATGTCGGCCAGAGTTCGCAACTGGAGAAGAGCATTGAAGATGCCGCTGTCCCGGATATATATCTTGGGGGCCTTGACCTGCCGCTTGCCGATGTTTTCGAACCAAGGTGGGAGGATTCTCACCATATAAGCGCCGGCCAGGATGTCGAGGTGACGTCGAGCGGTGTTTTCCGAGGTCCCCAGTGACCTGGCGAAATCTGCAGCATTCCAAACTTGGCCATGGTAATGGGCGATCATGGTCCAGAAACGTCTCAGAGTCATCGAGGGAATCGAGATCCCAAGTTGCGGAATATCTCGCTCGAGGAAAGTCCGCATGAAATTGTCGCGCCAGACAAGGCTGGCCGAATCATCGGTAGCTAGAAAAGACCGGGGGAATCCGCCGCGGGTCCAAAGGCGGGCAAAATGCTTGGGCCCGACTTCTTTCAAGTCGAATCCCGAGAGATCCACAAATCCGATACGTCCCGCCAGAGATTCGGACACGCCTTTGACCAGGTAGAGAGAAGCTGAGCCCAGAAGAAGGAACTTAGCAGGATTCTTGGGACGGTCGACGAGAACTCTCAGGATCTCGAGCAGTGCGGGCTGCCGTTGAACTTCATCAATAATGACCATATCCGATAGCCCCTCGAGAGCCCGTAGGGGGGACTCCAGACGGCGGATGTCAGCAGGGTTCTCAAGATCGAAATAAATGGACTTTTTACCTTTGGCCAGCATCATGGCGAGCGTGGTTTTTCCGCATTGTCGCGGACCGAGAAGGGCAACAACAGAGTGGACATGAAAACCTTGAGATATGCGGTTGAGGGCATCGGGCCGTTTGATCATCGCCTCAATTATAACATTGAAAATCGTAATGTCAATAGAGGATTTTCAAGTATAAATATGGTCCTTTGTTGAATCCGCAGCTTTATTTGGAGATTAGGATGATCCTTTCTGGACCCGCTTCCTCAGCTCAGGCAATTGACGGTCACGTTTGACCCCTTCAATAAGATGAATTAAGATTATCAAAGAATCGACGAAGCGTCAAATTGCCTTTTACACATCATCTTGACGGAGTTTTTGTAATGAGAGTATCATCCCGGATGATGGGAAAGGTGAAAACCGCAACGAAGATGTTTCTCGCGTTGCTGAGCGTAAAATGTAAAACCTTATCTATAAATCAGGGTGATGATGGCAAAAGATCGGGAAATCAACACTTATCTTTGAGGAGGTCATCATGAAGACGCGTATTGCGGTGTTCTGCTCTCTCTTGGCTCTGTTGATTGCCGGCCTGTCGGTCGCGCAGCAGAAATTGCCAGTCACGGCAATCAAAGCAGGCCGGCTGATCGACCCGGAAACAGGGACGGTAGCCGCCAATCAAGTGATACTCATCGAAGGCGAAAAGATCACTGCGGTGGGTCCGAATCTTTCGATTCCTTCCGGTGCCACGGTTATCGATTTGTCTCAGCTGACAGTCCTGCCCGGTCTCGTTGACGCGCACACGCACATGGCGATAACCTATAAGGAACAGCCTGAGAACAATTATTACTATCTCACCTATATCACGGACTCGACGGCGCTGCGCGCCATCCAGGCTGCATCCAACGGCATGCAACTGCTCAACTCGGGTTTCACCGTCGTCCGGGACGTGGGGAACAATGCGCTCTACGCGGATGCAGCGCTCCGGCAGGCCATTGAGCAGGGTTGGCTGCCGGGTCCTACCGTGATCCCGTCGGGGCCGATGATCGGCAGCACGGGCGGGCAGTTCTGGCCCACTCCGGAAATGTACAAGTACCACAACATCATGTTCCCTGAATATATCGACGCCAACAGCCCGGATGAGATTGTGCGCGCAGTCCGGGAGAACATGCTCTTCGGCGCCCGGACGATCAAATTGTGCATCGACTGCAAGCCCTGGGGTTACTCTGTTGAAGACATCAAGCTGGCTATACGAGAGGCCGCGAAGGGCGGATGCAAGGTCGAAGGGCATGTCCAGACTGCTGACGGCGCGCAACTGGCGATCGACGCTGGGGTCTACATCATCGCCCACAATAACGCGCTCACGCCGGACCATCACCGCCAGATGGCCGAAAAGGGAATCTTCCTGGCAGGCACCGACACCCCGTTCACGCCCTATCGGGGCAGCGAAGCCGCTTTCAAGCGGACGGTCGCAAATTTGCGAGACGCCTGGGAAAAAAAGGTGCTCCTCACCTTTTCGACCGATATGGATTACTGGAACGAACGGATGAAAGATCCGAAGACGGGCGAGTGGCTGAGCCGCGGAGAGCTGACTATCAACTTTCTCGAAACTTGGAAGGCCGCCGGCATCCCTCAGGCTGA
This sequence comes from uncultured Eubacteriales bacterium, assembly GCA_964537875.1. GTDB lineage: Bacteria > Acidobacteriota > Aminicenantia > Aminicenantales > UBA4085 > JAPKZH01. Next base: position 59,114 of record CAZIDN010000014.1, read on the forward strand.
CATTCTGCGCGCCATGACGATCAACGGCTACAAGGCCGCGGACATCGTCAGCCAGCGCGGTCCGATCAAGCCTGGATTTTTCGCCGACATCATTGCGGTTCCCGACAATCCCTTAAGCGACATCGACGCGTTGCGCAACGTGCGGTTTGTGATGAAGAATGGAATGGTGTTCAAGAAAGACGGCGTGATGGTGCCGGAAAAATTTTTTCATCCCGGCCCGGTTAAAACGCCGAACGGAAGGTGGAGCCGGTAGCGCATAGGACGCTCCCCCTTCAGATAGGAGGATAAAATCATGGCTTTTAAAGCACTCTTTCTCGCCCATGCTCCCGACGCGGACAAAGAGAAACATCGCTGCTTCATCGACACCGGCAAATATCAGCTGGACGTGGTTATTGTCAAAAGCCAGGCTGAAGCCTTGGAAGTCAGTACCCGCTTATTCAGAGAAAAAAAGATCGAGTCCATCCTGCTCTGTCCCGGATTCAGCCACAAGGACATCGCTGAGATCGTCAGCGCCACGGAGAATAAAGTTTCGGTATGCGTAGCCAGGGGCGACGGCCCTTCTAACAGGATCTCCCAAGAAACGCTGAAGCGGGCAGGATTCTTTTAGATCGATATCTCTCATTACAGAGAAGGAGAAATCGACGACGAAAAAGCGTCTTGTTTATGGGGTCTATCATGAAAATTTCATATCCGAAGGTTAGTCGGGTTCCGAGTTTAGCAAAGATTTTGTTTTGCGGCCTCTTCGTATTGCTCGCGTCCTGGCCGGGGGTAGCGCAACAGCAGCCCTCCTCACCAATCGGCCCGCTCAGTCCTCGAACCGGCCTTCTTCTGAAAGACGGCATCCTCATACGGCTCATTCAAACGAGCTCCGGCGACCTGGCGTATGATTATGTATCGCAGCTCACGCTCTGGGACCGCTCTCAGATAACGGAAGGTTATACGCGCGCGGCGGAATGGATCAGTCAAAAGGCCAAGGATTTTGGTCTCGAGCAGGTCACCATCGAGCGCTTTCCCTCCGACGGGAAGATAGAGTATTTCGGTCACTCGACGCCTCCTCAATGGAAGGTTAAGAAAGGCGAATTGTGCCTCACCTCGCCATTCCAGATGAAGCTTACATCCTATGCCGAACTGCCGATGTCCCTGGCCGAATTCAGCACGAGTGCGGATGTCGAGGCTGAACTCGTGGACATCGGCGCGGGGACCGCAGACGCTGACTACACTGTCGGTGTCAAGGGCAAGATAGTCCTCACCTTCGGCAATCCTCTGGTGGTTTATGAGCGGGCTGTTACCAGGGAGGGTGCCGCCGGCATCGTTTCATCCTGGTCGGTGCCAGATTTTGACCAGCTGAACCGGCGGCCGGGCGACTTCCCCGATCAGGTGGGATGGCCGCGGATCCCTGGGAAAGCGGCCGCGGGTCCCGGTCACTTTGCCTTTGCCCTTTCCGCACGCCGCGCTCAAGAACTCCGCACCATCATGCGCCAGGGGAAAGCTGCACGTGTCCACGCCATTGTCGACGCTGAGCTCGTGCCCGGCAACCTCGAGATCGTCACCGGTCTCATTCCAGGCTCAACATACCCGAATGAAGAGATTGTCGTCACAGCCCATCTTGATCACTACAAGCCCGGCGCGAACGACAACGCTTCCGGCAGCGCCGCGATTCTTGAGATGGCCCGGACAATGAGCCAGATGATCGAAAACAAAGAGCTGCCGCAGCCGCTGAGAACGATCCGGTTCATGTGGGTCCCGGAATATAACGGCACATATGCCTGGTTTTCGGCACATCTCAATGCCCCCTTCAAACGGCTCGCCAACCTCAACTTTGACATGGTCGGCGAGGACGTTTTGAAGACAAACTCCGTGACGGCCTTGTGCTACACTTCCGATTCCAACCCTTCATTCCTGAACGCCATCATGGAGTCGATCGTGGATTTTGGCAACAGTTACAACAGCGAGCGATATCCGCCCCAGATGGATCTGCACATTGGCTCTCTCACGGGCTCGCGCAACCGCATGTTGTGCCCGATGATCCCCTACACCACCGGCACCGATCACGAGCTTTTCAATAACTTAAAGATTGGAGCGACAACCTTGGGCTCCTGGCCGGACAATTTTTATCATTCGAGCGAAGATTCGCCCGACAAGGTCGACCCGACACAGCTCCATCGAGCCGCGGTCATCGGGTTGACTGCCATCACAACACTCGCCTATGCCGACACCGAACAGGCACTGGACCTCGCCCGGCTGTCGCTGATCTATGGGAGGAGGCGAATTGCCGGCAGCGAATTCTCCGCGATCAAATCGCTGCTGAGCGCCCCGAAGGACGGTTTTGGCGAAGCCAACCGCCTGGCCGAGAATCTGATGACGCATGTCTACCGCCGGGAGCGCGCAGCCATAGGTTCTGCAGCCGTGTTTGCCCGGACAGCTAAAGCTCGAAGCGACGTTGAACGGACGATGTCTCTGCTTAATAGCGATGAGGCTGCGTCGCGGAAAAAGGTTGACGAAGTCGCTTTGCTTAGAGCCGTCGAGCTGAAGGTGGCAAAAGCACCGCGATCTCTGAATGAGGAGGAGAGGCGGGCGGCGCGGCTAATTCCCGCCCGGAACAAAGGAAAGGAACTATTTAACCTAAGCTATGTCTTTCGGACGCTAGGTAAGGATCCGACTGTCCAGATACCGAAAATCGAAGCGGCTCTGGACGAAGCCAGCCAACGCCTCCGGGCCCACGGGGAAAGCGAGCTGAAGCTGATGGGGTTCCCAGACGCACCGGCCTACTATGCCGACGGAAAACGCTCGATCTTAGATATCCGCGATGCGGTCGCGGCGGAATACGCCCCGATCGCGATCGAGGCACTCGAACTCTATTTTCGGGCGTTTGAGAAAGCCGGGCTGATGATGATTCTAGGGAAATAATAAAGCAGCTTGCGGGCACTCGAGAGCCATGAATATATGCCCGAATGCCCAGGCTATGGGTTTGAGCTAGGGGAAAAACGCTTGACGACGGACTTCGGCGCCGGCGCAGCTGAAGCGCCGAGGAGGAAATATGAGGACTCACACAAACCAATTCTTGGTCGGCGCAGGTGTCATGTGCGCTGTCTTTCTCTGCGCGTGTTCTCCTGCGAAAGATGCTCAGATTAAGGACCAAGGTCAGGGCCGCGCGGCCAAGTCCGAGCGGATCTATTCCGAAAGCCCAGCGGCGTGGTTTGAGGCGGCGCCTAGCTCCGCGCAGATTTCGAGCGACGGCAAGTGGGCGCTCTATCCTTCCTTTGGCCGCGGCACCAAGTTGATCAACCTCGAGACGGGCCTCGAAGAAGCCGAGCGGTTCAAGGCGGGCATGGAGCGAGTTTTCAGTGCAACTTTTTACAGGGGTAACCAGCTCGCCCGCCGTGGCGAGCTAGCCGGCCTCCAGGGATGGTTTCTACCCGGTCCCGACGGCCCTCGCCTTTTCCCCCTGCCTTCGGACGCAGTTCCTCGATGGTCGCCAGATGGCTCCGCCGTGGCCTATTTCTGGCCCCTGCAGGCGGATAAGGGCTTGTTCGTCGGGGATGCGCAGCACCAGAAGCAATACTCGGTGGAAGGGAGCATCAATGGTTTTATCTGGTCGCCGGACGGCCGGCTGATCTATGCCACGGCATGGCACGAGAACGGATTGACTTCACTCGTACGCATCAATCTGGAGACTGGCAGCATCGAGACCCTGGCCAAGGATTTGGATGCACTTCGTCGGTTTAAATCCCTCGGCACTTCAGCCGATGGCAGGCGTCTCTATGTGGCGCTGGCCAGCGCTGCTGCGCCGGTTGCAGAAGCTCGTCACCAGCCTGATGCTGACCGCGATCTGGACATCTACGAGCTGGAACCGGCCACCGGCGCTCGCCGTGTCGTGGTGCAGACGCCGGACGACGATTTTGCCCCGAGCGTGGCCGATGGCTTCCTCTACTGGACGCACAACGATATTCACGATTCTGTGGTTGTGATTCCCTCATCCGGCGGAGCGGCACGCACCATGGTGGATGGAGCGCAGCTCCCGTACTG
>CAZIDN010000015.1:0-59676 GCA_964537875.1 uncultured Eubacteriales bacterium
GTCGGCTGGGATTGGGCTACATCGGGCCCGACCGCTTTTACGGTTGGATCTGGCGCCCCGACGATCAACAGCAGGTGATGGTGGATGGCCAGAACAAAATCTTGAAGACATTTCATGCCGTGGCCAGGGATCGCTTCTCGAAGAAAATACCTCAGATAAAAAACCAGATCTCCGCGATTAGGATTTCACGGGATTATGTATTCATCTTCAGATTCGCGATGAACAAGACTGACAAAAGCCGCTCGTTCTTTATCGATATCTTTACCAGAAAGGGCGAATTCATGGGGGTGGCTCAGCTCGATGACCTGCCGCTATTTATTTCCGAGAGAGCGATGTACTTTGATCGGACTGACGAAAGCGGGAACGTTTTTCTCGTCCGGACAGAATATTCCCTGCCCAAATTCATTTGGCAAATTTAATGCCGCTTGCGGGGAGATGTCAAGCGGCCGGCAAATCACATGATCCGGCCGCTCTTGGCCCCGGAGAAGAGGTCTGTCGGATTTCAGACACTTTTTAGCTTATCTGCGGCTCCTTATCCCCTTTCCGATCTTTTCAGCTCAATTTGACATCCGACGACGCCCCGATTTATCATCCTTAACGATGGGGTGAGGCGAAATTGGAGCATGAATACGCATTCCGCCAGCGCAGCAGAAAAACGAATTTCTTATCACCAATTTGACATCGACCGGCAGCCGGGAATATGATTTTTTCGCAACGGGACATGACTGAAGACAGCAAAGAAAAGAAATTTACTTTCGCTCCTTGAGGAAAAGGTCCGAACAAGCGCGGTATGAGATGGGAGAATTGAAAAAATCCGTCTTTATCGCATTGGCATCCTTGTTTATAGCAGCCTGTTCTTCTCGTATCGAAGGGCCGAAGCGGATCGTGGAGAATGGCATCGAGGTCGTCGTCAACGACACTGGGCCATATCTGGTAAAGGGCGAGCGGCACGCCCTCTCTCTCCATGAGGAATTCCGGATCGACACGGAGAGTGATGCTCTGTCCGTTGCCGGGCTTTCGGATATCGCCGCCGTCGACTCCGACTCGCGTGGCCGGATTTATGTCTGCCAGCGAGCGAAGGGCCGGGATCCGTTGATCTTCCAATTCGACAATCGGGGGAACTTCTTGAAGTCATTCGGCAGGATCGGACAAGGACCTGGAGAGATCCAGTCCCCGTATTACTTGAGGATTACAGCAAAGGACGAGATCCCTATATTCGACAGAAGCGCTAACAGGCTTATTTTCCTCAATCCTGATGGTCGGCTGGTAGTAACCAAGAAACTCCTTCCAGGTCCAGGTATCAATCTCGTGCCTCAAGCGGGCATATGGCTCCTGGAAAATGGAAATATCTTAGCCTTCTATATATCGCTACGCGAGGATCAGAAGATCCAGATGATCGTCATCGGTCTTTTCGACGCGGATTTTCAGAAGATCAGGGACCTCCTGGAGTTCGACGCCTCTAAGGAACCAGAGGAATATAAAAATATCTTCCTCGAGAAGCCCGTTATTGGCGTCTCGAAGGCGGCCATCTACGTCGGCTGGGGCAAGGCTGGAAACGACATCGCGGTCTATAATCTCGACGGTCGGCTGAAACGCAAGATCCGCGTTCCTTTCACGCCCGTGAAAGTCTCGCCCGGATCCCGGGCGGAGCTGTTGGCCCGCGCCCCTCAAAACCACCCCGTCCGAAGGCTCAAGATTCCGGATCTATTTCCGCCCTTTCTTAGCCTTTTCTCGGATGACCTTGGGCGTCTCTATATCGCGCGTTTTGAGACAGAGAAGGACTCCGGCACCAACTTATGCGACATAATCTCGACCGACGGCGTCCTGATCCTGCGGGCGGGATTGGGATACAACGACCTGTCCCGTTATCTCTTGGAGCCGCGGTCTTATGACGTCGTTATCAAGAACGACCGCTGTTATTGTGTCCGGGAGAAGCCGAGCGGATTTAAAGAGATCGTCGTCTATTCGATGAGCTGGTCGAGGAATCGGCGTCCTTAGATGCATATGTTCTTAAAAATTTCATTTCACAGACGGTACGTTTGAGCTTGGACAGGGATTGACGACTTGGCGCATATTTATGCAGGGGTTTCGATTCATGTCATCTGAGCGGAAAACCAAGAAAAGTCAGCGCAAGAGAGAAAGGAATCTTATCTCCTTATTTTTTCATATTTGCTTGGTTATTCAACTTCTAATTTTTTTCAATTTTTGTACTAAAAAACCAACGAAAGAGGATCTTTCTTTAAAGAAAGATCTAGAAATCGGAATATCAGAAGGAGATGAAAATTATGTATTTGGCCTCATTGCCGATGCTAAAGTGGATTCTTCTGGAAACATTTACGTTTTAGACATAAGGATGAATAGAGTCGTTAAATATGATCGAGATGGAAAATTTATTTTGAGATTTGGGAAAAAGGGTGTAGGACCAGGTGAATTTGAATATCCCAGGACAATCGCTCTCGACTCTTTAGGTCGAGTTTATGTGCTTGATTTTAGAAAAGTAATTATTTTTGATGAAAGAGGAAACTTCATAAAATCATTTAGACTCGATTTTATGGGAATTGACATAGCTCTAAACGAAAAAGGAAATTTGCTTATTTTAGGCGCACGAAACGATCAACTTTTTAATGTCTATGATAGAGAAGGAAAGTATCTATATTCTTTCGCAAATTTAATAAATATCCCTGAAGAATTTTCAAAATTTAAAGATGCCAGATTATTCCGAACGCCTTTAAGATTGTGGACAAATAGAAATAGAATTTTTGTGATGAATCCTTATAAATATGAAATCTGTATTTACGAAAACGAAAATCTAAAAATTAAATTAACAAGAAGATTGCCGGATTATCTAAAGCCAGAGATAAAAGAAGAGATTTCCGGTGGATTCAATGCCGTCGTATCTGGCAATTTTATCTTTGAGAAGAAGAATACGATATTTGTCTTTTATAATGGGGAAAAAGCATCCTGGTTAGATGTCTTCAAAGACGGGAAACTAATCATCTCAACAAAAGTAAAAGGAACTCTTTCTGCAATGGATAATGAAGGAAAGTTCTATTTCATTGAGAGTACGGATTATCCGAAGATTGTTAGATATTCCGAAGCCCATCTTCGACAGTGAGAGGCATATTTTAACATAATTTTGGGGCTAAGTTATTGATTTTCAACGCTGTTTGAGGCGGACCCTATTCATTGGACAACAAAGAGGCTTGGATAAGGTGCATTGAGAGCCTGCTTGTTTTATCCTTGCCATTTTAGCCATTATTGAACCGAAAATCCATTTTTTCTGTGACCGCCGAAAAAACGGCTTCGCCATTTGACCTAGGATCGACTATCTCGACCAGGCCTATATAAACCACGACTATCCTGATGTTCAACTACAGCCATGAGGCATATGTTCCCAGGCTTCTTTTTGCGGACTCAGGAGAGCTCACGGCCGTGGGCATCAGCGACCGATACGAGATCGCGCTTCTCGATGAAAGCGGCGGGACTGTCGCCACGATCAGGCGGCCCCTTAAGCCTCAGAAGATCAACACTGGGGAAAAAGACTATCTCGAACGGGAACTCAGGGATTTTGCCAAGTCCAAAGGATGGCCCGACTCTGTCAGCCGCGAACTCATCAAGAAAATACCTCAGACAAAAAACCAGATCTCCGCGATTAGGATTTCACGGGATTATGTATTCATCTTCAGATTCGCGATGAACAAGACTGACAAAAGCCGCTCGTTCTTTATCGATATCTTTACCAGAAAGGGCGAATTCATGGGGGTGGCTCAGCTCGATGACCTGCCGCTATTTATTTCCGAGAGAGCGATGTACTTTGATCGGACTGACGAAAGCGGGAACGTTTTTCTCGTCCGGACAGAATATTCCCTGCCCAAATTCATTTCCGTCTCATCCCTAGGAGGGGCTCAACTTGATTCTCCCTCGACGCCGACGACGCGGCTCCTTCTTTCGAACAGCAGGACATCACGCCACCGGCCGTTCAATTTCCCGATTTTTTCCCTCACTCCCAGAACCTGGAAGCCCGCTTTTTCGTGGAGGCGGACGGAAGACACGTTCTCGGGAAAGATTCCGGCGGTCAACGTCCAGATGTTATTCGCCTCGCTCTGCCGGATCAGCGCAGCTAGCAGGGCCGACCCAATGCCTCTCCCCCGCCCCGAGGCTTTCACGTAAACGCTGACTTCGGCGACCCCCGCATAGACGCAGCGGTCGGAAACTCTGCTCAGCGCGGCCCAGCCAAGGACTTCGCCCCGCTCCTCGGCGATCAGTCTCGCGAAGGGAAGATGGGAGCCATCCCATGCTTCCCAGGCGGGGGCTGAAATCTCGAAAGTGGCATTCCCCGTGGAGATGCCTTCTTCATAGATCGCACGGACCGTCTGCCAATGCCCGGGCTGGAGGGGGAGAATGTTCACCCGGGAAATTTAATGCCGCTTGCGGGGAGATGTCAAGCGGCCGTCGAATCACAAGAACCTTATTCCGTTTTTTCACCCGCACCTCCACTTCCGGGTGACCGAGGCCATGCGCCGGGCCTATCGCGACCGCGCCCTCTCTCTGTCTGATTTCAGCAATAAGGTGAGGCCTGGAGTGGATTCCCGAAACGTGTATGAAGCGATGGCCCATAAAATCGTCGAGTTCAAGGGACTCTTCGGCCCGGCGATTTGTATATGCATCGATCACTAAAAGCATCTGCTCCTCGGTGCCGCCGACCCGCGCAGCGCCGATGGCCTGGCAGCAGGGTTTTAATCCTTTGTCCGAGCAAAGGTCGGCTCTCGATATGGCCAGAGATGATCCGCAAGGTTTACGAAGTCGATCCGTTCCTCTGACCGGCCTTCTTCGCCGCCATTTCTTGTTCTTGACATCGATCATCAGCCAGATATAAAATTTTTATGGACGCGGAAGTATAGTCATAGGGCTCAGAGGGGATAGATCTCAAGCGTACGGAAAAAGCAAACTTCTATCACCTCCCGCTGGCAAAAGTGATCATTAATAGATTCGTGTCCGACGAGCATTATGAATGATGGATAAAGAAGCTCATGCGGCCCTTTGTGTAGCCATCTGCGATGCGGCAGAAAAACTCGCCGGTCGATGCAAGGTTTATATATCAAAGCCATAATATCTTAAATATTGCATTTGGCAAAGGTTGCCAGCTCCGGCTGCAGAGACTTAGCAGATAGTGGAGGTGCTCAGCTTGCTCATGATTCTGATAAGAGCAGATGCGGTCTATATAACACGGATGCATTCAATATTTTCGGTCGCACCGGTGTGAATAAATGGAAACAATTCTCATTTTGATCGGAATCTACTTAATAATTAATCTCGCAAACAAGGCCATCAAAATATTCCGGTCTCCAGCCGGAATGCGCAGATCGGACCGGATATATTCTCAAACAGATAGCTCGTATGATAAAACGGCAGAGAGCTATTTTAAGCATAACACGTCCCATAAAACGTCGGCTAAACCAAGGCACGCAAAATACGCGATAGAGCTCCCTAACGATTTCCAGCTAACCGAGGAATTCAAGAAGGCATTCGATTTAATGGAGAATTCCTCGTATCATATCTTCATAACTGGGAAGGCGGGGACTGGAAAATCCACACTTCTACAATATTTCCGGAAAAACAGCAAAAAGAATATTGCCGTTTTGGCACCCACAGGAGTTGCGGCCATTAATGTGGGGGGGAAGACAATTCATTCCTTCTTTAAGTTGCCGCCAAGGCTGATTCAAAAAGACGACATCCGTACAATTCGGGGAAGAGAAACTATAAGAAAACTTGACACAGTAGTAGTTGACGAAGTCTCTATGGTACGCGCTGATCTGATGGATGGTATTGATATTGCTTTGCGCCGAAATAGGGGAAACCATGGTATTCCTTTTGGTGGGACACAAATTATCTTAATTGGCGATCTGCATCAACTTCCTCCCGTTGTTGATTCAGACGCGAAAATTGTATTCGATAAGCTCTATAAATCTCCCTATTTTTTCAGCGCCAATGTGATAAAGGATATCAGCCTAAAAAGTATGGAACTCAAACAAATCCATAGGCAGACTGATGTCAAATTTATCGAGTTATTAAACAGCCTTCGCGCTAATAGAATTAATCATGAAGGTCTCTCCATTTTTAATAGTCGCGTCCAGGGCAGAGAATTCTATTGCGAAGATAATCGAATAATCCTAACAACGACGAATGATGGCGCGAATCACATAAATGAAGATAGATTGCGAGCCATAAATGAGAAAGAGTATTCGTATGAAGCGCAGGTCATAGGCGAGTTCGATGAATCCGCTTATCCCGCAGAGTTGTCTCTAAGGCTTAAAAAAGGCGCCCAGGTTATGCTAATTCGTAACGACATGGCCCGCAGGTGGGTCAACGGCACCTTAGGGATAGTCGAGAGTTTGTCACCTTCATCAATTCGCTTAACAATATCGAGTGAAACGTACGATATTCAAAAAGAAACGTGGGAAAAAATCGATTATCGATATAGCCCTGAACAAAATAGAGTTGAGGCATATGTTATAGGATCTTTCCGGCAATATCCGATAAAGCTAGCATGGGCGATAACAATACATAAGAGCCAAGGTAAGACATTTGAAAAGGTTCTTATAGATTTGGAAAGAGGCGCCTTTGCTCACGGCCAAGCGTATGTTGCCCTTAGCAGGTGCACAACGCTTGATGGAATAATCTTGAAAAGACCGTTGACATATAAGGATGTCATATTTGACGAAGAAATATATGAATTCGAGGATAGGGTCCTCCCGAAGATAAAGATCATAGAATGTCAGGGATGCGGTCAAAAATTACGCGTCCCGTTGCAGGTCGGCAAAGCAATATGTCCAAAGTGTAAAACCATTTATGTGAATAAAGATGAGCCGCCGAAATAGCGACAGGTGCTGCCTGGAAAATGAATTCACAGCGAGTTGATTTGAGCGTTAGATCAAGGAATGTCTACTTAGACACCAGTATATACAATTGCCTGCTTGATGACCCTGACAAAGAACTTATCCGTTGCGCCGCAAAAGAAAAAAATCTGATTATTATTCCCAGCGCAATTAACCTTTGCGAATTGCTAATGACAGTTGATCCTGAACGTAAAGGCAATCTGATCCGAATATATAATGAGATCAGAGACGATTTTCACCCGTTGAAGCCTTTTCCTTGGTTACTTAGGGAATCCATTAGGTGTGTTGAGAGAGGAGTGGAGTATTTGGAAACTAACTATCCGATAAACGTAAGCCAAGAGACAGAAGAAATATGCCGTGATGTTATAAATATGAAATACTCCGGACTCGAAGTCTACGTACACGGGGCGCGAGATTATATCCAAGAGATTGCTAAAAGAAAGGAATTAGCGGATGAACTCCAGTATTTTTCCTATGTAGATTCAAAGGGCGGCGAAGACGTATCGCTGTCCCTTTTTGATCAAATATGTAAAGGGTATGACCCAGCTCCTGATCTTGACAGGGAGACCAAGTTGTCAATTATCCGATCGCCAGTATTGCCCTGGAAATATTATCTAGAAGCGCATTATTATTTTTTTTATCGAAGATCATTTCCAGAGGAAAAATATGGAAAGAACCAAAATCCGGGAGAATCGGATTTAGAACAATGTATATATTTATTCTGGGCGTCGAAGTTTGTTGCTAGAGATGTGCCCTTGTTGAATTTCCTAAAGCGCCTAAATGAGATAAGAGAATACGATAAGAGAATTATGGATTATCACGAATTCAAGTCATTTCTACTTGAATAATCGCCTGGAGGGAGCAGAATGCCCATGAGCAGCAACGCAGACATCCTCTGTGACCTCACGGTCGCCCAGAGGGAGGCCGTAACCTACTATGGAGGCCCACTGCTGATCATTGCCGGTCCGGGATCGGGGAAGACTGAGGTAATTAGCTGCCGTGCGGCTTACCTCATCCGATCGGGTAAGGTGAAACGCGAGAACCTCCTGGCGGCGACCTTCACCGAGAAAGCCGCCCTTAAGCTTAAGGATAGGATTCAGAAAAAGCTTCCTGAGGTCAACGTTGAGGCCATGCAGGTCTCGACGATCCACTCGTTCTGCTACAGGCTTCTCGACGACTTCAGGTCCGAAACTCCTTTTCCTCGTGGATTCCGCGTCCTGGACGAGGCCGGTCAACGGCTCTTTGTCTATTCCCGGCGGAAGGAGCTCGGCCTGAGTGAAATCATGAAAGGCCGGGAGTGTGATTTTTTCGCGGAAGTCCTGCGGACGTACAATCTCGCGGCCGAAGAGCTGGTGGACCCTGCGAAATTCGAAGCCTGGTGCGCCGCCCGGCTCGCCGCAGCCGGGTCCGATGAGAAATCCCTCTGGGAAGAGCGCGTTTGCGTCGCCCGTTCATACAAACGCTATCTGGAACTCCTGCAGGAGGCCGAGGCCGTGGATTTCGGTAATCTGCAACGTCAAGCCCTAGAAATGCTCAAGAAGCGGAAGGACGTCCTGCGGCAGGTCCGAGATCGGTTCCATGAGATTCTGATCGACGAGTACCAGGACACTAATGCCGTGCAGGAAGAGCTGCTGCTCCATGTGGCGGTGCCGTGTCAGCACCTGTCCGTTGTCGGCGACGATGACCAAAGCATCTACCGATTCCGCGGCGCGACCGTCAAGAACATCCTGAACTTTAATAAAAGACACGGCGCCGTCAAAGTCGTAAAACTTGAGGACAACTTCCGGTCACTGCGACCGATCATCGTCCATTCCTCCAAGCTCATCCGCTGCAACCCGAAAAGCGCTCGCCTGGATAAAGAGCTCAGGTGTAAACGGAAGGACTGGTCGAATGACCTCGTGATCGTCCATGAACAAACTGCCGCCGATGAGGCGAAAGCGGTAAGCGCCGTTTTGCGTAGTCTTGTCACTGAAGGGACGATCCGCAAGCTCAATGACGTCGCTATCCTTTTACGAAGCGTTCACTCCTATGCCGAGCCGTATCTGGACGCTTTGAAGAAGGCGAAGATTCCGTTCCGCGTGATCGGAGACGGTCAGTTTTTTATGCGCACAGACATTGGCGAGATCTATGGTCTGTTCACGTTCCTCGAAGCGACAAAGCCGTGGGGCGATCGGTTCGTCCGGTGCGGGTTGATGGGCCTTTCGCCGAAAACGGAAAAAGGCTTGAAAGCCTTCAAGGGCGACCTGGTGGAGGTCGAGGGTGAGGAAGGGCTGAGGAAGATAGGAATCCGGGATACGCCCGACCGGGACAAGATCTGGGCCCTCATCGACCTGAAGCGGCGCGTCCAGGAAGGCCGGCATCGCTCCCTCCTTGAGGTTTTGTATGAAATTTTACGGATATCCGGGTATTTTTCAGCTACGGAAAAGAAAGGCGACGAGGAAGCCGTCAGGAACATGGGCATCCTGACGAAAATCGCCGGCGACTTCGACGAGCACAGCGGCACCAAGAATCTATACGCCTTCATGTCCTACCTGAAGCTTATTCGCGAGGGTGCTCACGATTCTTACCACCACGACCCGGATGACGCAGTCTCCCTTATGACCGTCCACCAGGCCAAAGGGCTTGAATTCCCGGTGGTCGTTATCGGCGCGGCTATGGAAGGCCGTTTTCCGGCTCGGGCGCGGCGGAGCCCGTACGAGATTCCCTGTAAGCTGATGCGGAGCGGCCCGCCTGAGGTGCACGATCCGCACATCGTCGACGAGCGGAAGCTTTTTTATGTCGCGGCGACGCGGGCTCGGGATCTCCTCATCATCGGGACCGCGGATGTCGTCAACAAGAGGGGCAGCGGTCCTTCGGAGTTCATTCGGGAACTTGCCGGAGAGCGGCTGGCCGAGGCCGAACGACTAGGAAGGGAGTTACGCCGTCGGGCGTTTCACGTGGAGGAAGTCGGCGAGAAAAGCCATGAGCCGCGCTTACGGCTTAGCTATTACCAGATCGCCCATTATCTCCAGTGCCCTCTGCGCTATAGATATTTTCATGTCGATGGGATGGACAATATCCTGTCCGACAAGCTCTATTTCGGAAGCGCCGTGCACCGGGCTCTAGATCTCATTCACAGGGATGTTATGGCTGGCAAAAGAGTCATAGAGGAGGAGGCGGCTATGTATGTCGGGCGAGCCTGGATGCCGGTGTGGAGCCGAAGGAAGAGTGCTGAGGCCGCCGAAGAGGAGCGCAAGTCCATGGAGGCAGCCGTCACCCAGATAAGCCGGTACGTCCGGGAACACGGGAAATATTTCGGAGAAGTGGAGGAGTCCGAACGGCCTTTCGCTTTTGATTTGGAGGGCGTAGTGATCGCTGGCAGGATCGATCTTGTGCGCCGAATGGCCGGAGACAAGAAAGAAATTATCGATTTTAAAACCTCCGCGTCAAATGTCGTCGCAGAAGAACAAGCCGATCTGCAAATGGATCTTTATTCCCTGGGACTGGAGAAAAGCATCAACCTTGATGTAGGGCGGCGGACTATCCACTTCCTGGAGGACGGTGCTGTCATTGGCTCCGGATGGGACGCGGAGCGAAGTTCGGCCGCCGGGAAGAATCTGGGCGGGATCGTCAGTAAAATCAAGAAAGGTGATTTCAAGCCTAGGACTGAGTATTGCCCGACATGCGTGGAGTTCAAAGGAATTTGCCCTTATTTTACAAAAAGCACAGGCTCCCGGAAGAGCAGTGGAGGGAGAGCATGAAAAATTTCTTTGATGCGCTGAAGAAGGACATTGCGAAATACGAGGGACGGCACGACGACTTCATCTATCTCGCGCCCGAATGGTACAGGCTGATGACGAACCTTCTCGACGACGCCCGGCTGCCAGCCCGTTTGAGGCCTTTGGTGGCCTGCGCGATCGCCTATTTTGTCATGCCGGCGGATGTGATTCCGGAAGAACTCCATGGGCCCTACGGGTATATCGACGACATCTTTTTATGCGCGTTTGTCGCCAGGGAGGTTGGCAGGCGCGCCGGAGATCCGGACCTTCTGGTGGAGAATTGGAGAGGCGAAGGGGAAGTCCTAAAAATCATCGACGAGGTTCTGGCAAAGGAAGAAGAATTCATCGGGAAGAACCGGGAGCGCCTTTTAAAGTACACAGGCTGCGCCGAGGTTCTCAAGGGGCTGGGCAAGGGACGGAAATAGTAAATAAACTGGGTATTACGGATTTTATTAAGAATAAAAGAAGAGCTTGTTGCCGTGAATAATGCCTGATTTCGATCTCAACGACGAGCATAAGAAAGTCGTCAATGATGTCTTTGGCCCTATCCGATTCCCCTACTGATTCAGCGGAACTCCCCAAGATCGGCGTGCCTCCGACGAGTTCCGCGACGTTTTCGGATTTTTTTACATTGCACTTAATTTGAAAAAAAATAGATTATAAATGTTAAACTAAATACTTCAGGGAGGATTTAAATGAACCAGTCTGCTTCTGGTATTGTAACAACAATTGTATTTTCCGTCTTTCTGCTTTTACCAATCCAGAATTCAAATGCACAAGATCAAAAAGCGCAAACAAAGACGGTTCTCTCAGCAGAGACAAAAGTATTTGTCGGAATTTGGGAAGGATTTCTTGAGATGGGTCCAAAGAAAGTGCAAGTCGATTTGGAAATTAAGGTAGGCAACGATAAAACGCTCTCCTGTTTTATTCAAATGCCTTTATTAGGCATCCCCGGTTCCGATGCACAAAACTTTTCAATTTCAGGCAGAAATTTGAAAGTTTCTTTAGTCGCATATCTGCTTCCATTTGACGGGATACTATCTGACAATAATCTTGAAATTGCAGGAACTGTCACACCCGATGCTAAGAACAAAATGAATGTTACTTTCAAAAAGGTAGATAAAATTACAACTATCAAAAGAGTTCAGACACCCACTCCACCTCATCCTTACGAAGAAAAAGAAGTTGAGTTTGTAAACAAAAAAGATGGTACCAAATTAGCGGGTACTGTTACCTACCCCAAGGGTAAAGGCCCCTTCCCTGCGGCAATATTAGTTTCAGGCGCAACGCCCCACAACAGAGATGAAGAAGGAATGGGGGGACACCGTTTCTTTCACGTACTTGCCGATGACCTGACAAAAAGAGGAATTGCAGTTCTAAGGTACGATGACCGCGGCGTGGCACAATCAACGGAAGATTATGAATCCGCTTCCATATTCGACTTTGCCGATGATGCCGAAGCAGGGCTTGACTTCTTAGCTACCCTGCCGTTTATCGATAAGGGAAATATCGGATACATTGGGCATAGCGAAGGAGGGTCGGTAGCACAAATCATCGCCAGCAGAAGATCCGAGCCTGCTTTTATAGTATTGATGGCAGGCCCTGTAATACCAAGTGCTGATGTTTTGAAATATCAGTACAAGTTAGCCAAACAGGGTGATCCGGCAACAAAGGCCGTTGCGGAGATTGCAGAAAAAGCTCTCGAGGTAGTATTGAAAGAAGAAAATGTTGATCTCATCCGCGAAAAAGTGACTTCCTTATTTAGCGTACCCGCTATTCCGGAGCAATTCAGAAAACAATGGATCGAAGCCTTTAGTAAACCGAATAATATTTTGTCTTATAGAATCACCCCTTCCGATTTTCTTGTAAAAATCAATTGTCCAATATTGGCGCTTGGCGGCGATAAAGATGTAGCTGTTCCTTATAAAGAGAATTTAGAAGCTTTGAAACAAATTATGGAAAGAAACGGCAAAACCAATTATAGAACTGTGGAATTCAAAAACATCAATCACTTTTTCCAGACTACAACCAATGGGGCTGTCAGCATGGCTCCGTTGATAGATGAAACTATGTCTCCCCTTGTCATGCAAACCATAGGAGAATGGATTCTGAAAACTACAGGAAAGAAATCCAATTAGTTATCAAATCCCGACGTTCACGCTGAAAGGTAATTTAGTCTATTTTGCTGCCTATAAAAAGCATATCGGATTTTATCCTATGTCCAGTGGAATTCGGGCCTTTAAACATGACTTATCAATTTATGAAAGCGGAAAAGGTTCAGCACAATTTCCAATAGACAAGCCATTGCCGTTGGAATTAATAAGTAAAATTGTGAAATTTAGAGTTGCTGAAAATTTGAAAAATGCTGAGATAAAATTGAGCAAAGGGAAATAATAAGGAATGATGACGAAGAATAAGCGATCAATCTTCTTTCTGTTGGTGCTGCTTGTTGGCTTCTCCGGACTTCCTCTTTTCAGCCAGGCGCTGATTCCTAAAGAGGCAAAAAACGGGATGGTCGTAAGCACACAAGGTCTAGCCTCGGAGGCGGGCCTCCAAATTCTAAAAAAAGGTGGCAACGCGATCGATGCTGCCATCACGACGGCATTTGTTTTGGCCGTGATATACCCATCGTGCGGCAATATCGGCGGCGAGGGGTTTCTTCTCTATCATGGGGGCGACGGTCAGGTTGCAGCCATCGATTTCCGTCTGAAAGCCCCTGCCGCTGTAACCCCCGGCATATTCCTCGATGAAGCGGGCAAAGACTGGAGGAAATCCCCGGTTGAGGGTCTGCATGTAACCGACAGCCCGTTGGCCATCGGAATTCCCGGCACCGTGGCCGGGCTCGCCATGGCCCATCGCAAATTCGGCAGTCGACCCTGGGCGGAGTTAATCGATCCGGCAGTGCGCCTGGCTGAAAAGGGATTCCCGGTCAGTGCCAGCCTGCACAAGGAAATGGTCGAGTCACGGCAGTATTTTCTAAAATACCCCTCCTCGACTCGTTTTTTTCTTAAAAACGACGGGACGGTTTATGAAACCGGTGAGATCTGGAAACAGCCCGACCTGGCCGACACATTGAAGCGGATCCAGAAAAACGGGGAAGCCGAGTTCTACACCGGGAAAACCGCCGAGCTGATCATCGCCGCCATCCGTCAATACGGCGGCATTATGACCATGGAGGATTTGAAAAACTATCGGGCCATCGAGCGCCGGCCCGATCACAGCACGTACCGGAACTGGGATGTGTTCACGATGCCACTGCCCAGTTCGGGAGGTATCGCCGAGACTCAGATTCTCAACATCCTGGAAGGGTACAACCTGCAAGAAATGGGTCACAATTCCGCTCAATACCTGCATACGCTGACCGAGGCCATGCGCCGGGCCTATCGCGATCGCGCCCTCTATTTAGGAGATCCGGAGTTCAATTCTGACATCCCCAAGGATCGGCTGATCTCTAAAGCCTATGCAGCGGAGTTGAGGAAAACCATTGACCCCCAGCGAGCTTCGAAAAGCGATGAACTGACGACGATCGATGAAAAAGGCGAAAAGATGGAAACGACCCACTTCTCCGTTGTGGACGGCCACGGCAATGCCGTTTCCATCACCTACACCCTGAATGGGGATTTCGGTGCCTACCTGGTACCCGCAGGCAGTGGAGTGGTCCTGAACAATTCTCTGTCTGATTTCAACAATAAGGTGAAGCCCGGAGGCTTCGGCCGGGCCAACCTGCCCGCGCCGGGAAAGAGGCCCCTGTCCAGCATGACGCCCACGATTATCGCAAAAAACGGCAAGCCCCATTGGGTCATCGGAAGTCCCGGCGGCCAGACTATCATCTCCACGAATGTCCAGGTGATCGTCAACCTGATCGATTTCGGGATGATCATTGCCGAAGCGGTGGCTGCGCCGCGCATATTCCATGGCTGGATGCCCGACGAAACCCTTTTCCAGAAGGGGGTTACCACACTGGATTCCCGAAAGCTGTATGAAGCGATGGGCCATAAGATCGTCGAGTTCAAGGGACTCTTCGGCCCGGCGATGTGTATATATATCGATCACGAAAAGCATCTGCTCCTCGGCGCCGCCGATCCGCGGAGCGCCGATGGCTTGGCAGCCGGCTTTTGAACACTCATTTAGCCGGCGCAGCAGAAAAACGAATTTCTTATCACCCGCTCGGGTGTCCCTATGAGAATACCGTTGTCCTTGTCCATTGCTTCGAAAACGCTGCTCATCTCCTCCGTCACCCGGGCGAACTTGAAATCCTCGAGAAACTCATCAACATGAAGATCCCCGGGAGTACACTTCTGCTTTATACAATCCTCCAAGGTCACATTTGATGCTTCGTTCGCGAACGAGCGGAAAGAAAAAACTCCTAGAACCTCTCCGTTCTCGACCACAGGGAATTGCGAATAGCCGTGCTTTCGCATCAATACAACTGCTTCGCGAACTTGACAGCGCGTCAAGGGGTCTGTGTTGTGACTAAACTACTTCAGCCCCGCCAGCCTCTTCCGGGCGTCCTCGACTTCGGGAAGACCGCGGTCGGCGTCTCTCCAGAGGTCGAGGACATGCTTATATTGCTCCATGGCTTCTAGGCCCGCCTTCCGCTATTTTGAGCTCAACTTGACACCTCTTCACGCCATGATTTATCATCCCTGACGATGGGATGAGGCAAAATTGGTGCATGAACGCACATTCGGCCGGCACACCGGAAAACGAAATGCTTATCATCAGCAGCCGGCGATATCTTCATTTCGTGATCGGAGGCATCAATTCCGAGCCTTGTGGCCTGGGATAGCACGCGCCACGAAAAAGGAATTTCCTATATTTTGAGAAAAGGAGTTCAACCATGGGAATCCGCGGACAGAGACGATTATTTAAATGTTTAGCATTTTCTCTCCTGGCCGTGTGGCTCACGGCAGGCGTCGCAGCCGCTCAGACCGACATTCCGTTCCAGAAGCCTCCCCAGCAGATCTTGGAGCTGGCCGACGTCGTCCAGCCACCCATAATGATAACCGACCGACACAACCGTTACATGGCCTTCCTCACCAGGCCAAACTACAAAACGCTCCAGGAGCTGGCCGAGCCCGAACTCAGACTGGCCGGCATCCGGGTCAATCCCCAGAACCACAACAGGGCCCGGACCATGTCCTACGCGACGATCGCTGTGCAGGAATTCCCTTCGGGGAAGCCCATTCCGCTCACGGGTCTCCCGGACAACCTCCGGATGGAATACGTCCTCTTTTCTCCCCAGAGCAACTATGTCTCCTTCGTCCAGGTGCTGAAAACTGGGCTGGAATTGTGGGTCATCGAGCTGAAGACGGGACAAGTCCGGAAGCTCAGCCCACCTGCTCTTTCGGCCGTCCTCAGCTATCCCTACATCTGGTCGCCCGACGAGCGCGCCATCTACGCCATGAAGCGTTTTCATACGGAGCCCTATCTCGAGGAGAAGGATCTGCCGACGGGCCCTGCCATTCAGGTAGCGACAGGCACTAAGGCCCCCGCTCGGACCTATCAGGATCTTCTCCGCAACAAGCAGGATGAAAAGCGCTTCGAGCATTTCGCGTTGCGTTCGCTCGTTCGCTACTCGATGGACGGACCGGAGGAGCCCTTCCTCACAGCGGCCATCTACGCGCGCGCCGGGGTCTCGCCCGACGGCGCTTACTTGCTGGCCGAAACCATCCATCCCCCCTACTCCTATCTGCTTCCCTACAGCCAATTCCCATCCCGCGTTGAGATCTTCGACCGGACAGGCCGGAAATTCGTCGAATTGTGCGATAAGCCTCTTCGGGACACGATTCCGATCGACTTCGACGCCGTCGAGGCCGGGCCGCGCGATCACCAATGGAGGAACGATGCCCCGGCGACCGTCGTCTGGTGCGAAGCCCAGGATGGCGGGGATCCCAGCCGAACAGCCGAGATCCGTGACCGCCTCTACGAGCTCGCGCCGCCTTTTAAAGGAACACCCCACGCCCTATGCGGGACTAAGAACCGTTATGCGGGCATCACCTGGGGGGACGCCCAGACGGCCGTCGTCCAGGATTATTGGTGGAAAACCCGCAACACTAAGACCTACCTTATTGACCCCTCAGGGGAGAATCCAACTCCCCGGGTTCTCTTCGACATGTCATCAGAAGACCTCTATGCCCAGCCCGGCTGGTTCGTCACTGCGCCCAACGCGTTCGGGCGCTACGCCCTCCTCTTCAGCGAGGACAAGTCCAAGCTCTACTTGCAGGGTGAGGGCTATTCCCCCCAGGGCAACCGGCCTTTCCTGGACGAGTTCAACTTGAAGACTGGAAAGGCCCGGCGGCTGTGGCGGGCCGACGGGTTGAAGACTTACGAAGCGATCCTCGACGTCCTGAATCTTCAAAAGAAAACACTCCTCGTCCGGATCGAGAGCCCGACGGACTATCCTAATTACTACGTCCGCCGCTTCGATTCAACGCGGCCGCCCCAACAAGTGACCTTCTTCGAAAACCCTTACAAATCTCTCGCGGGCATCAGCAAGCAAATGATCAACTACAAAAGGGAGGACGGCGTCGACCTCAAGGGGACGCTCTACTTGCCGGCCAGCTACGATCCCAAGCGGGACGGGCGCCTCCCCATGCTCATGGAGGCCTACCCGGTCGAGTACAAAGACAAAGCTGCGGCCGGCCAGATCGACGACTCCCCGCATCGGTTCGTATTCCTGTACTGGGGCTCCCCCGTATTCTGGGTCGCGCGCGGCTACGCCGTTCTTGAAAGCGCCCACTTCCCCGTCGTAGGGCAAGGCAAGGAGGAGCCCAACGATACCTACATCGAACAGCTCGTCATGGATGCCAAGGCCGCCATCGACGCCGTCGACCGGATGGGTGTCGTCGAGCCGAAGCGGGTGGGCGTTATGGGGCATTCCTACGGAGCGTTTATGGTTGCCAACCTGCTCGCCCATTCCGACCTGTTCGCGGCCGGGATCGCCCGGAGCGGCGCCTACAACCGGAGCCTGACGCCGTTCGGCTTCCAGGCCGAGGAGCGGACCTATTGGCAGGCCCAGTCCATCTACAACAAGATGTCGCCCTTCAACTATGCCGACAAGATCAACGAGCCCCTGCTCCTCATCCACGGCGACGCGGACAATAACCCGGGGACCTTCACGCTTCAGAGCGAGAGGCTGTTCCTGGCTGTCAAGGGGTTGGGCGGCAAAGCCCGCCTCGTGCTTCTCCCCTATGAGAGCCACGGCTATGCCTCGCGCGAAAACATCCTCCACATGCTCTGGGAGATGGACACCTGGCTCGAAAAATACGTCAAGGGCGTTAAATAACAGGGGAAGCCTGTCCGTAATTTGACCGCCAGCCTCTTCCTGGCATCCTTCAAGCCCCGGAAGGCCGGGGATGGTTTCCTTCCAGTCCGATTTTTTTGAGGAGGGCGGCGAAACGCGGGTCTGATCGGACGGAATCGAGGATCGGCAATGTTTTAAGAGTGGTCAGTCTGCTATCCCGCTCGGTATATGCCTTATCGAGCAGCTCAAAGGCGATGTCTCGCTCTCCAAGGGCCCCGTATGCGGCTGCCAAAATGACAGAGGAAACGTATTCTTGTTTTGAGCGTTCCTTCAGTTCAAGGAGCATCTTTCTGGCTTCTTCAACCTGGCCAGCCCGGGCATTGGTCACGGCAAGCTTAATCGAGATAATAGGGCGGTCTTCTAATTTTTTTGCCGTTCTGAAGCTTGCGATGGATTCTTCGTAGCGGCTGAGTTCCCGGTATACATCACCGATATATTCATAAGTGGCCGCATGAGTTGGATCGAATTCGAGCGCTTTCTTGAGCTCTTCGAGCGCTTCATCGTATCTTCTGGCAAAGTAGAGAATACACCCGACATTGGATCTTATCCTCGGCGCGAGAGGATCCAAGTCGCGCGCCAGTTTGATTTCCTTTATAGCTTCCTTATGACGGCCTAGGTACGACAAGAGGAACGCATACTGGTGATGCCCAGCTGCGTCTCCCGGGCTCATATCGATGGCCTTTTTGAACTCACTCTCGGCGCCGGCAAAGTCCCAGTCATAATCTAGCTTGACGGCAGCCAAAAAAGCACGTGCTTGGTCGAGCCCATCATCGATTTCAAGCGCTTTCCGGGCGAATTCCTTGGCCTTTGGATAGGATTCGCTGGGCTGGAGATGTAGATTATCACCGAGAACACGATAAGCATCCGCCAATCCAGCATAGGCCAGAGCATATTTTGGGTCTATGGCAAGGGCCTTATTAAAATAATCGATGGACTTCAGCAAATCTGATTTTCCGCGCTTGTTCAAGAAGAATCGGCCCTGAAGATACAGGTTATAAGCCTCAAGATTCGCGGTTGCGGGCTTAACTAGACGTGCCTTCTTGTCACCCAGGATCTCGACCTTCATGGCATCGACGAGCGCCCTGGCGATTTCATCTTGGATAGCGAAGATAGCCTCCGCTTCCATTTTCCGGTTATATATCTCTGACCAAAGCTGAAAACCGTCCTCGGCATTGACGAGCTGGGCCGAGACCCGAAGCTTCTCACCTACGACCTGAACGCTTCCTTCGAGCACCGCTTGGACATTCAGTTTCTGCCCAATCTCGTGGGCGTCCAGATTTTTGCCTTTGAATGAAAACGCCGAGGTCCGGCCGGGAACGTTAAGGTCCTTGATCCGACCGAGGGCATTGATGAGCGCTTCAGAAATGTTGTCGGCGAGGAGTTCGGAGCTTTTGTCCGGGCTCCGGTCGACAAAAGGCAGAACGGCTACGGATTTCTTGGCGGCCGGCGGCGGGCCGGATGCTTTTCTGGGAAGAGCCTCCCAGACAATAATCCCTATAACGAAAATAGCCACAAATGCTGCCACAGGGATGAGGATCTTTTTCAGCCTGAAGGTGACTGCAATCTCCTGCGAAGTCAGTGGCTTTTGGGACGGCGTTTCCTCTTTCGAAGAAATCCTGCTATCGATCCTGCGAAGCTCGGCAAGCAGTTCCTCCGCGGTCTGAAATCTTCGCGATTTATCTTTATCCAGGCAACGGAGTATGAGGCGAGCGATGTCGTCAGGAAGCTGAGGATTGAACATCTTTGGGCTTGGCGGCGTTTCACTCTTGTGTTTAATGGCCACGGCGAGTGGAGTGTCGCCCTCGAACGGCACTCGCCCGGTTAGTATCTCGAAGAAGATGATCCCCAGGGAGTAGATGTCCGAGCGCACGTCCACATCCTTGCCCTCCACTTGCTCCGGCGACATATATTCCGGCGTCCCGATAATCACTCCTTCTGCCGTCACACCTTCTGCACCAAGTGAGCGGGCGATCCCAAAGTCCATGATCCTGGCACTGCCTTCTTTATCAATCATGATGTTGCCGGGCTTCAAGTCCCGGTGCACGACTCCCAACCTGTGCGCTTCTGCCAATCCTTCGCAAATTTGTTTGGTAATCGGAATGGCGGTTCCCAGGGCGAGCTGTTTGGATTGCCGGAGAAAGCTCTAGAGATTCTCTCCCGCTACATACTCCATCGTAATGAAGTATGTTCCCTTCTCTTCCCCCAAGTCGAACATCCGACAGACATTCCGATGCGATATCATCCGGGTCGTCTTTAATTCAAGCTTAAACCTCTCGATCGTCTTTCTGTTCGCGGCAATCTCGGGCTTAATGAGCTTCAGGGCGATTTCCTGGCCAACCTTCTTGTCCTCGACCCGATAGACTTCGCCCATCCCCCCGACGCCCAGCAGTTCTATGATTTCGTACCGGCCGGCGAACAGACTTCCACGGCCAAGTGTTTCTCGTAGCGTTTCCAAGGTTTTGGTGACCGAGATCTGGGGCGTCTCAGGAATGCCTAGACGAGTCCCGCAGTCAAGACAGAACCGGGCAGTTTCGGGATTCTCAGCCCTGCATTTCGGGCAAGTCGCGGCCAATGCTGACCCCTTTAATTTGTGATGGCTAAAGATTAACAGGGAATGGAGTCAGAGTCAACCGGGCTGGAATCCGAATCTGGAATATAGACCTCTCCCCACGTCACACCCACGTCACAAAATTCGCCTAAGCTTCTTCTATGATGATGTAAAAGCACTCGATAGAGAACGGTGCGTTCCGGATGACGAGGGTTGTAGATTCCCGGCACATCGGAAACGAAAGATCAAGAAACGGGCCAGGCAAGGGATTAGAGCCGGAATCCAGGGACAGCGACAAGAAATGGCAGGAAGCACACTCCAAAAAGCGCCGAAAACCGTCAAGCCCCATTGGGTCATCGGAAGTCCCGGCGGCCAGACCCTCATCTCCACGAAAAGCATCTGCTCCTCGGTGCCGCCGCTCCGGCTAGCCAATTCTTGAGTGCTTGACACTGATCCGCGGCCGGGAATATCTTAGTTTCGTGATCAGAGGCATCAGTTCAAAGCCTCGGGGCCGGGATTTGCGCCCCACGGGAAAGGAGATTCCAATTCGCTGCAACCAGTGGGTGAAACAGATTTGTGCAATCGGAATAGTGTTATTGCTCGGTGTCACAACGAGCGTAGGCGCAGTGGCAAAGCCGGATCTAGCCAAACTCGTGGCTCAACCGGCAGAGTTGTCGGCGTGGGCGTATGCCTATCGCTCCGATCTGAAGGTGCAGGAAAAACCGGAGGCCTACTTTGTACTTCGACGACTGGAACGGCTCGACCGGGCATACCGGCCGGTCAGCCTCTTGCTCTCCCAGGGTAACACTAAGAAGGGCGTGCCGTGGCCGAAACAAGAAGGCGACTGGCAGTTGCTTCCGAAAAAGGAAGTATGGGAGCGTGGTGAGTTATTGCCGGCGCCGAACGGAATATTGACATCCGCGTTGCTTTGGGAAGGACGCATGCATTTGAATCGGGTGGAACTCCACTGGCCAAAAAATGAACGGACGGCGCCGCCACAGCCAAGCGTGGAAGTTCGGATATATCCATCACCTTATGGCTGGTTTGGCTGGCAATCGGATCAGCAGGTGACAGTCAAACCGGAAATCTCCAAGGATGGGGTGACCTGGGTTTATAAGGGAGACTGGAATGGCGTGGACATGGTCGCCGTATTCGTTCAGCCTGCCGAGGAAGCGAAGAACGCCATTCCACAAATCCGGGCCTACGGTCCGGAGATGTGGAAGCGGATAGATGTGGAGATCGAATGGGGATTCAAGGCCGGATCTCAGGAAGCGAACTATGATGGCCGAGTTGAGGGATTCTTTGGCCTCGTAGGTGAGATTGCTCCTTTGACGGGCGATTCGGTCACGGCGATGGCTGGCCAGAATACCTGGAAATCGCACGCGGGAGGCGGAAACCGACGGGGTATTGTCATGTCCGTGCTGTATATCCAGCCGGCGGCCGAGCTCGTTAAGAACATGCTGAAGTTTCCCTATGGCCATCCACGCGACACGAGGATCACAGTCTGGACAAAATCGGGCAGTTTCACCTTCTTGGCGCAGGACCTGGAAAAGGGGCCGATCTTCGCGCCGGAATACGGTTTCTTCGTGACCAAATCGGGCAGCGGCAACAATGCCCGAGAATTCGCAGCCGAATTGGCAGCCTCGAACACCAAAAGTATCCGAGAAATGACGCGCGAACATCACGAAGCGACATGGGAAGAGGCGATGCGGGAGATCAAGTTGCCTCTGTTGCCGCGCGAGACGACATTCCCGCCGTACAAACATGTGGCGGATCCGCCGATGCAGGTGGAGGTGCCGGAGACGCGTTGGAGGGACGCTTGGCGGATGGGAGTCTCGCAATTGGAGAAAGGCGAACTCACATATATGAACCTGGCGCTTGAGGCGCCGCGACCTATTCGGGCCATGGATGCCGTGGGGCTGCATGATACGGCAGCCAAGTGGTTGGACAGCTTTCTTCAGCGATCCGGCACCTCAGCCGACGGCGATTTCAACGATGGCTCGGGAAATTTCTGCATCGGGAAGCTCTTTCATGACACTGCCATCATAGATTGCCCCGGTTATGACACCTATGAACTCGTCCACAATGGCGGCACTGGGAGGATTCTGTACGATTTGGCGGAACACTACTTCCTGACCGGCGACACCAAGTGGTTCAAGGAAAATCAATGGAGGATGCAGGCGGCAGCCGAGTGGATCATCCGGCAGAGAACGCTCTATATGAACAATGTTCCCAACCGGGAGGACCTCTGGGTAGCGGGACTTCATCCACCACAACATATTGCCGACTGTGCTTGGGGTCGAAGCGAATGGAAATGGTATGTG
Source organism: uncultured Eubacteriales bacterium (assembly GCA_964537875.1). Lineage (GTDB taxonomy): Bacteria > Acidobacteriota > Aminicenantia > Aminicenantales > UBA4085 > JAPKZH01. The sequence continues at coordinate 22,833 of CAZIDN010000015.1, forward strand.
AATATTGACGCCTGGTATTACCAAGGATTACGCCGGTTTGCCGAGGCCATGGCGGAAGTCGACTCGAAGAACGCTGGGGAATATCTTGAGGAGTCCGAGCAGTACCGAAAAGCTCTCGAGAAGGCTGTGGACAGGGCGATCACCGTCGCACCAGTAATCAAGGTCCGGAATGGGACGTATCGCTCTTATATTCCGCCCATCTTTTACATTCGTGGCCCTTCCATTGGGCAAGTGGTCCAAATTGCTATGACGGATGATGACTGGCCCTTGGAGTTGGTTGATTCCGCAGGGATTCCGGCTGCTGACGACGTCCGTTTGGACGGGCATCTGGATGTGTGTGAAGACGTGTTGGCGCTCAATCCGACGCATTTGTTCAGCGGTAATCGATTCCAGTTCTTCACCGAAAAACGGAGAGAAAGAGGCCTGTCCCCCGCGGATGACTGGTTCTGGGGCGGTTCCTCGCCTCAACTGGGTTATAGCTATTTGGCCAACGTCTATCTGCGTCGCGACAAGGTTTCAAGCTTCCTGCGGCAATGGGTGAATAATTATGCGGCCTTTGTCATGCCCACGCCGGAAGACTGTTTCCTTGAGCATTTTATGAACCATGCGGATCCGGCGCAAATGGAAGCGTTTAAGAAGGGCGAATATCGAAAGTACCTCAACGGCCATGCCTTATCCTACTTCATGGAACAGTTTCGTTCCCTGCTGGTATGGGAGGATAGGAACGCTCTGTGGCTGGCGAAGGCAACGCCTCGGCATTGGCTCGAGCAGGGAAAGAAAATTTCGGTCAAGAATGCCCCGACGGATTTCGGGACGGTCGCCTATGACATCGTTTCCGATGTGGATAATAAAAAGATCACGGCCACGGTGGAGATGCCGTCGCGCAGGCCAGCCAAGACCGTGCTGCTTCGGCTTCGTCATCCCCAATCGGCGCCCCTAAAACGCGTCAAGCTCAACGGTCAACCGTGGAATGATTTCGACCCCGCGAAAGAGGTTATTCGCTTGCATGATTTGCAGGGCACGCTCAAGGTGGAGGCGGAGTATTAGGATACAATAGAGTGGGCCATAGGATCGTCGAGTTCAAGGGACTCTTCGGCCCGGCGATGGGTATATGTATCGATCACGAAAAGCATCTGCTCCTCGGTGCCGCCGACCCGCGCAGCTCCAATGGCCTGGCAGCCGGCTATTAATCCTTTTTCTGAGCATCTGTCGGATTTCCGACACTCTTTAGCTTATCTGCGGCTCCTTGTCCCCTTTCCGCTATTTTCAGCTCAATTTGACATCCGACGACGCCCCAATTTATCATTCCCAACAATATGGAGAAGCGAAATTGGCGCATGGACACTCATTTGGCCGGCGCACCAGAAAAGGGAGAAATCGGGAAAACGGCGATCGAGTCGCTGGGCGACTGCTCCGATCCGAGGGCCCTTCAGGCGTTGATCGACCTGGCCCGGAATCCGGTCCCGCGGGGAGGCTGACCTCCCGCCGGTCCCGGATCGAAGCGGTTCGAGGCTCTATTATTATCGCAACGATCAACCCGCGATCCTGTATTTGACCAGCCGCAGAGTCTCGTCCGGATTTTCTTCCAGGACGAAAACGACCTCCCCCGATGCCCTCAGCAGCGTCCGTCCCGGTCCCAGATAGAAACAATCGACGTACCTCCCCTCCGCGTTGAAGACGTCCCAGAGCTTTCCCTTCTCCGGATCTTCGGTCGACGTTGACACCCAGAGCAGCGGACCGTTCGCCACGAGGTTGTCGATGTCGGTTTGATAGTCGGCCTTCGGGAGTTTCATTTTTTCCCGCCATTCCCGTTCGTCCTTGGTTTCGAGCTGCGGGACATGAGGATAATCGCGCCGGAAACGCCGGACGATTTTTTTCCGATCCAAATCCAGGACCTCGATCAGATAATCCCGGCCGTGAAAGCCGAAGACGAGCCGTCCGTCCTCGCTCATGGTTTTAATGGCATTCCCCCAGTTCAACCCGCCCCCCGGGATGAGGTAGCGCTTGAAAAAGAAGGGCGCGATATCCGTCTCCGATTTTCCGTCCCGGGTCAACAGCATCATTATGTGCGGGATATCCGCGAAACCGGGAATTCCCACCGGGGCCGCCGGCGCGTCTACGCGGTAAAAGACCAGACCGTCCCGCCCGACGCCGACGAAACCCCAATTGATTTGTTTGTTGAGCGGGATTTCGCCCAGCCATTTTCCATCCAGATCCGCCCGCCACAGCCGACGCAGGCCGCTGTCATAAATGAGGAGATCGGATCCGTCCAATTGATATCCGAAATGGGCCGACATCTCTCCCGGCCCCTCGCCCTTCTTGAAAAGATTCCGGATGAATGTCCCCCCCGCGGTGAACTTCAGGAGTTCGGCCTCGTCCTGAAGAAAAATCGTCCCGTCCGGGGCGATTTTCAAGCGATACGGATACTTGAAATAAAAAACGCCGCCCTCGTCCGTGACCCGCCAGATCTCCTCGAGTTTGAGGACCCGGCCCGCGTTCGCGGCGGACGGTTTTCCGGGATTTTCAATCACCTCCTGGGAAAAGAGGACCCCGGACGAAAGAACCGTCGCCCAAAGGAAAACCGCTCGGATTCCGCGACCGACAAAACTGTTCCTGGTGCCCATCTCCCGTCTCCTTTCATTGACAACTATCATTAAGTACGCCAATGCGCCCCCGTTCGTTTATCAGGATTTGCTTTTTTATGCTGCACGTCGTTCTTTCGCCTTAAGGTCGGAATCGATATTCCCTTTCACGAAAGAATGGTATTCCCGGCTGCCGATCGTTGTCAAGAACACGAAATAGTTCGGAAAGAAGGGCGGCTGGGCAGCCGGCTTTTGAACACTCATCTAGCCGGCACACCAGAAAAACGAATTTCTTATCACCCCTACTCTTTGACTCGAGAGCTTGTCGATGCGCGTGGCGAAAAGGTGAGGACCTGAAACGGCGCCTCGTCCGGCCGGCCCGGAGAGATGTGAAGCTCGGGATTCTCGCCGAGGACCATGATGGTGCAGCCATAGGTCCCCGTATTATTGATGCCCGAAGCTCGGTTCTGGAAGAGGGTCTTCAGGACGGCGAGGTCGATCGCAGCGGAGTTGTCCTTAAGGACCTGGCCGAGATAGTTGAACCGCGGGCAGAGGGCCCGGTATTTCTCCAGGGTTATCCCCCTGCGCTTCAACATCTCCGGAAATCTCGGGTTGAAATCATCATTGATCAGAGGATGGTTCGTATGGTAGGTGAATTGGGCGCCTTCGAACGGGATGAATCCGGACATTTTGCCGGCCGAGCGCTCGAAGGAGGCAACATCGGCCGGTCCGCCGAGGACATAGTTCTGCGGCGCCGCGGGCTGGATGTCCTGAAGAAACCTCACCGCCTGCTCATAGGTTTTTTGGCGCAAAATTCCCCTGATGACGAAGCTGACGGGAAGCCCTTTTGGGGAATAGGCGAGTTGGGTAACGGCGTTGACACAGACCGCGACTGACCGGCTGTTCAATCCGTTGGAAGCGATGATTCCCGGGACCGTGAAGACGAGGGTTTTCAGACCCTCCCGCTTGTCCCGGAGGCGAAGGACCGTCTGAAAACCATGATAGAATGTTGGGATATCCAGTGTCTGGGCGACATAAGCGGGGTTACCGTTCCTTTTTCCGGCGGCTATGGACGTGCACTTGGAGAGGCCCAGGTCAGCTTTCATGGCCCAGACCTCGTCGATGAGCTGGTAAGCGTACATCGTGTCGAAATCCACGCCGGCTCCGTCGGCGATGCCGCGGACTTCATCGAGGAGGCCCGGCGTCCAACGTTCGATGGCGGGCTTGAAATCCGTTTTCTTCAGGAGATTCTGAATGAAAACCTCAGCCGTGACCCCATAAGTCTTGGTGATGTCCTCTTTCCAGCGTCTGACCAGCTCCTGAATTTCCACCTTGAGAGTCCGGCCGTGGACCTTCCCCATCTGGTAGGACGTTCCTTCCAGATCGACGATTCGGAGTTTCTCCGCCCGTCCGGGTACGGAGCCGCCCCCGGCGGCAAAAGCCGAGAACAGGAAGACAACCAGGGCAAGCAAGAGGACAAGCCCGTTTGCCGATAATGTCGCCGGGCATCTTCTTTTTTGCATCAGGCTATACTCCTCTCCGGCAGTCTCTGGCGAAGATCCTGCCTTTTAACAACGCTGGTAATATACGTCCCGCCGCGAGGACAATCAAGAAGCGGCGTTCTTGTCCCCTTTACGCTGTTTTCAGCCCAATTTGACATCCGATCACGCTCCGATTTATCATCCCTAACGATGGGACGAGGTAAAATCGGCACAAGAAACCTCACTCAGCCATCGCCGCGGAAAAGGAAATTATTATCAATGCCGTCAAAAGGAGGAGATCATGAGGCTGAGAAAGCAATTTCCAGTCCTTTGCCTGATTATGACCGTAGCGTCCTTGGCTGCTCTTTCAGGTCAGCAGAAATCTTATCCGGTCGTCACCGTTATTAAAGATGGCGTAAAGACTATCACGAATCCCGAATATCCCCGTGACGGCCGCTTTATCGCCAAGCTCACGGCGGAGATGTCCTGCGGCGAGGAGGCAAAGCCGGAGATGGCAATGCTGAACAAGCCTCTTGATCTGAGGGTTGACGACCAAGGCCGCGTTTACGTCATGGATTGGGGGGATGTTCACATCAAAGTTTATGACAGCCAAGGCCGTTTTCTTAGGACCATCGGCCGAAAAGGTCAGGGGCCGGGAGAATTCGACCTCCCCGTTTTTTTTGATTTAATGACTGGCGGAAAAGTCTGCATTCTGGATGGTCGACAACGGCGGATCACGATCCTCACCAATGAAGGCCAGTATATCTCCAGCTTTCGCTTTGATGGCTTTTTCCGCTCTCTGGCTATCGACGGACAGGATCGCCTTTTTCTCGCAAAATCCGCGCCCGGCGAAGAGTTGAAATTATCGACTGAATTCCGCGAGGTCCCCTACATCACAAGCATCTTTCGCACGGACGCTTCAGGTAAAGAGATGGTCCATCTGACCGACTTCCACGGCGAGGTCCAGGTGATGAAGGCCGTTGGCAGCGGCGGAATCGTGGGCAGTATGGGAGTTTATATGATCGTCTGGGCCATCAATCCTCAGGGAAAGCTCTACGGCGGCTACAATGAGATCTATCGCCTTGGAGCATATGGGCCTGACGGCAAGATCGAATTCGCCTTCGGCCGGGAGTTCACTCCACTCAAGAATCCCGGCTACAAAGGTGAGCCCGGCCAAAAGAAGACGATGCCCGCGTTCAATCGAACGATCATTTTCGATGAAGCGGGAAACCTCTGGGTCGAACTTTACAAGGAGAATACCACAAAGGATTTCATCTGCGATGTTTTCTCGCCCGAAGGGATTTATCTCAAACAAGTCAGGATCGAGCAGCGGATCTTCCAGTTCAAGAAAGGAAAAGCTTACAGCATCGTTCAGCCCGAGGATGGATACCCCTCAATCAAGCGCTTTCTGATTGAGCTGGTGGCGGAATAGTATCCCCGTAATCCTCGTCGATCTTCTCCAAGGCCGCTTTGATCTGCTTGCTCAAGGTTTCATACTTTTCTAAATCTTTGCTATCCAAAGAATGGGGGGAAGTTCAACCGGCCTTCTTCTCGGCCATTTCCTGTTCTAACATCGATCATCAGCCGGATTTAACATTTTTATGGGCGCGGGCGTATCGTCATGGGACTCAGACAGGATAGATCTCAAGCGTACGGAAAAAAGCAAACTCCAATCACCTCTACCAATACCCACTTAACTGAATTTTTGTTTTTGCAGCATAAAGAGCCCCAATTATGGTAATTATGATTAGATCAATAATGACTACCATAGGGGTATATGCGAGGGCTAATCCCAGATTTTTCTTATTCACCGCCTCGTTAATTCAAGGAGAGTTGCTCACTTATCGCTGGAATAATTCCATCCAAACCCCGTGCGTCAAGTCCGGCGGGATCAGGATGCTCTGGCCGTAAAAACCGTTGTACGGTCTCAGTTTCCGCCCAGAGTGGCCCACCACCCAAGAGCGTGCTTGGTTCAAGTCAGAAACTTCGATGCTGACGCCGAGAACGGATCCATCGTCGTGATTTGAAAGGAACTTGCTCAACGCGCCATTATCGTCGGTGGACCGCAGCAAGAGCAAGCATCCCATGCCAGCCTTGACTTCTCGGCCCTTGGCCCCCAAGAATTTCGCCTCACGAGTCTCGCCCGGTTCGAAGCCTGCATCACGAAGGTTCCGAAGTTGGGCATCCAGATCGCGTACGGCGAACCACACTGAGCGAATACCCAGCGCGGTATTGGGATGGGTCATCATGCCCTGTTTCCGCAGGGCGGCAAGCCTCCCGGGCCTCTCGGGGGAGACATACTCGATAAGGAAAAGGAAATTCGACAACATAAAAGGTTGTCTTTCCCCTGAAGGTTTGTCGGAAATGAATACATAGTAGTATGGAGGTGGAGGCGGCTTAGGCTGCTTTTCCTTCGTGGCACTCTCTTCTCCACCCAGGACGGCCTCAAAGTTCTGGGCCTTCAGATAATCGGCCGCGTCCTTTGCGGACGATGTTGCTAGACCCAAAAAAATCGCCCCTTCATGCTTCTCCGCGAAATCCGCAAAACCCTTGGTTTGATCCGATATAGTAGCAACGGAAGTCAGCTCCAGATAGCTGTTGTTCTCAAAAAAAACGGAACTTCTTACTGTTCCGTCTGTAAAAGGCGGAATTTTAAAGTACTTGAAACCGAGTACCTGTTCGTAGTCACGGTTGGTTTTTTCGAGGTCTCGAACCGCTATCCCGACGTGATCGATGCTGAGACCATGCCCGAGCAGAGGATGAGCCGGTTTCTGGGCGTGAGTGAAAACAAGCGTTGCTTGACTCTCGGCCGGCTTTTGCCGGGCACAGGAAAAAGAAAACAAGAAAGAAAAAAGAAGTAACAGAATTAATATTTTTCTCATCAAATACTCCCCTCCTTCAGAGCGAAATTATTATATATTATATTTCAGTAGTGTCCAGTTAAGAAAATTGAAAAGTCATCCATAATGAACATAACACAGAGGATACGGCCTGTTTCGGTCGTAATCGATTTGAACGCGATGTTGTATAATCGGCGCTCTTCTGATTCGAAATATCAAGGAGCGACCGATGAATACCCAGCCTTCCGTCTTCGCCCAGATCATGGCCTTTCTGCCACTGCAGGAGTTTCGAAAATGCGTCCGGCGTTATCAGGGAGACTACAAAGTCCGGAGATTTACATGCCTCGACCAGTTCTTCTGTCTGGCCTTCGCCCAACTGACTTACCGGGAAAGCCTCCGCGATATCGTATCCTGCCTGCGAACCATGAAGAGCCGGCTCTATCATATGGGCATCCGCGGCCGCATCTCTCGCAACAACTTGGCCAATGCCAACGAAGTGCGGGACTGGCGCATCTACGCCGATTTCGCCCAGGTCCTCATCGCCGAAGCCCGTCGACTCTACCGCGGCGAGGACATCGGCCTGGAACTCAAGAACACAGTTTACGCCTTCGATTCCACCACGATCGACTTGTGCCTGTCGCTTTTCCCTTAGGCCCGATTCCGCAAACGCAAGGGCGCCATCAAACTCCATACGCTTCTCGACCTGCGTGGATCGATCCCCTCTTTTATCCATATGACAGAAGGAAGAACGCACGATGTCCGGATCCTCGATGATCTCCCGCTTGAGCCCGGATCCTTCTATATCTTGGATCGGGCGTATCTGGACTTCTTCCGACTCTACACGCTTCATCAACACCGAGTATTTTTCGTCATCCGGGCCAAAGCGAATCTTCAGTCGCGCCGGATCTCCTCGCGGGCCGTCGATAAAACCATGGACCTGATCTCTGACCAAACGATCGTCCTGACCGGACCAAAATCGAAAAGCGACTATCCCGAACATCTTCGTCGGGTCCGATTCTATGATCGGGAGAACGACCGCCGGCTGACCTTCCTGACGAACAACTTTCTTCAGCCCGCCTTGACCATCGCCGAGCTCTACAAGCTTCGCTGGCAGGTCGAACTGTTCTTCCGTTGGATCAAACAAAACCTGCGGATCAAGTCGTTCTATGGGACATCGGAGAACGCTGTGCGGACGCAGATCTGGGTGGCGATCACAGTTTACGCGCTCGTCGCTATCATCAAGAAGAGGTTGCCGCTGGAACTCCCGCTCTACACTTTTTTGCAGATTTTGAGCGTGACCGCGTTCGAGAAAATCCCGTTGAATCAACTGCTTACAGAAAACGGCGGCCATGAATCTATCCTCGATGACTGTAACCAATTATTATTGTTCAACTTCTAACTGGACAGCACTGATTATATTTCAAAAATAGAAAAAAATTCAGATTGAAAGTTACGATCAAAAATAGTCCCTCCGTTCCTCGGCCGCCGTCAAGGCGACTTGCTCGAAGACATGGGAGGGCGGCGGCTTCTCGGCCACGAACCGAAGCTTCAGATGATCGATGATCCGGTCCACGGCCCGATAATCGCTGATGAAGGCCACGATCTTCATCGCTCCCCCGCACTCAGGGCAGAGCATCGGGTCGATAAGTTTTGTTCTGCCTCGGGCTCTCGGATGAGGCCCGCTTTGACCTTATCACGTAAACGATACGTGTTGCCCTTGATGGTGATCGTCGTTGAGTGATGAAGGATCCGGTCCAGGATCGCTGTGGCAATCACGGTGTCGCCATAAATCTCGTTCCACTGGGAGAAGCTGCGATTGGACGTCAGGACAAGGGCGCTCTGGATCAGCTATATTTTACGATGGACGTATGCTGTGTAATCCCTGATGACTGGGTGATATTCTTCATTCATAAGAGGCGAAGAAATCATGAAATCCGCGGTCGAGCGATTGCATGCGATGGGGATATTATAGACCACAGCGATTCGAAGGAGCGCTTTGACATCAACATCATGCGGATGCGGTTCCATTGGGTCCCAAAAAAATATGACAAAATCGATTCGGCCCTCGGCAATCATTCCCCCGAGCTGCTGATCCCCTCCTAGCGGACCTAACTTCAATTTGGTGATTTCAAAAGCCTCTTTTTTTTATATGATCATGTTCAAATTTTTGGCTGATGATTTCCTCTACCAAGCGGCCCGTGGTCCCAGTGCAGACCAATTTATGCCGAACCAAGGTCCGATAGTTGAACTCGACCCACTCTCCGAGGTCGGGTTTCCGATTATCGTGTGCCACAAGAGCAATCGTTTTTATCCTTTCCATAGAAAAGCCTCCATGTTAATTCAAACGTCTACTGCCGCCGATCTAACCAGCATAATTTTATCGGAAAAAGGCATGATCTCGCAAATCCAATATATGATTTCGCCTCGGGTGAATATTTCCATCTATCTGAATTCTTCAATAATTATGGGAGAAAAGTGAATCTCCCCACGGCAATGCCGTTTCCATCACCTACATCCTGAATGGAGATTTCGGTGCCTACCTGGTCCCCCCAGGCAGTGGAGTGGTCCTGAACAATTCTCTGTCTGATTTCAACAATAAGGTGAGGCCTGGAGGCTTCGGCCGGGCCAACCTGCCCGCGCCGGGAAAGAGGCCCCTGTCCAGCATGACGCCCACGATTATCGCAAAAAACGGCAAGCCCCATTGGGTCATCGGAAGTCCCGGCGGCCAGACCATCATCTCCACGAATGTCCAGGTGACGGTTAACCTGATCGATTTCGGGATGAACATTGCCGAAGCGGTGGCTGCACCGCGCATCTTCCATGGCTGGATGCCCGACGACGCCCCGATTTATCATTCCCAACGATGGGGTGAGGCGAAATTGGAGCATGAACACTCATTCCACCGGCGCAGCAGAGAAACGAATTTATTATCACCTCATCTAAGGGAGTGGATCGTCAATTCCGAGCTCAGGGGAGAGTAAATCGTTTATGTGACAAAAATGAAACTCCCGACGCCTTTTGTCTCTCAAGGGGGGATCACATGAAAAAAATTGCTTATCTTTGTATTTTTCCTCTCTGTTTTGTCCTGATAGGAGCGCGCCTTGGACAGGACAAAATCGAGACCAAAACCATCGACGGAGTCGTCCATGTCCAAAACCCCGCCAAACCCCCCAAGGGGGTCGTGACCCTCGAACTCGAAAAGATCCTTGAGATAGATCCCTATAAGTTTCCTGATGTCGGGGCAAGAATTATTTATGCCGCGCGCGCCGACGACGGCACCGTCGTCCTCTACGATCCGAACAGCGCTGAGGCCCACCGCTTCTCGGCCAAAGGAGAATACCTCGGCCGGCTTTTTCAGAAAGGACAAGGTCCCGGCGAGTTTGCCTCAGGCACGCTAATATGGTTCAGGGATGACTCTTATTTGGTGGCAAGTTTTGGAAAAGTAGCAAAATACGATAAAAGCGGCAAGTTCCTGGAAGAAAGAAGAATCGAAAAGTTTCCCTCGCTCTTCGTGAACGACGAATTTTACTTTACCGAGCAAAGGACTCGGGAGATTAGAAAAATCTTGTTGATCCATTCACCGAAGAACGGCCGGGCATCCCTGCCTCCCATACTCTTCTTCGAAGCTCAGGAGACATGGCTGCACCGAGCCAATGATGGCTCCAACCGAGGCTTCGGCAGCATTTGGACCACTCCCAATATCCTCCAATGTTATGATCCTCAAATCCGACGATCCTACGTGACAATGAACACATCGATTTCTATTCAAGTCCGCGATCTGGATGGTAAAACGCTCCGCGTCATCGAAAAGCCGCACAAAAAAATAAAACTCAGCCGTGAGGCTAAAGAAAAAGTCACATTTTACAAAGGTCCCGCTGACAACTGGAAAATCGATAATTGTCCGGACTATTTTGTTGCGTTGCGTGAGATCGAAACCATGCCGGGAGGGCACCTGGCTGCATTTCGTTTCGTCTCGTTCGAGAAAACGGAAATCGATGTCTTCGATAGCCGGGGCCGATTCATCTATACGCTGGCCTTGCCAGAGAAAACCGAGCTGAGGAATCCGTTTTTTCACAGAACGGGGTTGGCGGGAGTTCTCTATGGCGAAGATAGCACGGTCTATGTCGAGCACAGAATCAAAAATCTTCCAGAGATATTCCGCTGATTCTTTTCTGATTAAGGCCCGCAAAATAAGCTGGCGCATGAATGCTCACTCAGCCATCGCAGCGGAAAAGGAAATTATTATCAATCCCGTCAAAAGGAGGAGATCATGAGGCCGAGAAAGCAATTTCCTGTCTTTTGCCTGATTATGACCGTAGCGTGCTTGGCTGCTCTTTCAGGCCAGCAGAAATCTTATCCGGTCGTTACCGTTATTAAAGATGGCGTAAAGACTATCACGAATCCTGAATATCCCCGTGACGGCCGCTTTATCGCCAAGCTCACGGCGGAGATGTCCTGTGGCGAGGAGACAAAGCCGGAGATGGCGATGTTGAACAAGCCTCTTGATCTGAAGGTCGACGATCAAGGCCGCGTTTACGTCATGGATTGGGGGGATGTTCATATCAAAGTTTATGACAGCCAAGGCCGTTTTCTTAGAACCATCGGCCGGAAAGGCCAGGGACCGGGCGAGTTCGACATGCCGGCTTTTTTTGATTTGATGTCTGGGGGAAAAATCTGCGTCCTCGACGGTCGACAACGGCGGATTACGATCCTCACCAATGAAGGCCAGTATGTCTCCAGCTTTCGCTTTGATGGCTTTTTCCGAGCTCTAGCCATCGACGGACAGGATCGCCTTTTTCTCGCGAAATACGGCGCCGCAGAAGAGTTGAAATTATCGACTGAATTCCGCGAGGTCCCCTACATCACAGGCATCTTTCGCACGGACGCTTCGGGCAAAGAGATGGTCCATCTGACCGATTTCACTGGCGAAGCTCAGTTGATGCTGGGCATGAACGGCGGCGGAATCACGAGCATTGGATCACTTTATGTTATCGTCTGGGACGTCAATCATCAAGGAAAGTTCTGCGGCGGCTTCAATGAGACCTATCGCCTTGGCGCATATGGGCCTGACGGCAAGATCGAATTCACCTTCGGCCGGGAGTTCACTCCACTCAAGAATCCTCGCTACAAAGGTCTTCGCGGCCAAAAAAAGACAATGCCCGCGTTCAATGAAAAGATTGTCTTCGACGAGAAAGAAAATCTCTGGCTCGAGCTCTACAAGGACGACGCTATAAAGGATTTCACCTACGACGTCTTCTCGCCCGAAGGGATTTATCTCAAACAGGTCAGGGCCGACCAGCGGATCTGCCAATTTAAGAACGGGAGAGTATACAGTATCGTCCGGCCCGAGGACGGATACCCGTCAATCAAGCGCTTTCTGATGGAGCTGGTGGCGGAGTAGTATCCCCATAATCCTCGTTGATCTTCTCCAAGGCCGCTTTGATCTGCTTGCTCAAGGCTTCATACTTTTCTATATCTAGTCGACCCTCAGCCTCGTCCACGAGAAAATGAAGAACTATCCCGAGGCGATCAAGGCCAAGGAGAAAGCCCTGGAGCTCGCGTCGAATGACTAGGTCAAGGAGACCTACAAGAAGGACATCGAGCGGCTGAAAGCCGCCGCCGCGCAGAAGTAAACCGGGCGAGTCATCCCATCCCCGCCCGCCCTTCCCCTGGGGGAAAGGCGGCGCGGGATTTTTTTAGGCCAGGACCTTCATCATCGCGCTTCTTAAACGAGATTTTTTATCAACCAGCGATGGAGCGGGATGACGGGCCTTCCCAGTTATCCCGCCTTTTAAATGAGATTCTTCATCAACCAGCGATGTATCGTTCCGGAAGGGATCATATTTCAGAGCCAGAATGCCTATAAAAGCCTGCGCCGAATGCTTTTGGAAGATTATCTCTGGGCCACGGTAAGTCTTCCTGCCGGCGTGTTTAATCCCTATAGCGGCGTGAAGACTAGTATTCTATTCCTCGACCGCAACCTTACGAAACGAACGGATGAAGTTTTGTTCGTTAAGGTGCAAAACGATGGTTTTGACCTGGGCGCGCAACGCCGGCCGATTGAGAAAAATGACCTCCCTGAGGCGTTTAGAGTATTGAAGGATTGGAAAGACAAAACAGCCATGCCTGCGGTCCCCAAGGAAACGAACGCCGCGGAAAAGGACCTTTTCTTGAGTGTTGCCAGGAAGCGTCTGCTCGAATCGCCCGACATCAATGTTAGCGGAGGTTTGGGGAGATTCTGACGATGCCGCGTAAGCCCTCCTATGACTCCCGCAAACTGATGGAACTCGCCATAGAGGTGATGCGGCTATCAGTCCAAGAACGACGGATAGACGGCAAGGCAAACCCGAAAGTTGGATCAGTGCTTTGGAAGCCAGACGGCACAGTCGAAATGGCGTGCCGGTGCGAACTGCGGCGTGGCGATCACGCCGAATTCACATTGCTTGAACGGAAAAACCCAGGCAATCGGCTTGACGGCTCCATCCTTTTCACCACGTTGGAGCCCTGCGCACCTGGCTCACGCGGCCATCCCAAGTTGAGTTGCGCCGAGCGGATTGTCCTAGCCCGAATTAAGGAGGTTTGGGTCGGTGTAGCAGATCCAGATCCGACGGTAGATCGCAAAGGTATAAAATACCTCCAAGACGAGGGCATTGCAGTGTACATGTTCGATCGTGACTTGCAGGACGAAATAAGAAACCAGAACAAGGACTTCATCGCGCAAGCGATGGAGCGAGCCGCTGCGGATAAGGAGAAAAAACCGAAGAAAATCACGCTCTCCGGCTTGGAAAAAGAAATTCCATCGACTGCAATAAAAGATTTCTCAAATGATGCACTGGAACAATACCAGATGATTGCGGGGATCATAGATCAAGTTGGATCGGCCGGTTTCAACCGGCGGCTCGTTCAGCAAGGACTTCTCATGGAAAAGGGCGGGAAGTTCACCCCTACAGGCTTTGGATTGTTGCTTTTTGGGAGGGAGCCAAGGAATGTCATGCCGCAGGCAGGGCTTCTGGCAACGATTCACTATCCCGACGGCAATGAAGAACCGAAAGATTTCGATGGGCCGTTGGTCCTGATCCCTGGCCTCGCAGAGAGATGGTTAAGTGATAAACTACCGAACGTTATCGACCGAAGTAGCATACGGAGGAAAGAAAGCCCTCCGCTTCCTTTCGAGATGGTACGTGAGGCCATAGTCAATGCCCTTATCCACCGGGATTACGACATCCGTCAAGCCAAGTGCCAGCTGATCGTCACGGCCGACACAATTACTGTCAAGAGCCCCGGTGGACCGCTTCCGCCGATTACGCTGGAGCAACTTAAGTCATTTAATGCTCCGATGCTGAGCCGGAATCCGGAGTTGCACTATGTATTCGCGCGGATGGAAATGGCCGAGGAAAGAGGTTTCGGCATAAAATCCCTTAAGAACCGGGCTGAGCAACTGGGCCTGCCATTGCCAAGATATGCGTTTGAGGATCCATACTTGGTACTGACGCTGTTTCGGAACCAGGAAGCAGCGTTGAGGTCGCTCGCGAATTCTGTTCAGGAAGCGTTGACTGAAGCGGAACGTAAGGGGTGGCAATGGTTCTCAACCAAAGGCAAGGGGAAATCGGGCCAATATGCTAAAGCTATGCAGATAGAAGACCGCACAGCGCGAAGGCATCTGAATCGATTTGTCGAACTTGGTTTGGTCAGGAAAACTGGCTCGGGGCCTTCGACCGAATATGAGGCTATTTGAAGAGATCATGGGCATACCATCTGAGTCTGTCCGGACACGAAACATGGCATTTTGTCCGGATATCGCTGAAAAAAATCACTTTTTATTCTTATCCGGACACGAATCCGGACATTCTGTCCGGATAGGGAGTTGCGGCGCATGGGAAAGGGCCGTGCGACTAGGTATAAGATTATTAGTTCGTGAAGGAAACAGGATATAAATGCCTGCTTTTGGATGGTCTAAGAAGCGGCAGATGCCGAAAAAGATACCGGTTGGCTGTCGGGATTTGTTTATTCCAAATGGCCGGCATTGCAAATCCCGACAATAATCCCGACAAAGTGTCGGGATTCGCCCTACTAAGCGGGCTGTCAAGGTCTTTCCGCCAAAAATCCCGCCAAAATGGCGGGATAGGCTTATTTTCTCGTTCAATTAAGCATATCCGGACAGAAAACCGGACATCATGTCCGGAGTGCCAGTTTTCGATGAAACGGTCCTCGTTCTAAGAAACCGAGGATGAGCTGACGACGATCGATGAAAAAGGCGAAAAGATGGAAACGACTCATTTCTCCGTTGTGCATGGCCACGGCAATGCCGTTTCCCTCACCTACACCCTGAATGGGGATTTCGGTGCTTATCTGGTCCCCGCAGGCAGTGGAGTGGTCCTGAACAATTCTCCGCCTGATTTCAACAATAGGGTGAATCTGGAGGTTTCGACCGGGCCAAGCTGCCCGCGCCAGGAAAGAGGCCCCTGTCCAGCATGACGCCCACGATTATCGCAAAAAACGGCAAGCCCTATTGGGTCATCGGAAGTCCCGGCGGCCAGCCCGACCATCCGTCTTCGGCAGGAAAAGGACCCATGTTCGACCTTGAAAAAGAGATTTGGGATTGGAAAAGACCACCTGACGGTGGGGAACGTCCAGAAGGAGCATCTCCCGCATCCACTCGCCCCATTCCTCAAGCGTGTAAATGTCAAGTACTTTTCCAAGGCGCTTGGCATGACATGAGGGGCAGAACCCGCGGGTACGGCAGGAAAACATGACGAGCCTCTCCTCGGCGCAGTCCGGACAGCGGATGCGGGCGAATCCGCAGCGCGGGTTGCCGCAGTCGAGACGTCGTTGCGAGGAGCGAAGCGACGTGGCAATCTCATGCCCCAGACGAGGCACTATGAGATCACCACGGCCCTGCGGGCCTCGTGATGACCTTCGGTCACCTCCTTGACGATCGGCCGGAAGTAGCCGTACTCCCGCTCGAAGCGGCCCTCACACTCCGTCAGGAAGCGCTCGAAATGATGAAAAAGCACCCGGTAGAGGACCGTGCGCTCCGGATGCCGGGCACGATAGACTCCCGCCATGGCGGGAGAAAAGCCTCAAGAAACGGGCCAACGTCTCCGATGAAGCCGGATCTCTCTGAAAACAAAAGGATGACCAGCTCGGCTACTGTATCCGGAAGCCTTGAAATTCGACAACGAACTACTTTTTCAACTCGGGCAGCAGCTTTTCTTTTTTTAAATGGAACACTCGCCGTCCTTGCGAATTTTGTATTTCCAAGTTTACTTCCTTGATGCCGCCGTTCATGAGTTGGGCGATCAGCTCAAAAAGATCGGCACTGGCGAGGGGGTTTCCGTTCAGCGCAACGATCTCATCCCCGGGACCAATACCGGCTTTGTCGGCTGGTGAGGCTGTCCATATCCCGCTGACAACGATTTTCCCATCATCGTTAAGATGGGGGTACAGCCCAATGGAATATTCGTTGGTTGGCATGGATGTGGGAGGTATGGGCTGGGGGATAAATAGTATTTCGTCTTTGGGATAATTGATAATCGTTACAAAGGGAACCAGAAAATCCCGGCCCAGGAGGGGAGCCGAGAGCATTTTGGGAAGTTCTGCGGAAAAGGCGAGGACATTCCGGGCTTTCAAGTCTCCGATGGCGAATGAATCGATGCGGCCCAGGTAATTGTCCCGGGAAGTTGTTAACGGCCATTGGTAGATATTTCCCTTGGCTTTGATCCAGCCTCTTTTTTCTGAGAGTTCCAGTTTGCCAAGGATGTCTGGCGGCAAAACAAGGGAGAATGGTTGGCCGGTATCAACCATGGCCTCCACTTCAAGTCTTCCGTTCAGTTTACATTTAAGCATCGGAGCGGAATTGACGGGGTGGTTTTTAAAATTGAATAGAAATCCTTTTTGGGGGTTCCCGGTGACAGCAGTGTCGTTTGCAAGAACAAGGATTTTTTGGCGATAGTCGATGGTGACTTTAAAACGATCCAGGAGGTCGGAGCCGATCAAGCCATGGATGGTGACGCCGATTTTTGACTCGAACTTCTTGAAAAAATCCGGGGAGGCCAAACAAAATATGGAATCGATCCGGTAATTGCCGATGTCAAGACTGTTCATTTTTACCTGCATGCCACGCCGTTTCAATTGAAGCTTGGCGGCTGTTTCATCATTCAGCATTGTCACTCCGCCGGTATCCACTATGAAATTGTACTCTTCAGGACCATCATTGATCTTGCCTTTGACTAGAATAATGTGGTCTTTCAGCGCGAAGGGGATAATGCCTTCTTTTTGGACCGGCACATTCTGCGGATAAGTGAAGAGGGTAGACAGGAAAACAAGGAAAATAAAAATTACGATCTTTGTTTTTGGCATTTTTCTCCTCATGGAATTATGTCGGAATAGATATTACTAATGCAGCGATGAAAATTCAATGCCTCCAAGAACATTGGGGCCAGGGCTTTCATTATTACTTTTCTTTTTTGCCTTCATGCCTCCCGACAGCCCGCGCCGGGAAAGAGGCCCCTGTCCAGCATGACGCCCACGATTATCGCAAAAAACGGCAAGCCCCATTGGGTCATCGGGAGTCCCGGCGGCCAGACCATCATCTCCACGAAAAGAATCTGCTCCTCGGCGCCGCCGATCCGCGGAGCGCCGATGGCCTGGCAACTGGCTATTAATCCTTCCTCTGAGCATCTGTCGAATTTCCGATACTTTTTAGCTTGTTTGCGGCCTCTTGTCCCCTTTCCGCTGTTTTCAGCTCAATTTGACATCCGATCACGCTGAGATTTATCATCCTTAACGATGGGACGAGGTAAAATAGGCATCTGAATCTTCACTCAGCCATCGCAACGGAACAGGAAATTATTATCAATCCCGTCAAAAGGAGGGGATCATGAGTTTGAGAAAACAATTTCTGGTCTTTTGTCTAATCTTGATTGCAGCGTCCTTTGTTGTTCTTTCAGGTCAGAAGAAATCTTATCCGGCCGTCACAGTCATGAAGGACGGCGTAAAGACTATCACTAATCCCGAATATCCCCGAGACGGCCGCTTTATCGCCAAGCTCACGGCGGAGATGTCCTGCGGCGAGGAGGCAAAGCCGGAGATGGCAATGCTGAACAAGCCTCTTGATCTGAAGGTCGACGATCAAGGCCGCGTTTACGTCATGGATTGGGGGGATGTTCATATCAAAGTTTATGACAGCCAAGGCCGTTTTCTTAGGACCATCGGCCGAAAAGGCCAGGGGCCGGGCGAGTTCGATACCCCGTCCTTTTTTGACCTGACGAAGAGCGGAAAGGTCTGTGTCCTGGACGGCAGACAACGGCGGGTCACATTTCTCACCAACCAAGGCGAGTATGTCTCCGGCTTTCGCTTTGATGGCTTTTTCCACAGTTTGTCTTTCGACGGACAGGATCGGCTTTTTCTCGCGAAGTATGCCGCCGCCGAAGAGCTGAAATTATCGACTGAATTCCGGGAGGTTCCTTACGTCACAAGCATCTTTCGAACGGACGCCTCAGGAAAAGAGATGGTCCATATGACCGATTTCCTCGGCGAATTTCAGGTGATGAAGGCCGTTGGCAGCGGCGGAATCGTGGGCAGTATGGGAGTTTATATGATCGTCTGGGCCATCAATCGTCAGGGAAAGCTCTACGGCGGCTACAATGAGATCTATCGCCTTGGCGCATATGGGCCTGACGGCAAGATCGAATTCGCCTTCGGCCGGGAGTTCAACCCACTCAAGAATCCCGGCTACAAAGGTGAGCCCGGCCAGAGGAAGACGATGCCCGCATTCAATCGAACGATCATCTTCGACGAAGATGGAAATCTCTGGGTCGAACTTTACAAGGAGAATACCACAAAGGATTTCACCTACGACGTCTTCTCGCCCGAAGGGATTTATCTCAAACAGGTCAGGGTCGACCAGCGGATCTTTCAATTTAAGAACGGGAGAGTTTACAGCATCGTTCGGCCCGAGGATGGATATCCCTCAATCAAGCGCTTTCTGATGGAGCTGGTGGCGGAATAGTATCCCCGTAATCCTCGTTGATCTTCTCCAAGGCCGCTTTGATCTGCTTGCTCAGGTCTTCATACTTTTTTTAATCCTTCCTCTGAGCAAAGGTCGGCTATCGATATGGCCAGAGACGATCCGCAAGGTTTACGAAGTCGATCCGCTCCCCTGCCCGGCCTTCTTCGCGGCCATTTCCTGATCTTGACATCGGTCATCCGCCGGACCCTCGCACATTCTTGATTAGAATGCTATACTTAAAATATAAAGTATACTAAATAATAAAACGTCTCCGGAAAGCGAGGCATGGAGTTTAACCCTATACGGAAAGAAGTCGCGATGAAACTAAGAAGGCCTCCATCACAATATATTCCAAAGGCTGAGTCCGAAGGGTAGCGGATTGCGATCTAAATGGGAGTCAAATTATGTCCGAACCAATTAACCCATTACATCAGTCATCTGATTGTCAAGGGGGATCGACAGTGGAACAATTTCTGCAGGCTGTCGAAGCGAAAACAACCGACCCAATCCATCGGCGCTTACTTCTAGCAGCTCGCAACGATAACTCATTGGCTAATTTGGAAGCTGAATTGCACAAAATAATTTCCGAAATCATCAATGCTAATTAAACAAATCAAAATCGCAGGGTTCCGAGGATTTAACACCGAACGGACTATCGATTTTCACGATCGACTTACAGTTATCTCTGCACAAAACAGCCACGGCAAAACGAGCATATCCGAAGCCCTAGAATTTTTGATTTATGGTACTACCTCAAAAGTACAAAAAGCTGATTCAAAAGAAGAATATAAAGATTCTTATCGCAACCGCCACTTCCCCGCAGGGCAGTCGGCGTACATTGAGGCAATGGTTTCAGATGGCGAAAATCATAGATTGCGAGTTGAACTCGATCCAGACGGGACAACTATTCGTCGCTTCCGCGACGGCGTGTCAGTCGATAGATGGCCATTTGAGGCAGACTCACAGAAAGCAGCTCGTCCGTTCGTGCTCCAACACGCACTAAAGTATTTGTTGCTAGTTCCCCCAGCTGAAAGATTTCAAGGATTCGCGCAACTCCTGGGCCTCAATGAAGTGGATGGTATGTTCCAGGCAATTCTCGCTCTTTGTACTAAACCAACCGCAAGCATTCCGGAAGAAGGGCAACGCGCCTTGAACAACTTATCGGCACTTGAGGAGCGACTCAAAACAATCCCTGAACTTAAAAAGGTTATAACAGCTTTCGGACAAGGTATGACTCGCAATAAGGACGCTTACAGGGTTATCGAAACTCGAGCAAATGCGCTTCTCGCTAAAAAATTTGCACCAGAGGATCAGCTAAGACATCTTATTGAGGCGCGCGACGCAGCAACAGCAAAAATATATTCTGGGAGCATCGCGATTCCTCCTCTAACCGAAATGCAATCATCTCAGCTTTTTTCGACTAGAAATGCACTATCCACGATGCTAGCTGCTAATTTTCTTGATGATTATGGACGGCTTTGTGTCCATCTAGCTGAAGCCAAATTACAAAAAGAAGCAAGCCTTCTGAAATTAGGCATCGAGCTCCTAAAAGAAAGTCCCGACGTCTGTCCACTTTGCACCCAGTCACTGGACGACGAATTGCGAGATAATATTCATAGACGACATGGTGCAATTAGGTCGGAAATTGAAAAGCAGACAGAAGTTGAACAAAGTCGTTCCCGCACAAATAGGGCCATTGAAGATGCGAGGGAAAACCTAAAACGAAATAAAGAAATTTATGAGAGCCGCACAAGCGGATTAATCTCATCAATGCAGCCAGAAAATGAACCAAGGGTTATTGAATTACTCGGTGGCCCGGACGCAGCAAGCGTAGCCATCATTCGGGCTGCCGCCGGAACTTCATGCTCTCTGCGTGAGCGTTTACGGAACGCCGCTGTCCAGGTGGATAGCGCATTGAAAACTTGCGAGTCGGCAATAGATTGCCACACTGAAAATCTAGCGGACGTTGAGAATCTTGGCAAAGCACTACAAGATTATTTGGCCACCGCCGACGAGTTTCCTGCTAAAATTTCAGAGTTTGAATCTAATCTCGCAGGTCCTGCCAAATTGTTTCGCCAAGCTATTGATGCGCTCGCGGGGACTACGGAGATTTCTGCTATTATTGACCTATTAGATCAACGAACAACTATTGAGCGCGCACTTCATGTTAAGGATATTCTCAATGGTTTAAAGGAACTAAAGAAATACGCCGAGCAAACATTAGCTGAGACTATGGAAGTCGCGATGAACACGGATCTTACTGCCGCCGTGATGAAGTGGTACTCTAAAATAAAAACTGCCGGCGATCCAGATGTCCATTTTTCCGGATTCGCTATGGATCGGACAAAGAGCGGAGATTTCAAAAGCCGTCGCCTTTCGGTTAAGGCAAAATCCTATGGCGTCGAGCTCGCTAGTGCTGTGTCATCGCTGAGCGAGTCGAAACTGAACGCACTCGGCCTTTGCGTAAGTATCGCAAGTGCAATCCGTAAGCCGGGTCCCTGGTCTTTTCTCATTATCGATGACCCAATCCAATCATGGGATGACGAACATGAAACTCAATTCATTGATGTTATTCGTAGCTTAGTTGAAACTGAAGGAAAGCAAGTTGTAGTTCTCTCACATAAAGGGTCGTGGGCGAATGAGGTCTGTGCGGGCTGTCGAACTTTAAATGGTATTCATTATCAAATAACCGGATATACAAAGGATGGCCCGCATATTGTTGCATTAAATTGGTCGCCACTCGAGGAACGATTGCGTGAGGCTGAGGCGATAACCAATGATCCCAAAGCTACACCGGTGCGTCTCCAGCAAGCTGAAGAAGAACTTCGACATGCTGCCTGTCAGCTGGCATCAATAATCGCCAAAGCAAAATTAAATCGCACAACAAGTCCACATAATATGAATAAAAATGATGTAAGAGCTATTTTTGTTGAATCCGGGCTAGAAGTAAGGCTAGTGGATCGTATTCAAGCTATGTTTGTTAGCGCAGATGACGCCCACCATACGCCTAAGACTTACCAACCAAATATTCAACGCATTCGTCAAGCTCTCGCTTGTTTACGCGATGTTTTGAAATCAACAAAAACTTCTTAGTCAATGATGCAAGCTCTGGCAGGGGATTACATAAAGTTGGAAGCTGGATTGTGAAGAATTTTGAATATTTCCTTATCCCTGACTTAATAGAACAGCCGGCTGCCTAATTCGCTATTTTAAATTAGCTCTTTATTCTCGCGGCGGATTTTTAAAATCAAGAGTGAATATTTTGCCTAATTCGAGAATTTTCAGGGGGCGCTTAAGAATCGTGAAAGATATTATTTTTCTCAAATTATATAACGCTGAATATTTATTTCTTATCGTTCAGGTCTTTTGGGACTAACCACCACTTTCCTTTTTTCTTTCGAATGCGCCTTTCGATTATCATATCATTAGCATTCGAAAAGTCTTGACCTACCCCAACTGTCCAGTTTTTGGGAACCAGCGCAGAGTTCCTCGCCGATCTGACGAATTCTGTTTAGCCTAAAGCACCGCATGACCGGCTGGCAATGGAGCGCAGCTGAACTGCCGGTCCGAGCTGATACCGTTGTTAGCAGATTCACTTATTTTCGAGAACAGCTTGAATGGTTTGTACAAATACTTCGAATTTTCCTGTTCTCTCTTTTCTCCCTGTACGATCCAAACGCTTAAACATCGCCTTTCTAAGTCCATTGCTTATTTCGATCTGGACACCCTTGTTTGTCTTGCACGCATTACAGATGTTGTTAGGATGTTTTCCTGCCAAATGAGACTGAACTGACGGCTTAACATGAAAACCAGCCTCATTGAGAGCATCTGATATCTTTTTCATAAGTTGATCATTTAATCCGCCTATATATACATTTTTATCATTATCTTCACACCCATGAATCACTATGGCAACCTCTGAAGAGTTTACCAATCTTAGCGCGCGCGGCTCATCATATAGTTCACTTTTAATATGAAGATCTTTATTACCTGTCCTTTTGATGCCAGAGAAAGTGTATAAACTAAGCACATTACCTGCTATAGACTTAGCAATCTCTGTTGTTCCTGGTTCTATCCCTCCACCATGAGGGGCCATAATAACGTATTTAGAAGAACGATTATTAACTTTAATTACGTAATCTTGACCTTCATTTTCGGTACTCTTAAGTAATTCAAATGATTTGTATTTTTCGACAGGCATAAATCTTTCCCGCCGTTCATGGGTCATGGCTGTTAACGATAGAGCTTAGCGGCGCTGCCGTATCAGGCCTGTATACTCATTATACTCCAACCAAAGCTATCCTCATAGTCGCCCTTTAAGGCGTGGCCTGCAGCGATTTGTTATGCCAATTAGGGCGCGTCCCTGATCGAACCCTGCAATGCAATAAATCAATTCTTTCAAAGACTATACTCACCGAAAAAAGATTTATACGTGGTCTTTCTTATATTTATGCCAAGCATCATTAAAATGGAGTGGCCGTTCTCAAAGAGAATTGCAACCTCAGCATTGCTCAATGGCCTATTGTGAGCGATAGCGTTCCTAATATTTTCAAGATAGGATAGGTGCCCGAAGAAAGGGTGCCTATCAAGAGGTCTATCTTTAAATATCTTGTGCCAATCTTTTTCGATTAGCTGCCCTAACTCATTGAAGCTACAGTAATGAAGCGGTGTCCCTTCTATTTTTATCCTATCAAGTATTGGATTTTTGGTTGACATCTTCTCTTTTATATGGTTTCGGATTTCTTCGGGGAAGCAGCCCATCCACCACTTTGGGTTTGTGGCTGCTTCTTTATATATGTTGTGGAATTTTTTTAATAGAAAATGCCTGATTTCATTCTCGACGAAATAAAGAAACCTGTAACTGGCCATATTGCGAGAGATTTGGAAGATTTCATCATCTGATGTATCCTTCGGCATTCTTGGTAGCACATTATTTTCTAAAGACTTTGCCTTGGCGAACTCCCGCATAAATGCACCTTGAATTTCACTAGTTTGTTTATTGCCAATCCGATTTTTTATCATCTCAAAGAGACTGAATGCTAGGGGATCGATCCACTTAATCGAGTAGGAAGGTTTTGAATAGTCTCTTACAATTCTTCCTGACATTATCATTGTTGTTTTAAAAATTATCTCCGGATCCAATGCAACAATTATCTCTGCTGATCGGTCGATAAATTCTGGTGACTCTGGCAAGCCTATTTCAAGTTTGTAGATTCCATAAGGTATTCCATACGAAGCATCGATGGATGGATAGTGATCTGGGATAGTTCTTTTCACAGAAAGCCAGTTTTTAACAGGAAGGGTAAACTCATTCTCCAATATCAATTGCTCTGGTGCAAGGCTCAATGAATTGAATATAATACGGACTTTAGGCAAAGTTGTTGCGTCAGCCTCTGGAAGAGAGAGTGGAGACACCTGCGTCATCGATATGGTTTTACGATAAATAAGCCTCTTTGAAGGTACCTCAATAAATATCTCGAGGTCACCAAAAGCTTCTGCATCAAGAGTCATTTCGTCAACGACATCATATATCGATGGTTCCGAGTCTTGGCTGTACTTACCGTCTTTGTAGTAAACGACTATGTCGCTCAGTGCGTAATATTGGCACTTCAGAATAAAGTCTCTAAGTTCCATGGCAGCACCAAGAGTACCATGCGGACTAAAAGCAATACAAGCCGTCAATTGGCATAACTTCGCAATTGAGGGGCCGCGAGCGAAGCGAGCGGTCCCTCTCTAATAGAATTGTTATTCCTCATGACCTAATTTCGTATACCGGCTGAGTAGCGCGCATATACTCATGGACGTAGTTGCCACGGATTTCATATACCGGTTGCGTTGCCCTCATATATTCGTGGATGTAGTTTCCCCGTATCTCATAGACAGGCTGACTTGCGCGCATATATTCATATATGTAATCGCCTCGTATCTCATATTTTGCCTGCGTTGCGCGCATATATTCATAGATGTGCATTCCGTCAAATTTTCCGCTCACACTGCACCTCCTCCATTATAAGTTTTGTTAAGATGGTTTCCATATAAGCCAATTTTTGCGTTTCGTTTCTAGATAACACGTTATAGCCGATTCCACCTAGACTTAGTTTTAGGGATAGAAGTTTCCTTTTTCCGGGGCGTGGTGAATTGCCGCTCCGGGTCCTGAATCCCCGCTCTTGACCACGCAGGAAATATATCGCCGACCGTGCGGCGATGTCAATAATCCCCCAAAGGCGCCCATGAAGAGGTTGTATGAGCGAAAAGCCCTTCCGCATCAGCCGAAAGAAGGTAAACTCCCCCTCCCCATGATAAAGCAATGATCAAAAGTATTCCGCGTTCCCGGGGAATGCCAGCTTTTTCGAACACCTGCTGACATTCTCCTGTAAAACCCCTCCGCCCGTTCTCCCCGGCGCGCCTTGACAAGGCGTGAAGCCGGGAGCTATAGTCCGTTCGTTCCGAACCGAAGAGGAGAATTCTTCATGCCGCACTTGCCGATCCGGGCGTACTTCCAATCCTTTCTCCGCGCCTGTCGTCCATGGGCCCTTGCCTTCATCGTTTTCGTCGCCGGCCTGACGGCCTGTAAGCCGGCGGCCTCCGGGCTCGACGCAGGCTTCCTCCATCCGCCCGATTCGGCCAAGCCGCGCGTTTATTGGTGGTGGCTGTTCAACCGCGTCGACAAGGCCGCGATCACCCGCGATCTCGAGGAGTTCAGGGCCAAGGGCATCAGCGGCGTCAATCTGATCTGTACGGGCGGATATGCTGGCCTGGCGCCCCTTCCGGGCGTGAAATTCCTGGGCCCGGAATGGCGCGAGCTCTTCCGCCACGCCGTCAAGGAAGCGGCCCGGCTGAAGATCGAGATGGGCTTCAACCTGGCCGGAGGCTGGGTCATGATCGGCCCCTGGGTCACCCCGGACAACGCCATGAAGAAAGTCGCGCAGTCCGAACTCAAAGTGCGGGGCCCGGGAAAATTCCGCGGCGCGCTGCCCGCGCCCCCGGCTGTTGACGGCTACTACGAAGACGTCTGGGTCCAGGCTTTCCCGGAAGAACCGGACAAGGCGATCGATCCCCGAACGATCGTCGACGTGACCGACCGGCTGAATGCGGACGGCCGTTTCGACTGGGACATCCCGGCCGGCGCTTGGACCATTTTACGGACCGGATATACGCTGACCGGAAGCCGCTGGGATCCTTACCCGAAGGGCGACACCTTCGCCGAGGGGGCCGGCTATCAAATCGATTACCTGAATCCCGCGGCGCTCGATGACCATTTCCGCCATCTCGGCCAAACGGTCCTGGACGAGGCCGCCAAGGCGGGAGGGCGGTTGGACTACCTCTGGTCGGACAGCTGGGAATGCGGCAAGCTGACCTGGACCCGGGATTTTCCGGCCCAATTCCTCCGTTTCCGCGGCTATAACCTGAAACCGTATCTACCGGCGCTCGCCGGCCGCATCGTCGTCGACGCCGAATTCACGGCGCGGTTCAAGGAGGATTTCGACCGCACTATAGAGGATTGTCTGGCCGAAAATTTCTATGGCCATTTCGCTGAGCTCTGCCACCAGCGGGGAATCCGCATGGGCAGCGAGGCGGCCGGCCCGGGCAATCTCCCGCCCATGGATTCGCTGAAAAACGAGGGCCGCTGCGATTTGCCGGCCGGCGAATTCTGGGTCAACGGACATTTCAATTTCCCCGGCGGTTACAACGCGGATCCTTATATGCGACTTAATCTCAAGCAGACCGCCTCGGCCGCTCATATTTACGGCAAGCCCCAGGCCATGGCCGAGTCGTTCACCCAGCAGGAGCGCGATCGAACGCACTGGTCGCTGGCGCCGTCCGACCTCAAGCCCTACGTCGACACCGCCTTCGGCGAAGGGATCAACTCCATCATGCTGCACCAGGCCACCTGCCAGCCGCCTTCGGACGGCAAGCCCGGCTATGAATTCTGCGCCGGCCAGCATTGGAACGCCAACAGCACTTGGTGGGAGCAATCGCCGGCCTTCTTCGCCTACCTTGCGCGCTGCCAGTATATGCTCCAACAGGGAGTCTTCGCCGGCGATGTTTGTTATTACCTCGGCGACCGGCCTCCGGTTATCGCCCCGCCCAAAGCCGAGGACCCGGCGCTCGGCCCCGGCTATGATTTCGACTATGCCAACACCGAAGCCCTCTTGACCCGCATGTCGGTCGAAGGCGGCCGGATCGTTCTTCCCGACGGCCTGAGCTACCGGCTCCTCGTCCTGCAGAATTGCACGACTACTTCCCCTGAAATGGCCAAGATGATCGGCAGCGCGCTTTCCCTGTCCGTATCGCCCGTTCCCTCCCGGTCGATGCCGCTCGAAGCGGTCCGTAAGATTCGCGATCTCGTCCGCGCCGGCGCAACGGTCGTCGGGCCCAAACCGGAGAAGGCGTCCGGACTGAAGGACTATCCGCGCTGCGACGACGAAGTCAGCGCCATCGCCGATGAGGTTTGGGGGGACTGCGATGGAAAAACCCGCACCGAACATCGCTACGGCCAGGGCCGGGTGATCTGGGGCAGAACCCCGCGCGAGATCCTGACGGGAGACGGCGTACCGCCGGATTTCGAAGCGTCGCCCGTCGGCGCCAAACCGGCCGGTTTGGACTTCATCCATCGCACATCCAAGGAAGCCGATATATATTTCGTTTCCAACCGGAAAGGCTATACGCTCTCCTCGGACTGCGCCTTCCGCGTCGTCGGGAAACGGCCGGAGATCTGGGACCCGGTCCTTGGGGAAATCCGAGATGCGGCCGCTTTCCGCCAGGAAGGCGGCCGGACCATCGTCCCCCTGGACTTCGCGCCGATGCAATCGTTTTTTGTCGTTTTCCGAAAACCGATCGCCGCCGAGGCGCCGGGAAAGGCGCCGCGCAATTTCCCATGACTCGTCTCCATCCAGGAAATCACGGGCGGCTGGAAGGTCGCGTTCGACCCACGATGGGGCGGGCCTGAGTCAGCCGAATTCCCGAAGCTCGTAAGCTGGACGCGGCGCCCTGAAGACGGCATCAAATTTTATTCCGGCAAAGCAACCTATCGCAAAACGTTCGACCTCGAGCCGTCCGAAGCGATCCATTCTCGGAAACGCGTGTTCCTCGATCTCGGCGCGGTCAAGGCCGTCGCCGAAGTCAGGCTGAACGGCCGATCGCTGGGCGTCCTGTGGACGGCGCCCTGGCGCGTCGACATCACCAGCGCCGTCCGCCCAGCGGGCAATGCGCTGGAAATCGATGTTATCAACTTGTGGGCCAACCGCGTCATCGGCGATCTCAACCTCCCCAGGGAAAAGCGCGTCACCGTGACCCACGACGCTTTCCGCTTCGACATGATCACCAAAACCACCTCGCTTCTGGACTCGGGCCTGCTCGGTCCGGTGTCCATCCTGCGGGAGGCCGGAGAAAACGAAACCTTTTGATGGATAAAGGCGTTCCCGGATTTACAACGGAAGTCCCTTATATTATGCGCCTTCGCTTTGAGCGTAGCTTCCCGCACACGGTAGAAGTCAGAGGTTCAAATCCTCTATCGCCCACCATCCCCTTTTCCGGAAACGCTCGCCGCATTCTGATCCCCTTGATCGCTCAAGGGGATGCCAATCGCCTTTATTTCTTATCTCCCACCGTGAGGTTCATCCGGCGCAGCAGGTCCAGTAAACGCGGGTCGTCGTGCATGGAGTCCCATCCGTAGCCGCGCGTCCGAATCCACGGCAGCGCGGTTCGATGAGCTTTGTAGGCGTCCTCCAGGACCTGCATAGCCGCGTCCTTGTCCCCGAGCGCCAGATAAGCCTTGCCCACCCGTGAGAAGTCAGGGGTGTTTCTCTCCAACTTGGGCACGATCGCCAACGCCTTTTCCCGCTGGCCGGCCTGCGCATAGGCCATGACCAGCTCCGCGTTACCCCGGGCGGGATCCAGTTCGAAAAGGCGTATCGCCGCGTCAATGGCCTCCTGATGCATTCCCTTATTTGAATAGGCAACCCGCAAAACGTGGTAGCTCGGCCAGAACTTTGGATTCAATTCGAGCGCTTTCTTGGCTTCGACGATCGCTTCGTCATAACGGCCCGCATAGTTGTATATGCCCCCGAGCCAGCCGGTGTTGAGCGCCCGAAGCGGGTCGAGGTCGCGGGCGAGTTTGTGCTCCGTAATGGCTTCGTCCAGGCGGTCGAAGAGGACCAGGTACCAGGCGTAGTGGTAGTGAGTAATGGCCAAACTGGGGTTAAGCTCCAGCGCGCGCTTGAAAAGCTCCTCCGCTTTAGTCCATTCCCACTCATAGTAAAGGGCGACATCCGCCAGCGCGCCCACGGCCTCGGCCATTTCGGGGTCGAGTTTCAGGGCCTGCTCCGCGGCTGCTTTGGCGCGCGGGTAGGCATCGCCTTGCTCGGCGCCGCCATGGCCTAGGGTGACATACCCCTGCGCAAGACCGGCATAGGCGAGGGGCTCCGCAGGATCGATCTCCACGGCCTGGTGGAGATACCGCATCCCCTTCTCGAAGCTCTCCGGGTTGTTCTGCGACACGTAGAACATCCCTTTGAGATAGGCATCGTAGACCTCGGGATTGACGGTCCGGGCGGAGGCCAAGCGGGTCTGCTCGGCCGGGAGCAGCTTGAGCGCCAGCGCCTTGGCCACGCTCTGCGCCACCTCGCTCTGCACCGCCCGGAAGCCCGAGAGGTCGTGCTCGTAGGTGTCGGCCCAGAGCTGCGTCTGGTCCCGCACCTGGATCAACTCGGCGGTGATGCGGACGCGGTTCGCCTCGCGCTGCGCGCTGCCCTCCAGGACGTATTCCACGCCGAGCTCGCGTCCGATCTGGTCGACCGGCGTGTCGCCCTTCTTGTAGCGCATGACCGAGGTGCGGGCGATCACGCTTAGGCCCTTCGGATGTAGGCGCCCGAGCTGGGTGATCATCTCCTGCGTAACTCCGTCGTTGAGGTATTCCTGCTCCGGGTCGCCGGTGAGGTTGGCGAATGGCAGCACGGCCATCTTGATGGCTCGGGCCGGGGAGGCATTTCGTCCTAGAAGCCGATCCCGGACACCTCCGACGTTGAGTCCGAGAAGGACGAGGATGACAGCCAGGGCGGTCGGGAGAAGATAAGTCACATTCAATCCGAATATTTTTCTTCTCACCCTTCGCCTGGCCTTGACCGGCCTGAATCCTTCAGCGACGGCGGCGACATCTTCCCGGAACTCCTCCATCGTCTGGTAGCGGTCGGCCGGCTTCTTGGCCAGCGCCTGGCTGACGATATGTTCCAGCTCGGGGTCCGTGCCGGGGCTGACCTTCATTAAAGACTCCGGTTCTCGATGAAAGATCGAATAAATCACGGTCTGGTCGTGCTCTCCCCGGAAGGGGAGCTTACCGGCGAGCATCTCATAAAGAACAACGCCCAGCGACCAGATGTCCGTGCGCCCGTCCAATTCATCCCCTCGAGCCTGCTCCGGCGACATGTAGGCCACCGTGCCCAACGTCGTCTGGCTCTTGGTCAGCGAGCTCCCGCCCCGGAGCTTGGCCAATCCGAAATCCATGACCTTGGCCTGGCCTTTTGCCGTGACCATGATGTTGGCACTTTTAATGTCGCGGTGGATGATGCCCTTGCCGTGGGCCTCTCCCAGCCCGGCCGCGACCTGAGTGGCAACATCCAGCGCCTCCTCCGGCTTGAGCGGACCCTTCTTGATCCTGTCCCGGAGCGTCTCCCCTTCCACATACTCCATGGCGATATAGGAGAATTCCTTGGTTTCTCCGACTTCATGGATGACGCAGATGTTCGGGTGGGAAAGCGCCGCGGCCGCCTGGGCCTCGATCAGGAACCGTTGTCTAAGTTCCGGCGAGTCCATTAAAAGCGGCGGCAGGAACTTCAAGGCCACGCAGCGCTTGAGCTTGAGATCCTCGGCCTTGTAGACGATGCCCATCCCGCCATGGCCGATCTCCTCGATGATCTTATATTTGCCGGCGATGAGGCTGCCCGGCTTCAAGACACGTAAGGGGGTTTCGAGGGTCTTCGTCAGGGACGCCCCCTCCGCTCCCTCCGGATTCAACAGCGCCGCACAGCTGCTGCAGTACCGCGAGTTTTCCTTGTTCTCAGCGTGACAATTCGGGCACTGCATAGTACCCCTCCCTTTTCTAATGCCTGGATTTTATCACCGCTGGAGCGGCCCGGTCAAGCTCGAAACACGACCTCTCAACTGTGCCCAACGGGAACAGAGGGTCGTCCACGGCCCCCAGGACGGTCTTGACATTCTTGATTCCCTCGGACGCGCACTTCTCTTCGATCTGCTTGAGCGCGCCCGGGTCGATATCGTTCGCATAGACAAGGCCCGAGTTCCCGACCCGCCGGCTCATCTTGAACGTGAAGTACCCATAGCTGGCCCCGGCTTCCCCGGCCTTCATCCCTTCGCGGAGGCCGATGACGCCCAGGATCTTTTCGGGCTGGAGGTCTCGATCGCGCATTTTATCGAGGGCTTCTCGGCCGATCTGCCCATGACCTTCCTGTCCCGATAGAAATCCTGAGAAGCAAACGACCGTCGCCATGGCGAACATGATCATTGGACTGGAAACCCGCTCTTTAGACGGCATCCACTTCTCTCTTTTAAAAACCCCGGATAGGCGGTTGACATCGAGAATATTTAAGATTTGCGGAGGCCTTCATGTCAAGGAGTACGGGCTAGGC
This sequence comes from uncultured Eubacteriales bacterium, assembly GCA_964537875.1. GTDB lineage: Bacteria > Acidobacteriota > Aminicenantia > Aminicenantales > UBA4085 > JAPKZH01. The sequence continues at coordinate 54,390 of CAZIDN010000015.1, forward strand.
TGTTGAAGGCCTCGAGCGGCTACTTATAGCTCGGCTTGTACTTCTTGACCTCTTTGAGCTTGGCGGCGAATTGCCGGCCGGCCGCTTTTTCCCGCTGCCGCCGCGTCTTGACGTCCTTCTTGAGGGCCAGGAAACGGACCTCCTTGCGCAGCTTGAGATAGCTCTCCAGCCGGCGCGGGTCGAGGGTCCCGTCCCGGACGGCGGCCTGCACGGCGCAGCCCGGTTCCTGTTCGTGCGAGCAATCGTCGAACCGGCATTGCGCCGCCAAGTCTTCGATGTCCTTAAAGGGCCGGCCCAATCCCTCGTCATCCGTCCAGAGCTGGAGCTCGCGCATGCCGGGCGTGTCGATCAATAACGCTCCGCCCGGCAGCCTGACGAGCTCGCGCGTCGTGGTCGTGTGCCGGCCTCTCCCCTCTTCGGCGTCGCTCACCGGCGAGGTTCGGAATCGTTCCTCACCCAGCAGGCGGTTGATCAGAGTGGATTTCCCCACTCCCGACGATCCGAGGAGAGCGACGGTTTTCCGCGGGACCAGGTAGGGCTGCAGGACGTCCATGTTCCTGCCGGTGGCTGCGCTGACCGCGACGACCGGCACACCGGCCGCGACGAGCTCCACCTCGACGATGACGCTCGGGAGGTCGTCCCGCAGGTCGGCCTTATTGAGCAGAATGACGGGCGATGCGCCGCTGTCCCAGGCGGTCGCGAGGTAGCGCTCGACGCGCCGCAGATTGAAATCGCCGTCGAGCCCGCTGACGAGGAAAACGGTGTCGACGTTGGCCGCCGCCACCTGGGCTTCGACGACCTCACCCGCCGCTTTGCGGACGAAGGCGCTGCGGCGCGGCAGGACGGCGTGAATAGTCGCCAGATCGTCCCCGGAGGGCTCCATGGCCACCCAGTCCCCCACAACGGGGTAAGCGCTCCTGTCGGCGGCTTGGAAACGGAATTTCCCGGAAACCTCTCCCCGTCTTTCGCCCTGTTCGCTCCATAAAAGAGACAAATCCCGCAGTTGTTTTATGACGCGGGCCGGTCGAAGCCTCCGCGCGGCATAGGGCTCGAACGCGACTGAGAATTCATCATCCCAGCCGTAATCAACTGGGCTCATCGCTTTCTGCATTGGCCTTCTCGTTCGCGGATATGATACATCAAACTCCCAACGCGACGATATGCGGTATGAGCGGAGCCCGCGAGGGAACAAGAGGCGGAGAGATGATCGACGGAAGGATAAGACTTTCGTTTTTCTCGGCTAAGCATTTTCCCTGCCATCCAGCTCGGAATCGTTGCCTCCCTTCACGAAAAAATGATACTCCCGACCTCGGGCCGAGGTCAAGAACAAGAAAATTGTCGTGAGATGGGCCGGCCGGCGACATCTTCGTTGCGGAGGACCTGAAAACTTCCCGAGAGACGATAGACCTCCGACGCCTCTCGAAACCCCGTGTCCTCAAAAATATTCCGCCTGCTCCTCGGCCGCCATGAGTGCGAGCAGCTTGAAGACATGGCATGGCGGCGGCTTCTCGGCAACGAACGTCAACTTCAGATGTTCGATAATCCTATCGATTGCCTGGTAGTCCATAATAAAGGCGACGACCTTCATCTTCCCTCCGCACTTCGGACAGACCATCGGGTCAACCTCGTAACATCAGAAGATGTTCCGCCCGGCAGCGCGGGCACCGGATCCGGGCAAAACCGCAGCAGGGATTGCCGCAGTCAAGACGTCGTTGCGAGGAGCGAAGCGACGCGGCAATCTCATGCCCCAGACGACGTACCATGAGATCACCACGGCCCTGCGGGCCTCGTGATGACCTTCGGTCACGTCCTTGACGATCGGCCGGAAGAAGCCGTATTCCCGCTCAAAACGCCCCTCATATTCGGCGACGAACCGCTCGAAATGATGGAAAAGCACCCGGTAGAGAACGGTGCGTTCCGGATGGCGAGGGCGGTAGATTCCCGGCACATCGGAAACGAAGTATCAAGAAACGGGCCAGGAACGGGACAAGGCAAGAATCCAGGGACAACGACAAGAAATGGCGCGGGGCACGCCCCAAAAAGCGTCGAAAACGTCAACGTCCGTTGACGAAAGACCGTGAATTGTGTAAGCGCGCCGCTTGGCCGACGCCGCCCGGCGCTACGGCCTCTAGGCGGAACCGGAAGGCGTGGTCCTTGTGACACACGGTAGAAGTCAGAGGTTCAAGTCCTCTATCGCCCACCCTTTCTATAGACGCATACCTTAAGTTCTCTTAATTACAGAGGGGGACCATAGGGGGTTAAGAAATTTTGATAGAGCGGGAGGCGTCTTCGGCCTAGCAACGTCAACCTGTATCCCCTCCTAATTCCTTGGAGGTGCAGGGGTGGTTAATATCAACGATTGAGAGTCTGAAAGACATTCTCGGGCTATCTTAACGTCCACGGCACTGATTTCACTTCACGGACCCCAGATACTTATCCAACCACTCCAGGGATTCTTTAATGAGCTGATTCCTGGGGATGTTATGCCCCGTATCATATATGAGATGACGTTTGTGCTCCTCGGGTGTTCCCAGGAGCTTGAACATTGGAATTTGCGCGGTCTCGTAGGGGAAAAAACTGTCGTAGCGGCCGTTCAGCATGAGAACGGGAATACGGACCCGTGATACGAAATGAAAAGGGTCGACCTCCGGTTTCTGTTTCTGAAATCTAAATCCCGCAACATATAGAATGGCCGTTTTAAAACGCCCCTCGACAGCAGTCATCAGGCCGCCCAATCGCCCTCCCCAACTATAACCGTAATAAGCGAGCTTATCAGCATCGATATCGCTCCTGCTTTCCAGATAGTCCACGGACCGCCTGAGGTCCTTGGCCCATTGGATGACGTGTTCTTTATAGGAATTCGTCTCGTCGGGGATGCTGGAACCCCAGCCGTCTCCACGCTCATAAGTGCTCTTATAGACCGGATACAACAGTGCTCGCCCGCTTTTCATGATGAAATCGAAGGTGTTGATATACAGGAGTTCGCTCGAACGGATATTTATCGCATTGCTTCCCGGGAAATAGACAACGGTCTGATACGGCGGCTTGCCGGATTTCGGCAGAAAAAGATAGGCTAGAACGCGCTCTCCGCCATAGGCGGCATCAAAGGAAACCCTTTCCCTGATCCAGTCCTTGTCACTCTCGTCTACGGATTCGGTCCGGCTGCGCAGTTCTTTTTTGTCATACGAATACATGTCCAGATAGATTTTATAGACTTCGTCCGAAACCGGTTCCTTGTTAAGAAAGTCGATATACGGGATTTCGGTAATTGACTTCAGGGCTGCCTGGTTATCGGCTTTTCCAAGGTATTTGATGCACCGGAATCCATTGCCCGGGGACCGATCCATGGGCGGCTGTGCATACGCCCAATTGAACATGTAAACCTGATCGTTCCAGGCGCCACCCAAGAGGAATCTCCAGTCGCCGCGTTGGTTCCAACACCATTCGCGAACATTCCCTGCCATATCATGAACGCCATAAATGCTGACACATCGTGAACTGCCGATGGGCCAGGTGTCGCGATCGCTGAAATTGCCGAGGGGAATATAAACGTCGCTCAGCCACGGATCCGCCGCCCTGTCCCAATGATAAACGGTCGGCAAGCTCTTCCCCACGAATTCGGCGTAGGCCGCGGCTTCGTACCAGCTGATCCCGCCGACCGGATGATCGTCCCGGCCGTCGGGGTAATCGCTCATTTCCCAAGCCGCCGGACCGGGTCTCCCCGTCCTATCGCTGAATCCGGCCATCGCCTGTTCCCAGGAAAGTGTTCTCCCGTCTTTCTTGAACGTGTGTCTCCAGTACTCTTTTTTTTCGTAGCCCCCCTGATCGATGAACTTCTTGAATTCTTTATTCGTGACCTCATGCTTGTCGATGAGGTAGTCATCGATTTCTTTTTCGTTCAAATGATCGAGACCCGTCAATCCCAGCCCATGTTTCCCGCCCGGTATTCTGACCATTCCCAGAGGCAGGCTTCCTTTTGCGTCCAGCGTCCTCTTGATCTCGACGGCGGAGCCTAAAACCGTCCGCTCGGCCCCCTCGAGGGGTTCATACCCGTCTTTTTCGATTTTCCACAGATGATATCCCGGCCAGACTTTCACCTTGTCGATCGGCGATCGGCCGATGTGCTCCCAGGTGCCGTCGAACTCAACATATAGATAGACATCTGCCCCTGGGGGTACCGTTTGGAAGGAGAAGTCCCGCTCGACCTGCGGCAGCAGCTCCATCAATTGCTGTTCTTTGGGAATAATCTTTTCCGCTTTCTCCGCCAAACGGAATGCCGCAGCGAAATGCTGCTCGTCAACGAGCTTCCTGATCTCGGGGACAGCTACGTCTCTGGCCCAACGGATCCTGGCCTGATGGTTGAAGAGCCAAACGAGCGCGACAGCGATGGCGGCGATCACTAGTACCGCCGGAACGGCCACGATAGGTTTTCGAATGAGACGGAGGATCGAACGTAAATTAAGAGCTCCAGGACCGGCGCCTGTAAGACGATTTCTGTAGTTCTTCAGGTCAATCAGCAGCTCAGCCGCGGAACCATAGCGTGCTTCCGGCTTTTTCTTAAGACTCCGGTCTATGATTTGCTGAAGCTCCAGGGGAACATCCGGCTTGAGGGCTCTCAGAGGTTTGTGGTCCTCATGCACGACAGAGTAAAGGATCGAAGCCTCGCGTTCCCCCTTGAAGGGGAGCACTCCGGAAAGCATCTCATACATGACCACGCCCAAAGACCAGATGTCCGACCGATGATCGACTTCCTCTCCCTTCGCCTGCTCCGGTGACATGTAGGCCACAGTTCCCAAGGTCGTTCCCTCTCTTGTCAGAAGAGGCCCCTCTTTGACCTTGGCCAACCCGAAGTCCATGATCCTGGCCTGGCCCTGGCCGGTTATCATGATATTGGCGCTTTTGATGTCGCGGTGGATAATGCCCTTGCCGTGGGCTAAATCGAGACCATCGGCGACCTGGATGGCGATGTCCAGGGCCGCGCCGGCTGCGAGCGGCCCCTTTTTGATCTTGTCCCTGAGCGTCTCCCCTTCCACGTACTCCATGGCGATGTAGGGACGATTTTCGCTTTCCCCGACTTCGTGGATGACGCAGATGTTCGGGTGGGAAAGCGCTGCGGCCGCCTGGGCCTCGATGAGGAACCGCTCCCTGAGTTCCCGCGAATCCATTAAAAGCGGCGGCAGAAATTTCAAGGCCACACACCGTTTGAGCTTGAGGTCCTCGGCTTTGTAGACTACGCCCATGCCGCCGCGGCCGATCTCCTCGATGATCTTATATTTGCCGGCGATGA
>CAZIDN010000016.1:0-59264 GCA_964537875.1 uncultured Eubacteriales bacterium
CGAGCGCAACAATGGATTGTTCGCCCATGGGATAGACTTTCACCAGGTTTTCCGTCCTGATCAGGATTGAATTGTCCATATTGACCTCGCCCTCAATGATTGAAGACAGCCATGATCTGGATCCCTTTTCCCCCGAACAGGCTCTTTCCCTGCTGGCTTGCGTAAATCCTATATTCTTCGGGATTCCAAAACGCAATTATGTAAAAGCTCCATTTATCATACGTCCTCTGCCAGGTGATAAAGCGGTACCAGTCTTTTGTCTTCCAGTTGTAAAAAACCATCCCCCTGATCCTGTCGAGCAGGCCCAGGGGATAATCAAGGGAAACATCGGAAAATCGGAGGGCTTCCCCGGCCCCCAGGACTTTTTCCGAGGAGGCCACGGTCAGATATTCGGTCAGGAGATGGAGTCCGTTTCCCACTGAAAAGGTGTAATCGAGGCCGACGTTCAAATATTTTTGAACGCGCAAACGATAAAACTCGAAGTCTTGATGCGCCAGAACCGCTTCGAACCAAACGCCGGGGCCGATGTCCCATTTTCCGTCCAGGGCGAGCCGGTTTTCAGGAACCGCTCGTTTTTCCTCCGGGGGCAGTGGATAGAGGCTTCTTTGCGGATCGATCCTCCGGTGATGATACGTCAAGGCCATCTCTCCGGCGAGAAAGCGGGCCTGCAGGCGGCCGCCATATTCGGCGGATTTCCGCTGCGACGGAACGGCTTCCCATCCTTTGGGATCGTCATTGCCGTAGAGACCCCACACCCAGATATTGGCGTTGTTCAGGAAGGTGTATTTAAGAAGCAAGCCATAGACGCCCTCTGTTAACTGCAGGGGATCATTGGGGTCGATCCTGTCGAACCACATCAAGGGCCTAAGAAGCATAGCCGAGCCGAAATTGATTTTCTGGAGGCCGAGCCTCGCTTCAAACTGCGATGTGGAAAACCTTACCCAGAGGCGGTAGGGTTTGATGTCTCCGCTGGTTTGGATATCGTCTATACGGTGAACCTGGGCTGAGCCGAAGATGTTGAATGAGGCTTCGCCATCGAGGGCCAATTTCTCGCCAAAACTCTTCTTGAGCGAGAATGTGGGAATATAGCGGACACCGAGTTGGGTTTTTGCGGGCTGGCGATCATTCGCCATGAGCCAGCCCGAGAGCTGGCCCTGCCAATTCAGGCTCTGGCAGGGTCCAGAGTTCGGGTGGATCAGGGTCGATAGACCGAGGATCAGAATCCTCAAAACTTTTGCTTTCAAGGCATTTCTCGGACGCCACTGGTTCGTTCTCAATGTACACGAAATTTTACTCTGTGTCATCATTGAAGGCCAGGTTTTTGCCCAGTGCTTTTCAGGCTCTTGACAGCTCGTGATAAGCGAAGCATCCAACCATGAGGGCCAGGGACACCTTGAACTTCCCGAAGACGAGATGATAGAGTGCGACCTTGTCTCGGTCAACCTACTTTTTTTTCGGGTATCCGAGAGATTGGGCGAGCATGACCTTTTGGTCGGGCCTGAGCTTCATCAGCTTGGCCATGGATTCCCGATCGATCAATCCGCGGACGACCGTGGCCAGTCCTTCGGACGCACAGTAAAGATACACATTTTGGCTGATAAACCCGGTGTGGGCGGCGGAGTAAAAGTTCTTGTCTTCCTCGGTCCCCCTGTTGATCTTGGAAAAATCCGCCACGTAAATGAGGTTCACGGGGACATCCTTGACAAAATCCTGCCTTCCGGTAGCCGCCCGGACATCTTCCGGGAGAATGCCCTTCAATGCGTGTTCCGACGGCTGATAGAGATAGAGCCCGTCGGCCATGGCGACATAGATGTCGATATTTTGCCAATTCACCGCGGAGGGGGCCGTCCGCTTTCCGTCAGGGCGGTTGACCCCGTCGGCGGCCCAGAGGAGATTGGAAAGGACCTGCAGAGGGAGTTTCTCCTGGCTGAATTCCCGGGAAGACTGTCTTGCCTTGAGAGCCTGTATGAGGGGCATCCCGCCGTCGGTTTGCGGCTTGGGAAGCATGATCTCCTTGGGTTCTTGGGCCGGGGAAGATGAAAAGCCGGTGAGCAAGATCCATACACTCAGGAATGACAATGCCCAGATTTTTTTGATCATAGCCGTTCCTCCTTGATCTGCCGGATATTTTACTTTTTTTCTGGCTCTCGGAGAAGAGACGAAAAATCGGATTGACGGAGGTGACGAAGTCGAGAGGCTATTGACTGTCAATAATCCGGCGCCGTTCCTTCTCGCTTGCCTCTTATAATGAGCGGGCGGCGCAGCGATTATGGCCGATCAGCGCGGAGCTCGCCAGCCTAAAAAATGATGCATTTTCCCTTGATTTCATGTCTTGACATTCCTTCGATTTCTGCCTAGAGTTCTTTTCAGAGGGAACTCATGGGATTCGTTCCAGACCCATCTCCCAGACGCTCTGGTCATTTTTACAGAATGAACGAGGAGGGAGTCATGAAAGCCTCAATGATATGCTTTTCCCTGGCCGCTCTGATTTTGATGTTCGTTCAACCCGGCCGTCCTATAAACAAGGCTGGAGCACGTACGGCCTCCCGATCGGCCGCAAAATTAAAGCCCGAACTTGCCCCGATGGGCTGGAACAGCTACGATTGTTACGGCATGCTGATCATAGAAGCCGCCCTCCGGCCCACACCGGAGGAGATGCTCATTGACTTCAGTACCAAGTTTGATATCGCCTCCGTCGAAACACGTGACGCCAAAATCAAGGTTGAAGGGGGCAAAGACGGCGGCGCTCTCCGCGTTACGACCGGCCATAGCCTTCCCGATCCCGGCCTGACATTCAAGGCTCCCCAGGGCGAATGGAACCTGACGGCCTTTCAGCATATCGCCTTCGACATAAAAAACCTTGAAAGCGTAGCGTTCGCCGTCCGATTCCGGATCGAAAATCCCGGAGCCGAGGGGATGAAGGGCAGCCTGGCTAAACAGATCGACCTTCGCCCAGGAGAAAAAAAGAATGTCAGGATGTTACTGCCCCGCGCGCTTCCGGCACAACTGGCGCCCCGGCTGTTCGGGATGAATGGCTATCCCGGCGGATTATTGAAAGAAGCGGTTCTCGATATCGGCAAAATCAGCCGGCTTGTCCTGTTTGTCTCCAATCCCAAGACGGATCATGTTTTTGAGGTTGGCCGGATTCGCGCCTCGGGGACCTTTACCCCGCCGGCATGGGTATCGATGAGCGAGAGCGAATTCTTCCCGATGATCGATGAATTCGGCCAGTTCATCCACAAGGATTGGCCGCGAAAAACCCACAGTGTCGATGACCTCAAAAAATACTACGGAGAGGAGGACAAGGATCTTGCCAGGAATCCCGGGCCTGATGACTGGGACAAGTTTGGAGGCTGGAAAGCAGGCCCTCAACTCACCGCGACCGGATACTTTCGGGTTGAAAAATACAATGGGCAGTGGTGGCTGGTCGATCCGGAGGGAAGGCTGTTCTGGTCGCATGGAAGCGATTGCGTTCGGTCCCAGAACGGAGTTACGCCCATCACTGACCGCAAGCATCTCTTTCGCGCGCTCCCGGATCAAGGATCGCCGGTCGCCCAATTCTACGGCCAATCGTCATGGGCGCCGCAGAATTATTACCAAGGCAAAGGAACCTACGAAACTTTCAATTTCCAGGCCGCCAATTTGTTTGCCAAATACGGGTCGTCCTGGCCGGAGGCGTTTTCGGAGATCAGCCACCGCCGCCTCTGGAGCTGGGGAATGAACACGGTCGCCAACTGGTCCGATGAAGAGATCTATCTTAAGCGAAAAACCCCCTATGTGGTTCCGATCGGATTCGGAGGAAAACTCCTGGAAGGGAGCCAGGGCTATTGGGGAAAATTCAAGGATGTCTATGACCCTAATTTTAAAGAAGAAATCCGGAAAGGCCTCGATCGGCAGAAGGAGAAATCCGCCGGAGATCCCTGGTGCATCGGATACTTTGTGGATAACGAGGCCAGCTGGGGCGATGAAGTCTCGCTAGCTGTGGCCACTCTGACATCGCCGCCCGGCCAGGAAGCTAAGAAAGTTTTTGTATTAGACCTGAAAGCCAAATACGGCACAGTGGATAAGCTCAATCAGGCCTGGGGTGCCCAATACGCATCGTGGGAGAATATCCTGGAAAGCCGTCGGCCGCCCGACAGAACAAAGGCCTCCGAAGACCTGAGGGCCTTTTACACGAAAACGGCCGAGACCTATTTCCAAACGATCCGCGAAGCCGTGAAGGAGATCGCGCCGGACAATCTCTATCTCGGCTGCCGCTTTGCCTGGGTCAATCCACTGGCTGTCAAGGCCGCCGAAAAATTCTGCGATGTGATCAGCTATAACCTCTATGTCCGGGACATCGAAAATTTTCGCCTTCCTGAGGATATTAATTGGCCGGTCATCGTCGGCGAATTCCACTTCGGAGCGCTGGACCGGGGGATGTTTCATACGGGCCTTCAAGAAACAGAGAGCCAGGCCGAGCGGGCGTCCGCCTACAAGCGCTATGTCATCGGCGCCCTGCGGAATCCCTTGATCATCGGGACCCACTGGTTCCAGTACAGCGACCAAGCGACGACCGGCCGCGGCGACGGCGAAAACTACCAGATCGGATTTCTGGACATCGCGGATACGCCGTATCTTGAAACGATTGAGGCCTGCCGCACGGTGGGCTACCGGATGTACGAGATCCGGTCCGCCGTATCATCCAAGTCTGCGACGGCTCGGGGAGGAAATCAAAATGCTAGGACGAACTAAACTCGCCCATAGATTTCTTTTATTGACAATTCTGACAGCGGGCTTTTATTTTGTTCCGAGTGAAAGGGCACAGCCAGGCCGAGGAACCTACGATGAGCTTGTCCGATTGTTCAAAGAGTGGAGGGAGTTCCAGAAGCCGAAGGTAATCGACGGCTTGCCCGATTATTCGGCTGCGGCGATGAAAAAGCAGCATCAAGAGCTGAAGATATTCCAGGGGCGGCTGGCCGGGATCGACGGCAAAACATGGCCGGTCCGACAACAGATCGACTGCCATCTCGTCCGGGCCGAGATGAATGGGCTCGACTTTGACCATCGCGTTCTCCGGCCCTGGGCGCGCAATCCCTGCTTTTACGCTGTGGTCACCGACTCAGAGCCCGACGTGCCGGCCAGAGAGGGGCCGGAGATGTATGGAACGATCGAGCTTTGGAAAATGAAGTTCCCTTTGCCAGAGAGCGAGATCCCGGAGTTCAAGGCGAGGCTTCAAGCCGTGCCGCGGATCCTCGAGCAGGCTAAAAAAAACCTTGTGGAAGAGGCCAAGGACCTCTGGTTCCTCGGCATCAAGGTGAAAAAAAGGGAACAGACGATTCTGAGCAATCTCGAGAGACGCCTGGCCGAGATCCACCCGGCCCTCGTCCCCGACGTGAAAAATGCCGCTTCTGCCGTGAATGAATTCGGCGGCTGGCTCGAGAAAAAGCAAGTTCGGATGAAAACGCCGTCCGGGATCGGCGTCGAGAATTTCAACTGGTATATGAAAAACGTTCATTTGGTCCCCTACCCTTGGAAAGAACAACTGGCGATCGTCGAGCGCGAGTTTGAAAGGGCCATGGCCGTCCTGGATCTTGAAAGGCACCGCAACCGGAAGCTCCCCGAGCTCGTGCCGCCGGCGACGGTCGAAGAGCTCCGGACCCGCTATAACCAGGCGGTGGATACGCTCATGAAATTTCTTCGCCAGGAGGAGATCTTCACGGTCCCGGATTATATGCGGCTTGATCTTTTTCGCGGCCGGCTCATCCCGCCGGACGGACCGCGTGATTTCTTCACCGAAATCGAATACCGCGACTCGCTTCCCATGAAGTGTCACAGCCTCCATTGGCTGGAAAAACAGCGAATGGCCCGGGATCCCCATCCGAGCCCGGTCCGGAGCGTTCCTCTCCTCTATAACATTTGGGATTCCCGGGCGGAAGGACTGGCGACCGCCTGGGAAGAGATGATGATGCAGGCCGGATTATTCGATCAAAGGCCGAGGGCAAGGGAGCTCATCTATATCCTTGTCGCTATGCGCTGCGCCCGGGCGATGGGAGACCTGAAAATGCACAGCGGGGAGTTCAGTCTCGAGGAGGCCGTGAAATACGCCGTCGACCGAACGCCGAACGGCTGGCTTCGGCCGGACGGAGACACCGTCTGGACAGACATGAGGATTTACCTGCACCAACCGGGCTACGGAACCAGCTATGTCGTGGGCAAGGTCCATATCGATAAGTTGCTCGCCGACCGATCCCGCCGGCCCGGCGAGAAATTCAGTCTCAAGCGGTTCATGGACGAGTTCTTTGCCTCCGGCATGATTCCTGTGTCTTTGATCCGGTGGGAGATGACGGGGCTGGAGGATGAAATCAGAAGGATGTGGTAGGCAAATTTTTCTTACATCAGGCAGAGCCCCTGAGGTACCTATCCCCGGATTTTTACCCGGATGTTTAGCGGATCAGGAGGAGCTCCGTTTGCGGAGTCGTCAGCCAATCAACGCCGTCTTTGGTCACGACGACCATTTCCTCGATGGTGACGACGCCCCGGCCGGGAACCGTCAGCCGGGGTTCGATCGTGAAGACCATTCCCTCTTCGAGGCGCTGGAAGGGCTTGTGGGCATATTTGTCCCATTGGGGACCGAGGAGCGCCGTCCCATCATGAGGGAATCGGCCGACCTGGTGGCCGAGTGCATGCGGAAATTCTTGGTAGCCGTTTTCAACGAGGATTTTTCGGGCGATCGCGTCGATTTCGATCCCCTGGATGCCCGGTTTCATCGCCTGCTTCGAAGACTCGACGGCCCGGACGATCGTCTCGAATCCCTTCCGGACATCGGCCGGAGCACCTTTTTCTCCTTCGCCAAGGATATAGAATGTCCTTTGCATATCCGAACAGTAATGGTTGACCTTGACCCCGAAGTCCATGTTCAGGACGTGTCCGCGCTCTACCCGCCTGTCTGTCGGCGTGTAATGGGCTCCGGCCGTCTCCGGGCCGGTGAAGACCGCCGGGCAGGTCGATTCGCCCCAGGCCAGCTGGAGTTTTTTTCGTCCGACCTCCGCTTGCATATAGGCAGCAATTTCTTTTTCCGCCTTGCCGGGCCTGATGAATCCGGCGGCTTTATCAAAAATGACTTGCGTCTCGCGGATGGCCTCTTTAATGGCGGCAATCTCGCCCGCGGTCTTCCGCTCCCTGAGGGCCGAGACGATCTTCTCGGCCGAGACCAGCCTGTCGGCGAGGCCGATCTCCGAAAGGAGCTCATGCAGAGTTAAGTACATGCCGTGGGTCAGCCCGTCGCAGATTTCGCTTCCCTGGGAATAGTTGATGGCGATCGTTTTTGGGGAGAGCTTTTTCATAGTTTCCTGAAAAGGCTCTTTGAAACTTGTCACGAACCCGACCACGTCATCATAGGCCCCGGTTTCCTGGATGGTTTTCTGGTCATAGAGCCCGACGATGGCGCGGGATTTTCCGTCGGCGCTGATAATGAAAGCGGAATGCCAGGTGACACTCGACGGCGTCAGGAAAACCAGCGTCGGGTCGCCGTTGATCTGGCTTTCCCGGGTGAACGTGATCCAGCAGTCGGCCCCGAATTCCTTGAGCAGGTTGACGGCCTGTTTGACTTTTTCTTGGATGAGCATCATAGCCCGACTCCTTATGCCGAGAATCTTTTTAATCGTTTCGTAAAGATGAGGACCAGGATGGCCATGAGCGTGTAAAAGCCGACCCTCTTCCACATTTCCGTGAAGAAAATAAAAACCAAACTCCGCGGGTGTTTTTTGAGCATGCGATTGACTTCCCTCGCCTGTATCCTAAAGAAAATCCTGCCGATTTTCAATATCATTCGGGGTCAAAGCGACTCATTGCCCAATAGGAGAGGACATAACTTGAATTTCTCCTATTCTGATTCGAGTCTTCGGGTCGGACTAAATTGCGTAACGAGGTACTTTGACTCCGGATTTTTTGCGGCTTGACAGCCGCTCGAGTTTTTTCAATGATAGGGCCATCAGAAAAATTTTCCCACGGAAAGGAGAACGGGATGCGATCCGTCCGGTTCCCAAAAAGAGTATTTCTCTTCCTCAGTCTTGCCCTTCTGCTGGAGGCGACGGCCGCGGCCGGCCAAGCTTCGATCTTTAAGCTGAAAGTCATCGTCTTACGAGGGGCCAATATCCGGTCTAAAGCGGACATCACCAGCGCCATTCTTAAAACCGTGCCCGTGGGGACTCTTTTCGAGTCGCCCGGCAAAGAGGGCCGTTGGTACAAAGTGGTCCTGCCGCCGGATGCCAAGGGGACCGTCGTTAACGGCTATATTTATGACAGCCTCGTCGAGATCATCGAAGAAATCAAAGCGGAGCCGCCGAAGGTTGAGGCTCCGACGCCGCCGAAAAAAGAAGAACCAGTTTTTGAAAAAGCCCTGCCTGTTGAAAAACCTCAGGCCCAGCCTGAGGTCACCGTCCCCGTCTCTCGGAAGCGTTCCTTCTCGTTCAGACCGTACGCGAAAATGGGAAGATTGCTGACTCCGCCGTCAGCGACCGATTTGAACTATATAGAAGTTAATAGAGAAAACTTGGATGAATTTCTGGATGTCGACACAGACAATTTCGGCGGCGGGGTTCAGCTCCTCTTTTCTTTGAATCCCGAAAACACCGCCCATGTCGGGGTCGACCTGGGCGCCCAGAAATTGTTTTCGTCGGTCTTTGATCTGGGAACGAGCGACATCGTCTATAAGGATATCCGTAATGAGAATGAATTCGGCTTTTATCTGCTGGGGCTCCTCGAGTTCCGCCCCCGCCGATCACCCCTTTTCCTACAGGTCGGGGCGGGAATACAGGTTGTCTCTTGGTACTGGGAGTCCATCTACAGCGACAAGTATACCGACGTGTATAAGAAGGAAGAATCCGGGCTGGAGGTCAACATGGGTCTCCTCCTGGCCGGCGGTTTTGATATCCCCTTGGGCCAAAAGTTCTCCGTACCGATTATGCTGCGCATGGATGGCTTGATGAGATACGGCCTGTTGCTCAACGTGAGCCTCAGCATCGGGCTATCCTTTCATTGATCCATTTTTGGGGTCAAACCTACTCATTACGCAAATCAGCCAGTTCTGAAGACAGTGGCCAAAATCTGAAGAACTCCGAACGTTTCAATAAATTTTGCGTAATGAGTAGGTTTGACCCCACTTTATTCTCCAGGGAGAAGTGCGTAAAGAGTAGCTTTGACCCCGCTTTTTTCAAGCCGAGCGGGCTATGGCTTTGACAGCTTGCCTTTTCGGACGCTCTGCTGCTTACGGATCAGGGCGAATATGGCGATGCAGATCCAGACCGCGTTAACGCCCACGGAGGGCAAGGCGCCGAAATAGAAAGAGTTGACGATGAGCAGGGCGCTTCCCCCAAGGTTCAGCGCTTGGTAGGGGATGGAATCCCCTTCCAGTTTTCGCGTGGAAACGAGAAGGTAGGCCGCGAGGAGAGCCACCACGCCCGACCAACCGAAAATGTTGACCAAAATTATCTTGCTCATCAGGCTTTGATCCTCAACTCTTTGAGCCGGCTGTCTCCGACGATGCCGTCCTTGGTCCACCCTTGATGTCCGTAGTAGGCGTCGAGGATGGCTCGATAATATTCGGGATCGACGGCCTTGCCTTTATGCGCCCCCTGGGTCAGCGGCACGGTCAGCTTCGGCGGCACATAGGAATCATAGACGCGGCTCCGGCCCTGAAGATTGTTGATGTGGCGTTCGAGGTTATAGATTCTCTTGCCGCAGGCCTTCATCGCCTCGGTCGTGTACTCCAATCCCGTCAGGGCATGGTAAAGTGAAAGGAAGAGATCCGAGGCGACGTCCTCCGTGAAAAAATCACAGAGGCCCAAGGAATCGACGAGCGCTTTTCCCTCTTGCCCCCCGGCGACATAGGCCGCCAGGTTGCCGGCGCCCTGCAGCCCTCCTTCCTCCGCCTGGATCGTCCAGGCATAGGTATGGTCGCCCCGTCCCCTGTTCGATGTCCCGTAGGCCGTGAACATGCCCGGGAAAACTTTCGGCTCGATGCCGGCATAGCCCAGCCCGCCGAACGCCGTCGTGACGCTGCGGGCGATTTCCTGAAGGTCGCCGGGTGGAAAACCGGCGCCGACGTCGGCGATGACCCGGTCCGAATAGTTGCCGAGCAGTTTTCCCAGCGGATCAGATTGATAGGCAATGGCCTTGAGCGTCCGGATCATATCAGGCGCGCTGCCAAAAACCGGCGCGGCTTTATATTTTTTGAGATAGCCTTTATCGGTTAACTCCATCGCCCCCGCCATGACGCTGCCCAGCGTCATGGTGTCGATCCCGAGCTCGTTGCAGAAGTAGTTCATATGAAAGATGGCGTCGCGGTCGAGGATACAGCAGTTGATCCACAGGGCGACCGTCTCGAATTCCGGCCGGACTCCCTCTCCGGCATAGGGCCCGGCTTCGACCTTGGCCGACCTGGTGCACATGATATACCGGCAGCGGTTGCAGACCTTGTGCTTTCCGGAGATTTCCAGGAAGGCATCGGTCCCGACCTTGGCATAATCCGCCGGGTCGAAATATCCTTCATCAAAGTTGTGCCAAGGGAGATAGCCGCCCTTTTGTCCCAGATATTTCCCGTTGTGGGCCCGGTCCAGCCACCAGGTCGTGCCCGTTTCCGGCCGGAAAGAGGCCGTCCATTTCGGGTCGCCGACATGGCTTTTGACCTGGGCGTCCAGCTCTTTGATGAGCTTCTGGAATCGATCGGCGCTAAAATAGGAAACAGCCCGGCGGCCGTAGGCGGTGATCGCGACAAGGTTTTTCGACCCAAAAACAGCGCCGGCCCCGCCGCGTCCAAAATTCCGGTGATGGTCTCCGGTCAAACAGGCGAAAGCCACCCGGTTCCATCCGCCCGGGCCAAGGCAGACTGTCGAAGACCCGGGATATTTTTGGGTCAGAAAATCCGTGATGGCCGAAGCCGTCCGGGCGACCTTGCTCCCGCCGACAATCTCGAAGAGGTCCTCTTCTGCGTCGACGACCTCAACCTTCTCTTCCGTGACCAATATCCGCACCGGCTTATCCGCCCGGCCGTCGATGATCAGATGATCGATCCCCGCGCGTTTCAGCATATTGGGGAATAGACCCCCGGCGCTCGCATGAGTGATCAGCCCGAACAGCGGTTGATGACCCGGGACCCAGGATGCGGACTCCGGCGACCTGGTCATGGAGCTCACGAACGAGCACGAGCCTCGTCCCGCCGTGGGAATGAACGTATCGTTCGGCGCCCCGGTCCCGATGATGATCCTGTTTTCGGGGCCGAGCGGATTTTTGAGAGGGCCCGTTTTTTCGAGATGCTCATAGAGAAGCCGGGCCTGGACACCGCGCCCTCCGATATAGTCACGATAGATAGCGGGGTCTGCGGGCTCGACCCTCACGCTGCGGGTGCTAAGATCGATTCGCGCCCATTGGCCTTGATATCCGAAAAATCGCTCTGTTGAGTTGGCCATGGCAGCTCCTTAAGTAGAATTCCTTACGGAAACTAATATTAACGCAATAATTAAAATGACATCCCCGTTCGGGCTGCGGACGGCCTAAGCGCCGCCCATACAATGTCAATTTATTTATTACGTTTGTATTAGGTTCGAAAAATTAGAAGAAAACGGCCATGTTGATAAGAAGGCAGAATCCCGTCTCGTTTTGTGCGGGGCATGGAAGAGTGAATTATATGAAGAATAAATAAAGGAGGCAAGGCTCTGATGGCACTCGGGGTTTACGGAATTTTTCTGCGGTAAATGTCGACTTCCAGAAATTCTCTCTGGACAGTCTTGATGAACTGGTAGCGTTCATCCAGGTAAGCTTGGAAGCACGAATAATCAATCAGGTTTTTCAGATGGTGAGCGGAGGCCCCCTTTTCGACGAAGATGAGCTTGACGTTATTGCGATCGCATTCACGGCGGATATCGGCCGCCATGATCTGTCCGCTGCTGGTCGTGCCTTCGGAAACGTCGACGAGGCGTGGCGGGCAGGGCCTTTGGGCGTAGAAGTTGATGCCCGGGTCATCGCCAAAGACAAAATCGCTGGGCATTGTCTCGTCACGGACAAGGGACGCCAATGCCCTTGTCCCTTTATCGTAGGCGCTCAGTTTCTTGAGATTGAACGTGGGCCCCAGGCTAAGGAGGACAAGGGCTATGACGGCCGGAAAGACAAAAAACCGCAGTCTTTTTTGAGAGCCGATGAGCCTGATTCCATCCCCAAAGAAAAATGTCAGAGGGACTAAGGCGAAGACGATATAACGCGGAAAAAATTTGCCGGGAACAAAGGCCAGGAATAAAAAGGCTAAGGTTACGAAGACGAGAAGCGATCGTTTTTTCTCTTTGAGGGCGGCCCCGAAGATGATCCCTATCAGGGCGACAGGAATCAAGCCGTAATTGTGGCTGCCGATAAACTGACCGAGCCTCAAAAAAGGAAGGGCGGCAAGGGCGGCGGCTGCCTTCTCTTTCACCAGATGATAGCCGAAGGTCGCCTGATACGTGCCGGGCACGAAGATCAGCAAGAGCCCGTAGATGAGCCCGAAGGAGAGCAGAAACCCGGCCGAGACAATGAACGCTTTGCCCACGACTGCCCGAGGCCTATCCATTTTTCGCGCGAATAGATAGATCAAATAGAGCAGGTAGCCGGCGATGAGCAGGATGCCGTTGAACTTGGCTAGGACGGCCAGGCCGGAGAAGAAACCGAAAAGGAAGAGCTCGAGTCTTGCCTTCTTCACCGAGATTTTGGTTTCCGCTTCAATGGCGAAATAAAGTGCGACCGCACAGAAAAATATCATATAGCTGTCGGGCATAAAGATCCGGCCTAGGAAATAGATGTGTTTGGTCAGAAGAAAGAGACCGGCCATGGCCAGCGACAGGTTGCGGCTGAACCCGAAGAACTTGATGGAAGCGGCGCAGATGAGGAATCCCGTCCCCAGGATGAGGAGAAACGAGGCGGCGCGTGCCCACCAGACTTCGGGGCCAAACAGCTTGAATAATCCTGCCGTCACATAAAAGCTCAGGGGCATCTGGACGACAAAAAAATCGCGGTAGGGGACTTCACCCAGGCTGACCCTCCAAGAGGCATAAAGATAGGCCCCTTCGTCATCGTTCATCCTGTCGCCGTCCAGGTTATATAAGCCCATGAACAAGACGAGGGCGATCAGGACGGCCGGAATCAGGATGTTGAGCAGACGCATATATGCCAATTTATAGTGACGGCGGGTGCCGCGTCAAGCCGCTCCTAGGAAAAAGCCAAAATTAACAGTTTTGTCGGTAGCGGGATATATATAATGTAACAATGAGGTGGCACGATGAATAAGTTGCTGTCCGGCTTGCTCTTGATTCTTCTGATGTCTTTTCCCGCGGCTGAAAAGGTCATCCCCAATGATCCCTTGTTCAAGCTCCAACACAGCTTCAACAATCCCGGCGGGAAGCTTGTGATCGACAGTTATTCCTATAAGCCGTCGGCCAAGGAATACGATGCTGTGAAAGGAGTCGATCCTGACATCACCCGCGCCTGGGCCGTTACGACGGGCAAAAAAGATGTGGTGGTGGCCCTCCTGGATGACGGCTTTTTCTACGAGCATGAGGACATCAAGGATAATATCTGGAAGAACCCCGGGGAAAGTGGTCTCGATAAAAACGGCTATCCCAAGGAAACCAACGGCATCGATGATGACGGCAACGGCTACGTCGATGATGTCATGGGCTGGGATTTCGCCTTCGACGATCCCGACCCGGATCCCTATATATTCGACGGCATGGATGCGACCAAGATCCAGCCTTACTGGCATTCGATTTCAGCCATGGGGATTATCGGGGCGAAGGGCAATAACGGCATCGGCGTGGCCGGGATCAACTGGGATGTGTCCATGATGCTGCTGAAAATCGGCGCCCAGGGGATCAGGGGCATCGATTTGAACAGGTGTGAGAGAGCTGGGAAAGCCATCCGCTATGCCGCGGACAACGGCGCCCGGGTGATCAACTGGAGCGGATTCGTGCAGGATTTGCGGCCGGAATCATTGGCCTTGTTAAAAGCCGCCATCGACTATGCCGGGGAGAAGGGCGTTCTGCTCGTCGTCGGCGCGGGGAACGACGGCAAAAACGTCGACCTTGAAGAAAATTATACGTACCCGAGCTGCTTTGACAGCGAGAATATCCTGAACGTGGCGGAACTTGATTTCAAGGGAGACCTGTTCCGCAACAAGATCGAGGAGCGCGTTTTTGGGTCGAACTTCGGAGAAAAGAACGTGGATATCGCCGCCATCGGCATGAATTACTCGACTTTTTTAAAGAACAATCGCAGTGTCTATGCTCTGGGCGGAGGGACATCCAATAGCACGCCGGTCGTGACAGGAGTCGCGGCTCTTGTCCTTTCCGTTCGTCCCGAGTTGAAAGCCCTGGAATTGAAGAAAATTTTAGTGGACAGCGTGACACCTCTGCCATCATTGAAAGGAAAAATCAAATCAAGCGGAATGGTCAACGCCCAACAAGCGATTCAACTGGCCATCAAGGAGCCGAGTAAATCGATGACGGACGCGTCGCGGCCGGGCTTTTCGTCGAGCTTCAAGAGGAGGATAAGTTCTCTCCTTGCCTTCGCACCTTAACCAGGCGAAGGTTCTCCTCATCCGGTCTGTTGGCAAGACCAGATTTTGTATTATCCGGCCAGAGCAGTATGGGGAAAAAAATAAGAGCATAACGAAGCAAGTCCGATCGAGATGTCGGAGCAGCCGTTAGTTTTTAGCCAGTTTCCAGGCCTCGATGAATTTCACAGCCTGTTCGACCATCCGATTGACAATTTTCTCACCGATCTCCGGCTTGGAAGCCTTCGGATCGCTCAGGCACCAGATTCCGTTGCTTGAAAGCTCGCGGCTGGCCCCGCCCTTCTTCGTTTCCGAAGGCGTTCCGAACAACACGCTCCAGGCCGTCATGAGGTCCGGGTTCTTCTTGGCCAGCTCCCGCAGCTCTTCCATCCGGGGGGTGAAATGAATGACGGGCTTCTCGGCGCGCTCCATCCTGGCCAGCCGGGGTTCGAAGTAGAGTATCATCGACGTCTCCTCGACTCCCGCGTGCCAGTCGAAGAATTCCTGGCTATCGTCTTTTTGGATCGGCCCGCCGTAGCCGATGGCGACGGCGGTCGCCTCGCTCGTCTGGTTGATTCGGTAGACGACCTTGTCTTGGACGACGTTGTTCCCGCCATGGTAGTTGAAGAACATGATGCGGCGAAAGCCGTATTTGATCAACATCTGAGCCGTCTCGTAGAAGATCTCCTCTAAAGTCTCGGGCTTCAAGCTCAAAGTCCCCGGAAAGCCCGAGTGGTAAAGGCTGTAGCCGGCCAGGACAACGGGGGCGACGACAACGCCGGTCTTCGCCGAGATAAGCTTCGAGGTGTCGAGAGCCAAGTAGGTATCCGTCCCCAAGGGAAGATGGGGGCCGTGCTGCTCGGTGCTTCCCATGGGGATGATGACCATATCGTTGTTTTTGAGATAATCGCGGACATCCGTCCAGGTCATCTCTTGGAGCAGAAGGGGCTTTCCCCCCGACTGGGAGAAGGCGTTGATGGAAAGAAGGAAAATCAAAGGCAAGACACTCATGGTTTTGAATTTTAATAACGTCATTGTGCTCATGGGAAATTCCTCCTTGTCATATTCCGTTATGAACGGAGAGGATTATATATCATTGAGAGCGCTTGAACCATTTTAAAAGTGAAGATCCGACCCCATCTCTTATATGAGCCACGAAAAACAATCTCCCGTCTTTACTCCTCATTGATTTACATGCACCTTATTCGACTGTTAAATCACCAACACCTTTATATCAGGGTAGCCCATCAGCTTGAGGATAAAATAGTTGACTGCCGCTTCACCGGGATCATCGGAGAAGCAAACAAGCTCCGCATATCTCGGGACCCCGGCCTTGGCCAGGATGTTCCAGATATCTTTCGCGGCTTTGGGCGTGCCGTCGGCATTCAGGAGATCAGTGTACGGGACATGAACAACTTTGCCGTCCTGAGCTTTAGCAGGCACATTCTTGCCCGAAGCAATAAATACCTTGGGATAAAATCCCTGGGTGCTCTTCGGATCCGCAATGATCACGTCCTTGCGGAAAGTCCCGGGATAAGTCGTGGGAGGTATGGATAAGTCCTGGAGGACCTTTTTGGGACCCACAACAGTTGCATCCTTTGTCACGACGAACCCAAGTTGCGCCCATTTATCCATGGAGTCCGTGAAGACAGAAACTTTTTTCTGTCCCAGTTTCTCCAGCATTACGAACGCCAGGGCCGATTCTTTGGTCAAACCGGAGCCTGAAATTACAACCGCTTCGTGAGACGCATTGACGCCGGCCGGACCCAGAAGTTCAGCCAGCTTGGCGGGATTGATGATATTGCTCTTGAACACATCTGCAGGGATGTTGAGCGCAAAAGGCACATGTCCCTGATTGAATGCGCCTGCAGGCCGCACATCCACGATGCTGACGCGTGTGCTTACGAACGTCCTTATCATCTGGCTGCTCCAAACCTTCAGCCAGTTTGTTTCCCTCATCAGGGACGGGGCATCATATGTCCAGTAAGGGAGTTCTCTTTCATCGGACAGCCATCCGAGCTCGGAATCCGTGTAGAGTTTAACCTTTGGGTAATTCACGATGAACTTAAGGGCCAAAAACGGCACACTGGCGGCTACTCCTCCTCCGCAATAGGTGTAGATCTGCTGTTCAGGCCTGATGCCCAAATAGGTCAGCATTCTCCTTATTTCTTCATCTGATTTGAAGGTCTTGTCAGGATTGTAAAAGTCGGTACTGGGCAGCAGGATGCCATTAGGGATATGGCCGGCCCTGTTAAAGGCCAGGACTTCTCCAAAATGCCAGTTGGCCCCAAGTGCTTCCAGTAAAACATTGTTGACCGGGTTCCCGGATGCGGTAAGGAATTCCGGCAGCTTGACGTTCACATCTTCGTTAAGCTTATTGATTTTGAAAGAGCCTTGCTTCGGGGCAAGTGTAATATCCTTCGTTACCGGCAATCCTTCCTCCTCCCACTTGAAAAGCCCACCGTCCAGGATGAAAAGGTTCTTTGCGGGGAAGCCGTAATAAAGGAGGGAGAAAAAGACCCTGGTGGCCAGCATTGTGCCGCCCTGATCGTACATTACTATCGTTTTCCCGGAACTGATTCCCCAGGACTGGAAGCGTTTTTCCATATCAGCGACCGGCGTTTCCGGGAGACCATAGGTGAATAGGTCGACGCTTACTGCGCCGGGAATGTGTTTTGCCGTGTAGATCTGAGTGGGTGACGCGTCGAGTATCAGAACATCGGCATTCTTAAGATGTTTCTCAAGCCAGTTGACATTGACAAGATTGCCTTTGATTCCTTCTGCCGCCATCAAGGGCTGCGCCAGCAGCAGGCAGCCTGCGACGGCAAGAAGGAAGCAATACCTCAAAATCTTCAACATGTTATCCCCCTTTCGCTTCATTGTTTTTGTTATATTCCAAAGTTATTACGACTTTTCCTTTTTGTGTCCTGTGTAGACATACCTATGAGTCTCGGCCGTCATCTATCCAAGGGCGTCCGTGCGGTTTGTCGCCATGTCTGAATCCATTCCCATGCTCCTTTCTTCATTCGCTTTTATGCGCTTCCTCCATAGTAGCCTGATCCTCCCGCATGTAGCGGCGCAGCTGCCGCCGGCGCTTCCGGTCACGCCGGCCGCCGCTGTTCCCCGAGCCAAAACCCTTGAAGAGGATGGTGCACAGGATCAGCAAGCCCCAGGCCTGCCAGTAGTTCAGACGCTTGAGTCCGAAGATGTCCGGCATCAGCCAATTCCACAGGAGCATCACGACCAGGCCGCAGAGGAAGACAAAGCCGATGCCCACGATGCCAAAGACGATCCCGCAAAGTATTTTCTGGGTCCGGCTGCGGTCTTCCCACCAACCACAAGCGCCGCCATGTCCCGGTTGCCGGTCGGGACGGTTGCCCGATTCCCCCGATTTCTCCGCGTCGTTTAAGCCGGCATCATCCGGCCTGTTTTTGTGAGTATTCTCATGATCAGACATTTGCTGCCTCCTTCCGGGTGCGTCCCGGTAAAATTATCGCTTCGGGCCATTGCCCGTTGTGCTCATTCATTGGTCGATCCAGTGCCGCAGGGCACGGGAAAGGTTGCGCACGGCGTAGCGTTTGCGGGCCGTCAGGGTGTCGATGCTTTCGCCAGTGGCTGCCGCAATTTCCCGGAAGCTCAGGCCGCCGAAGACCTGGGCTTCCACCACCCGGCGTTGGGCCGCCGGCAGGACGCGCAAGGCGTCGTTTAAGGCATCCATCAGGCTGGCCCTGATGAAACCATCCAGGGGATCAAGGCCGGTGCCGGCGATGATCTCCCGCAGGGTGTCCTCGGCCACGTCGATTTCGCCGGATGCGGCGCGTACCCGTTCATGCCGCCAGGCATCGATCAGCCGCCGGGTGAACAGTGAATTGATCCAGGCCGGCAGGTTGCGGATGCCGGCCACCAGGGGCAGGCGCTCCAGCGTTTCGGTATAGACGTCATGCACCAGATCCTCCGCCTCTTCCAGACTGCGTCCGGCGGCGCGTAGACGGGCCAAGAGCCGCGGTTTTTCGCTTTTGTAGGCCGCCGCGAGCCGCTGGTGCGCATCACTGCTTTCTGGTGGCAGGTCATGCTTCATGGCGTTCAACTATATCGACGGGCCACGCGCCTTTTTGGTGTATCCGTTTTTTCAAATGGTTTTGAATTTTAATAACGCCATTGTGCTCATGGGAAATTCCTCCTTGTCACATTCCGTTATGAACGGAGAGGATTATATATCATTGAGAGCGGTTGAACGATTTTAAAAGTGAAGATTCGCCCCAGCTTTTATAGGCGTTCTTGACAACTGCGCTATCGAATCTTATGCTCTCCTCAAAGACGAGGGAGATCAATGAAATCCATTTCAGCATTTGGAATCCTGGCCATGCTCGCCCTGCCGGTCCATTCCGCGGGAGCGGAAATTGTTATTGCGAAGGCCGGACACAGCGACTACCGGATCGTCGTCCCGGACGTCAAGACCCCCGCCGTCGACTATGCCGCGGGAGAGCTGCAGCGCTTCCTGCAGGACATCTCGAGCGCCAAGCTTAAGATCGTAACTGAACGGCGAGCGGGTTCCGGTCCCGCGATTCTGCTCGGCGCGAGCCGCCGGGTCGAAAAAACCGGGCTGATTGCGGAAGCGAAGAAACTGACGGGTGACGGCGTTCTCGTCAAGACCGTCGGAAATGACGTCGTGCTTCTGGGCGACGGCGACCGGGGACAGCTCAACAGCGTCTATACGTTTCTTGAGCGATTCCTGGGATGCCGATTTCTCGCCCATGACTGCACCGTCATACCCAAGAAGGACGTGCTCACTCTTCCCCGGATCGACTACAGATATAGCCCGCCGTTCATCTATCGAGAGGTCCTGGCCTATGACGCGTCGAGATGGGAATTCGCTTCGCGACAGAGGCTCAACGGCGGCAACATGAAACAGGTTCTGGCCCTTCCGTGGCCGGGCCCGGACGAACGGATCCCCGGAATCGTCATCTATCCCTTCGTCCACACCTTTGCCGCGATTATCCCCACGGAAAAGTACTTTGAAAGTCACCCCGAGTACTTCGGCCTGGTCAAGGGCAAGCGACAGGGCGGGACGATCGGCGGCCAGCTCTGTCTGACCAACCCGGAGGTGCTGAAGATCGCCAAGCAGAAAGCGTTCGAATGGATCGAACAACACCCGGAGCTGATGACCGTCGACATCTCGCAGAATGACGCCTACCCGGGGTCGAGCGGAGCGTGCGAATGCGAGAATTGCGCCGCGGTCGTGAAAGAGGAGGGCTCGCAGCACGGTCCGATCCTTCGATTCGTCAACGAGATCGCGGACGCCGTTAGGGAGAAGTACCCGGACAAGTTCGTCGACACGCTCGCCTACGACTATACCATCATCCCGCCCAGGATCACGAAGCCGCGGGACAACGTCATCATCCGGCTCTGCCATTACGGATGCTATTTTCATGGCATCGAGAAGGAAGACCTGAGTAAGGATTTCCGGGCGGCCGTCGACGGCTGGCCCAAGCTCGCCAAGCATGTATGGGTCTGGCATTATGGAACGAACTTCTGGCACTACCTTGCGCCGAATCCGAACCTCGACAGTCTGGTCAAGGACTTCAGGTATTATACTTCGCACGGCATTGACGGCCTGATGCTCCAGGCCGATATCCAGAGTCCGGGCGGCGAGCTGGCCGAGCTTCGGCAGTATCTGGCTTCGCAGCTGATGTGGGACCCGAACCTGGATCCAATGACGATCCGATCCGACTTCTGTAAAGGCTACTATGGCCCGGCGGCCGGCGAGGCGCTGGAGTATCTGGACCTGATGGACAGTCTGAAGGATACCAATGGAAAACATTATCCCACGAACGGCTGGGACCCGCCCGAAGTGGCGACGCCCGAGTTCGTTTCGACCGGCTTGGTCATCGTGAATCGGGGACTCTCCAAGGCGGCCGACCCGGTTCATCGCGGCCGCGTCGAGAAGCTCCTTCTGCCGTTAGGGTACATGCAGCTCGGCTGGCCCGATCGTTTCGGATTGTCGAAAGGTGAGGGACGAGAGCTCCTGGCCAAATTCAAGAATGTTGTTCAGGCTTTAAGCATCACAAACGAGTCCGAGGGCTCCATCGGCAATATGAGCCGCTTCCTGGCGGACATGGATGCTCGATACGGCAAGTAATGGGGGGCGGCGACCCCAACATCTCGGGGATATTCGACCATCGCCTTAAGGCCAAGAGATGATCATGCCGGAAAAGGAAATTACTATCGCTTTGAAAACAAATAAGTTAGAAGGCATAATGAGCCAAAATATGCCTTTTACTGTCGAAGGTCAGTTGTTATATTCCAAAGTTATTACTACTTTTCCTCGAGCGTGTCCTTCTTCCAGATACCGGATAGCCTCAGGCACTTCACTCAACCTGTAACGCTTGTCGATGACCGGTGTTACCTTTCCGGCCTCCATGAGCTTGTGCATGATGGTCAGGTCCACTTTGCTCCGTCTCGCAATAAACATGACGAAGTTCTGGCTCACGAACCGTGACAACACAAGCGCTGTGATCCAACGAGCCAGAAGACCGATCATCGACCCGCCCGGTCGTCCGGCCCCGATGTATATCCCCTTGGGATTCAAGACGCGCCGGCATGCCAACAACGAATGGTTCGCAACGAGGTCGAAAATCAGGTCGTAATGTTGCCCACTCCTGGTGAAATCCTCTTGGGTGTAATCAATGACGCGATCTGCGCCGATTGATCGGACCATGTCCACATTCCTCGTACTGCATACGCCGGTCACATCTGCGCCGAACGACTTGGCGATCTGCACAGCGAAGGTACCCACGCCTCCCGCCGCACCGTTAATCAAGACCTTCTGCCCCGGCTGAATCTGTCCCTTGTCGCGAAGACCCTGCAATGCGGTGAATGCCGCCACAGGTACGGAAGCCGCTTGCTCAAACGTCACGTTATCTGGCTTCATGACCAATGCTGACTCGGAAGTACACGCATACTCGGCAAAGGCCCCACGACACGAGCCGAATACCTCGTCGCCTGGTTTGAACTGTGTTACGTTCCTGCCAACCGCTTCAACCCGGCCGGCCACATCAACGCCTGGTCGTGTGATCTTTGGTTTGCGCAGCCCGAACAGCATGCGACCCACGTACGGCGTGCCTCTCATGAGGTGCCAGTCAAGTGGATTGACGGAAGCTGCACGGATTCTTATCAAGACTTCATTGTCCCCAGGGGTCGGCTTTTCAACGTCTTCACACTTGAGAACGTCGGGCGAACCGTAGTTGTAGTAGACAACTGCTTTCATGTCGATATCCTTTTGTACCTGTTTTTGCCTGACAACTTACAAGTCCGCTTGAAGACTACAGACGGCGACTTTCATGCTGCGCTGGCCCGCTCCTCCCATTTGTGGAATTTCCTTTTGCTTGTTGTCTGCAATCATGTCCCGTTGCGCTTGACAACGACACCTCCCCTCCCTAAAAAATGATATTCCGGATCGCGGATCGTTGTCAAGAACGCAAAAATGGCTGCGAAGCAGGCCCTCCGGCCAGATCCTCGTGCCGGACGACTGGAAAATCCGCCGAAAGACGATAGACTTCCGACGCCTCTCGAAACGACATGTCACCCGGGCGATGAACTCCAGATAATCCATCGTCTCCTGCTCGGCGCGGTCCTGGCCATAACCATAGCTGACCTTGCCGTAGGGATCCCACAGTCTAGATACTTCTCAGCGACTTCTTGAATGATCGGCCGGAAATACCCATAGTCCCGCTCGAATCGGCTCTCGTATTCCGCGACGAACCGCTCAAAATGATGGAAAAATAACCGATAGAGAACGGTGCGTTCCGGATGACGAGGACGGTAGATTCCCGGCCCATCGGAAACGAAGAATCAAGAAACGCGCCAGGAACGAGATTAGAGCCAGAATCCAGACACTGCGCCAAGAAATCGCAAAAAGAGTGCTTCTGAAAGTGGCTAAAACCGTCAACGTTCGTTGACGCAAGATCAACCATGAAACGGCAGAGGGGGTTGTTATTTCTCGTACTGCCACTTCCCTGTCGTGAGTATCCATAGAGCCTCGTCCATCGCGGCTTTCAGCTCTCGGTCGAATCCTTTGAGCTCATCTTCTCCGCTCTTTTTTCCACTCCCTCTCCTCCTTGCCAAGGATGGTGATCATCACCGAGAAACACTAAAACATTATTTCCCTCAGTTCCCCGGCAACTCACATATAACTCCCCGGTCCGTTCATTGCTCGCTACTTGTTGACATCGTCGCGCAACCGGAAGTATTCTTCCGTCATGATCGGCCAAACGCTGGGGCACTACCGGATCGAAGCCAAGCTCGGCGAGGGGGGGATGGGTATGGTCTACAAAGCGCGCGACACGCACCTCGAACGCTTCGTCGCCATCAAAGTCCTGGCGGCCGACACAACCGCCGATTCCGGTCGCAAGCAGCGTTTCATGCAAGAGGCCAAGTCCGCATCGGCCCTGAATCATCCAAACATCATCACCGTCCACGACATCGCCGGAGAAGCCGGTATGGACTTCATCGTGATGGAGTACGTGCCGGGCAAGACTCTCGGCGAACTGATCCCGCGCAAGGGAATGCCGCTGGGTGCGGCGCTGAAATTTGCCATCCAAATCGCCGATGCCCTCGCGGCTGCGCACCAGGCGGGAATTATTCATCGCGACTTGAAACCGGGCAACGTGATGGTGACCGAGGAGGGCCAGGTTAGGATTCTGGATTTTGGGTTGGCGAAGCTGACCGAAAACATCGGCGCCGGGGAAGACATGGCCACCCGGACGATGAAGCCGACCACCGAGGAAGGGGTGATTCTCGGCACGATCGCGTACATGTCGCCCGAGCAGGCCGAGGGCAAAAAAGTCGACTCCCGTTCGGATATCTTCAGTTTCGGGGCGATGCTCTACGAGATGATATCGGGCCAGCGCGCTTTTCAAGCCGACACCAGGGTGTCCACGCTCGCCGCGATCCTTCGCACGGAGCCGAAGCCCTTCGACGTGGATGTGCCGAACGACATGCAAAAACTCGTCAACCGCTGCCTGCGCAAGGACCCGGCCCGCCGCTTCCAGCACATGGCCGATGTCAAGGTCGCGCTCGAGGAGTTGCGCGAAGAATCCGAGAGCGGCGGCTTCCAGCGGCCGGGAGCCGTGGAGACGAAAGAGAGACGCCGATGGGTGCTCCCCGCGGTTGTTGTTCTCGTGATCGTCGTCTTGGCGGCCATCGGATCATGGCTTTTCCTTCGGGGACGGAAGCCTTCCGTCCCTGCGGCGGCGCTGAAAGTGACCCCTCTCACGAGCTTGCCCGGCGAGGAGGACTTTCCTTCCCTATCGCAGGACGGCAACGTCATTGCTTTTGCCTGGAAAAATCCTGACGCGGGCAACTTCGATATCTATATACAGCAGGTCGACGGCAGCCCTCCTGTTCGGCGGACGGCGGATCCGGCCGACGAAATAGCGCCGTCCTTCTCGCCCGATGGTCGCCAGATTGCGTTCGTGCGTTTGAAGTCCGGATTCGAAGAGATTTTCGTGATGCCGGCGCTGGGGGGTTCCGAACGAAAGGTCTATTCAGGGCCAATCTATATTTCGCGACCCTTTCTTTCCTGGACCCCGGACGGAAAATATTTGATCACTCTCCGGCCCGGGAAAATTGTCCTCATGCCGTTAGAATCGGGCGAGGAAAAGACAGTGCAAACCCCGGGATTGCCGATACCCGAAGGTTTTCCGAGCGGCGTCTTGTTCGATCCGGTCGCTAAGCAAGCGGTGCTCCACTACTCCGCCGGCTACGAAAACGGCGACTTGTTTCTCTACGACTACGCCGGCGAGTACGAGTTGCGCGGAGAACCGCGGCGGCTCACGAACGATAGCCGACTTATCCTGGGCTTCGCCTGGGGACTCGAAAAAGGAAGCGTCATTTTTTCGTCGAATCGCGGCGGTAACCGCGGCCTTTGGTCGGTGCGCGCCGGATCGCCGCCGGAAAAGCTGCCTTTTGGCGATGATGGAGTCCAGCCGGCGATCGCACCTGCCGCGCATCGCTTCGTTTACGCCCAGCAGACCGTTGACTCCAATCTCTGGCGTGTCTCCCTGAAGCGTGCCGAACCAGCCAGCCAGATCAGCATCTCCACCCGCGAGGAAGGGATGCCCGACATCTCCCCTGACGGCACGAGAGTCGTTTTCTGCTCGATGCGGACCGGCAATTGGGAAATCTGGGCGTCCGGCCTCGACGGTTCGCGCCCTATGCAGTTGACAAATTTGGCAGGGCCGCGCACGGTCCACCCTCATTTTTCACCCGACGGGCAAAAGGTCGTCTTCGATGCGGTCATAGGCGAACACCGCGATCTTTATGTCGTCGGCGCTGACGGCGGACCGCTCCGGCGCCTTACCACCGAGGGCGAGAACTTCCGGGCGAGTTACTCGCCCGACGGCCGCTGGCTCTGCTTCACCTCTAGCCGTAGCGGAAGAACGGAGATCTGGAAAATGCCGGCCGAAGGGGGAGAACCGGTTCAGTTGACCCGTACCGGTCCGCGTGAGGGATTCTTTTCCCCGGACGGCAAGCTGATTTATTTTCTCTATCTCAATCAAGAGGGTATCTGGAGCGTGCCGGTTGACGGCGGCCCGGAGACGAAAGTCATCGAGAAAGGCTGGCTCGTTACTGGCTGGACCATGACGCCATCGGGCATTTACTTATTGGACGCCGCCGCGGATCCACGCCTCCCCATCCTTTTTTATGACTTCGCCGGCCTCAAACTCCGCCAGGTGGCCACTCTTCCTGATAAGTGGAAGGTTCCCTCCATCGAGACCTTTGCCGTTTCGCCGGATGGCACATGGCTCATCATCGCCCAACAGGACCAGATCAACAGCGATCTCATGCTTGTCGAAAACCTTCGATAGCAGATTCATGCTCGGGCGGCGAGGCTCGTTCCTTTGTCAATGGGCGTGGAAAATTGAACCTTGTGGGAGATTGAAAAATAACCTGCCTTACATAAATGCGCCTTTTGAAGGCCGCTAAACTGACTAAGCAATGGGGAGAGGGCAAGTCTTATCCGTGCCAATTTATTACTATATGCAATTTTGGGTTGACATCGATCGGTGGCCGAAAATATACTTTTCTCGTGAAGGGTGGTGCCGATAACTGCCCTCTTTTTTTACTAAGAAATTTCCAGCCACTGTATCTTTACAACGTTTTTGAGCAGATCGAATTCTTTATCCCCCGTTAACAGCTCGCCTTTTCGTGCGATTTTCGTAAGCGAAGCGGCAAAGCAATCTGCATACGAAATCCTGTATTTTGCTTTCAATTTCGCGGCCTCTCTGGCGAGAGCAATATCGACATCGACGATTTCTATCGGCAGGGATTGGATCATCTTTTCAATCTCGTCTGCCTTTTGCTGGCCGCATTCTCGCATAATAATATAATAGACCTCGCCAAAATTGACGGACGTCATGAGCAATTTAGTGTCCTTGTCTACAGCATCCAAAAACGCGGCCTTCACGATCTCGTACCCCGGTTCTTTTTCGAGATAAGCCAGGAGCGCGTGGGCGTCGAGGACTCTGGTCATCAGACTTCCCGTTCCTTTTCGTCCTGTCTCTCCTGCAGAAGCGCCTTGGACAGTTTCCCTTTGGTCGGCAATATTCCGGCCAGCTTTTCAAAATATTCTTCGGTGATCGGCTTAAGGACTATGTATTCTCCCCTTTCCTCCACATACAGTTTCGTACCTTTTTTGATGTCGTATTTTTTCCTGATCCTCGAGGGAATCACAATCTGGCCCTTCGTCGTTACAACCGTGGTATCTGGCATCTCATATCTCCTTTGCTTCTATATGTATACCATAGTTCAAATGGTAAGTCAATAGCTTTGCTGTAATACCAATTAATATTGTAGTACCAATCCTAAAAAGACGGAACGATAACCTAAGCGCCATTTTTTTCGGGAGGAGATGAAAAACCTTTATTCCCGGATCGACCCGCGCGGGGACGGCCTCTTTCGCGGCCATCTTTAAGATTTTCGTAGCGATTGACATCGCCGCACGGCCGGCGATATATTATCGACATGGGGAGATTCATCGCCAAGGGTGGGAATTCACCATGCCGCGGAAAAATTAAATTCTTCTTCTATGATGATGTGATGCAACTACTTTCTATAGCGCCTCCTTTCTTTTCCTCTTTTTTCTTTCTTTAGCCCTCGGTCTGGTGAACCATTCTTCTATCCGTGCCCTTAACCCGAAAGCTAAGTCCGCACACACGCTAACATCAGGTCTCGGCCCCTTAATCTTATACCGAACGCGACCTCATCGGTCCGTTAAGAATTTGCCGAAGGCGGCCGATTGTTTTCTTGATCATCTTTTGTGCGGAATATAGGGACGATTCTCTTTTAACATCCGGTAGATGATCGCCAGCAACCGCCGGGCTGTCGCCACTTTCGCTGAGTTCGCCCCCTTCCTCCTTTTTAACCTATCATAAAAGCACCTGATATCAAAATCAGCCCGGAGAGCCGGCCAGACCGCTTCCACCGCCGCCCAACGCAACCAGCGATTCCCTTCTTTGATGATCTTGCCGTGATAGCTCCTGTCGCCTGAGCTGTGAGTCGAGGGGATAACTCCAGCATAGGCATGAAGCTTGCTCACATCCTCAAATCGTCCGAGATCTTCTATCTCCACCGCCACCAACACCGATAAAAATACCCCAAATCCAGGAACGGTCTGGATCAGCCGGGCATAGGGCATCTTCTCATACAACTCCTTGACTAAAGCGTTTGTCTCGTTGATGCGCTCCTCGAGATGATGATACGTCTTCAGCAGCGCCCCCACCATCTTTGCCTCTCTCTCGGGCAAAGCTAACCCCTTGAGCACCTTCATCCCCTTCTCTGTGAAAAGATTCTCCATCCGCGACACCTCTGTCCGTATCTCTTCCCCCTGCTGGGCCAAAAGCGCCCGGAGCCGGTTCTTGACCGCTGTCTGCTTCCCGACGTAAAAGGCCCGCTGACGTAACACCCTTTGGGAAGAACGATTCTCCCGCGATCGCTTGTGGACCTCAGGAATATAACCCGTCCGCAAAAGATGAGCCAGTTTGTAGGAGTCCCGCTCGTCCGTCTTCACCTTGGCCTTGGCGATCGCTTTCACATCCTTCCGATGGGCGACTGTCGTTTCAATCCCCAGATCGGCCAAAACATCGACCATCGTGTAGCTTGACCTTCCCGCTTCTATCACAGCCTTGACATCCCTTACCCCTTGGAGAAATTCCTCCAGCTCCCGACGAAGATTGCCCACTCTCCCTGACTTCACCACCTCGCCTTTCTCATCGAGCCAGGTGATGTGCGAGTATTGACGATGATGGTCAATACCGACATAATTCATCTGTGCACCTCCTAAATAACATTTTCCAAGGGGGAGTCTATCAAACTCCCCGAGGAGGTGCATCACATCATCATGTTATCTGATAGTGTGGTCTTGTTTTTTGCCCGATGAGCTATTTTTCTTTCTTGAGGAGAAGGCGGCCGTCGAGGCATACAAGGAAGACAGGGTTAAAGGCTACAAAGTGAGAGTTCATTATCAGCCTGTTAAGGAATCCGAGAAAAAAGCCAAGCGGGAGGCGGTCGCTCAGGTCATGCTTCAGGCATTGAAGAGGATGAAGGAGAAGAAATAGACAAGCGGGGGCATAGATATGTTTGAAAAAATTATTGAAAATGAATCCGCTCTTAAATATTTTAATGATGAAGCTGAAAAGCTATTAAATTTACTAACGGAAATGAAAGAGCCGGAAAGAAAAGTGCATCCTCTTAGATCCATTGAAGAAGAAATGAGTTTTACAATTAATGAGAGCGAAGTTCGTTATTCATTTCGAGCGCACGTTGATTATGAAGGAAATGAGATATCAAGATATTTTTATATAGCGCCGGATAAATGGATTGGAATTGATGCCATAAATTATAAAGAAGTAAGAAAATTATCTGGGAATTTATATAAAAGGCGAGAGTTTAACGAAATAATCAGCGCTGAGTCATTAATCAAGATAATATTCGAATGGCTGAAAGCTAGGTATATTAAGACCCCTGGTGAGCCTCTGACGTTTATGAATTATTTGAATTCATCAATTAAAGAGACGATAAAAAATGTAAAGATATCGATACCGATTATTAATATGTCAATTGACATGGAATTTGAAGTTGGAAGGGTAAAGTTTGAATATTTGAAGAAGGACCTCTTCGATAAAATTGAAAACAATTTAAAAGAAAAAGTTGAATCTAAAGAATTGCCGGAAAGCGAATTCAAGGATTTTTCGTCTAAGCTGAGAAAAGATCATCAGGGCAAAGTAGTCGGGACCGTGAGCGTGACGGCAGAAGTTGAAAAAGCTGTGGAAATAGCAGAAAGAGAAGTTGATAGGGCTATTATGGCGCTCAAGTATTTATCTCCCACGCGTTTTCTCCGAAGGTTGCCGCGTTGTTTGGAAGAAAAGGAATGACTTGGTTGCCTTCAAGAGAGGTTTTCATATTCATCGATCAACTTCCCGAGATACGTGAAGGAATAATTGGAAATCAGAGTTTTTATTTCAAGATTGATGAGGCTCTTTTAGCCAAACTTAAGGGAGCGGGCCTGGATAAATTATCCGAATTGCTGTTAAAAGCTGATCTCTCAGAATTTGAAGAATTATTGTTCACGGCTCTTTACACTTTTACCAAGGCCATTTCTCAAATTGGCTATCATGAAAAAATTGTTTTTATCCTTTCTGCATTAGCAATAATATTTTTAAAGGATAGCGGAGAGCCAATTCAAATAACTGTCGGGCAGAGACTCGGATTCTTTATCAGTCGGGACCCCGATAAAAGACGAGAAGCTGTTTCATTAATAAGTGACGCCTATAAGATTAGAAGTAACTATATTCATCATGGACAAGAAAATGAAAATTATGAAATATTGCGCAAACTTCAATTCGCGTGTTTTAATGCATTGAACATTATGATAAACAATCATGATGTGTTTAAGAATAAAACCGAATTTATGCTCTACATAGAGAGATTGATTTATTCTTAGGTTTCAAAGAGCAACGAACATTTTTTCTGGAAGTTTTTTCTCGGCTTGTGTTCTCGTCTTCGCCACGCCGCAAGCGTGGTCTAGTCGATTCCCAGCTTGTTTCTTCTAAGACATCCCATGGCCCGACGCACGTCAACATTCGTTGACACCTATAAAGACATTTTCTGCCCCTTAATTTATTAATCTTCGTTACTCCGACTGATTTTGCCCTCCTGCTCAACATAGATCGATGCTTGATTTCTCATCCGACCGGATCATCGACGATCTCCAGTTAATGCTGTGACTGAGAAGCCGCCGCCGGCGCATGTCTTCGTCGAGGTCGTCTTGATGGCGGTCGAGAAAGGGGCGGGGTATTTTTATGGACGTGTTGTTTCGAAAGGCGTCGGAGATAAATCGGCTTTCAGGGGGATTTTCCGGACGTCCAGAATGATAATGCTACCGGGGGACATGCTTCGCGGCAATTTCCTTGTTCTCGATAACGATCCGCAGCCGAGACTGTCATTTTTGCGCGATGCGCGGTCTCGATTCTAGGCTTGGTGGGAGGGAAGGTCGTGCAGCGCAAAAAAATTATGTACGATAGGCAGAATATCTATTTTTTTTAGAAGATTGTCGGATCTGCAAAACGAGCTGTTTCTCAGCCTCTTTATCTCCTCCTCGGTACTGCGGATATATTTTAGCCCTGCTTCTTCCTACCTCGTTCCCCCATTGATCCCAGCCGGGCCTTTCATGACGAGCGAAGAGCTCCAGATAGGGACCGGGGCTGCAACTTTCGATAATATCATAGATTTCATCAGGCTTCCGTGAATGTTCTCTTTTCCGGCTTGAAATGATATTGACTTGCGTCCTGCCGGACCGGCCAGTTCGCATACGCCCCCGCACACCAAAAAGGATAAGTTCTGTTACATTTCGAAAATAAAATCCAACGCCTCGCCCATCAGGGCCTCCGTCTTTTCGTATTTTATACCAAACCAAGTTTGTCTTATAATTGAAGCCCCACCTTTTTATAACCTCTAAACCTTCGAGAACAAGCGCATTTGGAACCCATAAATATAAATGGCAGGTGGATTGAGCCAGTTGAGAAATAGGCAATTCCATGATTTCTCGGAGGCTCATAGTTGGATATCTCATTAAACGCTTGTGTTCAGGAGCCATCTTTCCTGTGCGGTTTGAGAATTGCCAAGGTGGATCCGCAAGTATAGTCCTATATTTACCTAATCCCAGGGATAATAGAGTATTAGCAGCGATCTGGATCGATCTGTTGTCTAAGGAGTTCATCTTTCCGTATTATAAAGTCTCTTGGTAATCCCGAATACTAATATTGGGCAACCACCGCCTCCACCGCCTTCAATTCTTGGCAACAACTTCTTCATCCAAGTCGTAGACCACCCGTACTTATCCCAGATATCCTTTCCCATAGCCTGGAATATTTCACTTAGTTCATCAGATTTTGTGATAATAACGCCAACACTTATCGCACGCAAATCAAAAAGTAAGCGGAAATTATTTAAATCCCTGTCGAAAAAAGGATCTTTATTACTCCACTCTATTTCAAGTGCGATTCCATTCTTGAAACAATCCACCTCGTGCGTAGGTGTGACATACTCATGTTCATCAACCTTAATCATTGTATCAAAAGATTTTTTTTGCCACCCAAGCTTGAAAAATTGTTCATTAAACCATTTGGAAATTTTGGAAAGACCGCCCCCCGGTGATCTAATATCTTCTTCGCTTAACCGAAATCGGGCCAAAACGCTAACAATTTCTTCCCATTCTTCGCTATAGTCGCCTCTCAATACCGCGCAGGCATGTTTCCATTCATAGATTTCATAATTTCTTCGAAGTGATCTTGGCAAAAGAGAAGTTGGCATTGCCAATCCCGTTTATCTTAGTCTTAACGTAAAAAATTATCATAGCACAAATAGCAAATTTCTTAAACACAAAAATGTCTGCTATGAAGGAAAAACTCGTTGGATCATCACATAATCGCAAAAGCTGGCGGGTCTCATGGGTCTAAGGACCAATCACCAGAGCGGCTTCCATCATTCTCCGTCGATCCAAGAGGCGGCATCATTCGATCCAAAGGATTTTTTATCAATACCGGTCCTTGAGTATTCTTTGAAATATGATCTTTCTTACATAAATCTTATACACCAGCGATAAGAAGGGCGAGGCAGAACGGTATTTGATGATTTCGAGGCCGAGGACAATCGCGCGAAAGACAAATGGCAGCGAATAACCCGGCTCAAATGCTAAATTCGTCGTTGTCTTTTTTTCTTTGTACCGCCAGGCCCGAGTCATCCAGATGTTCTCCTGTCGCACCGGCGGCTTTTGCCCGTCGTGCCATGCCAAGAGGCTTGAGGAATAGGGAGAATGGATACGGGAGGAGCTTCTCCTGGATGTCCCCCATAGCCAGGTCGTCTTCGTTATTCTGAAGATGCTACGCCTCTTTATCAAGTTCAAGCATAAGCTATTGGGCGATCTTTGCCGCTGTGCCGTCCGGGCGATTTTTCGGTCATTCGCGACGATGATCAGGCCGGACGGCCTCTTTCGCGGCCATCTTTGTGATGTTGACATCGATCGGTGGCTAAAAATATACTTTTCTCATGAAGGGTGGTACCGATTCCGATCTGAACGGGAGGGATCATCGCGTTGCGCGAAAAAGCAAATCCTTGTAGCGTCCTCTTGGATTTCCTCGGGAGAATATCCGGCAGTTAAGGAGGAGCGAGATGAAATTGACCGTGGCCAGCATGAACAGGAAAATCGTCGTCCTTTTCGCCCTGACGATGTTCGCCGCGGGATTATCCGCCAAGGATGGTCGCGAACGTCCCGCAACAGAATTCCGGCCTCATCCGGCCTATGCCCTTCTCGAAAAGCTAGTCCGCATTCCGCCGCAGCTGACCGTGCTCGAGGTGTCGAGCCATAACAAGAAAGGCGTCAACGGCGACGCCGACTGGCCTCTGTACAAGGATGCGCGCGGGGACGATGTTATCTTCGACGCCGCTGGCCCGGGGTGTATCAAGAGCATGTGGGGCACGGCCTTCGATCCGAAAGCCGTCCTCCAATTTTATTTTGACGGCGACCAAGAGCCGCGCCTGCGGATTAATGTCCTCGAATTTTATCAGGGCAAAAATCCACTCTTTCCGTCCCCACTCGTTTCCTACGAGAAGCGCGGCCTGTGGGGCGATGCTCCGTTCGCGGGCAACTCGTTCGTTTCGATTCCCTTCGTCAAGTCCTTGAAAATCAGCGTCAAGGGCGAATCACGGTTCTTCCATATCATCTACGAGAAGTATCCTTATCCCGCCGCCATCGATACGTTTACGGGGAGGGAAGAGCGGTCCGGGCTCCTGGATAGCTTCGCGAGGCTGGGGGAGGAGCCTTTTGATCCCGGTGAGTTGATGGTGATTGCGGCCGAGACCCAGACCGTCGAACCGGGACAGACGGTCCCGCTCCTCAAACTCGAGAACGCCTCCGGCGTCATCCGCGAGATCCTCATCGAGGGCGACGGCGCCGAGGACTTCTTCCAACAAACGCGGCTAAGGATGCGCTGGGACGGCCACGCCCGCTGGGACGTGCAGGCGCCGCCCGGGATGTTCTTTGGCTCCGCGGTCAGGGCCAACGACATGCGCTCTCTTCCCCTGCGCGTCGAAAAACTCGCTGGGGGAAAAGTCCGGCTCAGGTGTTTTTTCCTGATCCCCTTTTGGGAAAAGGCCGAGGTCGAATGGCAAAACGCAACGGCACGGCCGATGGCGCCGCTCAAAGCCCGGATTCTGATCGATAAAAACACGATTCCCCGCGCCGAGGGCGCTTATTTCACGACGCTCTACCATGCCGGCGAAACGGTCACCGGGCACGACTGGCTGCTTTATGAAGGACAGGGAGCGGGCTGGCTCGCGGGCGTCGTCCAGTCCATGATGAATTCCCACTACTGCGAGGGCAACGAGCATTTCGTTCTCGACGGCGCTGTCTCACCCCAGTGGAACGGCACCGGAACCGAGGACTACTATCTCGCCTGCTTCTGGCCGAACTCGGACTTCGACACTCCCTTCGGCTGTGTCGCGGGCAATATCCAGGAGGAAGGAGGCGGCGACCTCCCTGGAGCTTATCACGCACCGTCGAGCTACAGTCGCTTTCACCTGGAAGCGCCCATCCCCTTTTTCTCTTCGATCGATGCCCGGATCCAGCATGGGGGGCAGAGCGACATCATCTCGGACTACAGGAGTCTTGCCTTCGCCTACCTTCGGAAATCTCCGGCGCTCACTCAAACGGATTCTATCAATGTAGGGCATCCTGAGAGCGAAAAGGCGCACGGATATCAAGCCTCAAACGGTGGCCCCGCGACTGAGCTCAGCGCATACCCGGAAGGAGAGCATTTCGAGACGATCTCGAAGGCGACCGGACGCTACCATACGGGCGGCGAGATCCGGTTCAGGGTCGCGGTCGACCCGGCGAACAACGGCGTGCGGCTTCGAAGGCGAATCGACCAAAAGTATGCCCGGCAGAAAGCCCTGGTCTATGTCGACGGCCGGTACGCCGGCTGCTGGTATCGCGGCTATGCGAATGAATACCTGCGCTGGAGTGACGACGACTTCGAGATCGGGCCCGTCTTCAGCCGCGGCAGGAAATCCCTGGATATACGGCTCGTCGTCAAAATGGACGACGGAGAAAGCGCCTTCTCGGAATTCGGATATACAATTTATTGTTATCGATAGAAATTATGGAAATCTAAGGAGAATTCAGGTGGTGCCGATTCCGATCTGAACGGGAGGGATCATCGCGTTGCGCGAAGAAGTTTATTCTTATAGGGTACGATCTGCGCTTTATTGCTCTGCTCAAAAAAATCGGTTTCGAAAAATAGGAGGCCGATATTATATTTGACATTTGGACGTCCAAATGTTAATTATAGTTTCATGATTAACCGTGCTTATTGGCTGAATAGCATTCGGGCCGCTTGGCAGAAGCGGCCGATCGTCTGGCTCGCGGGAGTCCGTCGCGTCGGGAAAACCACCCTGGCTCGGATGTTGCCCGATATCGTTTACCTCAGTTGCGATCTGCCTTCTGAGGCGCGGCGCTTAGAGGACCCTGAGATGTTTTTCGGGGCGCAATCGAAAAACGCCGTCATCGTCCTGGATGAAATCCATCGCTTGAGCGATCCGAGCCGTATTCTCAAGATCGCTGCCGACGCATTTCCCGGACTTCGCATTCTGGCCACTGGTTCCTCGACTTTAGCCGCTATCCGTAAATTCAGAGATTCCTTGACAGGTAGAAAACTGGTGCTGACTTTGTTCCCGGTTCTCTGGACGGAATGTGAGGAGGAGTTTCATATCCTCGACTTGGACCGGAGGCTCCTTAATGGGGGGCTTCCCGAGTTCCTTCTCAATCCGACTAAGGACGAACATCTTTTTACCGAGTGGATGGATAGCTTCTATGCCCGTGACATCCAGGAGCTGTTTGCCGTCCGCGAGAGAACGGGCTTCCTTAAGCTTTTGCGCTTAATGCTCAGGCAGAGCGGGGGCCAGGCGGATTACTCGGCCCTTTCCCGGGAATGCGATCTCAGCCGTCCGACGGTGAAAGCTTACCTTGAAGCGATGAGCATCGCTTGCGCGCTTTATCCAATGCCCCCCTTTCATGGAGGCGGGCGGAGAGAGATCGTGCGCCGCCCGAAGGTTTATGGATTCGATACGGGTTTCGTCACCTACGCGCACGGCTGGAGAGATATCCGTGATGATGATCGCGGTCTTCTCTGGGAGCATCTGGTCCTGGACGTCCTTCGTGCAGCGACTTGGGGAGAAGGCCTCCATTTCTGGCGGGACAAATCGGGCCGCGAAGTG
Organism: uncultured Eubacteriales bacterium; assembly: GCA_964537875.1. GTDB lineage: Bacteria > Acidobacteriota > Aminicenantia > Aminicenantales > UBA4085 > JAPKZH01. Next base: position 35,384 of record CAZIDN010000016.1, read on the forward strand.
GATTTTGTCGTCCGACGCGGGCGAGCCGTCGATGTCGTGGAGTGCAAGATTAATGTCGATCGTTTCGACCCCAAGTCGCTCGCTGTTTTCCGGGAATCGTATCCCCAAGGATCGAATTATCTCGTCTGTCCAGCGATCAAATCCTCGTTTGCCCGACGGTTTGGCCACCTTGTCGTCAAAGTCGTCGGCTGTCGGGATCTGTTAGGAGAGTTCGAGAGGGCGTAAAATCTTGAAGTATCCGAACTGTCAGCATGAGAATCCGCTTCCGATCTGAACGGGAGGGATCATCGCCTTGCGCGAAAAAGAAAATTCTCATAGCGTATAGTATGTATACTTAAATCAAAGAATAACGCTGACAGTGGTCGCCGGCAATCAAATTACAGGAGGTCGATATGAGAAAGTTAACCGTATTCAATTTCGTAACCCTGAATGGCTACTATAAAGGGCCAAAAGGAGATATTAGCTGGCATAGGCATGGCGCAGAAGAAAATGAATATTCTGTCGAGGGGCTCAAGTCAGGAAGCACGCTTCTCTTTGGTCGCGTGACTTATGAGATGATGGCAAGTTACTGGCCGACGCCGGTTGCGATCAAAAATGATCCGATCGTCGCTGCAGGAATGAATAATGCGGACAAAATTGTCTTTTCAAGGACGCTGAAAAAGGTCGAGTGGAACAATACGAGGCTGGTGAAGGACAATATTGTGGAAGAAATAAAGAAAATGAAACAGCTGCCTGGGAAGGATATGACAGTGCTGGGCAGCGGAAGCATCTTAACCCAGTTTGCAGAACAGGGTTTGATCGATGAATATCAGATCATGGTGGATCCCGTTGTCCTGGGCGACGGCACGCCAATATTCAAAAACATCCAGCACAAGATGGACCTGAAACTTACAAGGACAAGAATATTTAAGAGTGGGGTTGTTCTTCTTTGCTACCAGCCAGTTGAAAAGATGTAAGCTCGTCCCCCTGGGGACGCCAATCTATTACCAGAGCTACTGCTTTTGCAGTAATGCCTATCAAGCGATTCAACTGGCCCTTAAAAACCGGCGTTTTAGCCGGCCATAACTTTTATCAAGAGAATGATCCCGAGCGCGAACAGCATGACATAGACATATTTGTTGAATTTTTGGGACGGGATTTTTCGGCTGATTTTCAGGCCGAGGAAAATCGCCAGGAAAACAAGAGGCAAAGAATAAAGATATGTTGTGATCACCGTCTTCGTCCAGAGTCCGGCCAGGCCTTGACCGATCATGATGGCCCCGCCCGTCGGCAGAAAATAGCTTTGTAGCGTAGCCCGGAACGACTCCGGCTTCCAGCCCCTCAGGACGCCGTAGAGGATGACCGGAGGTCCGTTTGTGTTGTAGGCGCCGCCAAGGATCCCGCCGATAAATCCGAAGAGAAACCCCCAGCGGTCGCTTTTTATTTGATGCAGGGCGGGTTTGGCCAGGCTGTAGAGGGAGAAGACGATGAGGACGAGAGCCAGGACAAGGTTGACAACGTTCTCATTGATTTGCTTCAAATAGAGAATGCCGATCGGGATTCCTGCCAGCGTGGAGATGATTAGTCTCATGGTGCTTTTCAGGTCGATATGGCGCCATTCCTTGATCAGAAGGCAGATGGCGATGGTCGGGGCGATGATGGCCACCACCGGCGTGGCTATTTTTATGGGGATGATGAGGGCCAGCAGAGGCATGGCCACGAGGGCATCGCCGAAGCCGAACGTCGAGCGGACAAGCGTCGACAAAAATAGAATCAGGAGGACCGGCAAGAAGGGAACGTCGGCGGTCATTTTGAAGCGACTATTATAATGAATATTCCTGCCTTTCCGCCAGGCCCGAGTCATCCAGGAATTTTTGTTCGAGGGCGATGATTTTCGTCAGGCCGGCGTTATTGTTCTTATCTGGCTTTTCGCCATCCGAACTGCGGTGAGGAGCGACTCCTGATGTTCTCCTGCCGCACCCGCGGCTTCAAGTGCCCCTGCAGCTTCCTAGCTCGTCTTACGCTATTTTGAGCTCAACTTGGCATGGCTATTGACAGGGCCAACAGGCTGGAGATATACTGCCGGCTTGTTGAAGCGGGAAGTTTCATCGCCAAAAGCGGGAATTCAGCTCGCTCGGAAAAACCAAGTTCTTATATTTCGAAAAGAAAAATTCTATTAGTTCTTGGGAGGATGCAAATGAACCAACCGATCCGCATGACACGAACAGTTCTGATTGCAATGGCGGTAGTATTCTGTTTCACCGGCGTGGCCGCCGCCCAGGGCGCCCAGAAAATCGACGCCTGCACCCTGCTGACCAAGGCCCAGATCCAAGCCGCTGTCGGCCAGAACGTCGGCGACGGCAAGCCGAACGCCAACGCCAACCCGGCAGTGGGGGCCTCCTGCCAATATGTGATCGGCGACTACGGCGTATTCAGCATTCTGGTCAAGGCGGTCGGGCCCGGCGAAACCGCCGACAAGATGATAGCGGAACTGAAAAAAATGAAGATCGCCGTTTCAGACGCCCCGGGCATCGGCGACCGCTCGTTTTTCTCCAGTCCAGGCTACGGCATGCTGCAGCTCAACACTTTCAAGGGCTCCAAGTATCTGCTCATCACCATGCTGGTGCCAGGCGCCACCGAGGCCGCGCAGAAAACTGCCGCCGAAAAGCTGATGCGTGAAGCATTAACGAAAATATGAGCCTCGGGGCAGACGTGTGGCCCTCCAAAATAAAGAAAGAGAGAGGAGATAGACCATGAAAAAGACATTGATCGTTTGGATGAGCGCGTTGTTATTCTTGCTCGCGACGGGCGTCGCCGCCCAGCAACCGGACAGCAAAGGCTGCAAGGACCACCCGCTGTTCCCCACGCGCATGCCGGAATACCGCATCGGAAACTGCAAGGTCGAGGATTTCGGGGTTTACGAATTCTTCGCGACGAAGGGCCCAAAGACCCCGGTCGAAGGCAAATTCACCTTCATCACCTACAATTTCACCGGACAACGGACCAACGAACCGAGCGGTCTCGCCATTGTCCGGAACTACGAGAACGCCATCCAGAAGGCGGGGGGCACGATCCTGCAGAGCGACCCGCAGAGGTGGGTGAACGGGAAGATCGTCAAGGACGGCCAGGAAGTGTGGGTGCAGATCGAGAAGGGGAACGGGGCGATCTGGCTGCGGATCGTCGAGAAGAAAGCGATGGAGCAGTACATCGTGGCGGACGCGGCGGCCTTCGGCAACGACATCAAGGCCACGGGCCACGTTGCGGTCTACGGCATCAATTTCGATACCGGGAAGTCGACCATCAAGCCCGAGTCGGCCCAGGCTCTCGGTGAGATCGTCAAGCTCCTGACAGCCGACCCGAGCCTCAAGGTCTTTGTGGTGGGCCACACGGACACCGTGGGCGGCGTGGACAGCAACATCAAGCTCTCCCAGGACCGGGCCGAGGCCGTCCTCCAGGCGCTCGTCCGCGACCACGGCATCGCCCCTGCCCGTCTGAGGGCCTCCGGATGCGGCCCGTTTGCGCCGGTTGCATCCAACGACACCGAGGAAGGCCGGGCCAAGAACCGCCGGGTCGAACTAGTCAAGCAATAGGACCGGAGTCTGGCTTTGCGGATGGCGCCCCGTGCCCTCGCAGCGGGGCATGCCCGTGCGGGAGCGACTGATTCGACCGATTCTCTCCATAGAGCGGTTCTCGTTGAGGCCGCCGAGTTGGGCCTTATTGGGCGTTCATTCGATTTCCGGCGTTGCTGCTCCGAGACTTTTTCCCAGGGCACCCACTTGTCATAGGTCACGAAAGTCCATAGCTTCCACTCTTGAAGGAATCGGGGACACAGGGAATCGGGGACACACACTGTGTGTGTGTCCCCTGGGGGCCCCAACCGCTTCACCAAAGAATCCCCGACCTTTCGGACCCGCGTCGAAAAAGCAGCAGGGAAAGAAAAAGCTCGGCTCAGATATTGACTCCGCCCTTATCTTTACGGCCCGGTTCCGCCAGGCGAAGTTTGATTGGAACCGCCCGATATGGTAAAAGTATTAGGGAAAAACAGGCAGCCGCCGCCAACACTGCCGCAGCCGAATGAAGCAGGACAAGAATATGACGGACGACATTCCGAAACACTACGATCATCAGAAATACCAAGCACTGATCTACAAGCGCTGGCTCGAGGCCGACGCCTTCGCCGCCATCCCCGACGACCGAAAGAACCGTTATGTCATCATGATGCCTCTGCCCAACGTCACCGGTGCCCTTCACATGGGCCACGCCATGGACAACGTCATGCAGGACCTGCTCATCCGCTGGCACAGGATGATGAGGGACAACACGCTGTGGATGGCGGGCACCGACCACGCCGGTATTGCCACGCAGGCGGTGGTTGAAAAGCGTCTCTTTGAGCTGGAGGGAAAAACGCGGCAGGACATCGGCCGCGAGGCGCTCGTGGCTAAGATCTGGGCCTGGAAAGACGAGTACCAGGAGCGCATCATCCGGCAGCAGGAAAGCATGGGCTGTTCCTGCGATTGGCGGCGCCAGCGGTTCACCATGGACGCCGTCTGCACGAGGGCGGTGCGCGAGGCGTTTTTCCGGCTCTTCTGCGACGGGCTGATTTTCCGCGGCAACCGTCTTGTCAACTGGGACTGTCAGCTCCAGACGGCCGTCTCCGACGACGAGATCGTCCATGAAAAGGTCCAGGGGCATTTCTGGCACATCCGCTATCCGATCATTGACCCGAAACCCGGCGAGCCGCTTCATGTGACGGTGGCCACGACGCGTCCGGAGACGATGCTGGGCGATACAGCCGTGGCCTGCCATCCCGACCCGGCCGGCGAGCTCGACAGACAGAGCCGATCGCTCTTGGAGAGAATGGAAGGCGCCACGAAGAAGGACAGGGCGGAGCTCGAACAGGAACTCCAGCGGATCGAAGAGCGGAAAAAAGATATACTGCCGCTTCTCCTTAAACTCCGGGATATGGCCGAGCAGGGGCGGAAAGTTATGCTGCCGCTGCTTAACCGGGAAATCCCGCTCATTCTCGACAAATGGGCCGATCCGTCGCTCGGCTCGGGATGCGTAAAAATCACTCCGGCTCACGATCCCAATGATTATGACGTTTGGGGACGCCATAGAGACACAATCGGCATTATCAACATCCTGAATCCCGACGGGACTCTCAATGCCAACGCCGGACCATATGCCGGACTGGATCGATTTGACGCGCGGAAAAGCGTGGTGTCCGACCTCAGGGAACTCGACCTTTTCGAAATGATCGAAGACAGGGAAATCGAAATTGGCCATTCCGATCGGTCCAAGACGCCGATAGAACCCTTTTTGTCCAAGCAGTGGTTTGTCCGGATGGGCGATGTCGAGGGCGGAGTTTTATGCGGAGCCGGATCTCGGAAAGAGTTCCGCGCTGCCGGGCTGGCCCAGGCCGCCATCGACACCGTCGACGAGAGCTATAAATCTCCGTCCGGACTGCGGTTGACTTTTCATCCGGACCACGTTCGGTATGGCGGCACGTATAAGAGCTGGCTGGGAGAAAAGCGCGACTGGTGCATCAGCCGCCAGCTATGGTGGGGGCATCGCATCCCGATCTGGCATGGCAGCCTGAAGGGCGCAGATCTAGGCAAGGCCATCGCTTTTATTCCCGGAGCCGCGGCCGACGACCTGTGGACTTGGATCGCCGACAGTGAAGGAAGACTATATAAAATCAATGAAGTCAATAAATTAGATAAGAATGGCCAATATGACATCCTGATCTCGCTGCACGACCCGGCGGCCGAGGCCAAATACGCCGCCCGGCTTGATAGCGCCGGGTTCAAGCAGGACCCCGATGTGCTCGATACCTGGTTTAGCTCCGCTCTGTGGCCGTTCAGCACGCTCGGCTGGCCCGACCCCGAAACGGCACAGACCGATGAAGGGCAAAGACCGCTGGCGGCCGCTACTGGCCGGGCGGACTGCCTGAGCTATTACTACCCGGGCTCATGCCTGGTGACGGCCCGCGACATCATCACGCTCTGGGTTGCCCGGATGCTCGTCATGGGGCTCTACCTCCTGGGCGACGTCCCCTTCACAGACTGTTTCATCCACGCCAATATCCAGGACGGGAAGGGCGAACGGATGAGCAAGAGCAAGGGCAATGGCATCGACCCCGAGGATATTATCGAAAAGTACGGCGCCGATTCCATGCGCTACGTCATCTGCGATATGCAGACCGGGACGCAGGATATTCGCCTTCCCGTGCAGGCTATATCGCCCTACACGGGCGAGCTGGTTGACTTGGCCACGGCCAAGCATGGCCGCAGCATTTTCACTTATATTTGCCCTAAGACGGGGAAGGAGTTTGATGTACTTGGTACCATGCCGGACATTCCCATGGCCAAGATCATCAGCGAGCGGTTTGAGGTGGGGCGTGCGTTTTGCACCAAGCTCTGGAATGCCTCTCGCTTCTCCATGATGAACCTCGGCGAGCACAAATTCATCCCGCTCTCCAAGGACAAGCTGAAGCCCGAGGACCGCTGGATCCTGTCGCGTTTATCTCGCGTTATTAGCAAAGTTACCGAGGAGCTTTACGCCTATAACCCGTCTGCCGCCCTCGGCGCGGCGCGAGAATTTTTCTGGGGCGAGTTTTGCGACTGGTACCTGGAGTTCATCAAACCGCGCTTTAAGGATGAGGATTCTGCTCCTGTCGCGCGAACAATCCTGGCGCTGGCCCTGGACCATGTCCTACGGCTTTTCCATCCTTTTGTGCCGTTCATCACGGAAGTCCTTTGGGAGCGGCTCAATGCTCAGTGTCCGGTCCGCGGCTTGGAGAAGGCGATTCCGTCAACCGAGCTACTAATCTCCTCTTCCTGGCCTGAGTCTAAAGCGGAATGGGAGGATGGGCAGATCGAGGCGGATTTCGCGCTGCTCGAAAATGTGACCCGGAGCATCCGGGAGTTCCGCTCTCTTCACAATATCGCGCCGAGCCATAAGCTCGAGGCCTTGATCAAAGCGGAAGGACGATCCGCGGAGATATTGCTCCAGATGAAACCTCTGGTTCTGCACATGGCCAACCTTAGTCCCATGATCATCGCCGGGGATATTAAGCGACCGGTCGACGCCGCCGCCCTAGTGGTCGACGATATGGAGATTTATCTCGCCGGTCTCGTCGATACGGACAAGGAGCGAGAGCGCCTGAATTCCAAACGCGGGAAGCTCCTTGAGGATGCCCGGAAGGCCGAAGCGAAATTATCCAATGAAAGCTTCGTCAGCCGCGCCCCGGCCGATGTCGTAGAGAAAGAACGCCAGAGGCTTAAAGATCTGCAAGCCCAGATCGAGCTCATCGACGCCAACCTGAAAACCCTATAAGAATTCGGTGACACACACCGAACAATTGAATTATTTTGGCAACATGTGAATAGGTGGCAATAATTCGTCCCATGTCTACGGAATTCGGTGCTTGTCACCGAATTCCTTAAGAGGTCTCCGGAATCATATGAATACAAAGGAACCCCAGGGCCTGCGGCGAGCCATTGGCCTGCCCCAGGCTACGGCCATGGTTGTGGGAACGATCATCGGGGCCTCCATTTTTGTCCAGCCGGCGGAGATCACCGGCCGCGTATTTTCCGTCCAAGGCGTTTTTTTGGTCTGGCTCGTCTCCGGTCTGCTGACATTTTTCGGAGCCCTGGTGTGCGCAGAACTGGCCTCGATTTTCACCCGGTCCGGCGGAGTCTATGTGTATTTGAAGGAGGCCTATTCTCCCTCGATGGGATTCTTATGGGGATGGGCTATGTTTTGGAGTGCCCATTCGGGGATTATTGCGGCGATTGCCGTGATATTTTCACGGTATATCGCCTATTTTTTGCCCATGAGCGCCGCCATGGTCAAGATTGTTTCCATTGCGGCCATTCTCATTCTCTCAGCCATCAACTACCGAGGCGTCAGGCAGGGCAGTTCGCTTCAAACGCTCATGACATTGGGTAAAGTCGTCGCCATCGTATTTATTATTATCGCGGGCTTTTTCCTCGGCTCGCGCCTCCCAGAGCATTTCGTCACGATGAACACAGGGAGCCATAATATTTCGTTGAATAGTTTTTTTCTCGCGGTGGCGGCCGGGTTGTTCGCGTTCGGCGGCTGGCATATGGTGACTTATAATTCGGAAGAAACGATCCACCCGCGAAAGACGATCCCTAGGGCGCTCATGACAGGAACGATCATTGTGACCTTGTGCTATTTGGGATTGAATGCTGTGTATATGTATGTTTTGCCGCTTGAGTCCGTCGCCTCCTCGACCCGAATTGCCGCGGATGCGGCCGATGCCCTGCTGGGATTCGGCGGAGGCGCCCTTATGTCCGGGCTTGTGATCTTCTCCACGTTCGGCGCGTTAAGCGGCATTATCCTTTGCGGACCCCGCGTTTATTATTCCATGGCCCGGGACGGTCTGCTATTTCGATGGGTCGGCGATATCCATCCCCGTTATGGGACGCCTCACAAAGCGATCATCGTTCAAGGAGTCTGGTCGTCGGCGCTGGTGGCCACGGGCACGTACAAGGCACTCTTTACCCGGGTCGTTTATACCGAATGGATCTTCTTCGGCCTCATGGCGATCGGCTTGTTCCTGTTCCGGAGGAGGCCGGGAATTGTTCGCGGATCCAGAATTTGGGGCTATCCCGTGGTTCCCGCGCTTTTTATCGTCGCATCATTTGCGATCGTCGTAAATCAGATCGTCTCCGACCCAAGAGAAAGCCTGTTCGGCCTGTCGCTTGTTTTGGTCGGTCTGCCGATATATTATCTATGGTCAAAAAGGATGAGAAGAGGAGTGTAGCTGATGAAAATTATTGATTTTCATAATCATTATTACCCACCGCAATACCTGGAAGAGATTATCTCCGGGCCGAGCAATGTCAAAGTGAGCTTCGATTCGGATCATAATCCGCTTCTCTATTATCCCGGCGATTACAACATCGTGGTTCGGGGACACAGAGACATTGATTATCGGGCAGAAGTTTTAACGAAGGCAGGCATCGATAAACAGATTCTCACTTTTACGACTCCCGGCACGCATGTTGAATCTCCCGCCCGTTCGGTCGAGCTGGCCCGGATCGTGAATGACAGCCTGGCCAAAATTGTCGCTGAGCGCGGCGATCGTTTTGCCGCCCTGGCGACCCTTCCGCTGAACGATCCTGAAGCCTCAATGGCCGAGCTGGATCGGGCGTTCGGACAGCTTGGCTTTAAAGGAGTCATGCTCCACAGCAACGTTAACGGGGTGGCATTGAGCGATCGGCGTTTTTGGCCCCTTTATGAAAAAGCGAACGATTGGCATGCCGTATTTTATATCCATCCCTCTTTCCCTGTGGGAGTGGAAGCGATGACGGATTATTGGCTTATGCCCTTGATCGGTTTCCCCTTTGATACAACCCTCGCGGCAGCCAAGATCGTTTTCAGCGGAGTGGTCGAGAATTTTCCTAATATCAGGTGGGTTCTTGGACACCTTGGGGGGGCCATTCCGTATCTGGCCGAGAGGCTTGACCGGGGGTATTTCGCGTTCAGAGAATGTCGGGAGAATATCAAAACTCCGCCCAGTGAATACCTTAAAAGGTTTTATTATGATACGGTGAATTTTGACGTCAAGGCTCTGGAATTTGCGATTAGCTTCGCCGGGACGGATCATTTGGTGGCCGGAAGCGATTATCCCCATCAGATTGGGAGCCTCGAGAAGATGGTAAACAGCATTGAGGGGCTGAACATTTCTGCGCAGGAAAAAGCCGGAATACTCGGAGAGAATGCCGCGAAATTACTGGAATTATAGTTTTGCCTATCCTTCTTTTGTGATTTTGATCATGGCGTCATTCGGGTGGACTTTCTGGTTCACCTTCAGGGCCACATCCTGGCCCGGCTTTGCCTCGCTCACATCTTGATGCTCGATTTGCAGAGAATTCACCTCTTGCTTAAAATCCGTCGAGTCACGTTTGACACATGTCTCTTGACCTGATATCCTTTGGCCAGGCTGATGTAAAGGGAATAAGGGCCATGCGATGCCCCAAGTGTCATTTTGATAATCCTGCTGATACGCGCTTCTGCGGCAACTGTGCGGCGCCGTTGCTTCCGTCGGCAGAAATCCCTGTCTCCCAGACCGAAACTTTGAGAACTCCCATCAAGGAATTAACCACCGGCTCGACCTTTGCCGGCCGCTATCAGATCATCGAGGAGCTGGGAAAAGGCGGGATGGGCAAGGTCTACAGGGTCCTCGACAAAAAGCTCAACGAAGAGGTAGCCCTGAAGCTTATCAAGCCCGAGATCGCCTCGGACAAGGAGACGATTGAAAGGTTCAGCAACGAGCTGAAGCTGGCCCGGAAGATCGCCCATCGGAATGTCGGGAAAATGTATGAGCTCATGGAAGATGCGGGGACGCATTATATCACCATGGAGTATGTCCCCGGTGAAAATCTCAAAAGCTCTATCAGGAGATTTGGGCCTTTGCCCATTGGGAAAACACTATTTCTGGCGGGCCAGATGTGCGATGGACTGGCCGAAGCCCACCGGATGGGGGTTGTTCATCGGGATTTGAAGCCGGGGAATATCATGATCGACAAGGATGGGAACGCCAAGATCCTCGACTTCGGGATCGCCCGCTCGCTGCGGGAGAAGGGGATCACGGGCGGGGGCATCATCATCGGGACGCCGGAGTACATGTCTCCGGAGCAGACGGAAGCTAAAGAGGTCGATCAGAGGTCGGACATTTATTCGCTGGGCGTCATTCTTTATGAGATGGTGACGGGGCGGGTTCCATTTGAAGGGGATACGGCGTTGAGTATTGCCATTAAACACAAAACCGAGCCCCCCAAGGATCCAAAGTTGCTAAATCCAAATATCCCCGACGACCTGAGCGGCGTCATTCTAAAATGTCTGGAAAAAGAAAAGGCCAGACGATACCAGACTGCCGCTGATGTGCGCGCAGAGCTGGAAAAAATTGAAAAAGGCATTCCCACTACGGAACGGGTCGCGCCCGAGAGAAAGACGCTGACTTCGCGGGAAATCACGGTTAAGTTCAACTTGAAGAAGCTTTTGGTTCCCGTCCTGATTTTTAGTTTTCTTGTGATCGCCGGCGTCCTCCTCTGGCGTCTTATTCCCGCCCAAAAAGCAACTCTTCCGCCTTCTGGAAAGCCTTCCATCGCCATCCTCTATTTTAAAAACAGCACGGGGGATAAAAGCTTCGATGTCTGGAGAGACGGCCTTTCGCGGATGTTGATTTCGGACCTTTCTCAATCAGAGCATATCCGGGTGGTCCCCGATGATCAGATCTACAGCATCCTGAGCAAGCTGAATGCCCTTGAAAAGGACAACTTTTCAACCGAAGATTTGCGGGAGATAGCAAGTCGCGGCGGGGCGACTCATCTCTTGAGGGGGATGATCACAAGATCCGGGAATTCCTTCCGCATCCAGGCGACCCTCCAGGAGACGAAGAAACTCGAAGAGATTGCCGGCAACTACTCGGCCGATGGAAGCGGCGAGGGCAGCTTCTTCACCATGATCGATGATTTAACCAGGAAAATAAAGACGGGCCTGGATCTTTCGAGAAGCCAGATTGGCGGCGAAAAAGACAGAGGAGTGGAAGAAATCACGACCAGTTCTCCCGAGGCCTACAAATTATGCAGCGAAGGTTATCGTCTTAACTATAAGGGAGAATTTCGAAAAAGCATCGAGCTCCTCGAGCGGGCAGTGGCGATCGATCCGCAGTTTGCTTGGGCTTACACTCTTTTGGGGAATGCCTATGGCAATTTGGGCTATTCTTCGAAATGGTTTGAAAACGCGAAAAAAGCTTTCGAATTGAGCGGCCGGCTGCCTGAAAGAGAACGCTTGCGTGTTCAAGCTATGTATTATTTTTCTGCTCAAAGGACTTATGATAAGGCGATCGAAGCATTTAATCAGCGTTTGCGGCTCGATCCGGATGACCTGAATGCAGCCAGAAATTTTGGGCTGTTATATGCCCGTTTAGAGCAATGGGATAAAGCCTTGGAATTGTATGAAACGAACATCAAGAACAAGGTTGAAGCAAGTTTACCGTATACAAATGCAGCTTTAGCATACAGGGGCAAAGGGCAATATGATAAAGCCCAGGCTGTCCTTGAGGATTATCTCGCCAGCATTGGAGATCTTGCAGCAATCCACCGGTCCATAAGCACCAATTATCTTTGCCAGGGGAGACATGATTTGGCGCTGAAGGCGGCTGATAAAGCATTATCAATTTCCCCTGGGCAATTCCAGAATTTCACATTAAAAGGCGATATCCAGCTTCTCCGTGGGTATTTTCTTGAGGCCGAGAAAGAATATCAGAAGCTATTTAGCTCTGACGAAAAAGTCGCTCAAATATTAGGCATAGACAGATTGACGACTTTATATTTATCGCAAGGTCAATACGAAATGGCCGAAAAACAAGCGAAGCAGGGGATCGAACTATCCCGGGAGCTTGATGACAAAGAAAAAGAATCGGGTTTTCTAACACGCTTAGGATATATTTATGTCAAGTCGGGAAGTCCTGCCGACGCTATAAATGAATTTGACAAAGCATTAAAAATCGCCATGGATAAAGGGAGTATCACTTCCCAGGTCTCCGCTCTTCACCTGAAAGGCCTTGCTCTTCTGGAGAAGGAATCAATCCCCGAAGCTCAAAGCATCTCCGACGACCTCAAGAGAGTTATCGAGAGCTGGCTCAATCCTAAGCTTATGAGAAGCTATTGCCGATTGATAGGGATGATTGAGCTCAAAAAGAAAAATTATGCAGAAGCCGTTGGTCATTTTGAAAAAGCGGTTTCGCTATTGGATTTCGAGAAGGGACCGGGCTCCGATGACCATGCTTTTTACTATGAGTCGATTGCTTTTACTTACTTTAAATTGGGCAATCTGGAGAAAGCCCGGGAGCAGTATGAGAAAATAACGCAGCTGACGACCGGCAGATTTTCTTATGGTGACATCTGCGCCAAAAGCTTTTACATGCTGGGGAAGATACACGAACAAAAAGGAGATAAAGCCAAAGCCGTCGTCAATTACCAGAAATTCCTCGACCTCTGGAAGAACGCCGACCCCGGCCTGCCCGAAGTCGAAGACGCCACAAAGCGCCTGGCGGCGCTGAAAGGACCGCGGATCCCCTAGGTATTTTCTCTCGTCTCAAGATACCAAGTCCCCGCAGCTGGGAAAGGCTTCCGCAAAAGAAGTCATCGCTTCCATGACGCTCGAAGAAAAGGCGAGCCTCGCCTTGGGCATGGGGATGAGAATGGCAGCTCTCCCTTCACGTGAAACCGGCCTAGGAATTCGGCTATGGTTTGTCATACGCCAATTTTGCGTACAGCAACCTGAAATTAAGCTCAACAAAGTTCAGCAAAAAAATGACCGTTATGCTGGACGTGAAGAACGCCGGAACTATCGCCGGCCGGGAGGTTGCCCGGCTTTACCTGCCGAAAATATAGCCGGTGGATTCGGTATAGCAGAGATCTGAAAAAATAGCCCAGCCCGATATGGAATCCGAAGTGATATTTATGCTTCTGATCAAGCTCAAGAGCTTATTTTCTGATTCTTCAATTCGATGCGGGGATAAGCCAAGTTCATAAAACAATCCCGGAAACGTGATGAACGCGGATTTGATTGGTATATTAATGCAACTTCTAGGCGAACCTCAGCTGTAGCGCTACTTTTCGGTCTCCAGGTGGAGGCGGTGAAGAAGGCGATGGGCCACAGGTGCAATCATGATCCCCATGACAACTAGGAATATGACTCCGGAAAACAGGGCATAAAAGGAAGCAAAAAGCTTGCCTCCGGGTGTGAGCGGGATATGGATCGGCCCCATTCCCCCGAGGATCATCGAGGCGTTCAGAAGGGAATCGAGCCTGGAGAGATTTTCAAATTGATGATACCCGAAGATGCCAAGACAAAGCGAACCAACAATAGCCGCTAGGGCTATCGCAACGTGTCCGATCAAACGGAGGATGAACCCCCGCAAAGGCAATAGAGGCGCGCTTTTATGTTCGTACATGGATGTTCCTCCCCCTTCAAACTTTCATTATGGAAAAAGTAAAATCTTATCCTTCGCCCGTGATCTTGAACACCGCATCATTCGGGTGGACTTTCTGGTTCACCTTCAGGGCCACATCCTGGCCCGGCTTTGCCTCGCTCACATCTTGATGCTCGATTTGCAGGGAACTCACTTCTTGCTTAAAATCGGTCGAGTGGCCGAGAAAGTGGACCATGTCGCCGACGAGAAGCTTATCCGTCAGTCCCAACACGGCAACACTGATGCGGTCGAAGTAATGGGTCACTTTGCCGACGCGATTTTCAGACATGGCTGCCTCCTTTCAAGTCAAGGCGGTTGACACGTGTTACCCCAGGAGATCTCCTAAAAAGATCATCAGATCAAAGTATACCATAACTCGGGTCTGTCAAGTTTGACACATATCTCTTGACCTGATATCCTTTTGCCAGGCAGACATAAAGGGAATGAGGGCCATGAAATGTCCCAAATGTCATTTTGACAATCCTTCGGATACGCGCTTCTGCGGCAACTGTGCGGCGCCGCTCGTTCCTGCGGCAGAAATCCCTGTCTCCCAAACGGAAACGCTGAGGACCCCCATCAAGGAATTAGCCACAGGCTCCACCTTCGCCGGCCGATATCAAGTCATCGAAGAGCTGGGCAAAGGCGGCATGGGCAAGGTCTATAGAGTCCTCGACAAGAAGCTCAAAGAAGAAGTGGCCCTGAAACTCATCAAGCCCGAGATTGCTTCGGACAAAGAGACGATTGAAAGGTTTAGCAACGAGCTGAAGCTGGCCCGGAAGATCGGCCACCGAAATATCGGGCGGATGTATGAACTCATGGAGGATGAGGGAACGCACTTCATCACCATGGAGTATGTCCCCGGGGAGAATCTCAAAAGCACGATCCGCAGGATCGGACAGCTCCCTATCGGAAAATCGACGGCGATCGCCAAGCAAATATGCGAGGGATTGGAAGAAGCGCACAGGCTGGGCATTGTCCATCGGGATTTGAAGCCCAGCAACATCATCCTGGATGCAGAAGGGGACGCCCGGATTATGGATTTCGGGATCGCCCGCTCGCTCAAGGCCAAAGGAATTACGGGAGAGGGCGTTATCATTGGAACGCCGGAGTATATGAGTCCTGAGCAGGTGGAGGGGAAAGACGTTGATCAGAGATCGGATATTTATTCAGTGGGAGTCATTCTCTATGAGATGGTGACGGGCCGGGTGCCGTTCAGCGGAGATACGCCATTAACCGTGGCCGTGAAGCAAAAGACAGAAATCCCTCAAGACCCCGGTGAGCTCAATGCCCAGGTTCCAGAAAGCCTTTGCCGAGTGATTTTGAAATGTCTCGAAAAAGCCAAAGAGAAACGGTATCAGAGCGCCGAAGAATTGCATTCTGAGCTGACCCGCATCGACGAAGAAATCCCAACTGCAGAACGAGCGGAACGAGCGGTTCCCCCAAAAAAGCGGCCTAAATCAAAAGAGATCGCTGCAGGAAAAGGCAAAATCAAGTGGAAGAAGATTGCTGTCTGGGGTGGCGCTGCCGTTCTCTTGGCCTTGATTATCTATGCCGGACTTAATCTATTCACCAGCCGCAAGGAAGTCATCGATTCGATCGCCGTGCTTCCGTTTGAAAACGTCAACGCCGACCCGAATACAGATTATCTTTGTGACGGAATCACCGAGACGATCATCAATAAGCTCTCCCAGTTGTCCAACATCAGAGTTATCGCGCGCAATTCGGTCTTCACCTACAAAGGTAAAACCGTGGACCCAAAGAAGGCGGGTCAGGAGCTGGACGTAAAAGCAATTTTGTTGACCAGGCTAGTGCGAGTTGGAGATCGGCTGACGATAAGCCCGACTTTAGTCAGGACTAAGGACAACAGCCAGCTTTGGGGGGAGAGGTACAACCGAAAGTTTGATGATATATTTGCCATAGAAGAAGAAATGGCAACTTCTATCATTCAAGCGCTGCGGATGAAACTCAGCGGGGAAGAGAAGCACAAAATCGCCGTGAAGCCCATTGATAACGCGGCAGCTTATGAGTATTACCTAAGAGCCACCTATGAGGTATCGCGCTTTACAGAGGATGGGCTTGATCGCGCCGTCCAATATCTTCAAAGCGGTATCGATATTATCGGTGATAATGCCCTTCTTTATTCAGGTTTGGCGAGAGTCTATTACCGATACGTCGACCTTGGCTACAAACAGGAGGACTATATATCGAAGGCGGACGAATATGTGAAGAAGGCTTTAAGTCTGGATCCTGATTTCCCGAAAGCCTATTTTGTTCTAGGGTCAATCTATAGAGATTTTCGTGGGAAGCCGAAAGAGGCAATTCTCCATTACAAAAAAGCATTGGATGTGGATCCGAATGAATCAGAGGCGTTGTCTGCCCTGGGGTATTACTATGACCTGGCAGGGAAGGCTTCGGCGTCGCGTCTAGTGATTGAAAGACTCAAGCGCCTTGATCCACTCAATAAAGTGCATAATCATCGCGAAGCAGCGGCCCTTTTTTGGGATGGCCAATTCGGACCTGCTTTGGCGCAGTATGCCAAGTTGTATCAGGGGGAGCCCGAATCTTTGTATTATCAGATGGCGTACTCTAATTGCTTAATATACAACAATCAACTTCAGGAAGCTTTTTTGATTATCGATCGTATGGTGAAGGCGAATCCAAACAATATCGGTACGAAATGGGTTCTGCTGCTTGAATACGTTCTGCTGAAAGAAGAGAAGAAAGCCTATGAACTGATGACTCCTGATTTCTATAAAACGTGCAAAAGGGATCCTATCTATTCATATTCGCTTGCCCGCGCCTTCGCCGTGCTTGACAAAAGAAAAGAGGCTTTGGATTGGCTGGAAAATGCGGTCGATCGCGGCTTCATCAATTACCCCTTCCTTGCCGAGAAAGATCCCTTCCTCAAAAACATCCGCGGCGAGGAGCGCTTCAAGAAGCTCATGGAGCGTGTCAAATACGAGTGGGAGCATTTTGAGGTGTGATGTCCAGTCCGCCACCTGATTTACGCCGTCAACTATGATAGAATTAAGTCATCAAGAAGCATGAAAAAGAGAGGCTTTTTACTGCTCAAAGAAGCGGACGAGAACAAAGAGATTGAATTTGAACTGGCCTATCTTGCCTCCCTGACCGTCGCCCAGCGGTTTTCTTTGGTGAAGAAGAAGAATCGGGAAATCAAAAAATTATTGGCTCAGCTCGTATCAGCGGCAGGCCGCGCTTCCAAACGCTCGTGGACCGAGCGCGCGAGAAAGAGCGCGCCTTCGAGGTTTAAGCGAGCCAAAAATTTTCTGGAAGGTTGATGACCTTGAAAATTCGGTTGACTTGACCGAATTTTCAAGGTAAGCTACGGCCATGATAGACCGTCCGAGAGAAATTGAGACTCTCCGGGGGCTCATCGCCCGGAATCCCGTCGTCGGCATCATCGGCGCACGACAGGTCGGGAAGACCACCCTGGCCCGCTCGTTTGTGGCCCAAAGGCGGGGGCCTGCTCATTATTTCGACCTCGAGAATCCCGAAGATGAAGCACGGCTCGGCGATCCGATGCTCGCTCTCAAAGAGCTTAAGGGCCTCGTCGTGATCGACGAAATCCAGCGGTTGCCGGGCCTCTTTCCGGTGCTGAGAGTGCTGGTCGATAGACCCCGCCCCACCGCCAGGTTTCTCGTTTTGGGAAGCGCCTCGCCCGAGTTGCTTCGTCAGGGGTCCGAAACGCTCGCCGGCCGGATCATCTACCATGAACTGAAAAGCCTAGCCCTGGATGAGGTCGGCGTTATGAATCATGCGCGCTTATGGTTGAGAGGAGGATTTCCAAGGGCTTATCTGGCTCGAACGACCGCGGCGAGCGATGAATGGCGCCGTGGCTTTATTCGGACATTCCTGGAAAGAGATCTGCCTCAGCTCGGCATCACCATCCGGTCGACGACGCTGCGCCGGTTTTGGACGATGCTGGCCCATTATCATGGCCAGATCTGGAATTCCTCGGAATTTGCCCGCTCATTCGGCATCGCCGATACGACCGTGCGGAACTATCTCGATATGCTCACTTCGGCGCTGGTTGTCACCCAGCTTCAGCCATGGCACGAGAATATCAGCAAGCGGCAGATCAAGTCGCCGAAGCTCTATCTTGCGGATAGCGGGATTCTCCACGCCCTCCTTAATATCATCCACATGTGGGACCTTGAAAAGCATCCGAAACTCGGAGCGTCGTGGGAGGGTTTCGTTATCAGCCAGGTGATCCGGCAGCTTGGGGCGAGGTCTGAAGAATGCTATTTTTGGGGTACGCATGCCGGAAGCGAACTGGATCTTTTAGTCGTTAGCGGTCGATTGCGGCTGGGATTCGAAGTCAAGAGGAGCAGCTCGCCACGCCTTACTCCGTCGATGAGAAACGCTTTGAAAGATTTAAAATTGAGGAGTCTGGACGTGATCCATGCGGGAGAACGAACGTTCGGTTTAGCCGAGAAAATCCGGGCTGTGGCCTTCCCGAGGTTGCTCGAGGATATAAAGCCGATATGACAATAAGTTCATGAAACGCGCGATGTACGAATGGGAGCATTTTGAGGAATAGCAACAGCTCAACTCATCAAATCAATTGCCCAAATTCGACCGCTGGTCACCGAAAGGGGGACCAGATTATGGGCGAATTTTTAAAGACGGCGGTTTTTTCTCTGTCGATCCCGAGCACAAGACACCAGTAATTAACCGCCTTTTTGCTGAGATTCCGGTTTTTCAACAGAACATCCCGAAATTTTTCCCGTCCATATTTCTCTTGGACTTCTTCGATGTAATCGAACCCGCCAAAATTTATGGCTCTTTCGATCTCGATCTCCGGTGTAATATTCCGCTCAAGTCTATCCCAAAAGAGCTCTTTCCTCACAGGCAAAACCTCACAAAAAAATCTTTGATCTCTTTCCATTCTTTTTCGGAAATACTCCGAATGCCCCCTAATTCATCAACGAGCATGATGGCCTCGAGCTCCTGTTCTGCATCGTCATAATAGGCCGAGGCCGTCTTTAAATGATAATTATATCTGTCGTCGACGTCATACTTGCGCTGGACAAGAAGGGATAAGTCACCAAATGAATGACCGGTTTTTTTTAGCAAATAGAAAAGGTCAACGAAATCTTTGGCCGAGCCTCTCTGGACTAGGGCCAGGGCTTTCATCGCTTCGATATCATCAAGTGAGGCCATAGAGGCGAAAATTCCGGGTCTCATTTCGTAAGCAGTCAGGGGAGACAAGAACCGATAGGGCAAATAAAACAGAGAAAATTTCAGCTTTTCTGAGGAGAGGAAGAGAATCAGAGTTTCTTTTTCCATAAGCTCCAAATCGACCTCTTCAAACTCCTCTCTGAATTTGAATAAAAGCGTTTCAGAACTGAATGGCTTGTTAGAGAAAAAATCGAGGTCCACGGAGAGGCGATGATGAAGGCGGAAGTAAAGAGCCGTGCCCCCGGCCAAATAGCTGTCGTCCGGCAGGATCGCGGCTTTCATTAATTTGGCCAGAACATTCTCAAGAAGGTGTGCCTTCTGCCCTGCGCTCATGTTGATATTTTACCATGAATTCGAGTCGAACTATATAATCAACAAACCAGGCTAAAGTTCTTATTTTGATTTTTTATGCGGCTTTCCACAGCTTTCGGCTTTCAAATTTGCGAGCCAATTCAAGGAGAAGGCTCGTATTTAAATTCTCAGTATTTTGGGGCCTCAGATCCTTCAAAATTTATTCATGCGTTTGACACATTTTTTTACCTGATATTCTTTCGCCAGAAGGGTCTGCAAAGCGGAAGATAAACGTCGATTCTCTATGCTGCGCTGCGGCACGGCTTGTTGCATCCTTCTGTTTCGGGTATCATAGGCTCAATGAATAGAAAAATGTGGGTAAAGATATCGAAATTCTCATAATTTTTCGCTTGACATTCGCAATTATCCCTGCTATTTAATATATATATAGAATTTCAGCAGGGTTATTATGTATGTCGAGAGGGATCTGGCGAGCAAAATCAAACACTACTTGTCTGCTCCGGAAATTATCGCTGTCGTCGGCGCCAGGCAGGCCGGAAAAACCACCCTGCTCAAGCATCTTCAAGCGGGCATCCAGGATTCGTCTTTTCTGACTTTTGAGGACATCGAAATACGAGAGCTCTTCGACCTCGATATCAAATCGTTCATCGAGCTCTACGTCAAGCCCGCCCGGGTCATCTTCATTGACGAATTCCAATATTCTAAAAGGGGGGGGCCGGGCTTGAAGTTCATCTACGACACGGTGCCCGATCGGAAATTGATCATATCTAGATCCTCCTCACTCGACTTGACCATCAAAGCCGTCAAACATTTGACGGGTCGGATTCTCTCGTTCACCCTCTATCCATTTTCCTTTCGGGAAGTTCTCCGATCTAAAGATGAGCGTCTGTCCAAACTTTTTGAAAGAACCTTAGAGTTCGGGCCCATCGAACCGCCGCTCCTCCAACGCCTCCAAAAATATTTCCAGGAATTTGTCGTTTATGGAGGTTATCCGCGAGTCGCCACAGCCCAAAACGAGGAGGAAAAAAGGGAAATCCTCAGAAATATTTTCCAGGTCTATCTCTTGAGGGATGTGAAGGACATCCTCGGGCTCGTCGATGATTATAAGATCCTCAGCCTCGTCAAGGCCCTCGCGCTCCAAGCAGGCCAAGCCATATCCTATGATGAGCTCGGCAACTTGACCCAGCAGAATACTTCCGCAGTCAAGAGACAGATCAACTTTTTGGAAAAGACTTATATCGCCTCCCTTCTGCGCCCTTACTTCCGGAACAAAAGAACAGAAATCGTCAAGAACCCCAAGGTTTATTTCTTGGATACGGGTCTTCGTAATGCGGTGATCAAAGATTTCAAGCCCGTCAACGAAAGGCAGGACAAAGGGGCCCTCTACGAGAATTGTATTTTTTCAGAGCTGATGAAAAAGGACCGGCTGGTGAAATATTGGCGCACCAAATCCAAAGCCGAAGTTGATTTTGTCGTTGACGATCAAATTCCTTTGGAAGTCAAGTCGGGCTTAGCCAAGCCGATCGTCGGCAAATCGCTCTATAGCTTTATGGCAAAGTATCAGCCCGAGAGAGCTTTCATCCTGAACGAATCTTTGTTTGAAGATCTTCGTATCGGGAAAAGCATGGTTCACTGGCGATATCTTTTTGCAGGATTGATTTTTGAATGAGCGGGGATGAGAAATTTGGGAAAGGATGGCAGAAGAACTGACAGAGGTTGAGTTTTTGAGATGATCGGCCAATTTGTCGCCCATTACAAGATCCTCGAGAAACTCGGGGAAGGCGGGATGGGCGTTGTGTACAAGGCCGAGGATACAAAGCTCAAGCGGACAGTCGCCCTCAAGTTTTTTGCCGCCGGAACTCACACGTGATCTGCAGGCAAAAAAACGGTTCTTGCAAGAAGCCCAGGCTGCCGCTGCCTTAGATCACCCCAATATCTGTACGATCCATGAAATCAATGAATTCGAAGGCCAGATGTTCATTGTCATGACTTATATCAAGGGCCAAAGCTTGAAGGAGAGGATAGCGCTAGGTCCAATTAAAGTGGAGGAGGCCCTGGACATCTCGACCCAGGTGGCGGACGGTCTTCGGGCTGCGCATGAGCAAGGTATTATTCATAGGGACATCAAGCCGGCCAACATCATGCTGCCGGCGAAGGGCCAGGCAAAGATCATGGATTTTGGCCTGGCTAAACTCATTTCGGCCGCCGACGTCACTAAGACCCTGACAGTCATGGGGACTATAGCCTATATGTCGCCGGAACAGGTGCAGGGGCAAGCCGTTGACCTCCGCACGGACATCTGGTCACTGGGGGTTGTGCTGTATGAGATGCTCACCGGGAAGCTTCCGTTCAAGGGGGATCGAGAAGCGTCGATTATGTATTCTATTGAACATCTACATCCCCGGCCTATCAAAGAGTTAGAGCCGAATATTCCTCCTGACTTGGAAAAAATTGTCGGCAAGACAGTAAAGAAGAATCGAGGAGAGCGTTATCAGCAAGTTGGGGATTTATTAGATGACTTGAGAGCTGTTGCGAAGGGATTCGAGCCGGTAAAATTAAAGGAAGTCGCAAAGAGGGTTCTGAAATATCAGAGAATTTATCTTTATATAGCGATAGGCGTTCTTATTGTTTTGATCGCATTGACAGGATATTTATTTCGTGGGCGTCCAATATCTCGCACCTACGAATCGATCGCCGTCTTGCCCTTTAAGAATCTTTCCGGCAAGCCTGAAGAAGAATATTTCGTCGACGGGATGCACGAGGCTCTTCTCAACCAGTTGTCCAAAATCAAAGCGTTGAAAGTGATCTCGCGCCAATCCGTGATGCAGTATAAAGGCTCGGACAAGCCGTTACGTGTAATCGCCCGGGAACTGGGCGCCGATGCGATTGTCGAAGGCTCATCGCTCCGTGCAGGCGAAATAGTGCAGGTCACGGCGCAGTTGATCGATGGAAAGATAGACAGGCATCTGTGGGGTGATGAATTCGATAGAAAATACAGCGAAGTGCTGAAGTTACAAAGCGAATTGGCGAGAAAAATTGCGGATGAGATAAAAGTCTCGGTCACCGGGGAGGAGAAGAAGCGGTTGGCCGCGACCCGTTCGGTCAAACCGGAGGCCTATGATGCTTATCTTCATGGGATTACTTATAGGTGGAAGTCTGATCTCCAAGATGATCTGATGAAGGCTCTCCCGTATTTTGATAAGGCCATTGAGATTGATCCCGAATTTGCTCCAGCCTATCTTAGTTTGGCGAGTGCTTACCAGAGACTTACATTTCTTTCCTATATGTCTCCTCAAGAGACTAATGAAAAAATTCTCACTGCAATTATGAAGGCTCTGGAGCTGGACGATTCACTCGCCGATGCCCATGCCGCACTTGGCGGCATAAGGCTAAACGAGTGGGATTGGAATCAAGCGGAGTTTCACCTCCAGCATGCTTTTGATCTCAATCCAAGTAGTGTGCGTGCCCTTGCTGCTTATAGCCACTTCCTATTCGTGGCAGGGCGGTTTGATGAGGGCATTCGTGCAGCGAAGCGAGAGAGGGAGATTGAACCATTATTATCGTCTAACTATTTGTTGGGATGGTGTTACTTTTACGCCCGGCGGTACGATGAAGCGATTGCCGAGTTGAAGACTATGTACGAAAAAGAACCGAATAGTCCCACTGTTTATTGGATTCTCATGTTTATTGCATTAAGCCTTGCCGAGAAAGGAACCTATGAAGAAGCTTTGGTTTGGAGTGAGAAGGCGAGGCTGTTTGTCTCGCCAGGACAGAGCCTTCAGTTCGATTCATGCTACGCATCCATCTGTGCCAAAACCGGGAAAACGGAAGAGGCCAGAAGGGTCTTCAACGAAATGGTGAAGAGCTCTAAGGACCGATATGTCGATCCCTATCAGCTTGCGCCTGTTTGTCTGGCGCTGGGAGATAAGGAACAGGCTTTGCAGTGGCTGGAAAAGGCATATAAAGAGCATGGTCCAACCATTTGTTTTCTCAAGATTGATCCCCGATTGGACTCATTGCGTTCGAACCCACGATTCCAGGATCTCATACGCCGCATGAAATTCCCGGAGAATTAAAGAAGCTGCTCACTTTCGCTCGCACCTTGACAAGTTTAAGGATTCAGTTTAGCAAAAAAATGATCTGTGGGAAAACGACGAAAGTCATTGCTTGACAATATCCGCGGCGAGGAGCGCTTCCAGAAACTTATGGAGCGCGTCAAATACGAATGGGAGCATATTGAAGTGTGAGCGCTCTCTGAGGTGTTGACAATAAGCACACAATAGATTACATTTGGATTGTGAAGCTGTTCGATTGGAACTTGGGAAAGAACGAAGAACTCAAAGCCCAAAGAAAGATCTCTTTCGAAGATATCGT
>CAZIDN010000017.1:0-58772 GCA_964537875.1 uncultured Eubacteriales bacterium
TTGTAATCGACAAATCTTCAAACCTACCGCCTTCCAGGCGGTAGTTGTTTAGTTCAAGATAGCGATGACCTCGATCTCAACCTTGACGTCCTTGGGCAACCGGGCCACCTGGACGGCCGCCCGGGCGGGGAAGGGCGTCTTGAAGAATTCGGCGTAGACCTTGTTCATGGCGGTAAAGTCATTCATGTCCTGGAGAAAGACCGTTGCCTTTACGACGTTATCCAGAGACGTCCCGGCGGCCTCCAGCACGGCGTTGACATTTTTGAGCACCTGGCGCGTCTGGTCTTCGATGCTGCCCGTGCTGAGCTGCCCGGTCTGAGGCACGATGGGGATCTGGCCGGAGCAGAAGACAAACCCATTGGCCACGATGCCCTGGGAATAGGGGCCGATGGCCTGGGGCGCTTTATCGGTTTTCACTTCTTTTTTCATCTCTTCACTCCTTATCGAGGCGGATATCATTTTTGGGCTCAAAACGGCTGCGGCGCTTAAGGCGATCAATGTCTCCCGTCTTTTCATCCTTCGCCCTCCTCAAAAATTAAGATATGACAAAGATTTTCACAGGGCGGCTTTCCACGGCCCCGTCCTTGCCCAAGGCCCGCGCTCTAATTGTATAAGAACCGGGGCTGAGATTCCAGACCAGGGAATAGGGACGGCGGCAGTCTCCGATCTTTCGGCCGTTGACCCGCCATTCGACGAGCTGAACTCCAGGCGTTTCATTTACCGACGCCTTGAGCAGGATGGACTGATAGTTTTTCCGAAGCACGGGGTCCATCTTGAAAATATCGCCCTCTTGCGGAAAGACAATCGCGACGCCGGAAGGAGGGCTCTCGGAGCTTGCCAGGAGAACGGCGGCAGGGACGATTCCTCTCTGATGATTCAGGGAACATGGGACTCGAGGCTCGGTCCCCGGGAGAAAGATTTCGTCGATCGTGCCGGGACAGCCGGCCGAGGGAAGCTTTCCTGAGAGCGGGCAAATTGGACGATGAACCAAATTCGTGGGCTCCCGGAATTGCTCAGTCTTGTTCCGGCTTGAAACGAGCAACATCACGTCTCTGAATAAAGGGCCGGCCCCGGTCATGCCGGAGACGTTGTGCATAGGCGTGCCGTCAAAATTGCCGACCCAGACGCCGATGGTTAAGGCGGGCGTATAGCCGACCGTCCAGTTGTCTCTAAAATCTTTCGATGTTCCCGTCTTAGCCGCCACGGGAAAATGGAAGTTGAGCGGGGACAGGTATCCGAAGGTCGGGACCCGGGCATCACGGTCGGCCAGGATGTGGGTGATGATATAAGAAACTTCCGGCGAAAAAATGCGGCGCCCGTCTTGTCCCTGAGAGGGAGAGAACGCCCCGCCGTCCTTCCGGCCATATTCGAGAATCGACCTCTCTCTCAAGGACAACCCTTTTCGGGCCAGGCAGGCATAGGCCCGCGTCAATTCGAGCAACGTCACCTCTCCGTTTCCCAAGGTCAGCCCGACTCCGTAAAATTCCGGAGATTGCTGTAAGCTCGTGAATTCCAGGTCCTTCAACCTTCGGTAAAGCAGGTCCGGCCCGAGCCTCTGCAGGACGGATACGGCCGGGATGTTGTAGGAGCTGGCCAGGGCGCTTCTCAACCGGATCGGTCCGTGGTATTTCTCATCGTAGTTCTCGGGAGCAAAGTTGCCGTCGAATGCCGGGAATTGCGTAGGCACGTCCTCGATGATTGTAGCGGCCGTCATGCCTTTCTCCAAGGCCAGGGCATAGGTCAAAGGCTTGAGCGTCGATCCGGGCTGGCGTAGAGCAACGGTGCCGTTGACCTGGCCGTCGTTTCTTTCATCAAAGAAATCTTTGGAGCCGGCCATGGCAAGAATGTCGCCCGTGGCATTGTCCAAGACTAGGACGGCGCCGTTGGTGATGCCTTTTTTTTCGAGAAAGCGGAGATGATTTCTGAGCAGGGTCTCGATCTTTTCCTGCAGGGAATAATCGAGGGTCGTCCGAACGGCCGAGAGCTCGCTTCTTTTTTCGCCGAGGATCTGAGCTAAAACATAATCGCAGAAATGAGGGGCACGAAACTTTTCTTGAGCAGGGCGGAGGCGGATTTTTTCTTCGAGTGCCCGTTGGGACTCGCTTTTAGCGATAGAGCCGAGGCCCGCCATTCTGTGAAGGAGCTCTTTCTGCCGCATCTCGACCGCTGCAAAATTTCGGTACGGATTCAACCGGGAGGGAGAACGCGGGAGGGTGACCAGGAAGGCGGCCTCGGCCAGGCTCAAGTCAGAGGACGGCTTGTCAAGGTAGAGGCGCGAGGCCGCTTCAATACCATAGGTCTGGTTTCCGTACGAAATGCGGTTGAGGTATTGGACGAGAATCTCCCCTTTAGAAAGGGAATGTTCGAGTCGGACGGCCAGCCATGCCTCCACGATTTTCGAGAACAGGTTGCGGCGGAAACGATAGACATTCCGGACGACCTGCTGGGTGATCGTCGAAGCGCCTGAGACGACCTTCCGATTTCGAAGGTTCTGGAGAAAAGCTCTGGCGACGGCATAGGGATTGATCCCGGCATGGGCAAAGAAATGCCTGTCCTCTGCGGCAATGGTGGCTTTGAGAACGACGGGGGAAATCTCTTCCAGGCTCACCCAACGACATCTTCCGCCCTCATCTGAAAGGACTTCCCTCAGAGGAACACCGTCGCGGTCCGTGATGAGGAGGGAGATGACCGGCCGGGGATTCAGTTTCCGCTTTGGGACCGGAATGTAAAACGACCCGAAAAACAATAAGAAAGCCCCGCCGAGCGATAGAATCAGACAAACGAGGCGCCTTTTTCTGGTCTTCACTTGACGATTTTCACCACCTGTTCGGCGCTCCGTCCGAAGACTTCGGGTGCATACATTTCCTCGGCCTTTGTCCCAGGCTGCGTGAATAGGCCCGGAGTCAGGGCCCTGGCCAGGTAGCGGTGGGTATGGACGCCCGCGCTCAGGGAATCGGAGAAGATCAGGACCCTGTTGTCATGCATCTCGATATGGTTGAAGCCTTCCCACCAGTATCCTTCATTCGCTTCGTCCATCGCCTCGAGGCTTCTTTGCTGCTCTTCGCTTTCTGTCAGAAAAGTGGGGTTGACGGCTTCAAAGCCGGCCGGAAGCGGGTCTTCGATAACGACGAACAGGCTTTCTTTAGGGACAACAATCTGGAGCGTAACGGCCACGAGCAAGCCGGCCTTGATGGATTCCAGGGGTTTTCCGTCGAGGGAGGAGATCGTCTTGTACACGGCGAATCCCTCGTCTCTCGGCTCGAGCTTTTGTCTGGGAGCGTAAGTGAATCTGGCCCCGTAATAGAGAATTCCCGGACCTTGTTTTTCGAACCTCAGGGGCAGTGTTTTACCCGATTTGAATTCGGACAGACCTGAGACGGCCTTGGCCGTCTGCGTCGCCGTCCTGAAGACCTCGCTGAGAAGGACTTTTTTTGCTAGGCTGATCTCGACTTTAAAATCCGGCCGGGTTTTTTCCTGGGCGCGGTAGAATTCATTAAGGGCGTAGAACACGAAGAAATTTTCCTGAGTGGAATTCCAACGGCCGGCCTTTCTCTTATCCACCAGCCATCGAGCCGCCGCCGGCAGCAGGGGATGGTTCTCACCGACTTCAAGGAGCGCTTGGAGGATGATCGCGGTCGTTCGCGTGTTCGAAGAGTAGATCCATCTCAGCCCGAGGTCCGTTTCTTCTTCGAAATGGGCCAGAGACGGTGTGACTTTTATCTTATTGATGAACTCTTGAATGAGAGTCTTCCGAGCGTCCTGGGCCCCGTTGCCGATATGAAGCGCTTTGAGCAGAAGAGACCGGCCGAAAAGAGAGAGATTCTGCCGCTCCTGGAACAATTTTTCGGCGTAGGCGGGTTCGGGACGGCCGAAGAGAGCCAAGTCATAGAGGGCGTAGGCTTGCAGGGTTTTCAAGCTGTTGAGGCTGACTGGATAGCCCAGCGTGTCCGGCTTGGCCCGGAGCAGGTTTTTGAGACGGCTGATGGATCTTTCAAGCCGGGTCTTATCAACCTCATAGCCGGCCTGCCGGGCTTTTAAAAGGGTGAAAACGGTATAGCATGTCACGAATGGCGATTCGTGGCCGGAGTCGGGCCAGAGCCCGAATCCTCCGTTCTCCTGTTGACAGCCGTAGGCGTCTCGGAGCGTGTTCTGAACCAGCTTTTTGATCGCCTTCAAGTCCAAAGAGCTGAGCTTGAAATCCTGAATGACCTGCGGAGCGACAAGATAGGGAAGGATGGCCGAGAGCCGTTGTTCCAGGCACAAGTAGGGATAGTCGGTCAGGTAATCCACCGAGCCTTTGAGGCCCGCAAGAGCGGAGGCCGCGGCCAGGACCTCGATTTTGCTTTCCGCCGGATCGATCGTCTCCGGGATAGAGATTTTTTCCTCCCGGGATTCCGCAGCTTGGTCAAACGTGGCAACGGTCTCCGTGGGTCTTGGAAGCTGGATGGGGATGGAAATTTCCAGGCCGTCTGAATTTCCGCCCATTTTAGCCCGGATGACGAGGACGGCTCTTCCCGGCTTATCCGCCTCAAAAGAAAAAAGGACCTCTTTTTGTTCTCCGGGCGCCAGCAGGAATGCTTGGATATTTTTCTTGTCGCGCAGAACGATGCCCTTCGCCTCGATTCCGATCTCGACGCTCCCGGCTTGGGGAGAATTATTGTTGATCAGGACTCCTGCCTGGAATTGATCGCCTGCGCGCCCAAACCTGGGAGCCGACGGCAGGAGAAGAATCGGCTTGGTGACCTGAATGCCCAATTCGTTCTGGCCGAAGCAGGAGTCTTTCGTCTGGGCAATGGCCATGATTCTGAAGGTCGTCAGATTGTCCGGAAGCGTGAACTGGACGGACGCTTCGCCTTTGTCATCGGTGACCAGCGACGGATTCCAATAAGCCGTGGATTTGAAATCGCCGCGGAGCTCGACTTCGGCCAGGCCCATCGGTGCCGCCATTGCCGGCGCCCCGCCTCCGCCGACATTTTCACCCTTCTCTCCATATTGCCTCTGGCCGACGACGTGGATGCGCGTTTCGGATGTCAGCACGGAAAGCGATTTTTCGTAATAGAAGGCGCTGAACAGGTTCGGCGTCTGATATCCGATGAGGCTCAAAACGCCGACATCGACGACGGCCAGAGCGATGGAAGCCTGGGTCCCGCCTTTCTTGGTATCTTTGACTTTGAGGCGGAGGGTCACTGTCTCTCTTGGCTTGTAACTTTTTTTATCGGTCGCGATTTCCACGGACAGCCTTTTTTCCGAAGGGTCGACGTTCAGCTTGAGGTAGCCGATTTTAAAGGACGGTTTGCCGATATCCTGGTTTTCCCCGGCGGTGGCTTGGGATGTCCGTCCCTGGACGAGAAGCACCGAGACATAGACGTTGGGGATGGCTTCGGGAGCGATCGGGATTTCAATCTGGCTTGTGCTTCCCTCAATTTCAAGGACTTGGGCCTGCATGATCATTTCCCGCTCGATGGTCACCAGGGCCTTGGCTCGCTCATAAGGAGATTTGACAAGAATTTTGGCCTTATCGCCCGGCTTGTAGTTGTCGCTGTCGGCGATAAGTTCCAGGGCATCGTCGTCCTTGCGTTCCCACGGGACATAGTCCTTGCCGGTGACGTAAAGGTAGGTCGTCGTGGTCACCTTGTTTTTGCGGTTGTCCTCGCCTTCCGCCGCGATCAGGTAGAATCCGGATTTTTCGAGCTCAAAAGAAATCTCGGCCGGCTCGGATTTTGTCTGGACTTCGCGGGAGCCGGCCTCGGTATCCACTTTTTCCGAGACCCATCTGAACCGGCCGCCGACCTCGGCCTTCCGGACGGAGCGCCATTCCCTCTTGATGAGCTTCAGGGAAATCTTTTTGCCCGGCGCAAGGCTGCCGGCCGGGTTTGTTGTGATCACTTGGATCGCGACTTTCTCACCTTTTTTGATGAAAGACGTGTTCGGCCTGAGGCCGATGTAATAACCGCCTTGGTGAATCAGCGTCTCGATCCGGTTGGAGATCGACCGCCGGCTTGGACTCGACACCGTGGCTTCCAGGGCGGCCGACACGGTTGCCCGTTCTTTCTCCGCCACCAGGGGCGCCTTGATCTCGAGCTTTCCCTGTGGACCG
Source organism: uncultured Eubacteriales bacterium (assembly GCA_964537875.1). Taxonomy (GTDB): domain Bacteria; phylum Acidobacteriota; class Aminicenantia; order Aminicenantales; family UBA4085; genus JAPKZH01. Next base: position 6,098 of record CAZIDN010000017.1, read on the forward strand.
AGGGCGGCCTCGCCTGAAGCCAGCAGCCGGCTTTTTTCGGCAAGCCCCTCTTCGTCCGTGAAACCCAGCTCATCGCCAAAGACAAAGCCCTTATGGCCGGGAGGAGAGTAGGAGGTCGGGTTAAGCCGGAGAGACCAGCCGGCCGTTTGGCCCGACATGGCCCCTCCATAAAGATAAGTCCCCCGGATTTCAGCCTGGTAGGAATCGCCGAAGACAAAGCTCTCTTCGAGAGCGCGAAGATGGACTTCAAATTCCGCCGGACGGAATGCTTCGACGCGGAACGTCCCTGAAAAGCGGACGGGCCTTTCCCCGGCGGATTCTCCCGGGACGATCGTCGAGATCAGATAAGTTCCGAGAGAGGCGTCTTCCCGGGTCTCCAGGTCAACGGCGAACGAGCCGTACGGATCGAGAGGAAGCTTGCCTTTGAAGACGGACTTCTCAAAGGGGTCTTTGATTTCGCATTCAACCTCTTTTATCGAAGGCAGCTTCCACTGGGCTTTATCGTTCTTTCGAAGGACACCCTTGATATGGACCTGCTCTCCGGCCCTGTAGATTCCTCGCTCGGTGAAAACCGTGCCCCTGATCTTTTCCGGCTCGGCATAAATTTCCTCATTGATATTGAAGCGGAAGGGCTCGATGCCCGTTCCCCACTCGGATGAAAAAAAGGCGCCGTCCTTGCCCCGCCGGGCGAAAACCCACTGGTGAGGCTTATCCCACTCGTCCCGGCTCCGGATGCCGAGACTCTTCCAGCCGGGGGTCTGGACTTTTCCCTGGGTGTCCGTTTTGCCTTTCCAGCGAATCTTGTTGCCGTCGTCTCTGATCTCGACCTCGGCTTCGGCGATCGGCTGTCCGGTCTTGAGCTCCGTGACCCAGATGACGTTATTTTCAGGAGAAAACTTTCCCGAAATGCCGAGTTCGGTTACCTGGAGAAAAACCTTTGGGTATCGTCCCCAAGGGTCGTCTTTCTGGACGAGTGTGTCCAGCTGGAGAAAGAGGAATCCGTACGGGGAGGCCAGGATATTTTTCAGGTCGAGGGGGACAAGCTGTCGCTTATTTTTGGGGAGCTTCAGCTCCATCAGCTTGTCGACTTGGAAAAAATCCGCCCTTTGTTTAAAGGGTTCATTGGACCAAAAAATTTTATCATTGGTCAAAATCGGGATGACTTCGTCTTTATCGACCCTGGCCGCCTGGAGGCGGACAGAAGCCGTGTTGCAAGCATAAAGAGGATAATAAAGACCGCCGTAGGCTTCGATGATGCCGTGCCCGGTCGTCATATCCACGGCAGGCTCATAGCCGGAGGTGACGAAACGGACCGGAACGTCCTTGCCCAGGACATTGCCGAATTCATCTTTAAGGTCCGAGGCGATCCGGACAGTGTAGACGGTCTCCGGCTGAAGCGGGACGGAAAGATGAAGAGTCTGTTGTCCGTAGTCCCACTCGGAATAGTAATCCGGGATTTCCAGGGCAGGTTCGATGCGGATCTTTTGGACAAAATCCCGGTAGATGACGCTATTGGAAAAACTGAATGACAAGGGTTCATAGGGATTGTGGCCTTCTTGCGTTTGGGGGCCGGTGAATTTGAAAGTCTTAAATGTTTCGAAGCTGAAGAAGGCGTTTTCCTCCATGCCTAAAGCGCCTTCTTTTCCCGGCAGGCCGGCCCGGAGTTCGACCGCGAAGGTCGAATCCGGCTCGAGCTTGTCTTGGGGATCCAATAAAAGCGCCTTGTCGGGGTCGATAGAGAGGTCTGTGTAATCGAGGCTCTTCTTCGGCCGGCGTAGGGAAAAGCCCAGCGGCCGTTCCTGGCCGTCCCGGCCGACTCCGCTGAAGGAAATAAAATCTTTCACCCGGCTTTCATCGACAGGCTGGTTGAAGACGAGAAGCACTTTCGTCTCGAGCCTCAATTGCCGTTGTTGATTTTGGGGGAAATGCCTGAGGAGCCTGGGCCGGATCGTGGTCAATATCCATGGATAGTCTTCTTTCAGGACATAGCCATCAAGAGACCGGGTGCCTGCCGGGATGACCGCTTTGATCTCCGTGGCAAAAGGAAACCTCATTTTTGGCGAGAAGACCAATGTCTTTGTTCCCATCCAACGGCTTTTTCCCGAGAAGGGAGGCTCGAATTTCAGGAACGAGGAGCTTTCTTCCTGAGGCAGGGGCTGCAGGGCGACCATGGGATGGTCAAAAATGACGACGATTTCTTCCGCTTCGTGGGAGGTCTGGGTCGGGCCTTTCGGACTGACCTGGAGGACGCGGAGCTCTCCTTTGACTTCAGTCACGGGCCGTTCGGCCGGACGGTCTTTCTCCTTCTTCTTGCAGCTCACAAGAGCCGCACTCAAGAAAATCAGGCTCAGGGCCACAAAAAAAAGTACGAGTTTTTTCCCCATGGTGTTTCCTTTCACGTCCATTTTTTAAAAAAAAATAATTGGCGATGGTTTAAGACAAGGATTGGAGGGCGGCCGTCAGAAACTGCCAATAGCTCTCCACGGAGGCGATCTGGATTCTTTCTTCAGGGGAATGGGGATGTTCGATCGTCGGCCCGAACGAGATCATATCCATGCCCGGAAATTTCTCGCCAATAATGCCGCATTCCAGCCCGGCATGGACGGCGACGATTCGTGTCTCTTTGCCGAACACCTGAACATAGACATCCTTGAGAGTCTTTAAAAGCGACGACTGCAGGTTGGGCGCCCATCCCGGATAGCCTTCGGGCTGCTTGATTTTGCCTTTGGAGAGCTGGACATGGGCTTTGAGCAGGTTTCTGGCGGCTTCGAGCGCAGAGGCCACGGAGCTGCGGCTGCTGCAGATGATCCGGGCCGTGCTTCTGGCGCAATGGACAATGGCCAGGTTTGTCGATGTCTCGACAAGGCCGGCGATCTCGGGGTGCATGCTCAAAACGCCGTGAGGACAGGTAAAGAGGAAGTTGACAAGAGCGTCTTGGCAGCCTGTGGTCAAGAGCTCATCGGCTTTTCGTTCGACAGGCTCGAGGCTATACTGAAAATCTTTTTCGACGGCCCGGTATTCAACCCGGATCTTTTCGCAGGCATTTTGAATGAAGGCTGCCAAAGGCTTGAATTTGGCCGGGTCAAAAAGGAAATCCGCCCAGGCTTCCCGGGGGATAGCATTTCTTTTATTCCCGCCTTCGACCCGGATGAGCTCGAGAGCGAAGAGGCCCTTCGCCTCCCAGAGGACTCTGGCCAGGAGCTTAATGGCATTGGCCCGGCCTTGATTGATGTCCAATCCGGAGTGCCCGCCCCGGAGTCCAAAAATCTTAAGCCTATAGGCTTGTTTGAGCCGGGCTCTCTTTCTTTGGAGAGGGAAGGTGATCTCCGAGTCCGCGCCTCCGGCGCAGCCGATGGTGAACGTCCCTTCTTCCTCGCTGTCGAGGTTGATCAGCTTATTTCCCTTCAGGAAGCCGGGCTCGATTCTTCTCGCCCCCGTCAGACCTGTCTCTTCATCAATGGTAAAAAGGAATTCCAGCGGGCCGTGGACGAGCCGGGCGTCCTCCATGACGGCCAGCGCGGAGGCCACGCCGATCCCGTTATCCGAGCCCAAGGTCGTGCCTTTGGCATAGACCCAGCCCTCCCGGATCTCGGGTACGATGGGATCTTTAGAAAAGTCGTGGGCCACATCGGAATTTTTTTCGCAGACCATGTCCAGGTGGCCCTGGAGGATGACCGGCGCGGCGTTTTCACGGCCGGCTGCGGCGTTCTTTCGGACGAGGACGTTGCCGGTCTTGTCTTTTTTCGAGAACAAGTTAAGACGTTTGGCCTGGGCGACGATGTAATCGGCCAGGCGCTGTTCATGACCGGAGCAGTGCGGAATCTTCAAAATTTGTTCGAAGTGTTTCCAGAGAAGCGGCGGCTTGAGTTCGGTCAAGGACGAAGGCATGGGAGAACCTCCTCGGCTATGGAAAATAGGGAAAAAAATCATGCCATAAAATCCGCCGACTTTCAAGCAGATTGATTTTATTCCCGGCTTTCTTTAAAATGCAGGCGCGATTTCCCGAAGGCGAGCGTTCCCTGATGTCTAGAAAACCGATCGTTCCGATGGTTATGAGCCTAGTCCTGGCTGGCTGGCTGCTGTCTTTTAGTGCCCAGAAGCCTTTGGCCCGGCCGAAGATAAAAATCATGACCACGGTTTTCCCGCTTTTGGAGTTTGCCCGGGCCATTGCCGGTGAAAGGGGAGAGGTGAGCCTTCTCTTGCCGCCGGGGGCGGAGGTTCATACTTGGCAGCCAAGGGTGAGCGATATGGAAAAGTTCGCCGCGGCGGACCTTTTAATTTTTATCGGCGCCGACTTGGAACCCTGGCTTGCGGATATTTTAAGAAGCGTCTCCAGACCCGGACTGAGGACGCTTGAAGTGACTCGCGGCCTGGTGCTCCTTTCCGGGAACGACAAGAGCTTTCCCCGGCCGGAGACCCATAAAATGGACCCTCATATCTGGCTCGACTTTGGACTTGATCAGGTCATCGTCGACCGGATCCAAAAGCTGCTTTCCGAAATCGAACCGGAGAATGCCGCCTATTTCGAACGAGCAGCCGCGTCCTACAAAGAAAAGCTGCAAAGGCTGGACGCCAAATACCAGGACCGTCTCTCCCGCTGTCGCCATAAAACGTTCATCTTCGGCGGACATTCCGCGTTCGCCTATCTGGCCCGCCGGTATCACCTCGAGCAAATTCCCGTCTACGGGCTGAGTCCGGATGCGGCGCCGACGCCGCGGCATCTGGTCGATGTGATCAGCCTGGCCAAGAAACACGATATCAAAACCATCTTTTTCGAAACGAGTGTCAGCGACAAACTGGCGCGTTTGATCGCCAGGGAAGTCGGGGCCGGCACATCCCTTCTCTATCCCGGTCACAACCTGACCAAAGAGCAATGGAGGTCTGGCATGACGTTTTTGAGCCTCATGGAAAAGAACCTGGAGAGCTTGAGACATGGACTCGCCTGTGAATAAGGCGAAGACCTTGATCTGGGTGGAAGGCGTGACCTTCACCTACGGGCATGACCCGGTTCTGGCGGACGTGTCTTTGTCCATCCATGAGGGCGATTTTCTGGCTATCCTGGGTCCGAACGGTTCTGGGAAAACGACGCTTCTCAAGATTATCCTGGGTCTTTTGAAGCCTGCCCGGGGGAGCGTTTTCCTCATGGGAAAAAGCGTCGAGAAATTTGGGGAATGGCAGAAAATCGGCTACGTTCCCCAGAAAGCCACCCATTTTGACCCGCTCTTTCCGGCTTCGGCCAAAGAGGTCGTGGCCATGGCACTCCTGTCTTCGGCAGGATTCCTCCACCGCATGAACAAAAAGGAAGACGCTTTGATTAACCATGCCCTGGAGCTTGTCGGGATGGCCGATTTCGCAAACAGGCGTATCGGAGAGCTCTCCGGAGGCCAACAGCAGCGCGTCTTCATTGCCAGGGCAATTGTCCAGCAGCCCCGGGTTCTTTTTTTGGACGAACCGACAACCGGCGTGGATGCCGAAACCCAGGCCCATTTCTATGAGATTCTCGACCGCTTGAATAAAAACGAAGGGATCACGATCGTCCAGATCACCCACGATATCGGCATCGTGAATAAGCATATCACCCAAGTGGCCTGTTTGAACCAACGGCTGGTCTATCACGGCAGCCACGAGGAGTTCTGCCGCTCGGACACCTTGAAAAATATGCTGGCCGGCGGCCACCACCTTATCTCACATCAGCATTGAAGGATTCTGAACAGCGATGGCAGCTCTTCTCAGCTACGGCTTTCTTCAGAGGGCCCTGTTGGCCGGCCTTTTTATCGGCCTCGCCTGCGCCCTGCTCGGCGTGTTTCTGCTCCTCAGAAAAGATGCGATGATCGGCCACGGCCTGTCCCACATCACCTTCGCGGGCGTGGCCCTTGGCCTTTTGCTCAAGACAATGCCCCTGGCCGTAGCCCTGGTCTTCTCAGTGATCGCGGCGCTGGGGATCGCCAAGCTCAAGGAACAGGCCGGCTTGTATGGGGATACGGCCATTGCCATCCTGAGCAGCGTCGGGATGGCCCTGGGAATCGTTCTGGCCACGCTCTCGGGGAATTTCAATGTGGCACTTTTCAATTTTCTTTTCGGCGAGATCTTGGCCATCGAGCCACTGGAAGTTTGGCTTTCCATCGGGCTGGCGGCGATCGTCCTGGTGCTCGTGATCGGCCACTATCACAAATTCATGTATATGACCTTCGACCTTGAATCGGCCCGCGTGTCCGGAGTCCGCGTCCGACGGCTCGACGCCTTGATCACCGTCCTGACCGCGGTGACGATCGTCCTGGGAATGAAGGTTGTCGGAATCCTGCTCGTCTCGGCCCTGGTCGTAATCCCGGCCGCGGCGGGGCTTCAGGTGGCCGGCAGCTTTAAAAAGGCCGTCCTCTTTTCCTGTCTGGCATCGGCAGCCTCCGTCGTCGGGGGGCTGTGTTTAGCGTTCTTCTTTGACCTGCCCGCGTCCGGAACGATCGTCCTGTTCGCTTTTGTCCTGTTCGGCCTATTCTCGGTGTTCGGCAAGGGCCAGAGATAGGGTCCGCTCGAAGACGGCCATCGCTTCATCATCGTAAAGGCAGAAGATGACATCCCGGGGATCGTCGTTGGCCTTCAGGAATTCTGCGGCTTCCCGAATCATGATCTCGCTGCACTTTTGAAGAGGAAACCCGAAGATCCCGGTGCTGATGGCCGGAAAGGCGATCTCCCGGATTTTTTTGCCGCGGGCGATCTTCAAGCTGTTGCGCGTGGCGCTGGCCAGCTTCCGTTCTTCATCGCCTTCGCCGTTGACCGGCCCCGCCGCATGTATGACATATCTAGCCTTGAGGTTCCCTCCTCCGGTGACCACGGCTTGGCCGGTTTTTATGGGAGCCAGACGATCGCAGTCCTCCTGGATGGACGGCCCGCCCATTTTCTTGATGGCTCCCGCGACGCCCCCGCCGAGGACGAGCGACGTGTTGGCCGGGTTGACGATGGCTTCGCATTCGAGCAGGGCGATATTGCCTTGGACAAGCTTGATTCGTTTGCCCTGGAAAGTCCATTCCTTCATCTTTTTTCCTGGTGGATCATGGGCCGAAAAAGCCTATTTTATGAAGACAACGACCCTGTTTTTTCCCTCGGTTTTGGCCCGGTAGAGGGCGGCGTCCGTCAGGTTGACGATTTCCTCGACGGTCTGACCATGGTACGGCGAAGAATAGACGCCGACGCTGACGGTAAACTGGGCGATCTTTTCCAGATGAGACCCGATCCGGAACGGACAGAGGGCCACCTCTTTGCGGATCCGCTCTGCTGCCGCCGCCCCGTCCAGGCACGAGGTCTGGGGAAGGACGACCAGGAACTCTTCGCCTCCGTACCGCGCGGCGACATCCGAAGCTCGGATCATTTCCTGGATCAAGTCGGCGAAGGACTTCAAAATCCGGTCACCGACGATATGGCCGTATTTATCGTTGAGGTCTTTGAAATCATCGAGGTCGATCATCATCACGCTCAGCGGATAATGATACCGGTCGGACCGGTAGATCTCTTCCTGAAGCCTGGCCTTGATGTAGGTCTGGTTATAAAGGCCGGTCAGCCCGTCTTTGATGGCCAGCGAGGTGAGCTTCTCGCTGAGGGCCAACCCGGAGAGAGAGATGAGCAGGATGATCACGAAGCCGAGGGTCATGATTGATCGTTCGAAGGACCGGAAGCCGATCCATCGCCAGTATTGGGGGATGAGATCGCCCAAGGAAATATAGACAAGGTAAGCCACGACGACGACGATGATCGTCCACAGCCTCTTTTTAAGGCTGTTGGTGACAATTGGTATTTTCGGAAACATCCGTTTCATTTTTACATCTTCTTGAGCTCTTTTTCAACCATTTTGTTAATCTCGTCCGCCAGGCGGAGGGCCCGTTTTTTGAGCCGGACGGCCTGTTTGGTGATGCGGGACCGGAATTCCCGGTCTTCGATGCTGGGCAGGTTGATCCTGATATTGTAGTAGGCGCCCTCGGCTGCGGCTCGTCCGGCCTGGCCGGCGACGCCCGCGTCGCTCACGGAGTTTCGGTTTCCCTTTTGGGCGACCTTTTTCGCGAGCTTCAGGAGCTCGACGCTTTTGTCCAGGACGTCAAAGGGGACGAGCGTCGCTTCCATCGCCGCGCTTCTCACGGCCTCGTCTCGCTCTTTTATCTGCTCCTCCGAAGCTTTCGGCAACCGGTGAGCGTCCATCAGCTTATTGAAGGCCGCCGTGTCGAGGTCCACGGACTCAAGACAGGCGTCTTTCAACTTTTGGGCGCGGGCGGCTGTCTGTTTTAGGTCCTTCCAGGCCTTTTCGTATCCTTTCTTGCCGACTGTCAAATTGGCGACCATCGAAGACAGCGACGCCGAGAGGGCGCCGCAGAGGGCCGCCGCGCTGCCGCCGCCGGGAGCCGGGGAATCCATGGATAACTCATTGGCGAATTCTCGCAGGCTCATCCCAATCAGCCGCTTCTTCGGTTCCTCGATCTGGTTCTCGATGATTTTTTTCTTCGGGTCGAAGGGCACGATATCGCTTAAGCCGAGGGAGAGGACGGCCGTCCGGATCAGCTCTTCCTCGGGAACCCCCGGGCTTTTCCCCTGTTTGTCCAAATAATACCTGCCGGCCGCCAAGAGCGCCTCTTTCGGAATCAATCCGACAAGCTCGCTGCCGGTGACCCTCAAGCCCAGCATCTCGGCCAGCCGGACAACCTCGTCGAAGACGACGTGGACGGGAGTGACCTTATAGTTGGTGAAGTTGATGGAGAGCTGGGCGATGCCGTAGTCCTCGATGTACCAGCCGACCGCCTTGAGATGGGTGAACTTGCCGGGGACTTTGATGGTCAGGCCGGCCTCGTCGCGGAGGATGTTGCCGTCGCTGTCCCGCCTGGCCCGGCCGCTCTCCCGGATGTGGAGGGCGATTTCGTTGGCCCGCCGGCGATCCCGGGTGTTCAAGTTGATGTTGTAGGCGATCAGGAACTCCCTGGCCCCGATGACCGTGGCTCCCGCTTTGGCGTTGAACAGAGGTTCGCCGCAATCGGGGGCCCAAGCGGGATCTTTCAATTTCGCCGGCAGCCCTTCATATTCTCCGGCTCGGATCGCGGCCAGGTTCCGCCGTTCCGGTTTCAAGGCGGCTTCCTCATAAAAGTAAACGGGAATCCCGAGCTCGGCCGCGACCCTCTTGCCGAGAGCATGGGCCATTTGGACGCAGTCGTCCATGGTCACATCGGAAAGGGGGACAAACGGGCAGACATCCGTGGCCCCGATTCGGCTGTGGGCGCCTTTATGCCGACCCATATCGATGACTTCGGCGGCTTTGCCGATGGCCTTGAACGCCGCTTCCAGGACGGCCTCGGGCGGCCCGATGAACGTGACGACCGTGCGGTTGGTCGATTCACCGGGGTCCACATCGAGGAGCTTAACTCCTGGCGTGGCCTCGATTTCTTTTGTGATGGCTTGAATTTTATCTCTGTCCCGGCCTTCGCTGAAATTGGGGACGCATTCGACAAGCTTCATTCTCGGCTCCTTTATCGATTCACTGCTTTTCTTTGTTGGTCGTGTATTGGAGGATCCCTTTGCTGTCATAGACGTCGATCGATTCAAATTCGTTCAGGCGGGCGGCCAGCAGGGATTTGTCTCCGGCAATGACGACAAGCGGCGGCTGGAGGAAGCATTTTTGGGCCGCCGTGAAGACTTTTTCCGGGCTGACCAGCAAGATCTGCTCATAGTACTTGTTCCAATAGTCATTTCCCCGGTCGTAGGCCATGATCTCAGATATCTTCTCGGAAAAAGCGCTCAGCCGCTCGATGGCAATGGGGAAATTGCCGATGAGATAGGACTTGGCTTGATCGATCTCTGAAGTGGCAATGGGCTCCTTGGCGATTTTCCTGATCTCTTTTAGGACTTCCTGGACCGAGGGATAGATGAACTCCGGAGCGACCCTGGCCCGGACGCAAAAAAGTCCGCTTGATTTATAAAAAATCGCCTCGCTGAAGGCGAAATAGGCGTAGCCTTTGGATTCTCGGAGGTTCATGAAGAGCCTCGAGTTCTCAGTCCCGCCCAGGACTTGGCTGACGACGGAAAGAGAGGACGGATCAAGGTCGGTCGAGGCAAAAACCGTGCCCAGGTAGATCGCGCAGTCTTTGGCCAGCGGGACATCAATAAAACAGATTCTTTCTTTTTGGGGCGGGCTGATGGGCGGAAACGGTTTTGGATTGAGCTCGCCCGGTTGCCAGGTATTGAGAAATTGACTGACTTTCCGGGTCGCCATCATGCTCGGGATGCTTCCGGTGAGAATGACATGGGCATTATTGGGCCGGTAGTACCGGTCGAAGAATTCCAGGAGGTCCTTTTGATTCCAATTTTTAACGGCGTCTCTTGAAAATCCCATCTTTTCAAAGGGATGGTTTTTAAATAAAAGCCTGATCAGGTGTCGATAGGCCACAAACTCCGGGTCTTTTTCCCTTTTCAGGTAGTCCAGGCTCAAGATCGACTTGGCGCTTTTAATCGCTTTTTCCGAAAAATCCGGCTTGAGGATCATCTGGCCAAGAAGTTCCAGCGCCTGGTCGAGATAGTCATCCAAAAAGTTAAATGTTAAAAGCGTAAAATCTTCCAAGGTAGAAACAGAGAGGGAGCCGCCGATCGATTCGATGAACTCTTCGATGTCCGAAGCGGAGCGGGTTTGCGTCGATCGGGTGACGACATGGGCGGCAAAGCTGGCCGTTCCCGGAGATCTATCTGGAGACGAGCTTTCTCCGCTTTGGATGATGAGTTGAAGGGTCATCATGGGCAAGTCATCCCTGAAGACCACCGAAACCCTCAGGCCGTTCGTCAGCGGCCTGGTCTCGATCGAGGGCAGCTTGAGTTCTTGACGGGGTTCCGGAGGGGGTTGGGCTTTTCGGAAGCGCTCTTGGCCGGCCATGGTCAAAGCGACTGCCCATAGGACGAAGCCCAGGAGGATGCCACTTTTTTTCATTTTGTCTTGACGTTCAGGATCACGCTATTATCAGTCGTGAAGTAGCGGTGAGCGACGGTCACGACATCGGTGTTGGTGACCTTCATGCATTTATCGAGTTCGAGGGGCAGGTCGTCGAGATTCCGGAGAGAAAAATATTCCTCGCAAAGAAAGATCGCTTTATCCAGAGTCGTGGCGATGCGGTCCAGGTAGTCCCGTCTGAGCATATTCTTGGCCTTGTTCAGCTCGGCGTCCGAAGGATAAGCGGTTTTCAGCTTGTCCAGCTCGGAGAAAACAGCATTCTGGCATTGGTTGATCCAGTACAGATCGGTGGCCACAACGAAGAATTTGTAAACGAAGCGGTCCCTGCGCTTTTCGATCCCGCCGCCGAGCTGACGGGCGATTTTATTGTCCGGACCGAGCAGCCGCCGCATCATGCGCGAGCTCCGGCCCCGCATCAGGATATAGTCGAGGATGGTCAGGGAATAGAGGTCATTGGGAGCGAAGAGCGAGAGCCGAAAGCCCATATAAAAAGCCGGGGCCAGGGCCAGGGAATCCTCTTCCGTCTTGATGACCTGTTTTTTTGTATATTGAAAAGGCAAGGGCACGACGCTGAGATCCTTTCCCTTGGGGATGGTCTCGAAATATCTGGCGATCAGCTCGCCGGTTTTCATTTTGTTGAAGTTGCCGGTGATGCAGAGGACGGCGTTGTTCGGCACGTAATAGGTGGCATAGAAATTTTTCACGTCGTCCAGGGTCAGGGTCCGGAGGTCGTCTTCCGATCCCAACAACGGATGGCTGTAGGGAAAATCCATGTACAAAAGCTGGTCGAAAGAAAACTGATTTTCCAGATAGGGATCGTCGCTCCTTCTCTGGCGCATGACATCCAGGAGGTCCTTTCTCGTCTCTTCCAGACTGTCTTCGGTGATCTCGAGATACCTCATCCTGTCCGATTCCATCCAAAGGACAAGGGCCAGTTGGTTGGAGGGAACGGTCTGATAGAAAATCGACATGTCCTCGGTCGTGCTGGCGTTGAGCCTGCCGCCGACGCGGTTGATATTGTTGAAGTGTTGTTGGGGGGGGACATCGGCTGAGCCGGAAAACATCATGTTTTCCATGAGATAGGCCAGGCCTGATTTTCCCGGAAGCTCATGGATGGAACCGACCCTGTAGGCGACAGCCACGGACACGACGGGCAGGGAATCATCTTCGGAGAGGATTACCTGAAGGCCGTTTTTGAGCTTATACTGACTGAAAGGAAAAGCGTACTTATTGGGAGCCTGGGAGAAGAGACTCCCCGCGGCCAAGACAATGGCCAGGCCGGTGACCCCAATTTTCTTATAAAACATGGCCTATGAGCACGCCTTTATGCGTAAGATTAAAATACCACAATCAGCGGAAAATTTGAAAGCCCCATTTTGGAGGATCCCCTAAACCCGCGGCCCTCCGCCGTTTTCTCGGAGAAATGGATGAACGAGAAGCATTCGGGGACGTGGGAATCGTAGAGGCCGTGCCTGTTCAAAGCCCAGCCCGGATCGGGATGGGCTCTCACCCCGCAATAATGAAGGGCTTCGAACCTCGAAAAATCCATCCTCCAGACATCTCCGTCTTGGGGGGGAAGAGCGCGGCCCTGGGCCAGGACGGACATCCCTTGCCAGGGGAAGGCCAGTTCCACGGTCCAGCCTTTATCGACATCTCTGTCGTCATTGAGAGTGCCGTCGACAAAAACGGCCGTTTTCAGCCCGGGAAAATCCCAGTCCATGAAGGCCCATCTCGCGCCGCGGGGATGCTTCCCGTGCCGCATGGCGTCTTGAAAACCGCCGAGGACATCCGGCTTCTGAGTCAAGAGGTTGAATTCGGGACGATCGAAAAAGGTGCCTTTTTTGAGGGCGTCCTGCCAGATATAGAAAACCTCGTAGATCGTGCCGAGTGCGTTGATCTGGAATTCATAATAGCCGTCCGGGGCCGCGATAAAGAGCTCGACATCATTCTCTGTCCAGATGAAAGAATCCCGCTGGGCGAGTCTGGCTTGGACATTGGGTTCTTCCACCCAGAAGCCCGCATAAAAATAATCATCATCCCAGAGGGCGGCCATCCGCGTGTCAAAAAAGCCGGGGACGCCCGTGACGAGGTCCACGAACCTGGGAGATATTGGGGCGTTCTTCCAGCTCTCCTCGTCGAGCCGACCGTCAATCGAAAGCGACTGAGGAGTTCGATAACACGTATAATGAAACAGGTCTTCTTCGGAACAACCATAGGCGGACTTCATGGGCTTCCCTAGTTTTGCGGACCTCTCCGGCCGGCGCCGGCCACGGCATTGAACACACGCAAAAAATTGCCGCCGAGGATTTTGCGGATATCGTCTTCCTTGTATCCGCGGACGGCCAGCTCTTTGGTGATATTCATGAGCTTTCCGACGTCTTCCAGCCCCGCCGGCGTCCCCGAAATGCCGTCAAAGTCCGAGCCCAGACCGACATGGTCGACGCTTCCGGTCACTTTGACAACATGGTCGATGTGGTCGACCAGGGTTTTGATGTTCACGGCAGGCAAAGTTTCCTTCGTCTCCGCCCATTTCGCTTGGAATTCAGCGAACAGGGCCTTTCCCTTGTCCGGGTCGGCTTTCATGATCTCGCGGTATTCGGCCGGTAGGTCAAATTTCTTGGCGATTTGAGCCAGGAGGTCGGTCTGCTTTTTTTCGATCTCCGCGTTCAGGAAGCCTGGCGAAAAGTTGATCCCGATGACACCGCCGTTCTTGGCCAGAGCCTTGAGCATCTCGTCGCTCATGTTCCTGTGATGAAGGGCGAGGGCCCGGCAGCAGGAATGGGAGGCCACAATGGGGGAGTTCGACAACCGGATGACGTCCCAAAATGTTTCGTCGTGGGCATGGGAGACATCGATGATCATGCCCAGCTTGTTCATTTCCTGGACCACTTTTTCCCCGAATTCCGTCAGCCCGCACCACTCGGCTTTAGCATCGCCCGAGGCGTCGGCCCAATCCGTGCCGGTCCAATGGGTGAGCGTCATCAGCCTCACGCCGTTCTTGTAAAACGTTCTGAGCAGGTCCAGGTCATTCTCCATGGCATACCCGCCTTCGATGCCGATCAGGATCCCGGTCTTACCGGAATTCCGGATTCTCATGAAATCCTCCGGGGACCGGACAACCTCCAAATCGTCCGGATTTTGGCCGACCAGCCGATGGATCCCTTCGATCTGTTTAAATGCTTTTTTTGCGGCCTGCCATTTTTCGACCTCGGTCGATGGCGCCGCGACAAAACAGGCGAAGACCTGGAGATCGACGGCCCCGCGTTTCAACTTAGGGATGTCGATGTGGCCCTTGGCGTTGTCCTTGGTGAGATCCTCACCTTCCATAAACCGGCCGATGGTATCGCAATGAAGGTCGATAACCGCCGCGTCTTTATGAAGAAACTCGACCCGGAATTTCGGATCGAGCAGGTTTTCCTTTGTATTGGCCAGGTTTGTGATGATGTCATAATGATATTGGCTGGCCAAGCGCAGGAGTTCGGGATCTATGATATCGGGTCCATCGCCGGGCATGTGGTATTCCGGATGTTCATCATCGAGCTTCTCCGTGAGAATGTTGCCCGTCCTCAGGCTGATGGCCGTGACGCCTTTGGCCCAGAATGAAGTATGGTCTGAACCCCGATAATTCACTCGGGGGAAGAGCTTCTTCTTGGTCTCCTCGTCCATTTTCGCTTTGATAATGTCGTAGAATTGCGAGTATTCCCACAGGCCGCCGACATGAAGGTCGGAATCGCCCGTGCCGACCATATCGATATTCATATAGACGGCCGTCTTAGGGAGGGGAAGGACGGGATGCTCCGTGTAATAGCGGGAGCCGACAAGGCCGAGCTCTTCGCCCGCCCAGGAAGCGAAGATGACCGTCCTGGCCGGCTTGAATTTATTAGCGGCCAGGGCCCTGGCCGTCTCCAGGACAACGGCGGCCGAGGTCGCGTCGTCATCGGCGCCGGGATAGATGAACCCGTCGATCCCGATGCCCAAGTGGTCCAGGTGACCGCCGAGGATGAGGCATTCGTCCTTGAGCTTGGGATCATGGCCGGGCAGGATGCCGATGACGTTTGGAGCTTTCCGCTCTTCCTGAAGGAAGTGGGCTTCCATTTCAACGACGGCCTCGATCGCGGAGGAATGCGGCTTCTTCTCTCTGAGCATCTTGCTGACCAGGTCTCTCCAGCTTTTCCTGGAGACATAAAAAACGTCATTGAGGAAGCTGCGGCCGGCGCGCAGGAGCACGAAATTCTTAGGACAAACACCCGGCCTCAGCACCGCTGAAACCATCCGTCGCATGGGCTGATCGCCCGGCTGGGACGTGTCCATCTCGATAATTCCCACGGCTCCTTTTTCCAGCGCCAGCTTGACTTTCTTCTCCAGGGTCCATTCTCTCTTTGCGGCATCGTCAAGGACGGCGGGGGCCTCCGGAAGCAGCAGCAGGATTTTTCCCTTGGCCTCAAGGTTTTCATAGTCGTTCCAAGGAGGCTTTTCCGAGACGACGCCATAGCCCGCAAAAGCGATCTGTCCTTTCGATATTCCCGAGCCCGTCCCGCTGAGGGGATAGAAATCGCGGCCGCGTCCGGCGAAGTACACACGGCGCTGGGGCGTGAGGATCTCCAGGCGGATGGGTTGCTGATAATCTGACCAATTCCTAAAAGGGACTTCTTGGAACCACGTCCCGTTATCGCCCCCGGGCGTCAGGCCGTACTCCTTCATTTTGGCGGCGACGTACTCGGCCGCCTTCTGATATTCCGGGGACCCCGCCCTCCGGCCCTTCATTTCGTCGGAGGCCAGGTATCTGATATGGTCATAGGCCCGCTGGCCATCGGGCTTGGTCTGGGAAAGAAGGAGGCCGCCGAGGCCGAAAAAAAGACACAGAGAATAGCTCGCTATTTTTTTCATGGATTTTCCCATCTTCTATAATTATTGAAAGAATCTATCGAAAGCCGTTGAGTTCCATGCATCTAAATTTTTCTTAATTTAATTCAAAACGCCGTCTTTTGCAAGCTTCGGCCTCGCCGGGCGATCGAAAAACAAAATATTTTGTGGGACAACGCGGATTCTTCCAAGGGAAGAATATCCAAAAATGTGATTGCAAAGAGGCGTCGGAATCGTCCCTTAGGCCCCTCATAGCGGAGGGGGCCCCGGACACTCTTGGAGGAGGACCCTTTCACAGGGTCCCCCTCCAACGAGCGGCGGGAATACCCGCCCGCCCTGCCACCCCTCCAAGGAGCATCCTCCCATGAATTCATCGCCAGATGCTCCTTGGAAAGGAGGCAGAGAGCGAAGCGAGCGTTGGAGGGAAACCCAGAATAAGGGTTTCCCTCCAAGAGTATCCGACGGGACTGGTTCCCTGGGGGGGCGGGGGCGATTCCGGCGCCGATAGAAAACTAAACAAACGGATATGCTTACTCCTCTAAAATATTTATTGCAATGCCGTTGCATTTGTGCTATTTTTTCCGTTACTTTTTTTGAACTTTTATTGTCGGAGGAACATATGAGTCAAGGCGGAAAACACTTGTTTACGTCGGAATCGGTGACCGTCGGCCATCCGGATAAAATCTGCGACCAGGTCTCGGATTCGGTGTTGGATGATTTAATCGCCCAGGACCCCAAGAGCCGCGTCGCCTGCGAGACTCTGGCCACGACGGGGCTCGTCCTTATCGCCGGAGAGATCACGACCCTCGGCTATTGCGATTTCCAGAAGGTCGTCCGTGAAATGGTCCGAGAAATCGGCTACACCAAGGCCGAATACGGTTTCGATTTTCAGACCTGCTGCGTGCTGTCTTCGATCCACGAGCAGTCTCCGGATATCGCCATGGGTGTGGATGAGACGTCGGAGCATGAGCAGGGCGCCGGCGACCAGGGGCTGATGTTCGGCTATGCTTGCCGAGAGACAAAGGATTTGATGCCCATGCCGATCATGCTGGCCCACGGGCTTGTCCGCCGGCTGACCGAAGTTCGCCGGCAGAATATCCTGGATTATCTCCGTCCGGACGGAAAATCCCAGGTGACCGTCGAGTACGACGGCGATAAGCCGGTCCGGGTCGAAGCGGTCGTCATCGCCGCTCAGCACAACACCACCGTTAAGATCTCCGACTTGCGTGAAGATCTGAAAAAGGTCGTCATCGGCGAAGTGATTCCGGCCGGGATGATCGACAAGAACACGAAGATCTACATCAACGGGACAGGCCGATTCGAACAAGGCGGCCCCCTGGCGGATACGGGGATCACCGGCCGCAAGATCATCGTGGATACCTACGGCGGAGTCGGGAGCCACGGCGGCGGAAGCTTCTCCGGCAAGGACCCGTCCAAGGTTGACCGCTCGGGGTCCTATATGGCCCGGTACATCGCCAAAAACCTCGTCGCCGCAGGCATTGTCGATAAGCTCGAAGTCCAGATCGCCTACGCCATCGGGATTGCCCAGCCGGTCTCGATCATGGTCGATACGTTCGGGACGGCCAAGATAGGGGAGGACAAGATCAAAGAACTCGTCCGGACCCATTTCCCGCTGACGCCCAAAGGGATGATCAGGCATCTGAACCTGCTTCGGCCGATCTACAGAAAGACGGCCGCTTTTGGACATTTCGGCAGGACCGAGCCGGAATTTACCTGGGAGCGAACGGACAAAGCGGAAATGTTGAAACGGGATGCCGGTCTCTAAGGGATATCAAGAATGGAATACGATGTCAAAGACTTGAAGCTGGCCGAGAAGGGGAAGCTCCGGATGGAGTGGGCGAGGCGGTTCATGCCCGTCCTCAATTCCATCAAGGAAAAATTCGCCAAAGATAAACCGCTCCAGAACATCCGCATCGCGGCGTGCCTTCACGTCACCTCGGAAACGGGGAACCTGATGGAAACTCTGAAGCTGGGGGGCGCCCATGTCCGGCTGACCGCCTCCAACCCGCTCAGCACGCAGGATGACGTGGCCGCGGCCATGGTCAAATATGACAAAATCCCCGTTTTTTCCATCAAGGGCGAAGACAACAAGACCTACTATGACCACATCCATAAAGCACTTGGCCATGCTCCTCAAATCACCATGGATGACGGCGCGGATTTGGTCAGCACCATCCATACAAAAAGAACGGATCTGTTGGAGGATATCATCGGCGGGACCGAGGAGACGACGACAGGGGTCATCCGCCTCAGGAGCATGGCCCGCAAGAAAGTCCTCAGATACCCCATCGTGGCCGTCAACGACGCCAATACCAAACATCTTTTCGACAACCGTTACGGGACGGGACAGAGCACGGTCGACGGCATCCTGAGGGCCACCAATGTCCTCCTGGCCGGGCTGAATTTCGTCGTGGCCGGATACGGCTGGTGCGGCCGGGGAGTGGCCATGCGGGCGCGCGGCGCCGGAGCCAAAGTCATCATCACCGAAGTCGATCCGCTGAAAGCTCTGGAAGCCGTCATGGACGGCTATCAGGTCATGCCCATGAGCGCGGCGGTCAAGATCGGCGACATCTTTGTCACTCTGACCGGCGATAAGACGATCATCGGCCGGAGCCATTTCCAAAAAATGAAGGACGGCGCGATCGTCGCCAATTCCGGACATTTCAACGTCGAAATCGACATCCCCGCCCTGACGGCCTTGGCCAAGGGCAAAAAGAAAATCCGGGAGTCGGCAGAGGAATTCACCCTCAAGGATGGCCGGAAGATCTATCTCCTGGGCGAAGGCCGTTTGATCAACCTCGCCGCCGCCGAAGGCCACCCGGCCATGGTCATGGACATGAGCTTCGCCAACCAGGCTATGTGCGTGCTCTTTCTAGCTCGGGAGGGGCGGCGGCTCGATAACAAGGTCTATTCCGTCCCCAAAGAGATCGATGAATCCATTGCTCGGATGAAGCTGCAGACGATGGGAGTCCGGATCGACCGGCTGACGGCCGAGCAGAAAAAATATCTGGCGGCTTGGGAAGAAGGGACCTGACGAGCGGCTCCCTGTGGCTTGCCACGGGGAGCCGCTCGTAGAGGGTTCCAAGGGGGAGCCGCCCCCTTGGTCGGAGGGCGGGGTTTCATGCCCCGCCCGAGAAGGGGAGGCAGGGCGTCGGACGAAGTTCGACGCCCGTTGGAAGGGGTCTTCCCCTCCAAATTGACCCGGGCCGGCTCGACGGTTATTTCTTCGTCGCCTCTTTGATCCTTTTCAAAACCTCGTTCGCTTTCGTCCTCAAATCCTGGGTCTGAGCGTTGGGCGGGGTTTGGGCCAAACTGGCCAGGATCCGGTCCATGATCTCCTGGGACTTGGCATAATTCTCTTTTTTGAAATAGGCGACACCCAGGTTGTAGCTCACGTTCAACTCGTCCGGCGCCAGCTTCTTGGCCTGCTCGTAGCTTGAGATCGCGTCATCCGGCTTTCCCTGCTCGTCAAAGATCAAGCCCTGAAGATTCCAGGCGATGACCGAGCGGCTGTATTTTTGGAGAGATTTTTTTACATAATCCAGGGCCGTGTCCATGTCTTTTTTCAGGAAATAGAGCTTGGCCAGGTTGTAGCTGGCGTTATAATTTTGGTCTAGGGCGAAGGCCTTTTGGTATTCTTCTTCGGCCTTGTCCAGGCTGCCCAGCTCCTGATAGGCGGTGCCGAGGTTATTGTGGCCCTCGGAAAAGCCGGAATTGATGGCCAGGCATCTCTCGAAGGCCTTGACGGCTTCCGCCGCGTTTCCTTTCATCATGTGGGCCAGCCCCAACAGGTTCAAGGCCAGGGCGTGCCGCGGGTCGAGAGTCAGCGTTTGGTTCAGATATTTAAAAGCCTCATCGACCAGGCTGGCCTGCATGCAGACGACGGCCTTTTCGTACTGGTATTGCGGATCCTTTTCCCGTTCTTTGGCCAGGCGTTGCTGGGACGTGGCGCACGAGGCAAGCGCGAGACCGATGATCAAGACGAAAGCCAAAGCTTTGTTTTTCATGGCAGGCTCCTTTTATTCATCCCTGAGAGCCCTGGACATAAGGTCGACCAAGGCCTTTTTTGGGTCTTTATTTTTATACAGGATGAGATAGATCTGTTCGGAAATGGGCATCTCTACGTTTTCCCGCCGGGCGAGCTGGCGGGCCGAAAGCGTCGTCACAATGCCCTCGGCGACCATTCTCATCGAAGCAATGATGGCGGAAAGCGTCTCTCCTTTCCCTAACTCGAAGCCGACATGCCTGTTCCGGCTGAGCGGACCCGTGCAGGTCAAAACCAGGTCGCCCATGCCGGCCAGGCCGGAGAACGTTTCTTTTTTAGCGCCGAGCTTAAGACCGAGGCGGCCGATCTCGGACAGGCCCCGCGTCACCAAGGCGGCGCGCGAGTTATACCCGAAGGCGAGCGCATCGGAGATGCCGGCGGCGATGGCGATCACATTTTTGAGGGCGCCGGCCAGTTCCACGCCGATGATATCGCGGCTCGTATAAACCCGGAGGGAAAGGCTCGAGATAAAATGCTGGACCTTCCTGGCCAGGTCAGGCTCGGCCGATGCCAGGACAAGGGCCGTAGGATGCCCCTCGGCGACTTCCCTGGAGAAACTGGGACCGGAGAGAACGGCCAGGTGAGGGTGGGCGAACGGCTTGAAGACATCGGTCATCACTTCGCTCATCCGCATATAAGTCTTTTTTTCGATCCCTTTTGTCAGGCTGATCACGACTTGATCGCGGCTCAGAAAGGGCGCCATATGGAAATAGGCTTTCCGGCAGAATTGAGAGGGGACGGCCACAAATATCAGGTCTGTGGCCGACACGGCTTCTTCAAGGTCATGATGAAAGGAAACTTCGGGCGGGAAAAAAAAGCCCGGCAGAAAGACCTTGTTCTGGCCTTCTTGGCAGGCGGTCTCGAAGATGTCCGGCTCGCGGATCCAGAGGTTTGTCTTGATTTTCTGGCGGCCGAGGTAAAGGGCAAAAGCCGAGCCCCAGCTGCCGCCGCCGATCACGCTGGCTTTCATGGGTCGAGACGGACCTTCTCGCCGAATTTCCTTTCTTTGCCCTGGACAAGGCGCTTGATATTTTCCAGGTGCCTTATCAGGATAATCAAAAGGATGGGCAAACTCAAGAGGATGAGCTCTGTGGGACCGCGGAGGAGAAAGATGAACAGGGGAAAGAAAATGACGGCCAGGATCGAGCCCAGCGAGACGTACCGGGTCAAGGCGATGGTGAGGATAAAAAGGCCGAGGCTGCAGAGGGAGGGCATGAAGTCCAGGGAGAACATCGCCCCCGCCGCCGTGGCCACCCCTTTGCCCCCTTTAAAGCCGATATAGATGGGAAAGCAGTGCCCCAGGACGGCCAGCCCGGCCGACACGCCGGCCAGCCGCTCGTCGCCGAAAATTTTCATGGCCAGGAAAGCCGGCAGGAATCCTTTCAAGATATCAATCAAAGCGACCGGCAGGGCATAGGCCCAGCCTGCGAGGCGCAGGATGTTGGTGGCCCCCGTCGCGCCGCTGCCAAAAATCCGGACGTCTTTTTTTTCAATCGCCCGGAAAAAAACATATCCCGTGGGAAACGCGCCGATAAAATAAGAGGCCAGGGCAAATAGAATTTTCATGAGAGTTCCGACTGGGCGAGGGCCGTGTATTCGGCGCCCGACGGCCTGAGCTTGCTCTGGAAAAAGGTGATTTTTTCGACGGTCATTTGGCCGAAATCGGTCGTTTTGTTTTTTTCAAGCTCTTCCAGCATCTCTTTCAGGTTTGAAGGGGTCCGGACCCGTCCCAATGTCAGATGAGGATGGAAAGCCCTCTTCTCCCGGGCAAAACCCAGTTTCTCAAGCTCGGATTCAAGCTCCTTCTGGAGGCTCATCAGAGCGGGCTGTTCTTCGACCCCCGCCCACAAGACGCGGATGCATTTCGGGTTGGCCGGGAAATATCCGGTTCCCTTGACGGCCAGTAGAAAGCGGGGATACGTTTTTGAGAGGGAGCCTGTCACGTTCTTGACGGGAGAAGCCTGCGCTTCTTCGATCTCTCCGAGGAATTTCAGAGTGAGATGCATGCCTTCCTCTCGGACCCAACTGATGTTTTTCGGACCGAGCTTCTTCAAGCGTCCTAGAAAATCCGAAAGATTTCTCTTGATGACGGGGCCAAGGTCGATGGCGATAAATGTCCTCATAGGAGATGCCTCCGGAGCATGTCCAACGCTTTCTGGGTAGATTGAAATTTGATCTGCTCCCTTTTGCCCAGAAAGACATTCTTGATGATGTCAACGCCGCCTTCCCAGGACAGCGCTGAATAGACAAGCCCGACGGGTTTTTCCGCCGTGCCACCGGTCGGTCCCGCAATGCCCGTGATCGCCAGGCCAAAGCTTGATCCGGCCTTCTGCCGGACGCCGTCCGCCATAGCCTGGGCGACCTCTGCGCTGACGGCCCCGTGGTTTTGAATCAGCGCCTCCGGGACATTCAGGTCCCGGATTTTGGCTTGGTTGCTGTACGTTATCAAGCCTTCCAGGAAGTATTTCGAGCTGCCCGAGACATTGGTCAATCGATGACTGAGCAGGCCGCCGCTGCAGGATTCGGCCACGGCCAGGGTCTTTCGATGTTCGCCTAAAAGCCTTCCGACGACTTCTTCAAGCTCCTCGCCGGCCGTGGAAAAAACATGGCCTCCCAGCCTCTCCAGAATCCTCTGTCCTAAATCTTCGATTTTTTTTGCCGGCAGGCCGGATGCGTCTGGCGCAAAAGCATAGAGGTGAATTTCGATCTGGCCGGGCGAGGCGAGGATCGTCAGACCGAGACCCTGTCCTTTTGGATAGAGGCCGCTAATGCGTGTCTCGACTTCGGATTCCGTGAGTCCTGCGATTTTAATCACGCGGCGGCAGGAGAAGCCTTTCTGGAAGGCGGCCAGCTTGGGCCAGACCAACTCTTCGAACATCGGCTTGAGCTCGGCAGGCGGTCCGGGAAGAAGGGCGATCCGGGTCCGGCCTTCCTCGAGCCACAGCCCGGGCGCCGTGCCGTTTTTGTTTTCCAAGACCTCGGAACCTTGGATGATATGGGCCTGTTTTTTATTCGCGGCTGGCATGGCCAGGCCGCGCCGCCTGAAGCGGGCTTCGATTTTTTGAAAAATGTCAGGGCAGTAGACGAGTTGTCTGCCCAGAGTTTCAGCGAAAACCTCCCGGGTGATATCGTCTGCGGTGGGGCCGAGGCCTCCCATGGCCAGGAGAACATCGGCCTGGACGAGGGCATTCTTGATGCAGACAAGAAGGCTCTCGCGGTCGTCGCCGACGACGGTTTTGAAGGAGACTTCCAAACCCAGATCGTTCAACCGCTGGGTTAAATAGAGCGAATTCGTGTCCTGGTAAAACGGCGTGAGAAGCTCGGAGCCGACGGCCAGGATTTCGATCTTCATTTTAAAATGAGATAAAGGTGGACCAGGATTCCGGCGTAGGCGCCGGCTAGGATGTCATCTGCCATGATGCCCAAGCCCTCCTCGAGGCGCTCCAGCTTGCGGATAGGATAGGGCTTGGCGACGTCAAACAGGCGGAAAAGAAAAAACGAAAGCAGGATGGGGAGCCAGGACGACGGGACCAGAAAAAGGGCAGTCATTTGTCCGCAGACTTCGTCGATGACGATTTTCCCCGGGTCTTTTTGCCGGAGTTCTCGAGAAAACAGCGTGGAAGAGACCAGCCCGACAAAGAAAAGCACCAGCCAGAGGCGGACATAAAGCCCCCATTCCCATTGGGCAAGAAAAAATTTATAGAGGAGCGCAGCGATAAGACTGGCAAAGGTCCCCGGAGCGACGGGAAAATATCCAGCGCCGAAGAATGTCGCGAAAACCTTGGAGAGGAATTTCATTGAGCGAATCGCCCGTGTAAATCATATACGTCTGATGAGAGGATTTCAACTTTTTGAAGCGGCGAGGACAATCGGCCGTGAGATTCGGGAGCGTCGACGAAAGTACAGCCGTCTACCTCGGGCGCCTGGAACCGGCTGCGGCCGATGATCCAATGGGAGTCTTGCTGCCAGGCGCCTTCGAGGAGGATGTCGATTGTTTGAGCAACGTACCTTTTCAGATTTTCCGACGAAATGCCCGCTTGGAGGTCGAGGATCCTCTCTTTCCTCTTCTGTTTGACTTTTTCCGGCACGGGATCACCGAGCGAATAGGCCTCTGTCCCTTCCTCAGGGGAATAGGTGAAGATGCCGAGATGGTCGAAACGGGCCCCCTGGACAAAATGGACGAGACCTTCAAATTCCTTCTCCTGTTCGCCGGGAAAGCCGACGATCAGGGAGGTCCTGATCGAGATGGCGGGGATTTTAGCCCGGATTTTTTTAAGCAGCTTGAGGGCGCGCCGGCCGTCCATGGCCCTTTTCATTTTTTGGACGAGCGTGGGATCGGAATGCTGGAAGGGGATATCGAGATAGGGACAGAGTTTCGGGTGTTGCATGACTTCCAGCAAGGGGTCTGTGACCTCCTCGGGATATCCATAGAGAAGCCGAATCCATTCGATTCCCCGGACGTCGATGAGTTTTTGAAGGAGCCGGGATAGGCCTTCTTTGTTGCTGCCGTCTCTGCCGAAGTAGGTCGTATCTTGAGAGATCAGATTGATCTCTTTGACGCCGCGGGCAGCCAGGCTTTCCGCCTCCTTGACGATCGAACTGATGCTCCGGGACCTGTATGTTCCTTTGATCAAAGGAATGGCGCAAAAGGCGCACTCGTGGGAGCAACCCTCGGAGATCTTGATGTAGGCCCAGCCGGCGGGTGTCGAGACAGAGCGGGGCGAAGCATGACTGTAGAGGAAGGTTTCGCCGGACCCGGCGAAATCCTGATCTTTGACAATCTGGACGATCTTGTCGAAATCCTTGACGCCGATCCAGGCATCGACTTCCGGATATTTTTTCTGGAGCGCCTCTCTGTAGCGTTCCGAATAACAGCCCGTGACGATGATTTTTTTCCCGCGGTTTTTGACCTTCCTGGCTACGGCTTCTTGAATGGCGTTTTCGGCTTCGTCTTTGGCGGGCTGGATGAAACCGCAGGTGTTGAGGATGATGATGTCGGCGGCGGCAGGATCCGAGAGGAAGCGGTATCCGGTCCTGTCCAGATAGCCGTGCATGACTTCGCTGTCGACGAGATTTTTTGCGCAGCCGAATGTGATGAGGGCGATGGTCTTCATTTTCTTTTATCGAAGAAAAGGCCGATCAGGGGTAGATTCTGTAGAGAAGCCGGGGGAAGGGGATGGTCTCACGGATGTGCTTGATCTTCGAGATCCAGGCCACGGTCCTCTCGACGCCGAGACCGAAGCCCGAATGGGGAACGGTGCCGTACTTTCGGAGGTCGAGGTACCATTGATAGGCTTCCCGCGGCAGGTTGTTCTCTTTGATTCTCTGTTCCAGGATGTCGAGGTTGTGAATTCGTTGGCTGCCGCCGATGAGTTCGCCGTATCCTTCTGAGGCCAAAAAATCCACGGCTAAAGCTAGGTCGGGGCGTTCTGGATCCGGCTGCATGTAAAAGGCTTTTATTTTTGCCGGGAAATGGGTGATGCAGACCGGGCTGGGATAGATGTCCGAAATGATCGTTTCTTCGGGCGCGCCGAAATCGTCGCCCCATTGGATCGTCGAACCTTTTTCTTGGAGCTTGGGAAGGGCTTCCTCATAGGTCAGGCGGGGGAACGGCTTTTTGACCTGTTCTAAGGGTTTGGTGTCCCTCTCCAGTTCTTCAAGGTCCGATTTTCTCCTTGTCAGGACTCTCTCTAAGATGAAAAGGATAAGATCCTCGCCCAGTTCTATGGTGTCTTCGAGCAGAGCGAAGGCCACTTCCGGCTCGACCATCCAGAATTCAATCAAGTGGCGCCGCGTCTTGGATTTCTCGGCGCGAAACGTCGGTCCAAAGCAGTAAACTTTGCCAAAGGCCATGGCCGTTGCCTCGTTGTAGAGCTGGCCGCTCTGGCTCAGGTAAGCTTTCTGGTCGAAGTATTGGGTTTCAAAGAGCGTCGTCGTGCCTTCGCAGGCGCTTGGCGTCAGGATGGGCGTATCCATCAGGCGGAAGCCGCGGCCGTCAAAGAAATCCCGGATCGCTTTAATCACCTCGGCCCGGACCTGGAGAACAGCGTGCTGTTTCCTGGAGCGGAGCCATAAGTGGCGGTGCTCCATGAGAAAGGGCGTGCTGTGTTCTTTGGGCGTGATCGGATAATCCTGGGCGACCTGGAGGATCTCGATATCCTGGAGGCTGAGCTCGACGCCGCCGGGAGCCCTTTTATCCTCACGGACGCGCCCTCGAACGATGAGAGACGTCTCCTGGGTGAGGGCGTCGAATTTTTTGAAGAGAGGATGGGATTCGTCCGTGCCGAAAATCGTGGTCTGGAGAATGCCCGTGCCGTCACGGACAAGGATAAACCGGACTTTTCCGCTGGATCGCTTGTTGTACACCCAGCCGCGGACTTCGACATCCTGATCCGGGTAAGCTCCGATCTCTTCGATATAAACCCATTTCATGGCGCCAAAATTATAAGGAATAAAGCGAGCCAGGTCAATCCAAATTAGCCCGCCGGAAATTGTGAAGCATCTTCGAATATGCGATTTCCTATCGGTGCCGGAATCGCCCCCCCGCCCCTGGGGAACCAGTCCCGTCGGTTCCCCCCGTCGAAAAGCCGACGGGGCCCCCCTCCACTAGGGGGCTTCGGGGGCGATTCCGACACCTCTTTGAAATCACATATTCGAAGATGCTTACCGGGCATTGCATTTTTTTCGAAGATGCTTTAATTTTAGAAGAATGGCGGAGATCAAAAGTTTTCAGCCGGTCAAGCTCATCTGCGGTGTCATTTTCTCCAAGGAGGAGCATCTTCAAAAAGCCGAGGATCGTCTCATCGAGCTGTATGGCCCCGCCGACGGCCGCAGCCTTCATTTTGATTTCGACCTCACCGATTATTACGCGTCGCAGATGGGCAAGGATCTAAAAAGGACGTTCTTCAGCTTCCTCGATCTCATTCCGCCGGAACGATTGAGCGAAATCAAAGTCCGCACCAACGCCCTGGAAGAGGAGATCCGTCGGGAATTTAAGGCCGCGGCCCGCATCCTCAACCTGGATCCCGGCACCCTTACCCAGGCGGCCTTGATTATGGCGACGGCCAAGGATTTTTCTCATCGCGTTCCGCTGGCCCACGGCATTTATGCCCACCTGGAATTTCTCTTCACAAAAACTGGAATCCGACGGCTCGACTGGACCTACCCGGACTTCCTCAAAGAGGGGTATCAGACGTATTTTCAGGGCGTGAGAAAAACCTACCTGGACCAGCTCAGGCAGGGGTCAAGAAGACCGTGACGGCGATTGGCTGCGGATGAATTTGAGATAATTCTTAAGCGACGGATCTTTGCCCAGCAACGCCTCGGCCGCGAATAATTCCGACTGCAGATCCATGTCCAGCGGATCCATGATGGCCGCATCCAGTCCCTGCTCGAGGGCGAGCGCGAGGAGGGTCCTGTTCAGGAGCCGGCGCTGGGGAAGCCCGAAACCGACATTGCTGATACCGGCGATGGTTTTCAGTTGAGGCAAAGTTTTTTTGATGGCCTCGATCGATTTGAGGAAGAGGGGGATGGCTTCCCAGTTGACGCCCGCCGGACGGACAAGCGGGTCGATAAAAAAATCATCGGTCGTCAGGCCTTCGCTTTGAAGGAGGTCGGCCATGCGCGATGCCACGGACACGGCTTCGTCCGGTGTCTCCGGAAATCCATGATCGTCCAGGCAGAGAACGATGACCTTGGGCTTGAATTCCTTGATCAAAGGGGACAGGTTTTGGATATTCTTTGTTTCTCCGGTCAGAGAATTCAGAAGAGGCCGGCCTTTTTTGTAGATGCGGAGCGCCTGCTCCATAGCTTCCGGATTAGGGGTGTCGATGGATAAAGGGACCTTCAGCTGGTCCTGGAGGAGGGGAATCGCCCATCGGAGGATCTCGATTTCTCTATCGACCAGGGCCGCCGAGTTGATATCGATGTAATGGGCCCCGGCCTGTTCCTGTTTGAGTGCCTGGTCGAGAAGGAAATACTCATCCTTTTCCTGGAGGGCTTCGAAGACGCCCTTGCGGCTGGAATTCAGGCGTTCACCGACGATGATCATGTTGGATGGACCTGCGTTTGATCGCCATCAACGCCTTATTTTTTTACGGTTTTGACAATATCGGCCATCCGCCAGATGTATTCCGGAGTTGTCCCGCAGCAGCCGCCGATCAGGTTGGCGCCGTTTTCGATGAGGCGCGGAATATGGCCGATATACTCTTCGATCCCCTGGGAATAGACAAGCTCATAGGAGTCGGACAACCCGGGTTGCCCGGCATTCGGCTGGGCGATCAAGGGCAGGGATGTCCGCGACCGCATCTCCTTGATGAGATCGGCCATGTCCTGGCTGGTGAGAGTACAATTGGCGCCGATGACCGGGACTTTGTTTTTTTCGAGTTCTTCGACGCACTTGGCGACGCTGTCGCCCATGAGGGTAAAGAATCCCCGGGGCTTGCGGTCGAAGGTCATGGTCACGAAGACCGGCATCGACGAGGCGGCTTGTCTGGCGCCTCTGAGCGCGGACAAGGCCTCTCTGAGGTCGAACATCGTCTCGATCAGAAGGAAGTCGACTTTTCCCATGATCAGGGCTTTGGCCTGAACGGCAAAGGCCTGCTCGAAATCGGCTTCGGTGAATTCGCCCTGGGGCTGGAGAAATTTCCCGGTGGGTCCAAGGCTGCCGCCGATAAAACGGCCCTTCGGCTTGACGTCTTGCGCCAGCTTGGCCGCTGCGAAATTTAGCTCATGACATTGATCGGCGAGTCCGTAGGAGGCCAACTTGATCTTGCTGCCGCCGAATGAATTGGTCATGATGGCGTCCGACCCGGCCTCAAAATAGCTCCGGTAAACGTCTTGGACGGCATCGGGATTCTTGACATTCCAGAGCTCGGGGCACATGCCCTGGGGAAGTCCGCGCTTCATCAGCTCCGTGCCCAGGCCTCCGTCGAGAAGGACGGTCCGCTGGCGGATGAGGTCCAGAATTGTTGCTTGGGCCATGGTCAGCTCCTTAGATGTCCTCCGGGTGGAAGGCGGAAATTTTTCTGAGTTTTTCGATGATATCCGGAAGTTCCCGGAGCGCGATATCGATATCTTCATCGGAATTGAAGCGGCCCAGCGACATGCGGATTGTCGAGCGGGCGATTTCCGGCCGCAGGCCGATCGAAAGCAGAACATGGGAGACTTCCTCGGCATCTTCGCTGCAGGCAGAGCCGGTGGAGACGTAGATCTCTTTGGTGGCCAGGGCCAGGAGAACGGCTTCCGCTTCCAGCCCCAGGAAGGAATAGCTCAGGGTGCTCTTGATCCTGTTTTCCGGGTGGCCGTTGAGCTTGATCTTGGGGATTTTTGCTTCGATGCCTGTCCTGAGACGGTTGGCGAGTCTTTCGATCCGTCCCCTGTCTTGAGGGAACTTCTCGCCGAGGATGCGGACCGCTTCTCCGAAACCGACGATGCCGGCGGTGTTCTCCGTGCCGGCCCGCATCTTTCGCTCCTGATGCCCGCCGTGGATAAACGGAGCCATGGGGGTTCCCTTGCGGATGTAAAGGGCGCCGATGCCCTTGGGCCCGTAGATTTTATGCGCGGATATCGACAGGAGGTCGACTCCGAGCTTGTCCACTTTAAGGTCGATTTTGCCGAACGTCTGGACGGCGTCGGTGTGGACGAGGGCGCCTTGACCTTTGGCGATCCGGACGACCTCCTCGATGGGCTCGATCGTTCCCAGCTCGTTGTTGGCATGCATGATCGAGATCAAGGCGGTTTGGGGAGTGACGGCGTCCCGGAGAAAATCGAGGTCGACGACGCCGTGACTGTCCACGGGAACGTAGGTCACTTGATATCCTTTTTTTTCCAGGTAGACGGCCGTTTCCTGCACGGCCGGATGCTCGATGGTCGAAGTGATGAATTCTTTCTTGTCGGGCTGGGCGTCGAGCGCTCCCAGGATGGCGTGATTATCGGCTTCCGTGCCCGAGCCCGTAAAATAGATCTCGGCCCTGGCGACGCCGAGGGCCTTGGCGATATGTTCGCGGGCCTCGTTGATCAATTCCTTCGCCTGGCGGCCGATCGGATAAAGGGAGGAGGGATTGCCGAAATGGGTTTTGAGAAACCAGGCCATTTTTTCCGCGACGGCGGGATCGAGGGGCGTCGTGGCGTTGTTATCGAGGTAGACCATCCTTCAGGCTCGCTTTCTCCAAACCTATATCATACAGAACCTATATTTTATATAAAAATAGCCGAAAAAACTATCCTTTCTTGGATAAAGCCGCCGCTTTGATTTTAGGATGAAATGAAGAGAATGAAAAAAAACCCGGGCTAGGCCAGCTTTTCCTTGAGGATCTTCACGACTTCCAGCCCGGCCCTCTTTTGCCCTTCTTCCGCCGCCGCTCCGATATGAGGGGAGGCCATGACGTTGGGATGGTCGATGAACGAGAAGTCATCCGGAGGCTCTTTTTCGAAGACGTCGAAGGCCGCCGCCCGGATTTTGCCCGTATTCAGGGCTTCCAGGAGCGCTTTTTCATCGACGACGCCGCCGCGGGCCGCGTTGATGATGATGACCCCGTTCTTCAGCTTGGGAATCTCATCGCGGCCGATGATGTATTTGGGCTGCTTGGGAATATGGAGGGTGATCAGATCAGCCTGGGCGAAGAGATCGTCCAGGGAAACCTGTTTCACAGGGAGCTTGGTCTCGATCTTGATGACGTCATAAGCGAGGACGTTCATCCCGAAGGCCAGAGCCCGCTCGGCGACCGCCAGGCCGATCCGGCCGGCGCCGATGATGCCCAGAGTCTTTCCGTAGAGTTCGGTCCCGGACAAGACCTTTTTCTCCCACTTGTGCTGTTTCATGGACACGTTGGCCCGCCCCAGCTGGCGGACGGCGCTGAGCATCAGGCCGAAGGTGATCTCGGCCACGGAAATAGTCGTCGCAGCCGGGGTGTTGGCCACTTTGATACCCTTCTCCTTGGCGGCCGCCGCGTCGACATTGTCGAGCCCGATACCGGCCCGGACGATCATCTCCAGGTTGGTCGAGGCGTCGATCACTTTCTTGGTGACCTTTGTAGCACTCCGGACGACGACGGCGTTAAAGCCGGGAATCGTCGTGACCAGGGTCGGCTCATCCATGCCAGTTTTGACCGTGACGTCGAAGCCGAGGATGGCCTTCAATTGCTCCAAAGCTTCTTTGTCCAAAGAATCGGCGACGAGGATCTTTTTCATGTCCAATTCTCCTTGAGGATATTTTCGGCAGCCTTGATCGAGCCGCCCATTTCGAAATAATAACCCATGTCGGCCAGAGCGAGTTCTAAGGCGCTCAGGGCGGTGATGACGTCGAATCCGCCCATATAGCCGAGGTGGGCGATCCGGAAAAATTTGCCTTTGTTGGGGTCCTGGGCGCCGGCGATATAGACCCGATATTTGTCCTGCATGACCTTGACCAGCTTCACCCCGTCGAGTCCCGGCGGCGTCTTGACGGCCGTCAGAATGTTGCCGGGTTTTTGAGCCAGGATTTCCAGGTTGAGGGCCCCGATGCCGGCCCGGGTGGATTCAGCGAGGATGCGGTGGTGGGCGTACAATTTCTCCAAGCCCATCTCTTTGATGATGTCCAGGGATTTCTTCTGCTGGATGACGAGCGAGATGGCGGGCGTCCACGGCGTGGTCTGCTTTTCTAAGTTCTTCTTGGCCTTGACGGCGTCAAAATAGAATTTGGGGAGCCTGGACGTCTCGACGCGCTTCCAGGCTTTGGGGCTGAAGGCGATATAGGCGAGACCTGGCGGAATCATGAACGATTTCTGGGAGCCCGAGACCAGGACGTCGATATTCCATTCGTCCATTGGGCAAGCTGTCGCGCCCACGCCGGAAATCCCATCGACGACCAGGATGGTGTCTGTCTTGGAAACGACCTCGCCAAAGCCCCGGACATCATAGACAGCGCCGGTGGACGTTTCGGACAGCGTCGCACACACGGCCTTGACGCCGGAATCGGCCTTGATCTCGGCCTCCAGCTCGTCTTTGGTGAAATCCCGTCCCCATTCGAGGACGATCTCTTTGCAGTTCAGCCCATAGGCTTTGCAGATGTTTCCCCAGCGTTCGCCGAACTTCCCGCCGTTGATGGCGATGACTTTATCGCCGGGGCTGAGCGTGTTGACGATCGCGGCTTCCATGCCGCCTGTGCCCGACGATGTCAGGATAAAAGCATCCTCTTTCGTCCCGAAGACATACTTGATTCCCTCCGTGGTCTCCATGAAAATCCTGGAGAATTCCGGCGTCCGATGATGGATGATGGGCTCGGCGGCCGCGGCCAGGACAGTCTCGGGCACGGGAGTCGGGCCGGGAGAGAGAAGATAGTATTTTTTAATCACAGAATTCCTCTTTTTCTAAGAAAAAGGATCTCTCTTTTTCTGGAAAGCCTCTAGCTTTTCTTAGCCCTAGAAAATAACTTAGCAGAATTTTTTTTCCGAGTCAATCAGAGCTGGCGCAGGAGTTCTGTGAGCAGGGCCGCCCTCCGGACGAGGGAGGGCAACAGGACGTGCTCGTTTTCGGCGTGGATCCCGTCTCCGTCCGGGCCCAGCCCGTCGAGAGTGGCGATCCCCAGCCCCGAGGCGATCGAGGCATCCGAGCCTCCCCCCGTTCTTCCCGTCTCCAGGGTCAAGCCCAACCCGGAGGCGATATTTCTGACATCGAGGAGGAGTTTTGCCGACGCCTTGGTTTTTTCCATGGGGGGCGTGAAGCTCTCGGTGGCAAACTTGACCCGCGCCCCCTTTAAAGTGGGCGTCAGGTTTTTGAAGAAGCGAAGAACCTTTTCCCGTTGGAAAGAGTCCCAGAAGCGGATATCCAAGACGGCCCAGGCGCGGTCCGGCACGACGTTGGCCTTTTCACCGCCGCCGACGAGTCCGACATTGACCGAAATATCCTTGCTTCTCAGGCGGTTGATCAGGCGCAGCTGGGCGACGAGTTCATCGATGGCGCTGATGCCCTTTTCCGGTGAGCCGCCGTGGGCCGCTTTTCCCTGGATGTCCAAACGGATGACCTGACGGCCTTTTCGCTGGACTTTGAGGGCCCCGCCGGGCAGGGAAGGCTCCAGGCAAAGGACGAGCGAGGACCTCTTAGCCTGCGTCCGGATCATCTGATGGGACTCTTCGCAGCCGGTCTCCTCGGCGGCATTGATGAAGACGGCGATATTCTTTCTCGGTTTGATATTCAGATCGTTCATCGTCTTCAGGGCATAAAAGACCAGGACCAGACCGGCTTTCATATCGAGGGCGCCGGGTCCGAAAGCCTTGTCGCCGGCTACGTAAAAGGGCAACTGCCGGATCTTTCCGACCGGCCAGACCGTGTCGATATGGGTCAGGACGAGGAGTTGATCTTCTCTTCGCTTATCCGGCTTGGCCGGGAATTCGACAAGATGAAGATCCCCGACTTTCTTCTGGGGAAAACGGGTGATCTTGGCCCCGATCTTTTTGAATTTTTCCATGAGGAAGGCCGAGCAGGCATCGACGGCTTTTTTGTCCGAGGTCGGGGATTCTCTCTGGACGAGTTCTTTCAGGAGGCTGATCATCTCTCCTTGGCGAGACTTGAAATAATAGTTATAATCCATCCCTCCTCCTTTCGGGAATTTTTTTAATCTATCACATATTACGAGGAAATTCACCTATTTTCTCGTTGACAGAGGCGGCGTGTTCGCGGATACTTGATTCTCGATGGCCAGAACGACCAGGGCATTTGTCTTTATTTTAGCCTTCGGCCTTTTGGGCGGGTCGGTTTTTGGACAGTCGCGAAAGCCTAGCCTCTTTGCCCAAGGCGGCGGCGCCTTTCATGAAGAGAATAACCTCCAGCCCGGCGTGGAGACGGGCTTCGGATTCTCCTACCCTCTGGGAAAAAGGTTTTCTCTGAGCCTGGAATATCTCTATTGGAAGAGCGAATCCAAAGAATTTAAGACAAAGCTTTACAACGGCACCTTGACTCTGTCCCCCGTCCTTCTATCCCTTCAGTTCGACTTTCACCGCAACACGTTCTTTTTTCCCTACGCCTTCGTCGGGGGAGGCTATTTGTTCAGCCGGTTTCGGATCGGGAACTATGTTTCGATTCCCGAGGTCAAGATCGACCAGCGCGTCGATGAAGGCCCGGCGTTTTATTTTGGCCTGGGCGCGCGGATCGCCTTCTCTGAAACCTGGAGTTTTTCGAGTGAAGCGGCCTACCTAATCAGGAACGCCTCCGGGGAGACCATCATTTCCGACATGAATAGGGGAGTCTCCAAGGAAAAGATCTGGGTGAACATCCATGTCGTTTTTCTGAAGTTCGGCCTGCGCTTCTATTTTTAGCCGAACCGTCCCGATCGGACAACCTTCCACAACGCTTCGAGCCGGTGAATGACTCTGCCCGGGAATTTCTTCCGGACACGGATAGCCTCGAAACGACAGACCTCGTGACAGCACATGCAGTGGATGCAGACGGTTTGGTCCAGCCAAACTTTGCCGTCCCGCTTTTTGGCGGCGCCGGCCGGGCAAATGCCGACGCATTCCAGGCAGCCTGTGCATCGATCGCCGATCACCTCCGGGATGAGAGCGAGATAATCATAGATGGTGCTGAACAGACGGGAGGGGATTTTCCGTCGCAAAAGGCCCAGGGCGACGGCCGAGTGTTCAAAACCCTTGACCCGAACGCTGGCCAGGGCCTCGCCACGGATCTCGATTTGAGAAAGCTCGCCTTGGCCTAATCCTCTCTCATGGGCGTCCGAAGTCGTGAAGATGTTCAGAGGATTGAACCCGATGATGTTCGAGGCAACAGCGTCCACGGCAATGCCGTCCCGGCCGGCGATGATAATTCCGGTTGTCCGACAACGGCCGGCAGCCGGCCCTTCGCCTTCCATGGCGACGACTCCGTCCATGACCGTCAAATGGGGCCGGACACAGGAAAAGATATCGACAAGCATTTCACTGAATTGGTCGCTTTGACCGAACCGCCGGTGGCATCTCATGCGAAGACCGTGAGGGATCACCCCGAACATGTTTTTAACAGCGCCCGTGAAGACGGTTAAGGAATGCGTCTTGAGCTTGGCCAGGTCGATGATGAAATCCGCTTCGAGGCACAGGGGAGAGATATAGACCTCCTTAAGCCTGGAGCCCTCGAGGGCGACCTTTCGAAATCCCGCCTCTTTCAGGTTCACTAAACGGACGCCGACCGCTCGGCAGATATCGCGATAGCCGGAGATGGCGAAGCCGTCAGCCGAGCTCGATTGGATGTCGTCACCGGCCGTGACCTGGCAATCCATACTTTTGAGGAGCCTCAACACCTCTCCGGCCAAAACCGGATGGGTGATGATGCCTCGTTCCGGCGGCGTGGCCGGAGAGAGGTGGTTGATCTTGACAAAGACTCTGCTTCGGGGGCGGATGATGGATGGGAGTCCGCCCAGGAGATCCAGGCATTTGCCCAGAGCTGCAGCGACATCGTCGGGACGGTAGTTGTCGAGGCGGACGATGCTGACCGGCGATTTGACCATGCCCTTAAGGATAGAGGACGGGACGGGAAAAATCAAATTTCATCGGTCCTGTCTTTGACGCTTCAGGAGCCCAGATATTTTAAGCGACTTGATTGACACGCTTCTTAGGATTGGTATACTTTAGGAAGGCGGCGGTTCCGATCTGGAAGGAAAATCCTTCATGAATTATCGAAAAAATCGGCGGAATGACAGGCTGATTTTCGGGCTTAGGCCGATCCCAATCCTAAGCCCGTCAAGCTTATCTTCCCGGCTGCAAAACTGGATGTCTTCGTGGCAGCGGTCACAGGTTTCGTGAAGAACGGCCTGTCGAAATAGGTTCTGGCGAATGTCGATCGCGATCAGTCGATGGTCTCAAGCATGAAGCGTCCCGTCCGGTTTGGCCGGGTTGTTGGCTTGTTAGGCGTTCTCGCCCTGGCGCCGCTTGTCCATCCCTGCACCATCGCCGCGATCAGCGGAAAATATACCAAAGACGGACGCCCCCTGCTCTGGAAGAACCGGGACGTCACGATCCAAGACAATCTGGTTCGATTTTTCGCGGGGAAAAAATATTCTTTTTTGGGGATCATTGAAACTGGGGATGCGGATAGCGTTTACGCTGGAATGAACTCGGCAGGTTTTGCGATTATCAACGCGGCCTCTTTAGACCTAGAGGGAACGGCCGGCTATGAAAATGGGATATTCATGAAACGCGCCTTGGAAGAATGCGCGACGGTGGCCGAATTTGAAAATCTGTTGCTGGTGACAAATGGCCTCGGCCGAAAGACCCTGGCCAATTTCGGCGTCATGGACGCCCAAGGCGGTTGCGCGATATTGGAAACTGGGAATTCCAGCTTCACGAGGTTTGATGCCGTGTCCGCCCCCCAGGGCTTTATCGTCCGGACAAATTTTGCCCTGACGGGCGTAAAGCCCGAGGAGGGCGGAGGATTCGTCCGCTTCAATCGTGCCCGCGAGCTTCTCCAATCTGCAGCGAGCGGGAACGACATCGATTACCGCTTTGTCCTCAGGACGTGCGCCCGGGACCTTGTTAACGAATCGGTCAATCCCTATCCCCTCCCTTTCGAAGGCAGCCAGAACGGCCATCCCCCCGGCTATCTTTACACCAACAATTCCATCAACCGCTACCTGACGGCAAGCGGCACCGTTATTCAAGGCGTCTTGTCGGGAGAGGACCCGCGCCTTTCGACCATGTGGTGCATCCTGGGCGAGCCGGTCTGCGGCGTAGCCCTGCCTCTTTGGGCGAGGGCGCAGTCTGTCCCCTATGTCCTGGGGGGAGCCGCCACGTCTCTTCTCCGGGATGCCGTGAAATATTACGAAGGAAAATGCTATACAGACTCCACCAGCGATAAATATCTTGATACCTTCAAGCTCGTCGATGAGAAGGGCCGAGGCATCCTGCCGTTTGTGGAACGACTAGAAGCCCTCATTTTCCAAGCCGCCGAGGCCGTTCTATCCGATTGGAGAAAAACGTCGCCGGGCCAGGACCGAGTCAGGATTTTCCAGGATCAATTGAGCGCCTGGACGTATCATCAATATATCAGCCGTCTGTACTTTTAAGGAGCGGTTGATTGGCCCCGCCCGAGCCTCGAATCTCAAACAGATCTCCATTTTTCAGTCTCGGATCAGTTGGGGAGGTCTGAGATTTCCGTTTTTCTTTATTCCGGCAAGAGATGTCCGTTGATTTTAGACGGAATTTGCTTTACATTATTCGATGGAGAGTGAGTCGCTCGAAATGTTTTGGCGTGCCTGTCAAAAAGCGCTTTGTCTCGGCCTGTTTCTGCTGGTCTGTTCATCCTTTCAGCCTCTTCGCTCGCAAATCGACTATCCCTGGAAAGATGCCTACATTGGAGCCTTGGATAGGATGGGCTGGTGCGGGCTCGTCCTGGCCCCGAATAAAGACAGCGCCTTCGCCTTCCGCTTTAAAATCGAAAAGAACGGGGAGATCGCGGACGGAGACGACCTTTACTACCTTGTCTCGGAAGTCGGCCCGAACTCACCGGACGGATTGTACGCCCGGGTCCATTTCGACCTGAGCCTGCCCTTCCGTCAGAAGGAGGACACGCCGATCCTGATCAAGCCGGCCTCGAAATCAGACACGCTCGTGCTCGAGTGGTCGCGGCGGGATGAGCGGACGGTGATCGGACGGATCCGAGGCCCGAAGTATATCAACATCCAGCTGGTCCAATACTTCCCGTGGGATTTCAAGGGCCGCTACCGTCTGCTCCCGGACGGCCAGGTCCACGGCGAATCGCGCGCTTCCAAGACGATCCACTCCATGCTCTGGACGAATCGAAAAGGGGAGCTGGTATCCGAATCAGAAGGGGAGGAGATCACGCTCGCGTTTACTCAGGGAGAGGAGCGCATCCTTTATTTCGTAGCCGGGGTCGGTGAGGACTTGGATCTATTGATTAAGCATATCTACCGTTATAAAAACCAAAAGACCATCGAGAACCAGATCGAAGAAGAAAGGGACAGGTATCTGGTCAAGCGCGTGAAAGTCAAAGGCCTCTACGAAGGCATTCCGGAAGCGATCTCGAACAACTTGTTCTGGACGGTCCTTTATCAGCCCGGAAGCCACAGGCTGTACACCCCCTCGGGGCGAGACCGACGATCGATTTTTACCCGGCCGGACGGATCGCCGGACCATTGGCAGATCTTCGAATGGAATTCCTTTTTTAATACCCTCGGGCTGGCCGTCGAAAGCCCGAAATTCGCCCTCGATGGAGTCAAGGCGGTGCTCGAAACCCAGTATCCAAACGGCAATGTCCCGCATTGGAGGAGTCGCTTTGGCGGGACCCCCGACCGTTCCCAGCCGCCTGTCGGGGCGTATGTCGTTTTGAAGCTTTTTCAGAAACTGGGCGATATGGAGCTCTTGAAATCCGCCTATCCCAGCCTCCGCAAATGGCATTCCTTCTGGAAGGCGAAAAAAGCCAATGGACAGGCGCGCCGCGACGGCAACGGAGACGGACTCTTAGAGTGGGGATCGGATCGAGAACTTCTTCCCGACAAGCTCCCGGCCCGGGAAGAAAATATCAAAGGGGATCAGCGGGCGAAATGGGAGTCCGGCCAGGAGGACCTTCCGAACTGGGACGATGCCCCCTTTAACAACGAAACGGGCACGATGGCCATGAACTGTCTGGACCTCAACTGCCTGTATGCGATGGACGCCTGGTGCCTCTCCCAAATCGCGAGCATTTTGAACAAGCATGAAGAATACCAAAGCTACCTTGACGAATACGAGAAGATGAAAGAGCTGATCAACACGAACCTCTGGAACCAGCGTGAGGGCTTTTATTTCGACCGCACTTGGGACGGCCGGTTTTCGACGCGCAAGGCGGCCTCAAATTTCTATCCGCTGCTCGCCCGGATCCCGGATGACCAGCGAGCCCGGCTTATGGTCAACAAACATCTGCTCAATCCCAAAGAATTTATGGGAGATTGGATGATCCCTTCCATTTCGCGGGACGACCCGGCCTTCAAGGAACAGCAGTCCTGGAGGGGAGCGATTTGGCCGCCGACCAACTATCTTGTTTATCAGGGGTTGAAAGCGTACGGGTTTGATGTCGTGGCCTCAGAATTCGCCAAGAAGAGCAGCGCGCTCTTCTTGAATAGCTGGGAGAATTTTCAATTGTGCCCAGAGAATTTCGATTCCCGGACGGGCGAAGCCGGAGGCGAGCGTTATCAGAGCTGGGGCCCTTTGTTCGCCCTTATCGGGCTGGAAGAATATATCGATTTCAC
This sequence comes from uncultured Eubacteriales bacterium, assembly GCA_964537875.1. Taxonomy (GTDB): domain Bacteria; phylum Acidobacteriota; class Aminicenantia; order Aminicenantales; family UBA4085; genus JAPKZH01. Next base: position 45,197 of record CAZIDN010000017.1, read on the forward strand.
GCCTTGGGAAGGATTCCGCTTCGGCATGATCAATCCGGAGGACGACGGGACGCTTTCCAGGATCGCCATCCAGGGCCGGACTTATGACGTGGAAGTGGACACGAACGAGATCCTCCTGCGTGAGGAAAGAAAGGAAATCTTCGCCGTCGACGGCGGGGCTGTCGTCCGCCATTTCCTCTATTCGGAAAACGAAGTGTCCTTTGAAATCAAGAGCCCGGAAAAAAGGAAGGTCGAGATCCGGTTCTTAAAAAAAGGGAAATACCAACTGCTCGTTGACAACCAGCTCAAGCCCCTGTTCAAAGGACGGTCTTACAAGTTCGTCATTCCGGAAGGTGACCACAGCGTCTTGATCCAGCTCCTGGAAGAGCTGGAGTAAACGGGACTATTTCAAGCTATCCAGATAGGCTTTTTTGAGAGTATCCCCGCGTACGCCTTGTCTCAGCGCTTCCAGGGCCAGGATGTCCTCGTGGGGAATATTCCCGAGGTTGACATTCGGCCCGAAGCGGAGGATCAGGTCCTGCTGCTGGTTCTTGAGAGGGGCTTCCCAGATCAGGTCATTGACGTCTCTTGCGCCGGCGATGATATTCTCCACCTCATCCTTTCTCGTCCGTCCTTCCTGGTCGAAAATACCGACGCCTTTCCCGGCTTCCCGGGCTTCGATGATGACTTTAAAGGCACCGGTTTCCATGTCCTCGCCGATGAGTTGATGGATGAGGGCGACCGGCAGGACCTCTCCGGGGTCTTTTTTGCCGACCTCGGTGATGACCTTAAAACCCATGTCCAGGGATTTTTTGATCAAGTCCTTGCGCTTCGGCCGGTCGATGGGGATTGTCCCGTCCGAGACCTCGATAGCGGAAAAGCCGAGCGCCTTGGCCCGCTTCAGATATTCCCGGACAACCCCTTGCCAGACCGCGACCTCGAGGAACGTGCCGCCCGGCATGACCTCGATCCCTGAGGCGGTGAGGAGCTCGTTTTTTTTCTTGAGTAGAGCCCGGTCGTAAAAAGCGGAGGTACCGAAGGTCAGCTTGATCACATCGATATCGGCGGCGGCGATTTCAACAAGGTCGGCGGCGAGACGAAGGCCAATCCCCTTATCGATGACCATGGTCAGACCCGATGTCCTTGGCTTTCGGCTTCGGCCGGGCACGGGCATACGGATAACACTCGCCCAAGCTTTTTGAGGCATCGGCTTCTCCTTCATGAGCTCTCCAGAAGATGTCCCCAGCAATCCGCCGGGCCGGAGAGCACGGAGGCCATCTTCACGACCGACCTGTTTTCCACAAGTTGGCAGGCGGATCTCAAGCGGGCTTCAGCCAATCCCGCATTATCCAGCCCGCAAACCGTCAGACGGTCATAAAGGATGGTCGTCTCGGCGATTTTCTGGGAGAGGTTGTCGAAGACGGCCTTGGCCGCCGGCCGTTTGTCTTCGAACGCGTTGAAAAAAAAGCCTTTCCGTCCTTCCTCGATCCTCGGAAAAAGGAGGACGACATCGGGCTGGACCAGGGTGTCCTGTGAACACTGATGAGAGGAAAGATCCAGGGCGATCTTTTTCTGCCAGACCCGGCCTGGGCTCGACGGCCGATCGAGACGCGGCAAAAATTGGGGGAAGTCATGAACGAGCGTCCCGAGCCGGACATTATCGACGAGCGAGCCTTTGAACCAGGAAATTTTTTTCCCTCGGCATTCATAGGCCACAGTTTCCGTCGAAAAAATCTTGAGGCCCTTGGCGATTCCGCTGAGGAGATAGACGGTCTTGCCGCTGCCGGCCCCGCCGGCGGCGATGTACAAAATATTTTTCTTTTCATCATAAAGTCCGCAGGCGTGCAGGCTGTAAATATGATGTCTTTCTTCCAAGAGATAGAGAATGAACCTGTAGAGAAAACCCTGGTTGCCCCAGAGACTGTAGCGCAAGTCCGAGGCTTGGCCTTCGAGTTTCCGCAGGGGGCCGCGGAACACAGCCTTCCCGTTTGACCACACCAAGGCGGCAGCGGCGTTTGGCCTGTTGTCGAGGACGATCTGGCCGTCCAGCTTCGCGGAATAGGGAATTTCGATCATGTCGCGGAAATCCGTCAACAGGGATTTGACTCCGGTCTGGAGAGGAAATTTTGGCAGCAGGTCCCGGGCGTTGGAGCGGATACCGACCGTGGCCCTCAAGATTTGAAGACCTGTCTCGTACATCAGCTTTTTACGCCTCATTTTCGAAAGATCATATCATACACAAGTCGCTCGACCGCGACAAATGATCTCAATTTCTTCATGCTTGAAGACCGTCCTCAATTCCAGGCCCTCCTAGGAATTATTCTATCGCTTCCCGGGATCTGGTTCAACTCGCCAAATCTTGCCGAGATCAAAAAATGTAACTATTTTGTCTATTCCGCCGTATTTATAAAAGAGGAACAAGGAGACTCTTAGGCATAAATCTTGCTGTTATCATTATTGCCCAAAGAGAGATATATTCATAGGGTCGTTTTATGATACAGGGGACCAATGCCGTCCTGATGGAGGCTTGGCTGTCAACGAATTTTACATAGAATGTAAAATAAGCATACGAACTTGCCCTATCTATCAACGGAGGAGCTCTGGATGAAAAAAGTCAGTCTGCACTTTATCTTATCCATCTTACTTGTCTCGGCCCTTCTCGTCCCGGCTGTTTTCTCTCAGACGGATCAGGTCGATCTTGAAGCCCTCAAAAAGACCGCTCCTAAAGTCTATATCGACTGCGGCTCGTGCGATATCGAATATATCAAAACCGAGATCACTTTCGTTAACTATGTCCGCGACCGCAAAGAAGCCCAGGTCCATATTCTGATGACGACCCAAAGCACCGGCAGCGGCGGCCGGGAATACACCCTTTCATTCTCCGGACAGAACGATTTTAAAGGCCTGGATGATACCGTCAAGTATTTTTCCAATCAAACGGACACTGACGATGAAATCCGGAAGGGGCTTGTCAAGACCATCAAAATGGGGCTGCTGACATATGTCGCCCGGACCCCGATCTCGAGCCGGATCGCCGTGTCCTACGCCGGGGAGAAAAAACCGCAGGACGTCATCGACAAATGGAAATCCTGGGTCTTCAGCATCAGCGGCGACGGCTATTTCAACGGCGAGGAGTCCTACAAGTACAGTTCAATCGGGGCCAACCTCTCGGCCAACCGGGTCACGCCGGAGATCAAGATCCGGCTGGGACTCTCGGCCAGCTACCAACACAACCGATATGAATACGGCGGGCGGTTCAGTGAAAGCAATCAAGAAAGCTATTCGTTCGACGGCCTCGCGGTCAAGAGCATCGACGAACACTGGTCGGTCGGGGGATATTTGAACGCTTCGTCCTCGAGCTACGACAATATTCGCTTCAGCCTCAGCCCGGCGCCGGCCATCGAATACAACGTTTTCCCCTATTCGCAATCGACTCGGAGACAGCTTCGCTTCCTCTATAGAATCGCCTTCCGGGTGGTTCGCTACCGGGAGGAAACGGTTTACTTCAAGACCAAGGAGAATCTTTGGAGGGAATCCCTCTCGGTGGCCCTCACGGTGAAGGAGAAGTGGGGAAGCGTCTCGGGTCAGCTTTCCGGAGCCCATTATTTCCATGATTTCCATAAGTATAGCCTGGATGCCTACGGCACCGTTCAACTCAATCTTTTTAAAGGGCTGAACGCTTTTTTGCTATGCGGCGGCTCCCGGATTCGCGACCAACTCTCTCTGGTCAAGGGCGAAGCTTCGCTGGAGGAGATCATTCTCCGCCGCCGCGAGCTTGAAACCGGCTACAGCTATTACTTTATGTTCGGCTTGAGTTACACATTCGGCTCGATCTTCACCAACGTGGTGAATCCCCGCTTCGGCAGCACGGGGAGCGGAATGTCGGTCATCATCGATTAGCGGAGGACGGAGATGCGAATCCTGTTGCCAAATAATTACTTAAAATCCCAAAGCTTAAGCGGATCGAACGCCGTGCCCGGGTTCAAGAGATGCCGGGGGAAACATCCCCCGGCCGCCCTCGAACGAAGATTTCTGATAGCCTTCCTTTCGACCGTGATCTTTTTGGGACCGGCCCTTGTCCCGGCCGGCCTGGCCCAGCCGGCTTCCGGCCAAGCGGCGAGCGAGGATTTGAAAAAAAACGCCCCGAGCGTCTTCTTGAAATCAAGCCTCGATCCCGCTTATTTTCAAAAAGAAATCGCTTTTGTCAATTATGTTCAGGACGAAGCCGAAGCCCAAGTCTTCGTCGAGATCACATCCCAAACGACGATCGGCGGCGAGGAATTTACAATTTCTTTTGCCGGGAAGAAGGAATTTGCCGGAGTTAACGATGTCCTCAAATTGACGGCCGATATGGCCAAAAAACCGGAAGATGCCAAGGCCGAGGTCGCCAAGCTCCTGAAACTCGGCTTGATGCGCTACGTGACCAAGACGCCGATCGCCGGCCGCGTGAATGTCGCCTTTATGGACCAGGTCAAGCCGACGGCCGTCGTCGATCGATGGAAGTCCTGGGTGTTCAGTCTCGGCGCCGACGCCTTCATCAACGGCGATGAAATTTATAAGATGGCCGAGATCCTCGGCAATTTTTCCGCCAGCCGTGTCACAGAGGAGTGGAAGATTCGGCTGTCGGCCAGCACGGTCTCCATGAAAAACACCTATTCCGTCGAGGATTACAACTATGAGAGCACCTACGAAAGCCACAGTTTCAGCGGGTTGGCCGTCCGGAGCATTGATGATCACTGGTCCATCGGGGGCTCCGTGGGGGTCTCCTCATCCACGTTCAATAATACGAAACTTGGCCTCAGCTTCGCGCCGGCCATCGAATACGACCTTTTCCCTTATTCTCAATCCACCAAGAAGCAGTTGCGCTTCCTCTACAAGCTCAGCTTCAATCCCATCCGTTATCACGAGGAAACGATTTACTTTAAAATGAAAGAGAGTTTGTGGAGCGAATCCCTGTCGGCGACCCTGGAGCTGAAGCAGCCGTGGGGAACGATCAGCACATCGCTTCAAGGCTCCCATTATTTACACGATTTCAAGAAATACCGCCTGACGCTTGACGGTGAGATTTCGCTGCGCATTTTCAAGGGATTGAATTTCAACATCTCCGGCGGGGGATCGCGGATCCGCGACCAGCTGTCGCTCGAGAAAGGCGAAGCCTCCTGGGAAGAAGTCCTGTTGCAGAGACGGCAGCTAGGGACGGGCTATAACTATTACTTTTCGCTTGGACTCAGCTTAACCTTCGGCTCGACGAGCAGCCGGGTCGTCAACCCCCGCTTCGGGACGGGCAGCGGGACCTCGATCAGCATCAGCTTTTAGGGGAAGCTGGCCGGGCTTGGCCGGGGGCTTCTTCTCGGTCCGCCTATTTCACGGCGGTATGGATGGCGGCCGCGCCAAAAAAGAGGGGGCGATAGCCGACCGTCCGGAATCCTGCCTGCCTGAGCAAATCCGAAAGGCCTTCCGCATCGTAAAAACGGGGAATGGTCGAGGCGAGATAGGCGTAACCGGCCCTGGAGCCGGACAGCCTGTATCCCACCGGCTCGACGATAGCCCGGACATAGAGATGAAATGCTTTTCTCACGATGGCCGATCTCGGCTGGCTTGTCTCCAAGTTGACAAAACGGCCCCCGGGTTTGAGGACTCGTAGGAGTTCCTGGAAGGTGCTGTCCAGAAGATCCCTGGAAAGGTTGACATTTCTCGTGGCAAAAGAGATGGTGACCAGGTCGAACCGGTCCGAGGGAAAGGGCAGGCTTTTCACATCGGCCCTGACAAAGGCGGCCTGCGCCTTGGGCTTTTCTGAGGCCTTTCGAAGCATGGCCGGGCTGAAATCGAGAACGACGACGTTCGTCCCGGGCGGAGCGAACCGGGCCAGGTTGTGAGCCATTTCACCGGTGCCGCTGCAGACATCCAGCCAGAGCCTGCCTCCGCTCTCGGCGGCGGCGCGGGCGGCCTTCTTTCTCCACCGGCCGTCCAGCCCAAGCGTCAAAACACGATTCACTACTTCATAGGTCGGGGCCACGTCATCAAAAATTTTTTGGAGGCCTGTCTTCATCACAAATTCTTTTTGACAAGAAGAAAGAAACGTATATTATACTTTCCTCTTCGCCCTCACAAGCGGCGGGCGACGACCCGATGAACATGACTTCGGCCGGCCTGGAAAAAAGGGGAGTGCGGAACCACCTTATCCGTGATTCTTTTTGAAAGGAGGCGCATGTCTATCTCGAAAAAGTCTTGTCTATTTGGCTTAGTTTTTCTTATTTTAAGTTTGATCGGGCCCGCCTCGACGGACGTCGGACCGACCTACGCGATTAAGAACGCGAAAATTGTTCCAGTCACGGGACCCGCCATCGATAAGGGTGTCCTGATCATCCGCAACGGCCTGATCGAAGCCGTCGGCCCTGTGGACAAAGTCCGGATTCCCGAAGATGCGGAACTGATCGAGGCCGAAGGCCTGATCGCCTATCCGGGATTGATCTCGACCCACACCAATCTTTTGCTGGAGGTCCCCAGGGCCGAGACTCCTCAAGGCCCTCCGGAGATTATGATGGCCCAGGCCGCCCCGCAGGACCGGCCGGCGGAAACTCCCGAACTGTGCGCTTTCCAACTGCTCAAACCGACCAAAGCGGCCATCGACAGCTTTCTCAAGATCGGGGTGACGACCGTGCTCGTCGCACCCAACAGGGGCATCATCCAGGGCCAGAGCGTTCTTCTCAACCTCAACGGCGAGAAGGCCGAATCCATGGTGCTGAAAAATCCGATGGCTCTCCACATCAATTTCACCACGGCGCGCGGCAGGTACCCGTCGAGTTTGATGGGGACGATCGCCTTCCTCCGCCAGTCCTTCCTGGATGCCGATTATTACGAAACCCGTCAAGCCCAATATCAGAAGGTCCTGAAAGGGATGAAGCGGCCGGAATACGATCCTTTCCTGGAAGCGCTGGTGCCGTTTGTGAAAGAGAAAAAGCCGGTTATCTTCCAATGCAACAACCTCGAAGATATCAAGCGCGCCCTGAAAATCATCGACGAATTCAAGCTGAACGCTCTTCTCAGCCACGCCAACGAGGCCTGGCGCGACGCGGCGGTCTTGAAAAAAACGCCGATTCCGCTCCTGGTGACGCTCGATTTCAGGCCGCCGAATTCGAGCCAGTACGCTAACCAGGGGGAGGACTTGAGGAAAAAAGCCGAGGCCGAGGTCTATCCCGCCAACGCGGCCAACCTGGCCAAGGAAGGCATCAAGTTCGCCCTGACGACGTTCGGCCTCAACGACGGCGCCGCCGTGCTCAAGAACATCCAGGCGGCAATCAAGGCCGGGCTGTCGAAAGAGGAAGCCTTGAAGGCGTTGACGATCCAGCCCGCCCAGTTTCTCGGCCTCGTCCAGCAGCTCGGCAGCCTCGAGCCCGGAAAGATCGCCAATATCATTCTGACCAAAGGCGAACTGTTCGATGAAAAGACCCAGGTTGACAAGGTTTTCGTCGACGGGGTTCTCTGGAAATTCTGAGGAGGCTGCCGATGAACAAGAACATCAAAAATCTCCTGATCTCAGCCATCGTCTTGGCCCTCGTCGCGCTTCCGGCCTTTTCGGCCGGGGGAAGCATCCTCATCAAAAACGGCACGATCTTGACGGTGACCAAAGGCGTGATGGCCAAGGGCGATATCCTCGTCATCAACGGCGTCATCAAGCAGATCGGCGAGAACATCCCGGCGCCGGAAGGGATCAAGGTGATCGATGCCTCGGGGAAATACGTCATTCCCGGCCTTATCGATTCGCACACCCACATCGCTCTTGCCGGAACCAATGAGGGCTCGCAGGCCATCACGCCGGAAGCCGATGTCGGGGAAGTCGTCAACGCCGATGATGTTACCATCCTCACCGCCCTCAGCGGCGGCGTGACCATGGTCCACACCATGCACGGCAGCGCCAATCCCATCGGCGGCCCGAACGTCGTTCTGAAGATGAAATGGGGAAAGCCTTCAGAAGAGCTGATCGTCCACGAGGCTCTGAGGACATTGAAGTTTGCCCTGGGCGAGAACGTCAAGCAGTCCAGCCGGACGATCACGGTCGGCGGACCGCCGCCGCGCTATCCCCAGACCCGGATGGGCACGAACGCCATCATCCGCCGGGAGATGCTCAGGGCGAGAGCCTATATGGAAGAATGGGACCGCTACAACAAGCTGAAGGCCTCCAAGACGCCGCCCAAGAACCTGCTCCCGCCGCGCAAAGACCTCCGGATGGAGGTCTTATCCGACCTGCTGCGCGGCAAGATAGTCGCCCGCTGCCACGACTACCAGGCCACGGAAGCGCTGGAGTTCATGGGTTTGGCCAAGGAATTCGGCTTTAAGGTCCAGGCGCTTGAGCACGCCTGGGAAGCTTACAAAATCGCCGACGAACTGGCCGCGGCCAAGGTCGGGATTTCCGTCTTTGCCGACAGCTGGGCTTACAAAATGGAGGCCGCCGAAGGCATCGCCTATGACGCGGGGTATTGCGCAAAGAAGGGCGTTCTTGTTTCGATCAATTCGGACAGCGGCGAGCGCATCCGGCGCTTGTTCAATGAGGCCAGCAAATCCATGAAATACGGCGGACTCACGGAGAACGAAGCCTTGAGCCTGATCACGATCAATCCGGCCATTCAGCTCGGCGTGGAGAAGATCGTCGGCAGCCTCGAAATCGGCAAGCAGGGCGATATCGCCGTCTTCAACGAACACCCGATGAGCTCCTATACACGATGCGAGATGACCATCATCGAGGGCGATATCTATTTCGATCGCGCTCAGTACCTCAAAGACCGAGAGGAGGCCGACAAAAAAGCCCACGCTCCGAAAAAAGGAGGCCGGCCATGACAAAGCGGATGTTCCTCTTCTGGATCATCATGGGATTGACGGCGGGCCTGGTTTTGGCCCAAGCCCAGCCTGCCAAAATCATCGCCATAAGAGGCGCCAAGATCATCCCGGTCGTGGGAGATGATATCGAAGGCGGCACCATCATCATCAAAGACGGCAAAATCGAGGCCGTCGGCAAAGATGTCGCCATCCCAAGCGGCGCCGAGGTCGTCGAGGCGAAAGGCCTCTGCGCCTATCCCGGTATGATCGACGGCTACAGCTTCCTCGGCTTGCAGGAGATCAGCGGCGTGTCGGCCACGGTCGACAACCGGGAGACGGGCCGTATCAACCCCCAGGTCCGCGCCATCGAAGCCCTGCGCTACGATTCCATACACATCCCCATCGCCCGGTCCAACGGAATCACGGCGGCGCTCGTCGCTCCGACAGGCGGATTGATCTCCGGCCAAAGCACGCTGATCAAGCTCGATGGATGGACGAACCGGGAGATGGTCATCAAAAGCCAGGCCGCTATGCAGATCGAATTTCCCGGCATCCGCGGAGGACGGGGCGGTTTCGGCGGAATGGGCCGGGGTGGCGCGGTGGCGGCCGACGCAACCCGGTTGATCGCCGAGCTCAAAGAGCTCTTCAAGAATGCCCGGTATTATCAAAAGAGAAAAGAATTCGCGGCCAAGAATCCGGCCGCGGCCCAGCCGGAATTCCAGGAGGCGCTTGAATTCATCCTTCCCGTCGTCCGCGGAGAGCTCCCGGTCATGATCTCGGTCCATTCGGACAGGGACATCAAAGCGGCGATCCAGTTCGTCAAGGACGAGAGCCTCAAAGCCGTTTTCTTCGGGGTGGAACAGGGATGGAAAGTCGCCGAGGACCTCAAAAAATCGAATATCCCGGTCGTCATCAGCTCGCTTTACGATATGCCGCCGGTCTGGGATGACGGCTACGATTCGCTTTTCCGGAATCCCGGCGTCCTCAACAGGGCGGGCGTCAAGATCGCCTTCTCGTCTGTGAGTGCCAGCGTGGCCAAGGACCTACCGTATCATGCGGCCAAGGCGGCCGCCTTCGGGCTGGACAAAAAGGAAGCGCTCAAGGCCGTGACGATCTACCCGGCCGAAATCTTCGGTGTCGATAAAATCATGGGCAGTCTCGAAAAAGGCAAGGCGGCCAATATCGTCCTTTCCGACGGAGATATCCTGGAAACCCGGACGAACATCAAAAAAGTCTATATCGACGGCAAAGAGACCGACATGTCCAACCGCTATCTCGAGCTGCTCGAAAAATTCAAGAGGAGAGGGTAGACCAGCAATGAAAGGATGGGTCCTGTCATGGCGCATCCCCGTCCATCCTCGCAAAAAATTCGGGAACTTAGACATCTTTTATGATTTCGATCTATGCCATCCGAATTTTTTTCGCTCCGGAGCGGGCGGGGAGCCCCTGCGCCGTGCCACCCATCGATTATTTTCCCTGGATGGGGACACAGGGTGTCTCTTAATGAATTTGGAGGACGAGACTTCGAGCATGTCTCAAGACTTTCAATTAGAGATTAATCCCCCTGCCCCCTTGGGCAATCAAGGGGGCTTTAAAAGGTCGGCGGGGAGCCCCTGCACCTCGCCACCTATCCATTTTTTTAGCAGGATAGGAGTGCTATGAAAAAAAACGCAGTTTCTTTCTTTCTGTTTGTCGTAACAGGTATATTTTCGTTGCTACGAATTTCGACGTATACGAAGGCTCAAAGTCCGCCGGTTTATGACGTCCTGATCAAGAACGGGACGGTCTATGACGGGTCGCTGGCCGCGCCTCTCAAGGCCGATATCGCCATCAAGGACGATCGGATCGCCAAGATCGCCAGGTCGATCAAGGAGTCGGCCGCCCGGGAGATCGAGGCCAAGGGACTCATCGTCACGCCCGGGTTTATCGACCTTCACACGCATGTCGACGACGGCATGTATTTTCCCGAGAACCGGGCCTGCCTAAACTATCTGCTGCAGGGCGTGACGAGCATCGTCGCCGGTCAGTGCGGCGGAAGCGCCTGGCCGATCTTCGAGAAGGCCGAAGACCTCATCAACACCTGGACCAAAGAGGGGATCGGGCCGAATGCGGCCTTGCTGGTCGGCCACGGCCAGGTTCGGCAGATCATCCTCGGCATGGAGAACAGGGCTCCAACTCCCGAAGAGCTGGAGAAAATGAAAGCGCTTGTCAGAGAGGCCATGGAGCAGGGCGCTTCGGGGCTGTCGACGGGATTGATCTATCTCCCGGGCTCGTTTTCTAAAACGGATGAAATCATTGAATTGGCCAAAGTCATCGCACCCTACGGCGGGATCTATCATACGCATATTCGTAATGAGCGAAACCGGCTTCTCGATGCGATCAAGGAAGCGATCGAAATCTCCGAAAAATCCGGGGCCAGAGCCCATATCTCCCATTTTAAGGTTATGGGAAAGGCCAACTGGGGATTGGTGAAGCAAGCCTGCTCGACTATTGAAGACGCCCGCGCCAAGAACCTGAAAATCACGGCCGACCAATATCCCTACCCCTTCACCAACGGCTATCCCTACCAACGCCTGATCCCCAGAGCGACCTGGATCGGACGTGAGGCCGTCGACCGGTTGAATTCTACCGATGTCCAAAAAATGTTCGAGCATTTCGGCGACTCCGAGCTTGTCGAGCTTTACAAGAAAGTGACTCCCTATTACCCGTTGTCGGAGCGCCAGCTCCAGTTCATCAAGAGCCTTCCCCGGAATCGGCTGGTGGATTTTGCTTCCCAGTTTCTATTCGACCTTTCGAGTTTCCAAGGCCCGGAGAATATGCGGGAACGGATGCTTTTCCTCAAAAGAATGGCCAATCCCGAAGAAGCTCAGCGGATCCGCCAGGAGGTCCGTAAATCTATCGAGGACACCCTCGGCGCCAAAAACTACATCGTCGGCATCTGCGTCGAGAAGAACTTGGAGGGGAAATCGCTCGAAGAGGTCGCCGTGATCAAGGGAAAAACCATCGAGGACGCGGCCATCGAACTCGACCTGATGGGCGCTAAATGCATTCCTTTTCAGATGTGCGAACCGGATATCGAATATATCATGAACAAAGATTATGTCGGCACCGGAAGTGACGGGACAGCACCTCCCTATGGGATCGGGCTCACCCATATCCGTTCCTATTCGACGTTCCTCCACAAGATCAAAAAATATGCGATCGATAAAAAAGCCATCTCTCTGGCCCAGGCCATCCGCTCACAGACATCTCTGCCGGCGGAGATCATGAACTGGAACGATCGGGGTTGGATCAAGGAAGGATACAAAGCCGACCTGGCCTTGATAGACCTGGAGAACCTCAATCTTCCCACCTCCATTTCCAACCCGCACCAGTACAGCCAGGGCGTGGCTTTTCTGTTCATCAACGGGCAGGTGACCATTGACGGCGGGAAATGGAACCGGAAACTCCCCGGGAAAATTTTGAAGCTCAAAAAATGAGGAGGTCCGATGAGTCCTAAATTTTCGCGAAGAGATTTCATTAAGACCGGCGCCGGGGTCGGCGCGGCCGCCTTGATCGGGGGAGGGAAGGGGCTGATGGGCCAACGCCCGACAGCGCCTCTCCAGTCCATGGGTGTGATGCGCGTGGTCGCCTCGGGCAACGGGATCCGGGCCACGGAAAAAGCCATGGAGCTCATGGGGAAGGGGACTGACCTGCTCGACGCCGTCATTGCCGGCGTGAATATTGTCGAGGACGACCCGAATGATATGTCGGTCGGATATGGCGGGCTCCCCAACGAGGATGGGGAGGTCGAGCTCGATGCGTCGGTCATGCAGGGGGCGACCCATTCATCAGGCGCCGTAGCCGCTCTCAAGTTCATCAAAAACCCGTCCAAAGTGGCGAAGCTCGTCATGGACAGGACGGAACACTGCCTCCTTGTCGGCAAAGGCGCACTCAAATTCGCTCTGGCCCACGGCTTCAAAAAAGAGGACCTTCTGACGGATCGGGCTCGGGAGATCTGGCTGCGCTGGAAGGAAAACCTCTCGGATAAAGACAACTGGCTTCCGCCCAAGTCGGAGAAGCTTCCGTCCGAAGTCCGCCAGGCCATCATGACCTACGGGACGATCAACTGCATCGCCATCGACGCGAAAGGCAACCTGGCCGGCGTGACAACCACGAGCGGCCTTTCCTGGAAGCTCGCCGGACGGGTCGGGGATTCGCCCATTATCGGCGCCGGTCTCTACGTCGATAACAACGTCGGCGCGGCGGGCTCGACCGGGCTGGGCGAGGCGAACATCATGAATTGCGGAAGCTTTCAAGTTGTCAATTTCATGGCCCAGGGGCACTCTCCGGAACAGGCCTGTCTCAAAGCCCTTGAACAAATCTCCAACAAGACAAAATTGACGCCTCGGCGTCTCAATGCAGAGGGACTGCCCAATTTCGGCCTGACCTTCTATGCCCTCAATAAAAAAGGCGAGTTTGGATCGGCTAACATGTGGGGCGGCAGCCGGTACGCCGTCCATGACGGGCAGAAAAACGAATTGAAACAGGGCGCTTATCTTTACAAAGCGAAACGGTGACGAGCGGCTCCCCGTGGCTTGCTACGGGGAGCCGCTCGTAGAGGGTTCCAAGGGGGAGCCGCCCCCTTGGTCGGAGGGCGAGGTTTCATGCCCCGCCCGAGCTTCGATTTTATAATCAATGTGTCTACAAAAGGATTCATCGGTTAATGCTCCTTGGATGGATGGCAGGGAGCGGAGCGAGCGTTGATTATATGAAAGCGCGGCCGATAATCCGCTAGAATGTG
>CAZIDN010000018.1:0-56760 GCA_964537875.1 uncultured Eubacteriales bacterium
AACCTGCAAAAGGGTCCTCCTCCAAGAGTGTCCGGGGCCCCCCTCCGCTAGGGGGGCCTCAGGCGCGATTCCCACGCCTCTTTGAAATCGCACATTTGGACGCGTCCAAGGATAGACTGCCCGTCCTCGCGCGCCAAAAACAAATATTTAGGTTTCGGTCCAATATTCGGGGTGGTCGAGGAGAAACTGGACAAGTTTGACGTGCAGGCGATGGCCGGCTTTATGGGCCTCGAACCGGCCGATGAGCGGGCGGCCAAGAAGCCCCAGATCGCCCGCGAGGTCTAGGAGTTTATGGCGGACGAACTCGTCAGGAAAACGCAAGGGTCCATTCAGGACCTTTTCTTCATCGAGGACGACGGCGTTCTTAAAGGAACCGCCGAGGGCCAATCCCTGGCTCCGGAGCCTTTCCACGTCTTTCAGGAATCCGAAGGTGCGGGCGGGAGCGATCTCCCGGACAAAACTCTGAGGGCTCAGCTTCAGGCTCAACGACTGTCGTCTTATCGCCGGATGGGGATACTCGATGGAATAGGAGAGTTCGACGCCCCCGCCGCTGGGAGAGGGCGCAGCGGAGACAAATTCGTCTTTTTCCTCGAGGATCAGGGGCTTGCGGATTTTGAGCGGACGGACGGGCAGGGCAAGCCGCCGCATCCCGGCCTTTTTAATGGCCTGGGCAAACGGCCGGGCGCTGCCGTCCATGATCGGGATTTCATCGGCGTCAAGCTCGATCGAAAGGCTGTTGATCCCGAAGGCAAAGAGAGCAGCCATCAGGTGCTCGACAGTCCGGACCTGAAATTGTTCTCCTAGAAGCGTGGTGCTGTTTCGCGCTTCGAGATTCCTGGGATTAAGGCAAGCTTCAAGCCGGCCGAGGTCGACCCTCAGGAAGGTGATTTCCCCCGATTCTGCGGGCTTGAGAACAAGGCGAACGTTCTTCCCGGAATGGATGCCCATTCCGGAAAGCGAGATTTCTTTTTGAATCGTTTTCTTAGCGGCCATGACCGAGATGAAGTATAACCCAAACGACCAAGGATTTAAATCGGGGTCAAACCTCAACATTCAACAGAAAATTAAAAGGTTCTCTTCCATTTAGTGTGGGTAGGATAGGGAAACGGTCCGGAGACGTCCGAAGCGACCATGGAGGGTTTAGCCTTCCCGAGTCCTCCTTCGAGGGCAGCCGGCTCGGAAGAAGCCGGCCGGCGAAGTTGTCTGAGCTTCCCGGCGAACGTCCGTAAAATCGATGCCGGGAAGCGAGTTCTGAGCCGCCGAGAAGGAGGGCTCGGGAACGGCGTGAAAAACCCGGATGGGGAGCGAGGCTGTTTCCGGATCGTTTCCGGGACAAATTTTCCCCGCATAAAATGGAAGAGGGCCACTATGTTGAAGGTTGAGGTTTGACCCTTTCTGGCAATCCGGCAGGCCTTATGATAGAATTCGTCCATGAAATCGCAACTTGAAGACATCCTCCGGAGAGTCCAGGCTAGAAAGCTCTCCCCGAAAGAAGCGCTCCACCTCCTCAAAGATTATCCTTATCAAGACCTGAATTTCGCCAAGGTCGACCATCACCGCGAACTGAGAAGAGGCTTCCCCGAGATCATCTACGGCCTGGGAAAGACGGACGAGCAAATCCTGAAAATCGCCGGCGAAATCATTAAAAAAGGAGGCAGCCTTCTCATCACCAGGGCGGAGCCTCGAACGTACAGGAAAATCAAGAAGACGATTCCCGGGGCCTGCTATAACGCTCCGGCCAAAGCGGTCTATCTCAAGCAGAAACACTCTGTCATGGGCAAGGGCAAGATCATGATCCTGACCGCCGGAACCTCGGATATTCCCGTGGCAGAGGAAGCCTATGTCACCTGCGACATGCTGGGAAACGAAGTGGAAAGGGTCTATGATGTCGGCGTGGCCGGCCTGCACCGGCTGCTCGGGGAATATGAAAAAATCAATAAAGCCAAGGTCATCATCGCCGTAGCCGGGATGGAAGGGGCGCTGCCGAGCGTCGTGGCTGGCCTGGTTTCCGTTCCGATCATCGCCGTCCCGACGAGCGTCGGGTATGGGGCCAGCTTCAAAGGGCTGGCCGCCCTCCTGGCCATGCTCAATTCCTGTTCGGGAGGGGTGGCCGTCGTCAATATCGATAACGGCTTCGGCGCCGCCTACGTGGCCAGCCTCATCAACCACCTTTAATTTCTTGACAAAAAGGGCTCCTGAACCTATATTATGAGAAATTTTCTAAAATCCGGCTTGTAAAAATATAGATGGAGATTATTGACCAAATCCGGCAGGTTGCCAATATCGTAGAGATTGCTTCCCAGTACACGACGCTCAGACAACGGGGAAGAAAACACGTCGGGCTCTGCCCTTTCCACGCCGAAAAGACCCCCTCCTTCACGGTCGACGGCGAAAAACAGCTGTTTCATTGTTTCGGCTGCGGAATCGGGGGCGACGTCTTCTCCTTGGTCATGGAGAAGGAGAACCTCAACTTTCCCGAGGCCCTGAAATACCTGGCCGAAAAGTACAAAATCCCCCTTCCCGAGCAGAAAAAGCTCTCGCCCCAAGCCCTCAAGCTCGAAGACCAGCTCTTGAAGATCACCGAATCCAGCCTGGCTTTTTTCAAGAAGAACCTGTTCACGTCTCAGGAAGGCAAAAGCGCCTTGGATTACCTCAAAAAACGGAACATTTCGGAGAAAATCATCCAGGATTTTAAGATCGGATATGCCATGAATTCCTGGAATTCGCTTCTCACCTACTTCAAGGGCAAAGGCGTTTCGATCGACCTGCTGGAAAAGGCAGGCTTGGTCCTCCCCGGCAAAAAGAAGGACGAATACTATGACCGGTTTAGGGGGAGGATCATCTTCCCCATTTTCACCCTGACGGGGAAGGTTGTCGGCTTCGGCGGCAGGACGTTGTTCAACGCCGATCCCAAATATCTCAACTCGCCGGACACCCCGCTCTATTCCAAAGGCCAGCTTCTCTACGGGCTGCACCTCAGCAAGGAGGCCATCCGAAACGTGGGAGAAACTATCCTGGTCGAGGGGTATACGGATTTTCTGGCCCTCTACCAGGCCGGCCTGACCAACTGCGCCGCATCCCTGGGCACGGCGCTGACTCCCCACCAGGTCGGGCTGGCCATGCGTTTCGCGCCCAGAGTCATCATCAACTACGACGGCGACACGGCCGGCCGCACGGCGGCCTTCCGGGCCCTCCCGATTTGTTTCAATAAAGGCCTGGAGACGCAGGTCCTGGTCCTGCCGAATAACCTGGATCCCGATGGTTTTATCCAAAAGCATGGCAAGGACGAATACCTCAAGCTCATCAAGGACAGCTCCTCCGGCTTGAAATTCCTCGTTGATTTCTCGGTCGAAGGCAAACAGATGGATGTTCCGGAGGTCAAAACCAGGGTCCTGAAGGGCATCCTGGGGATCCTCGAGAACATCTCCGACGCCCTTCTCCGCAGTGAGTACCTCAAACAGGCGGCCGAATGCCTGGGAGTCGAGGAGGCCGTCATCCGGGTCTACACCCAACAAAAAACCCCCGAGAAAGCCGCAACGGCCTGGGAGACCCTGTTTCCGGCCGAAAAAAGGCTTCTTCAAATCCTCGTCGAGAACAAGGACCTCCGGCCCTATATCTTCTCGGAGATGGAGGAGGAAGACTTCCGGGGCTTGAAAAGCGAGCCGATTTTTAGGATAATTATGGGTTCGTTTCGGAAAGATAAGGATATCCATATCCACGAGCTGCAAAAGGAAATCGGGCCTTCTCTCTCCAGATTTCTTTCCGAATCCCGGCTTGAGAAAGGGCAGCCGCCGACAGTCGAAGAGGCTCTCGATTGTCTATGCGCTTTGAAAATCATCGGCAAGCAGAATGAGTTGAAAAAAATTCAGGCCGAGATCGCCCGACTTGAGAAGAAGGGTGAGAAAGATAAAGTCCAATCGCTGCTTTATCAAAAACAGGACCTGACGAAACAGATCATGGCCCTGAAATAGGGGTTTGATGTAACGGAATGACCGGAAACGAAGTAAAGAAATATAGCGGGAAAATCTATCCTTTAGGAGCATGGCGTGCCCCCTGAAAATAAATTTCAAAAGGGTGATATTTCGCAGCTGATATCGAAGGGACGAAAGCAGGGCTACCTTCTCTTCGAGGAAATCGACAAGACCTTCCAAGACGACCTGGACGCTGAGGAGAGCTTCGACGATTTCCTGACATCGATCGACGATTACGGGATCAAGATCCTGGACACCAAACAGCGGGAAATCATCCCCAAACGGCGCAAAAGCGAGCTCGTCTCGCTGGCCGGGCTGGAGAGGACGACGGACCCCGTCAAGCTCTATCTCCGCGAGATGGGCAACATTTCCCTCCTGACGCGGGAGGGCGAGATCGCCATCGCCCGGGAAATCGAGCGCGGCGAAAAATCGATCGTCAAAGCGCTTTCCAAGACCCGGCTGGTGCTGAACGAGGTGCTTTCGCTCGAAGACAGGATCAAGGCCGACCCGATGGTCATCCAGGAGATGTTCGATGTCAGCGAGGACGATATCGCCGAGGGAAAGCTCGAGGAAAAAAAGAAGCAGATCCTGACCAAGATCAAGAAGATCAAGGACCTCAGCCATAAGCTGGACAAGATCCCCAACATTCGCAAGAAGGTCTTCGCCCGGAGCCGGATCATCGTCCAGATGAGCACGTATATCAGAGACCTCAACCTTCGCTCGACGCAGAAGGAAAAAATCATCGACACCCTGAGGGACAAACTGCGAATTATCAATGAGTTAGAGGAGAAGAAAGAAGACCTTGAGCTGACTCTGAACAAGACCCGCAGGAAGAGAGAAAGCGAAGAGCTGGCCCAGAAGCTGAAAGAAGTCAATAGACAGCTCAGACAGCTGCAGAAGGACATCGGGCTGGATGCGCAGAACCTCAGGAAAATCATCCGTTCCATCACGACCGGCAAGAAGATCAGCGACCAGGCGAAAAAAGAGCTGGTCGCGGCCAACCTGAGGCTGGTCGTCTCCATCGCCAAGAAATACAGCAACCGCGGCCTCCAGTTCCTGGACCTGATCCAGGAAGGCAACATGGGCCTGATGAAGGCCGTCGATAAATTCGAGTACCGGAGGGGCTATAAATTTTCGACATATGCCACATGGTGGATCCGGCAGGCCATCACCCGGGCCATCGCCGACCAGGCCCGGACCATCCGGATCCCGGTCCACATGATCGAAACGATCAACAAGCTCATTCGGGTCAGCCGGAGCCTTGTCCAGGAAATCGGACGCGAGCCGACCAGCGAAGAGATCGCCAAAAAGATGGATATGCCGGTGACCAAGGTCCGCAAGATCATCAAGATCGCCCAAGAGCCCATCTCGCTGGAAACGCCGATCGGCGAGGAGGAAGACAGTCACCTGGGAGATTTTATCGAGGACAAAGTCATGCCCTCGCCGCCCGATACGGTCATCCATATCAACCTCAGGGAACAGATCGAGGAAGCCCTCAAATCCCTGACCGAAAGAGAAGCCAAGGTCCTCAAGATGCGCTTTGGGCTGGGCGACGGAAACGAGCACACCCTGGAGGAAGTCGGACAGCAGTTCAAGGTCACTCGAGAGCGTATCCGGCAGATCGAGGCCAAGGCGCTCCGCAAGCTCAAGCACCCCAGCCGCAGCAAGAAGCTAAAATCTTTTACAAACGGGTATTAGGCTCCCGGCCAGGTCCGCCCCATTTGACTCTGTTGAAGTCCGAAGTCCCGATTCACACATTTTTGTGCCCCCCTTTTCATTGACTTGTACGGCGGATATCTGATATAAAGTGCGCGAGGGCCTATAGCTCAGCGGTAGAGCTACCGGCTCATAACCGGCAGGTCCCAGGTTCGAATCCTGGTAGGCCCATTCGACCTCGAGGCAATAATGTGGATATTGAATTTGATAAGCTAAAAAGGCTCCAAGATGTTGATTCTGAAATAAATAGCATTTCTTCCCTTCTTGAGGCCATCCCCGCCGGGCTCGAGGCCATCGACCAGCAAATCAAAGCAGCTTCCGACGTCGTGAGCCACGCCAAGGAAAAACTCTCCGTCAACCAGAAGAAAAGGAGGGACCTCGAGGGCCAGGTCAAGGATAACAAGGCCCAGATCGCAAAGTTCAAGCGCCAGCTGAACGATGTCAAAACGAACAAAGAGTACACGTCCCTCCTCAAGGAAATCGAGGAATCCCAGCAGAAGGTGGACAAGGTCGAAGAGGAGATCCTGAACGAGATGATTGCGGCCGATGAGATCGAAAAGGAGATCAAGGCTGCCCATCAGAAACGGGCCGAAGAAGAGCTGCGGCTGAAAAAGGAAAAAGAGGTCATCTCCCAGAATCAAAAAGAGCTGGAGGGGAAAAAACAAATCCTCGTGAAGGAGCGAGAAATCTTAATTCCTCAAATCCCCCCCGACCAGCTCAGGCTTTATCTCAGGATCAGCAAAAAAATGAACGGCGTCGGCATGTCGCCCGTCACCGACGACTTCTGCTCGCTGTGCCAGATGCGCATCCGCCCCCAACTCCTGAACGAGCTCGTGGAAAAGAAAAAGATCATCCTCTGCGAAGCCTGCGGCAGGATCCTGAATTGGCAGAAGCCGCAGGATGAGGAAGAGGAAGAAGAGAAAGCCGACAACCCGAACAAGGTCGACGATTCGACCGCCTAAAACCCGGCCTGGATACCGATGAAAGGGATGATGGGAAGATAATAGATCGTCTTTTGCTGTCCGTCTTCCCACAATTTAAAATACACGTTCTTGCGATTGTACAGGCTCTGGACGTCCAGATAGAGGTCGAGGTTCCAGCGGCGGAAGACGAACCGCTTTTCAACCCGGACATCCAGCCGGAACCTTCTTCAAACATGTGATTTCGAAGAGGTGTCGGGCACCGCAAGAAAATCATACAAACGAAGATGCTTACTTCAATGCCTCTTTTTTTGACGGGAAAAATAAAATGGGATAGAATCTCTAAGCTTAAAAGGAGTCCTATCATGTCCACATCCATCAAGAAGATCCATGCCCGTGAGATCCTGGATTCTCGCGGCAATCCCACGGTCGAAGCCGAGGTGACGCTGGAAAACGGAGTCGTCGGAAGAGCGGCCGTCCCTTCGGGAGCGTCCACCGGAATCCATGAAGCACTGGAGCTCCGCGACGGTGACAAAAAGCGATACGGCGGCAAAGGCACGCTGTCGGCCGTCAAAAATGTCAATGACCTCATCGCCAAAGTCTTGATCGGGTTTGATGCCAAGGACCAAGCCGGCCTGGACAAAGCCATGATCGAGCTCGATGGAACGCCCAACAAGAACAAACTGGGGGCCAATGCCATTCTGGGCGTCAGCCTTGCGGCCGCCAAGGCCGCCGCCGCTGCGGCAAACATGCCCCTCTATCGCTATCTCGGCGGGACATCGGCTTTTATACTGCCCGTTCCGATGTTCAACATCCTCAACGGAGGATCCCATGCCAACTGGCAGGCGACCGACCTCCAGGAATTCATGATCGCGCCCGTGGGCGCGCCCAATTTCCGGGAGGCCTTGCGCTGGGGAGCGGAGATATACCAATCCCTCAAGAGCGTCCTGAAATCCCAGGGATATTCGACGGGCGTCGGGGACGAGGGCGGCTTCGCGCCGGCCCTAAAGACCAACGCCGAAGCCGTGGAGGTAATCCTCAAAGCCGTGGAAAAAGCCGGCTACAAGCCCGGCCTCGAAATCGCCATCGCCCTCGACCCGGCCTCGAGCAGCTTTTTCGAGGATGGCCATTACCTCCTCCGGACGGAAAACCGGAAGATCACATCGGCCCAGATGGTCGAGCTCTACGCCGACTGGGTCAAAAAATATCCCATCGTGTCCATTGAAGACGGACTGGCCGAGGATGACTGGGAGGGCTGGAAGCTCCTCAACACGACTCTCGGAAACAGGATCCAGATCATCGGCGACGACCTCTTCGTAACCAATATCAGCCGCATCGGCCGCGGCATTCGGGAAGGCGCGGCCAACGCCGTGCTCATCAAGCTCAACCAGATCGGCACTCTGAGCGAGACCATCGCCGCGATCGAAATGGCCCGGAAGGCCGGCTGGCGGGCCATGGTGTCCCACCGCAGCGGGGAAAGCGTCGACAGCTTCATCGCCGATTTCACCGTGGCCATGGGAACCGGGCAATTGAAGACGGGAGCGCCCTGCCGGGGCGAGCGCATCGAGAAGTACAACCAGCTGATGAGGATCGAAGAAGAGCTCGGACGAGCGGCCGTTTACGCGGGGCGGACGGTTTTTGCCAGGTAAATCCGCTCCTCAGCCGATGTCTTCTCTATAGAGCGCGTCAAGCAGGTCTTTGTGTTTTTTCTCGACGACGTTCCGTTTGACCTTGAGGCTGGGAGTCATCTCCCCTTTTTCGATCTCAAAATCCCGCTCCAGGACGGCGATCTTTTTGATCCTTTCGAACGAGGCCAGGTTGGGCGTGGCCCGGTCGATTTCCGATCTCAGGAAATCGACGACCTGTTCGTTCTGGACGAGCTGGGCCCGGCCGGCATAGGCAATGTTGTTGGATTTGGCATAGGCCTCGAGCTTATCGAATTTCGGGACAATCAAGGCCGAGATGAAACGCCGCCGATCGCCGATGACCACGGCATTTTCGATGTAGGGATTGGTCTTCAGGATGTTCTCGATGGGCTGGGGGGCGACATTCTTCCCGCCGGCGGTGACGATCAGGTCCTTTTTGCGGTCGGTGATCATCAAGAAGCCGTCCTCATCGAACCGGCCGATATCCCCCGTCTTAAACCAATCGCCTTCAAAAGTCTCCTTGGTATCGGCTTCCTTTTTATAATATCCCTTCATGACATGGGGCCCCCGCGTCAGGATTTCACCATCGCGAGCGATCTTGACTTCAATGCCGGGGATCGGTTTTCCCACGGTGCCGAACCTCGGGTTTTCGAGGAGGTTGACCGCGATCACGGGTGAGGTTTCCGTCAATCCGTAGCCTTCCAGGATCACCAGTCCCATGGCGTAGAAGAAATCCGCGATGTCCTTGGAGAGCGGCGCGCCTCCCGAGACGAAGAAGCGAATCCGGCCGCCTGTTTTTTCGACAATCTTGGAATAGACGAGCTTGTGGGCCAGGTTGCGCTTGAACTTGAGGAACCCGCCGATGGGCCGCATCGCCAGCTTGCGCGTTCCGTAGGCTTTGCCGACCTTGACCGCCCAGAAGAAGATTTTTCTCTTCAAGCCCGAGCTCGTCAGAACATTGTCCATGACCTTGGAATAAATCTTTTCAAACACCCGCGGCACGCCGACCATGATATGGGGACGGATTTCGAGAAGGTTCGCCGCTACCGTCTCGACGCTTTCGGCATAGCCAATCGTGCAACCCTTGTAAACGTAGGCAAAGGTCACCATTCTCTCCAGGACGTGGGACAGGGGAAGAAACGACAGGACCGTGTCTCGGTCGGTAAATTCGAGAATTTCCGCGGCGGTCTTGACGTTGCTGATAAAGTTGCCGTGGGTCAGGATGACGCCCTTGGGCACGCCAGTCGTTCCCGAAGTGTAAATGATCGACGCTTCATCCTCCGGTTTGACCCCGCCGATGAGCCTTTCAAAAAGGTCCGGTTGGGCCTTGGCCACGGCTTTTCCCTGAGCCCGGATCTCCCCGTAGGTCATCACGCCCGGAGGGGCCTCGGGCTCAAAGGTTATGAAATGCTTGACTTGTGGAAGCTGGGCTTTGATCTCCTCGAGCTTCTTCCATTGGTCCGGACACGAATAAACGACAATTTTGGCATCCGAATCATTGATGATGTATTTTACCTGCTCCGGCACGAGCGTTGTATAGACGGGGACGGAGATCCCGCCGTTGCATAGGCAGGCGAAATCGGTGATCGTCCATTCCGGCCTGTTCTCCGACAGGATGATGAGTTTGTCCCCTTTGCTAAAACCCAGCGCCCTGAGCCCAAGGCCCAGAAACTTCACCGCGTCGCCAAAGGCGCCCGTGGAAATCGGAGCATAGGCCCCATGTTTTTTGACGAGCAGGAACCCGTCTTTGGGGTAGGATCTGACCGAATTGAGCAAAAGCTGGGAAAGGGTATCAACCATACTTCCCTCCTTGTCTGGATTGTGCTCATTTTAGTTTTGGCGGAGGGCTCTGTCAAGCAGCAATATTTATGGCAAAGCGAGGATCAATCGGCTAAGATAAGAGAAGAGCACTGATAGGGGATGAAGCGACCATGAGGGATTTAGCCTAAAAATTTCGGCTTTTGAGGGAAGCCCCTTGGTGTCGGCGAGAATGTTTGAGCGAGCGCGATAAATCCAAGCAGGCCAAGATGTGGACAAGGACATCTTTATGGCACAGCTATCAAGCGTGCGAGAATCGCAGCCGCCGAAAAAGACGAAATTTTTATGGCGTGAAAAATCCCGTTCGGGAGCGAACCCCTATCAGCGCTCTCTTATCGTAACAATCCGTCCGAGCCTATTCTGAGTTTTCGCGGGCTTTGGCTACCGAGCAGACCCGGTCTTTCTCTTCCAACTGGATGATCCGGACGCCCTGAGTCACCCGGCCCGAGGCCCTGACCTGTTTGGTGTTGATCCGGATGACTTTTCCGAATTCGGTGACGATGAGCAGGTCCTCTTCGGCGATGCCCAGGACTTCCAGGGCGTTCCCAATCTTGGGGATGATCTTGAGGTTGATCAAGCCTTTGCCGCCCCGGCGCTGCCGGCGGTAGAAGGAGGTTTCGGTCTTTTTGCCGTAGCCTTTTTGGCTGGCCGTGAAAATATACTTATCTTCGTCGCCAATGGCCACCATGCCGATGACTTCATCTTTCTTAGCGAGCGACATGGCCCGCACGCCCGTCGCCTGCCGTCCCATCGCCCGGATGTCGGACTCCTTGAAGCGGATGGCCTTGCCGAGCTTGGTGGCGATGACGATGTCGCGCTTCCCGTCGGTGAGGCGCGTCCACAGGAGCTGGCTCTTGGGCCTAAGGTTGATAGCAATGATGCCGCCCCGGCGGATGTTTTTGAACTCGTCCAGCTTGGTTTTCTTGATCAGCCCGTCGGTGCTCAGCATGACGATATATTTATTTTCGCTGAAATCCTTCACGGCCATGACGGACGTAACGCGCTCATCCGGCTGAAACTCGATGAGGTTGTTGATCGACTTGCCGCGGCCGGCGATCCCGACATCGGGAATCTCGAGCGCCCGGAGCCAGTAGACGCGGCCCCTGTTGGTGAAAAAGAGCAGGTAATTGTGGGTCGAGCAGACGAAGAGGTTCTCCACGACGTCCTCGGCCTTCATGCTGATGCCCTTTCGGCCCTTGCCGCCGCGCATCTGAAAGTGGTAGGAGCTCAAGGACGTCCGCTTGACATAGCCCGACGACGTATAGAGGACGACTACATCCTCCTCTTTGATCAGGTCTTCGGGCCGGATATCCGTGATGATCTCGTCCCGGATCTCCGTTCGGCGTTCGTCTTGATACTCCTCTTTCATCTGCTTGAGCTCGTCGATGATGATCTCTTGGATGAGTTTGTCCGAGCCCAGGATCTTTTTTAGTTTCACGATCAGCTTCTTGAGCTCTTCATACTCCTGGACGATCTTCTCCCGCTCGAGCCGGGTCAGCTTCTGGAGCTGCATTTCCAGGATGGCCTGGGCCTGGATCTGGGTCAGCTTGAACTTTTCCATCAGGCCGGTCCGGGCTTCGTCCACGCTTTTGGAGGACCGGATAAGCTTGATGATGGCGTCCAGGTGATCGAGGGCGATAGTCAGTCCTTCGAGGATATGGGCGCGCTGTTCCGCTTTTTTCAGCTCGAACCGGGTCCGCCGCCGGATGACATCCTGGCGGTGGGAGATGAAGTACTTCATCAAGTCGATCAGGCCGAGCGTCTTGGGCTGCTTGTCCACGATGACCAGCATGATGATGCCGAAGGACGTCTGGAGGGCGGTGTGTTTGTAGAGGTTGTTGAGCACCACCTCGGGCAGCTCGCCTTTCTTGATCTCGATGACGACGCGGATTCCTTCCCGGTCGGATTCATCTCGGATGTCGGCGATGCCTTCGAGTTTCTTCTTGTTGACGAGTTCGGCGACGCTCTCCAGAAGCCTGGCCTTGTTGACCGCGTAGGGGATTTCCGTGACGACGATCCGCTCCCGTTCGCCTTTGTCGCCGTGTTCGATCGTCGTTTTGGCCCGGATCTGGATGACGCCCTTGCCCTCTTTGTAGGCGTCCCGGATGCCCTGCTGATTGAAGATATACCCGCCGGTCGGAAAATCCGGGCCGGGGACGAACTCCATGATCTTGTCGAGGCCGGCGTTCGGATGCTGGACGAGGTACATCGTCCCGTCGATGACCTCGCCCAGGTTGTGCGGCGGGATGTTCGTGGCCATGCCGACGGCGATGCCCGAGCCGCCGTTGACGAGCAGGTTCGGGAACTTGGCCGGAAGGACCTCGGGCATGGTCAGGCTTTCGTCGTAATTGGGAATGAAATTGACGGTGTCCTTTTCGATGTCCGCCAGGAGCTCCCCGGCGAGTTTGGCCATGCGGACTTCTGTGTACCGCATGGCGGCCGGCGGGTCGCCGTCGATGGAGCCGAAATTGCCCTGGCCGTCGACGAGCGGGTAGCGCAGGCTGAAGTCCTGGGCCATGCGGACCAGGGTGTCGTAGACGGCGACGTCTCCGTGGGGATGATATTTGCCGATGACATCGCCGACGATGCGGGCCGACTTCTTGTAGGGCTTGTTCCAGGCTGTCCCCGTCTCGTACATGGCATAGAGGACGCGGCGGTGGACGGGCTTGAGGCCGTCCTTGATATCGGGAATGGCCCTGCCGATGATGACGCTCATGGCGTAATCCAGGTAGGACCGCTTCATCTCCTCTTCCAGGCTGACAACGGTCAGGTCGGCGGCCGCCGGCGGGAGCTCTTTCTTGGCACCCTTGTCTTTGTCTTTATC
The DNA here is from genome assembly GCA_964537875.1 of uncultured Eubacteriales bacterium. GTDB lineage: Bacteria > Acidobacteriota > Aminicenantia > Aminicenantales > UBA4085 > JAPKZH01. Next base: position 12,896 of record CAZIDN010000018.1, read on the forward strand.
TTTATCCATTTTTTAAATATCTAAATTCGAGTTTTTAAATATCTAAATTCTGGGCCATCAGGGCGTTTTCCTCGATGAAGGCTTTGCGCCGCTCCACCTCATCGCCCATGAGCGTCGAGAACACTTCGTCGGCCTCGACGGCGTCCCGGATGGAGACCTTGAGGAGGGAGCGGTTCTCCGGGTTCATCGTCGTCTCCCAGAGCTGCTGCGGGGTCATCTCGCCCAGGCCCTTGTATCTCTGGATACCGACGCCTTTTTTACCTTTTTCGAACAAGTGGTCGAGGAGCTTGTTCTCGTTTTCGACGGTGATGGTCTCGGAGTCGGTGAGGACCTCGTACGGGGGCCGGAAATCGCCCAGCTCACCGTAAATCTTGTAAAGGTTCTTGTACTCCACGGACTCGATCAGGTCGCGGTCGACTTTGACCGTGATGGACATGCCGTTGATCTGGAATTTAACGGCCAGGCCCCAGGCGTCGTACTCCTCGTCGTGGCTGAGTTCCGTGGCCGGCCCTTTGCCTTCGATCAGGGCCTGGATTCTCTTGACGTTCTTCTTGTTCTGGAGGAATTCCAGGTCGGCGACGTTCTCCCGAATCAAAAGCTCGATCAGGAAGAAAGGATAGTTTTTCCGCTCCAGGAATTGGATGAAATTTTTCTTCTGGATGATCCGGAGGAAGAGCCGACGGAATTTCTCGCCTTCGAAGACCTCTTTGCGGCCTTTGACCCGGACCTTGAAATCCTCGGAAATTTTTTTGATCATCCACTTTTCGTAAGCGCGCTCTTCCTTGAGGTACAGGACCTCCCGGCCGCGGCTGATTTTATAGAGCGGCGGCTGGGCAATGTAGAGGTGCCCCTGTTCGATGAGGGGCTTCATCTGCCGGTAGAAAAAAGTCATGATCAGCGTCCGGATGTGAGAGCCGTCCACGTCGGCGTCTGTCATAATGATGACCTTATGATAGCGGAGCTTTTCCAGGCTGAAATCGGACTCGCCGACGCTGGTCCCCAGGGCGGCGATCATCATTCCGATCTCCTCGCTCTTGAAAATCTTATCGGCGCGGGCCTTCTCGACGTTGAGGATCTTGCCCTTGAGCGGAAGGATGGCCTGGAAGCGCCTGTCGCGGCCCTGTTTGGCGGAACCGCCGGCGGAATCGCCCTCGACGATGTAGATCTCGGCCAGCGCCGGGTCACGCTCCTGGCAGTCGGCCAGTTTGCCGGGGAGCGAAGCGGATTCCAGAACGCCTTTGCGGCGGGCCAGTTCCCTGGCCTTGCGGGCGGCTTCCCGGGCGCGCGCTGCATCCAAGACCTTCATGATGACGCGCTTGGCGTTTGTCGGATTCTCTTCGAGATAGGCCGTGAGCTGCTCGTTGACGAGCGATTCGACGATCCCTTTGACTTCGGAGTTACCGAGCTTTGTTTTGGTCTGGCCCTCGAACTGGGGATCGCGCATCTTGACGCTGAGGACGGCGCACAGGCCTTCCCGCGTGTCGTCGCCCGAGATGCTCCCCGCGCCGAGGTCCTTGAACATGTTGTGGGCGACGGCATAGTTGTTGATGCAGCGGGTCAGGGCCGATTTAAAGCCGATCAAGTGCGTTCCGCCTTCCGTCGTATTGATGTTATTGACGAACGTAAAAATGGTTTCTGCGTAGGCCGAGTTATACTGAAAAGCAAGCTCGACCAGGATATCGTCTTTTTTGGATTCAAAATAAATCGGACGGGGGTTGAGGACGGTCTTGTTCTGGTTGAGGTACTGGACGAACTCCTGGATCCCGCCCTTGTACTGGAATTCGTGGTTTTTGTTGATGCGCTCGTCGGTGATCGTGATTTTCAGCCCCCGGTTGAGGAACGACAGTTCGCGCATCCTCTGGGTGAGAACCTCAAAATTGAACTCGTTCGTCTCAAAGATCTCCTCGTCGGGCCAGAACGTGATTTTAGTGCCCGTCTTCTTGGTCTTGCCGACCTGCTTGACCTTGGCCAGGGGCACGCCGCGCTCGTAGCTCTGGGTGTATATCCCGCCGTCGATCTTGGTTTCGAGGTCGAGCCGCTTGGACAGGGCGTTGACGACGGAGACGCCGACGCCGTGGAGGCCGCCCGAGACCTTGTAAGTCTTATCGTCGAACTTGCCGCCGGCATGGAGCATGGTCATGACGACCTCGGCTGCGGATTTCTTCTCTTTCTTATGCATCCCGACCGGGATGCCGCGGCCGTCGTCGATAACCGTGACAGAATTATCGACATGGATAAAAACCTCGATATGGGTGCAGTACCCGGCAAGCGCCTCGTCGATGCTGTTATCGACGACTTCGTAAACAAGGTGGTGGAGGCCGTCGGGGCTGGTGCTCCCGATATACATGGCCGGGCGCTTCCGGACCGCTTCCAGCCCCTTCAGGACTTTAATGCTTTCAGCCGTATATTTTGCTTCTTTCATGGCTCTATCTTCTTGATAAAATGACGGGTTATGAGGGCAGAAATCTCATATAACCCAATGGGCAATTTCCAGGCTAAAATTATACTAAAAAATGGGATTGAAGTAAAGCAAAATTTGAGGCAAAATCCACAATATTTTGTGCCCCTGGAGGGCAAGAATCACAATAGTTTGCGGTTTGAGGTCGAACCGACGCTTCCCCTATTTCGTTTCGGGGTCAAAGCTGCATATTGGACGAATTTTCCCTTTGAAGAACGGAATCGAGCGGAATTATTTAATCAATTGGTTCTCTTCCATTTCCTGTGGGGAAAATTGTCTGGGAAACGATCCGAAAACGGCCTCGCTCCCCATCCGGGTTTTTCACGCCGTTCCCGAGCCCTCCATGGTCGCTTCAGCCGTCTCCGGATCGTCTCCCTTTTCAACCCACACGAGATGGAAGAGAACCTATTTATCAAATATGTAGGTTTGACTTTGTTACCTTTTCTAGAATTCGGGAAATCTAAAAGGTCGAAGGGAGTAAGGAACACGTCCTTGACAGGACAGACCTTTTCAGTCCCCCTTGATTCCCGAGGGGGTAGGGGGATAAATATCACTAATTAAGATAAGAGCTCTTCAACATGATATCTTTCACGGAAATATAAATGCGTCCAGAGGCGCGGCATGGGCCCAAAACTTTGAAAGACCGCTTCATTTCCGGTATAATTTTCGTGGAAAGAGGATCCCATGCCGGCTAACCTGACACCCCAATACCTGGAAGCCGAAAAAAAGCTGAAGACGGCCAAGACCCCCCAGGAAAAAATCGAAGTGCTGGAGGAAATGCTGGCCGTCATCCCCAAACACAAGGGGACCGAAAAGCTCCAGGCCCAGATCAAGACCAAGATCGCCAAAGCCAGGGACGAGCAGCAAAAGAAGCCCCCCGCCAAGCACGGACCGAGTTCTATCATCAACAAGCAGGGCGCCGGCCAGGTCCTCATCATCGGGCCCCCCAACTCCGGCAAATCGATGCTCATCAAATCTTTGACGGGCGCGGAGCCTGAAGTCGGCAATTACCCGTTCACGACCCGGATCCCGGCCCCCTACATGATGAAGTACGAGAACATCCAGATCCAGCTCGTCGACCTGCCGCCGCTCACGCCCGACATCATGGAAAGCTGGCAGCTCGAGTTGATCAAGGTCGCCGATGCGGTGCTGATCATCGTGGATGTCTCGAGCTCCGATTCGGCCGGGCTCTTGGAAATGCTGTTCGCCAAGTTGAAAGAGAAGCGAATCGAGTTTGTCAGGGATATGGACATCCTGTCCGACGAAAGCCCAGTCCTGGCGTTCCGTAAGAAGGCGCTGCTCGTCGCCAACAAAAAAGATTTGGATGCCGGCGGCGAGAATTTAGAGGCCTTAAAATTCTTCTTCGAAAACCAGCTGGCCACCATCCCTGTTTCGGCGGCTCAGGGGGAAGGCTTGGAAGAGCTCAAAAAACAGATTTTCTCGCTTCTCCATATCATCCGCGCTTACAGCAAGGCGCCCGGAAGAAAGCCCGACCATGATGAGCCGTTTGTCCTGAAAAGGGGCAGCCGGGTCATCGATATCGCCCGGGCGGTCCACAAGGATTTCGCGGAAAAGCTCGCCTACGCCCGCCTCTGGCGCGAAGGGCAGTTCACCGGCCAGATGGTCAACCGCGACCAGCCGCTCGAAGACGAAGACATCGTCGAGCTCCACATCTGACCATTATTCAAGGAAGGCTTTTTTCAAAATCGACAGGTAATCGCCGGCCGTGACATCTCTCGAATTCGACGGGCTGGAATTATTCTCGAAAGACTTCCCGGCGATTTCGGCGAGTTGGTGTTCCTTCAGGCCGAGCCCCCGAAAAGAAGGAATGCCCATGGCCCGGGACAATTCCCTGATCCTTTGGATGAGTTTCCGCGAAGCCAAGGCATCGTCCGATTCCTCGATCCCCGCCAGCCGGGCCAGCTCCGCATATCGTCCCGCCGACACCGGAAGATTGAATTCCATGACAAACGGCAGGAACACGGCGTTGGCGACTCCGTGAGGGATATCGTAGAGCGCGCCGATTGATTCGGCGATGCAATGGACGGCGCCGACATCGCAATTGCCGAAGGCCATCCCGGCCAGGAGGCTGCCCTTCATCATCCCTTCTCTGGCCTCTCGATTCCCCTCGATATCCCTAAAAGCGTCTTGGATAAAGCGAAAAACCAAGCCAAACGATTCCCTAGCCCAAACGTCCGTCATAAACGTGGCCGGCTTCGCCGTGTAGGCTTCAACGGCGTGGGTCAGCGCATCCAGGGCCGTCGCCGCAACGAGAGGGCGCGGCAAGGTCGACAGCAAATCCGGGTCGACGAGGGCCACGGCCGGAAACATCAGCGGCCCTTTGATGCTCATTTTAAATTTCCGTTCCTTGTGGGTAATGACGGCGACCCAAGTCACTTCGCTCCCCGTGCCGCAGGTCGTCGGAATGGCGATGACGGGAAGCGGAGCGATTCTATATTTGGCCCGGCCTTCATAATCCTCGATGTGTCCCGGATTCTTGGCCAACAAGGCAACGCCCTTAGCCGCATCCAGTGCGCTCCCGCCGCCCAAGCCTATGATCAGGTCGGATCCTAGTTGGCGGGCGACCGACCCTCCCCTATTGACAGTCAGATGCGTAGGATTCTGTTCGACCTCGTCAAAAACAGGCGTCCCCGGGAGCTGGGAAAGCGCCTTGGCGGCGATACCAGACCGGACGATTCCCTTATCTGTAACGAGTAGGATACGCGAAGCCCTGAAATCCGCCTCGACAACCTCTTTCAGCCGGGAAATCGCCCCTGATTCGAAAATGATCTTTGTCGGGACATGAAATCGCATGGAGGAACCTGGCCCTTTCTTTACTATTTCCTGAAGTTCAGCGAATCCTGGTTGGCCATATCAATCACGGCCATGAACAGGAGCTGGGCCATGTCTTCAAGAATTTCCGGCGTGATCAGGCTGAGGTTGTCTCGTGTGTTGTGGTATGTCGGAAGCGGCGAATAAAAGCCCTGGGTACTGAAAGAGAGGGTCGGCACGTTTTTCCACATGAAACGGGCCGCATCAAGCCTCGGCCGGGCAAGATTGGCCCAGGAGTTAGTGGAGAGCTGGCGGTGAATGTATTTCTGGTTATTTTTCTCGATGAATTCCCAGAAAAGCGGATAATTTTTGCCGGCCGAGGCCGAAATTCTGTCTCCGCTGCCGACACCGTCCATGTTCATGAGGCCGATGGTCTTCTCGAGCGGGAAAGACGGGTGCTCACAATAGTATTCGGAGCCGATGACGCCCTGCTCCTCACCGCCGAAGGCGAGGAACATGATGGTCCGCCGCGGCTTGACCGGACTCTTGGACATGGCTTCGGCGATCCCCAGAAGGACGGCCACGGCCGAGGCATTGTCGTTGGCCCCCGCCATCAGCTCCCAGCAGCGCCCCAGGTGGTCCAGATGGCCGCCGATGATGATCACCTCCTCCTTGAGCTTCGAGTCGGAGCCGGGGAGGATCCCGATCACATTATAGCCGATGCCCTCGGGATGATGTTCCGTGACGTTCTTGATCGTGAATACTTTTCCCGTGGCAAAAGACTGGGGCTTCAGCTCTTTCCTGATCTTATCCACGGTTTCCTTATAGGTTTTTCCGGTTCCGGCAAACACGTCGGCGACGACCGCGTCTCCAACGTGGCTGTAGATGAAGCCTTCGCGGTAGGAATTGTTGGGGTTGCCAATCGGGCCGTAATTATAGATCATGCCCTTGGCACCTTGGGCCACGGCATTTTCGAGTTTGTACTGATGGAACGAATATGGCCGCCACTTTTTGAAGACCTCGACGTCCGGCTCGGGAGAGACCGGCACTTCCCTGTCCATGAGAACAATCTTCCCCTTGACGTCCACCCCCTTGTAATCGTCGTAACCGAGCTCTGGAGCGGTGATCCCATAGCCGACAAAAACGACGTCGGCCGTGACTTCGCCCGATCCGGAGGTGCCGCCGGGAATAAACTCGTCCTCGTATTTATAGTACTTTTTGACGATGCCGCCCTTGACGGGCATGTTGAGAGTCAACTCCCCGCCTTTAAAAACAAGCGTATAGGGATTGGGGTAGGCTTGAAGATATGTCCCTTTGTCGCCGGAAGGCACAATCCCCCATTTTTTGAATGTCCCGATCACCCATTCGGCGCTGGCGTTGTATCCGGGAGTGCCGGTGAGCCGCCCGCCGTATTTCTCCGATGTCAACTCTTTGACATAGTCAAAAAGGGTATGACTCGAGATGGAATGCATCACGTTCAGGATCTTCTGCTCATCCGAAAGCTCGGGCCTCCTTCGCTGCGGTTGGGCATAGAGAGCCGATGAGCTTAAAAAGCAGAAGAGAATTACCAGTGAAATGAGCTTTCGGTTTTTCATTGCTTCCTCCTGTTTTTAAAACCTGTAGGCGATTCCGCCCCTGAGGATGAACCCGTCCCAGAAGGCCGCTTCGCCGATGAGGTAGAAATTTTCGGCGATCTTTCCTTTCGCCCCCAGGCTGAGCTGGAAAAACGGGACAAACCAGAACGGGATTTTGAGCACTTTGCCTTCGCTATCGGCATCTTCCCCCAGCTTGTCTTTCACGGCTTCCAAGGTTTTGGTCCCAGACTCCTCGAAATGCTCCGTCGCTCCGCCCAAGATGTGAAAGTCGCCTCGGACGTTATAGTTGAGCGTCGCTTGGTCAAGGTAGCGGCCCGAACCATACCCGACTCCTAAGGCCAGATAGGGATGAACGCTCCATCCGGGCTTAAACTCCCAACGGAAGTTCACGTGAAAGGACCATGGTTCCAGCCGAAACTCCCCGTTTCCCTGCCCGGTGAAGCCGGCCGGTTTCAAGGTCTCATCCTCGGGAACATCCAAGGAGACATCAGCCTTGGCCTCGGTCATCGTGACCACCATGGACGTCTTTTCCAAAGAGAGGCCGAGGCTGAATGATCCTTTGTCGCCGGCCGGGTACCACCGGATTTCAAAGCCGAAATTGCTTCCGCTCGAATCGATAGTCGATGACATCGCGGCTGAATTTTCGATCAAGCCGGGATGCTCCCCTCTGGCCAGGTTCAACATCTGGCTTTTCAGGGCATCGTTCAGGGCGGTTTCCAGGAGGCCTTCGATGAGGCGGACGCTCCAGGAAGAATAATGGAACCCGAGCTCGATCTTACGTTTGACGGAAACCCCTCCGAACAGCGGAGGGATTCCTCCTAGCAGACAGACCATCAGAACCAAAATGCTTTTGAACGATTTTCTTATCGCCATGGAAACCTCGCCGGTATAGGGATATCTTTCACGAAAAGATATCATACCAGGAAACGGGAATATCGAGAAGGTTGATTTGGACTCCGAGTTTTGTTATCTTCAAATACTCCGGCCGGTCTCCGGCTTGGATGAGGAGGATAGAATGCTCACTAAAATCCTGATCAGCCTTTTTTGCCTGGGCCTGTTATCGGCTCTTTCATCGTTCGCCGAGGCCCAGGGAAATCCCACGGTTCTCATGAAGACGAGCAAAGGGGACATCACGATCGAGCTCGACGCGGCCAAAGCTCCGATCTCGGTGAAGAATTTTCTATCGTATGTGGACGCGAAATTCCATGATGGGACGATCTTTCACCGGGTCATCCCGGGATTCATGATCCAGGGCGGCGGGCTGACCTCCGACTTCGTGGAAAAACAGACCAGGGCCCCGATCAAGAATGAATCCGGAAACGGCCTGAGCAACCTGCGGGGAACGATCGCCATGGCCCGCATGGATGATCTGAACAGCGCCACGGCTCAATTTTACATCAATCATGTCAACAATCTCTCCCTGGACAGCTCCAAATACGCCGTCTTCGGCAAAGTCATCAAAGGCCTGGATGTGGTGGACGCCATCGCCGCGGTGCCGACGGCCACCGTCAAAGGCTACCAAGATGCGCCGCGCCAGACGATCACCATCCTCTCCGTCCGACGGATCGAGAGCAAATAGAGAAAACGGCCCTGCCCGGCCGGGAGAGCCGAAGGGAATGGGCTTCGAGAATCCTGTCCTTTTTATGGTCCGGCCGTGAGTGGAGCTGGAGAAAAGCGACTCTAGATGGTCTCGAAATCCTCTCCTCCTCCGAAAAAATCGCCTCTCGGCGATACGATCTTCGCCATCGTTCACCTCTTTCTCCTCATCGCCATCTTTGTCTATGCCGTCGTTTCGCTCATCCTGGGAAATGCCCGTCGTTCTGCCGTGATCCTGGGCTGCCTCGTCCTCTATTATGTTCTCGTCCTGCACAAGCCTATCTTTAAGGAAATCGAGCGAAGACGGGCCAAAAAATCCGCGGCTCAAAAAGGCAACCTTAAAAAATGAACACCTCCAGAGAAACTGATGATCTTGGCTTTGCCTTTTGGCTGTCTGTTCAATAATATTGAAGGGACATTGAGCAATAATTTTTTTGGAACGAAGGCATAACGATGCGCGTTTTTAAAATCGAAGACCTAAGATGAAAAAACAGCGGTACCTGATCGGGGGAACGCTGGGAGTTCTCCTCGCGCTTGTGATCGTCTTCGTGTATTTTCTTTTTCAAAAAAAGCCGCCGGCCCCAGTGGCTCGCCAGGCCGGCCTCTCTCCCGCAAAGCTTGAAACCCCGCCTCTCACGGTCCGCAGGGAAATCATCAAAAAAGGGCAGACGCTGTCCGATATCCTCTCCGAATACAATTTTTCGCGGGCGGACGTCCATCAGATCAAGGAAGAGGTCAAACCCGTTCTCAACCTGAATAAGATCATCGCCGGCCATGAGATGCGTTTTTATACGGATTCCGAGGGCAAGGTCCGGTCCATCGAATACGATATCGACGAGCGCAGCTATCTCCTCATCTCACCGAAAGAGGGGCATTTCGAGGCCGCGAAAAAAGAATTTCTGTTCGAGATAAAGGCCATCTTCGTCTGGGGGACGATCGAGGATATCTTGATCAACGCCATTCTTCAGAGAAACGAGAAGCCCATCCTGGCCATGAGCATGGCCGATCTGTTCGCCTGGGACATCGATTTTTACACCGAGCTCCGCGAGGGCGACTCGTTCCGGATGGTCTTCGAGAAAAAATTCCTGGACGGAAAATTCACGGGCTACGGCGAGATCCTGGCCGCCGAGTTCATCTGCCAGGGCCGGACGTTCCAGGCCTTCCGCTTTGCCTATCCAGACACCAAAAAAGCCGATTACTTCGACGCCGAAGGAAAATCTCTCCGGAAGGAATTCTTGAGGTCTCCGTTTCCGTATGCCCGGATCACCTCCCGCTTCAGCTATAGCCGCCTGCATCCCATCCAGAAAGTCTACAGGGCCCATTACGGGGTGGATTATGGCACGCCCGTGGGGACTCCCGTCCACGCCACGGCCGACGGCTTGGTCACCTACGCCGGGTGGAACGGGGCGTCGGGCCGGATGGTGAGAATACGCCACAAGAACAGCTACGAAACCATGTATCTGCATCTCCAGAGAATTCTGGTCAAAGAAGGAGACCGGGTCAAAAGCGGAGAGGGTATCGGGACGGTCGGCTCTTCGGGAGAATCCACGGGACCGCACCTGGACTACAGGATCAAACAGGGAGGGAGTTACATCAATCCTTTGTCCTGGAAGTTTGCCCCTGTCGAGCCGCTCAGGCCGGAATTCAAAGAGGCTTTCGCCCGGACCGTCGAGAATTATCTGATCCTGCTCGATGCGCCTTTTATATGCTTCTCAGCCTGGTTTCGCTGACGGCCGAATTCAAACTTATTTTATGACTCCGCCCTTGGCTGAACCACTGCTGCCGCTGGAACCGCTGGCGCTGCCGGAGCTGGAGCTTCCTGACGTGCTCACGGAGTTCCCTGACGAGCCTCCTGAACTGCCGGATCCGGAAGAGCCGGATGTGTAGCCACCATCGGAAGAACCTCCGCTGGAAAAGCCGCCGGCCCTCGAAGCCCTCTGGTTGTTTTCATACAAAATGCCACCCGAGGAAATGCGGAGCTGCGGACAGTAAACCTCATTGGTAGGGCTGGAATAGCGGATATCGACCCCGAGCTTCCGGGCGATCTTCATATCCGGGTTCCAGTCGTACATCCTTGTCGTCGGCTTGGACGCCATGGATCTAAGCGGCGCGGCCAAGGACCGCTGCGGCATCGTTCCCGGCGTAGACCCCGGCACCATGGATTTTACGGCTTCGGGGAAAGGCCGCTGCGGCGAGCGGGAAGGGGCGGGTCTATTCCCGCCGGCTTGGCCGTCGCTCGGGCCGACGAAATTCCGAAGTCCACCGACCGCCTCATTCCGGTTGAACGTCCGAGTGGCGGCCTGAAGAGAATTTTTCCCGGTCACGGGCGGAAGGCCAAGCATCATTTTCTGCGGCGCATTGGCTGGCAGGGCATCGATGGTCTTCATGAACGACTCGAGCTTCACGGCTTTGGCCCGGATTCCCGGCGTGTTCAAGTCTTGGCCTTTCACAACGTAGGCGTATTTGCCGAGGGCCTCGAGAGAGGCCAGAGAATTTTCATCCCCTTTTTTCAAAGACGCGAGAAGTCCCTTGAGGACACCCTTCATTTCCCGGGGCACAGGAAAGGGAGGCTCGGACGGCTTCTTCAACTGGTCCTTGGAAATCTTGGTCAGGGTTTTGAGCGCAGGCGCCGCTCCTTGGCCGCCCCCATAATAACCCCACTGATAAAACCAGGGATAATACGAGGAGTAGTACCCGCTATAATAGGGTGAATAGCCGAATCCGAACATTCCCCACATATAGTCCCAATCAGAATACCACATCCAGTCCCACATCGACCACGGCCGCCAGGCATACAGACCGCCGTATTGGAAGAAGGCCCAATCCACCCAGGCAGGCGCAAAGGCCGAGCCGGGGATCCAAAACCAGCCTTTTTTCTTGTCCCACTGCCAGATACCGAGATGATAAGGGACCCAGCCCCAGGGCTCATCGGGCACCCAATACATCTGCCTGCCGTAGGAAGTCCATTGGCCGAAAATGTAAGGCTGCCAGCCCCAAGGATACATTTGATGATTTATGAACGGCCGCCATACGTACCCGTACATCTGGTCGTAGAGCCATTCGCCGTAAAGATTTCCATATCTCTGGGCAAAATAATAAACGGCCGGAGACAGCCTCTGGATGGGCTTGGGGAGCGGGCTGATCCCCTCATGAAGCGCCTCGAAATCTTCGTTGATGGCCTTGTTCCAGGTTTCGAAATCGGTGTCTTCGATATAGGGCTGGAAGGCGAATTTGTTGTCCGGAGAAATCGCGAGCTTCTCGTACTTGCCGACGGTCTGCTCTTTAAGGTTTTGAGGATCGGACCCATAGAGGACGTGGGCCGTGCCGTATTTGACCTGGATACCCGTGCTCCGGTCCTTGCCCACTCCCACCATGGCCACCGTGTTGTGCTTGAGCTTGATCGAAGAATTCCCGGTGACGACCTGGAAAATCTCCTTTGAATTGTACTGCTTGTACATCACGCAGATGCCGCCTTTTGCCAGGACAAGGTTGGACAGTGACTGGCGCGTGCTCAAGCTCTTGGCCATGATGGTCTCGATTTTGAGCTCGGTATCATAATCCAGGCGGACGATCGTGCCGTTATCGAATTGGATCTCGCAGCGCCGGCCATCGGAAGTCGTAATCGTATCGCCCGGACCCAAAGGCAAGTTCAGAACAGCGGTTTCAGGCTTGGCGCTTCCCTGCCGGTAAACGACGGGGTCTTTGCCGTCATTCTTCGTATCGACGTAGCTGATGTGGCCATAATAAAATTCCTCAGGGCCGTTCACGACTTTGTAGTTGGTCTGGGCAATAGCTAGAGAGGTCAAGGATAAAAAAAGGCCGACTAAAAGAACGATTCCAAAATCCTTTCGCCTCATGACTCTTCTCCTATTCATTAGATTCATTATACTGCAAATGCGAATTCCATGCCAACCGTCTCAAGGCTAAAGGCTGTTGGCTCCCCCAGCCGGTTGTCCTAGATTTCGGACAGGTGTATCCATAATTCCCCTAGAACATTGCTTCTTGGCCGGGCATCCATTAAAATGGACTGAGGCGAATCATGAAAAAATACCGGAATCCACTCCCCACGGTGGATATCATCATCGAGGCTAAAAATCCCGGCGGAAGAGAAGGTCTCGTCCTGATCAAACGCAAAAATCCGCCCTACGGTTGGGCCCTGCCGGGGGGATTTGTCGACTACGGCGAATCCCTTGAAGAAGCCGCGGTCCGTGAAGCCGAAGAAGAGACCTCGCTCAAGGTCACCCTCAAATACCAGCTCCATACATATTCCGCGCCCGACCGGGATCCCCGCCGGCACACGATATCCACGGTCTATGTGGCCAAAGCCCGGGGAATCCCGGTCGCCCGGGATGACGCCCAGGACATAGGAATATTCGCCAGGAAAGAAATCGATTTCCCCCTGGCCTTTGACCATAAGAGAATCTTGAGAGACTATTTCCGGCAAAAAAAACATAGAAAAGCCTCCGGAAAAGGAGGATAATCCCGGACCATGCGAGAAAACGATAAAAAAGATAATGACCGTCCCCATGATTTAAGGCTTAAAGAATTGACCAGCGTTTGGGGTCCTGCGGAAGCCGAAGTCATCAAGAGCTTTCTCGAAAGCCAGGGAATCCCCTGTATTTACAAAGGCCGGGTGGTCCAATCGATCCATCCTTTTACGATGGACGGGCTGGGCGAGGTCAGAATTTTCGTCCCCGAAAAAGATTACGAAACGGCCAAGAAACTCATAGAAACCAAGCCCGAAGAAGTCCCTGACTAATATCATTTCCTTCCTCGGCTCTCCGCCCATCAATCTCATGCTACAAATTGTAGCATTTCGATGATTTTCCCCCATATTTAGAGCTAAAAAAAAGTTCTGTTTTTTATGCTTTTTTGCTTGACATTTCTATCCTGCTCTCGTATATTTGAAACAAAAATGGGAAAAAACGGGAAAAAATGGGAAATTTACTGATAGGAAGTCAAAAAGCGAAGCTCGATAAGAGCGGCCGGATCAAGATTCCCGAGAAGTTCCGCGCCGCCATTGAAGAGCAATACGGCAAAGAGCTTTATGTCACTTCCCTGCAGGATGATTTCATCCAGGTCTTTCCCCTTCCGGTATGGGTGGAAATGTCAAGCCCACCCCAAAAAACCATGGCCTATCCCGACCCGGATTTCCAGGAATTGTGGCGGCAAGCCCACGCCAAGGGAATCTATGGGGAAATCGATGCCAAAGGCCGCGTCCTGATCAGCCCGAGACTCCGGGAAAAAGCCGGCCTTGACAAGGAAGTCGAAGTCATCGGAATGCACTATTATCTTGAAGTCTGGGACAAAAACCGGCTCACCGAAAAAATCGAAAAAAAGCCGCTGACTTACGACGACTTCAAAAGGATTTCCAAGCTGATGTCGGATAGGAAGCCGGAATGAGCGAGCGACAGCATATCCCGGTCCTGCTCGAAGAGACCCTCCGTTACTTAGGCAGTGAACGAGAGGGGCTCTATATCGACTGCACGATCGGCATGGCCGGACATGCCTCTGAAATATTGAAAAGAAACCTCAAGGCCAAGCTCATCGGCTTTGACCTGGACGAACAATCTCTTCAACAGGCCAAGGATATCCTCCTGCCCTATGCCGGCCGCGTCGAGCTCTATCATTCGGATTTCCGGTACCTGGCGGAACTCGGCATCGATTTGTCCAAAGTCCGGGGCATCCTCATCGACCTCGGCATCTCCTCCTTTCAACTCGATTCGCCCGAACGCGGGTTCAGCCACTCCCTCGACGGCCCCCTGGACATGCGGATGGATGTCCGGAACAAAATGACGGCCGGCAAGATCCTCGACAAATATTCCGAGCCGAAGCTGGCCCAGCTCTTCCACGACTACGGAGAGCTCAAACAGTCCAGCAAGCTAGCCAAGGCCATCGCCTCGATGCGGCGGTCAAAAAAAATCGAAAGCACGACCCAGCTCCGCGGGATCGTGGAAGACGTCTGCCGCTGGCGGCCCCAGCCGGGGAAAATCCATCCGGCCGCCAAAGTCTTTCAGGCGCTGCGCATCGAAGTGAACCAGGAACTCCAGGGCTTGGCAGGATTTTTGGAACAGACGGCCCGCCTCGTTCCGCCGAACGCCAGGATCGTGGCGATTTCCTTTCATTCTCTCGAAGACCGGATCGTCAAGCATACCTTTGTCCGGCTGGCCCGACCCGACGCCGGCCAAGGGATCCTCGAGGTCCTGACCAAAAAGCCGGTGACGGCGGCGGCCGAAGAAATCGCCCGCAACTCAAGATCTCGTTCGGCCAAATTGAGGGCGGCGGAAAAGATATCCCATGGTTCACAAGAAATACACTAAGAAGGAGATCGGCGTGGGGGTGCTGGCAAGCCTCATGACGATTATCATTCTGACTTTTTATCTGTGGCATATCACCGAGAATATCCGTCTCGGCTACGAAATCGGCCGCTGCGAAAACAGCCTCCAAACGCTCCGGGAGGAGGTCAAGAAGCTGGAAGCAAAAAAAGCTTCCCTCCTTTCCCTGGAGAGAGTCGAAAAGACGGCCAGGGAAAAATTAAACCTGACCGAGCCGAAAGAGGGACAGATCATCTATGAGGATTTTTGAGCCGAAGGCCATGAATCTCCCGACGGACGTGTACCAAAAAAAAGTCCGGAAACGGACACGGATCCTGACTTTCCTGCTGACGGTCTGGGTCATCGGCATTTTTATTCGCCTCATCGATCTCCAGGTCTTTCTCCACGCCGGCTTCAAAGCCCAGGTCGTCAAACAAAATCAGGACCGGACGAAAATCCTCCCGGAACGCGGCACGATCTACGACCGGAACGGCAAAATCCTGGCCCGGAGCATCCCCGTGCCCTCCATCTTTTACTCGCCGCCGTCCGAGGAACCCCTTGAGCTGCAGATGAAGACCATCCGCAGGCTCGAGGCAACCCTCGGCTTGAGCGCTAAGGACGTCGAAAGAATCAAATCGCGGCTCCAAAAAAAATTCTCTTTTGCCTGGATCAAAAGAAAAGTGGATGCCGATTCGGCCCAACGGGTCAAAGCCTTGGGACTCAACGGCGTCTCTTTTCGCGAGGAACCCAAGCGATTCTACCCCCAAGCCAAGCTGGCCGCCCATGTTCTTGGCGGCGTCGATATCGATGACAAGGGACAAAGCGGCATTGAACTGGCCTACGACAAAGTCCTCCGGGGGAAAGAAGGGGAAGTCCTCCTTCTCAGGGATGTCAAACGCCGGGAATACTACTCTGAGGTCCTCCAAGAACCTCAAAGCGGAAAAGACATCACGCTAACCATCGATGAAAACATCCAATACATCGCCCAAAGGGGACTGGAAAAAGCGGTCCTCGAGAACCGCGCCAACTGGGCCACCGCGATCGTCTCCCGCCCGGATTCCGGAGAGATCCTGGCCATGGCCAGCTATCCGGCGTTCGATCCCAATACCTACCCTCCGTCCCCCGAGCAAGAAATCAACCGGGCGATCCGCTATAATTTTGAGCCGGGCTCGACATTCAAGATCGTGACCGCATCGGCCGCCCTCGAAAACCGGGCCGTCTCCCTCAACGATATTTTTGACTGTAGCGAAGGCTCGATCGCCGTCCCCGGGAGTCCGATCCGGGATCATAAAAAATTCGGCCTGCTGACCTTGCCCGAGATCGTCGCTCATTCCTCCAATGTCGGGATGATTCGGGTCGGCCAGCGCCTCGACCCGGACGCGTTTTACCGGACCATTCAAGCCTTCGGCTTCGGCTGCAAGACGGGCCTCGACCTTCCCGCCGAGGAATCAGGCCTCCTTACCCCGCCGAAGAAATGGAGCCGGCGCTCGCTGCCGGCGCTTGCCATCGGGTATGAGATCTCCGTCACCGCCATCCAGATTCTCCAGGCTATGAATATCATCGCCAACCGGGGCCTTCTCACCGCGCCGAGAATCGTAAGCGCGGTCGAGGGCTCGTCGGTGACCGGTCAGGAAGAGCCGTCTCCCCCGGACCGGATTATCTCGGAAAAAACGGCCGAGACGCTAATCAAGATCCTGGAGCAAGTCGTTCTCGAGGGAACCGGCCAGGCGGCCTGGATCAACGGCTACACCGTCGCCGGGAAAACGGGAACTACCCAAAAAATCGACCCGGAATTGAAAAGGTATTCCTCCTCCAAGCATATAGCCTCGTTTGTCGGGTTTGTCCCGGTCGAGAAGCCCGCGATCTCCATGATCGTCGTTTTGGACGAGCCCCAAAAGGCCGAGCATTACGGAGGTCAAGTCGCGGCGCCCGTATTCAGGGAAATCTCGAGCCAGGTGCTCCGGTATCTTCAAGTCAGTCCTCAAAAAAGCCTGATGAAGGCCGCCCTAACGGCCGAACCGGAGAGAGAAGGCGAACGATGAAAATCAAAGATATCCTCAAGGACGTTCCCCTCCTCTCTTTCCAGGGAGAAGAGAAGACGGACATCCAGGGCATCACCTATTTTTCGAAGGACATACAACCCGGATTCCTTTTTGCCGCCTTGAAAGGCGAAAAAACCGACGGTCACGAATTCGTCAAGGAGGCTCTCCGCAAGGGGGCCGCCGCCGTTCTCTCCGACAGGCCCAAACCTCCCAAGCTCATGACGAACTGGATCCAAGTTTTCGATACGAGGGAAGCCTTAGCCTTTTGCTCGGCGAATTTCTACGCCCATCCTTCCCAGAAAATGAAGCTCGTCGGCATCACCGGGACCAAGGGAAAGACAACGATCACCTTTATCCTGGAGGCCATCCTCCGAAAGGCCGGTTTCGCGCCGGGCGTCATCGGCACCATCAGCTACCGCGGCCCCGATTTCGAGCTCGAAGCCCAGCGGACCACGCCGGAAGCGCCGGACCTGCAGAAGATGCTGAAGGACATGCTCGACCGGGGCGCGACGCACTGCCTCATGGAAGTCTCGTCGCACGCGCTGGACCTGAAGCGCGTCTGGAGCATCAGCTTCGACGTGGCGGTGTTCACCAACCTTAGCGGCGAACATCTCGATTATCACCATACCATGGAGGATTATTTCGCCGCCAAGAAAAAACTGTTCAGCCTCAACAGCAAAAAGAGAACCGCCGTCGTCAACGAAGACGACCCCTGGGGCAAAAAGCTCATCGCCGAGCTTCCCATGAGCACCATCACCTTCGGTCTTGAGCCCCATGCCCTTGTCCGGGGCGAAAAATTCAGGCTGAACGGCTTGGGCATCGAAGCCCTCGTGAAATTTCCCGGCGGCCAGGCGACCGTGATCTCGCCGCTTTCGGGCAAGCATAACCTGTATAATATCTTGGCGGCTTTTGCCGTGGCCCTGGCCCTGAACATCCCGCCCCAGGTTATCAAGGAGGGCATCGCCGACCTCGTCACAGTCCCCGGCCGATTTGAGAAGATCGAGAACAGCCTCGGGCTCGATATCTATGTCGATTATGCCCACACCGACGCGGCCTTGAAGAGCCTCCTCGAATCCGTGCGGGAACTCAAGCCCAACCGCATCCTGCTCGTCTTCGGCGCCGGCGGCGACAGGGACAGGACGAAAAGGGCGCGCATGGGAGAAGCGGCCGGCCTGTCGGCCGATTGGATCTTCCTGACATCGGACAATCCCCGATCGGAGGACCCCTTAGCCATCATCCACGAGATCGAACAGGGCGTCCTCAAAACGGGGACAAAGAAATACAGCATCGTGCCCGACCGGCGCGAAGCGATCGAGCAGGCCCTTTTGTTCGCCAAGAAGGGCGACGCGGTCCTGGTCGCCGGAAAAGGGCACGAACACTATCAAATCCTGAAGGACAGGGTCGTCCCCTTCCATGACGGCCGGGTGATCCGGGAGATATTGAAGAAGATGGGGTCGGTTTGAACATGGTCGAGCTGCGGACGGACGAGATCGCCGAAAAGGTCCGGGGAGCCATCGTCCAGGGCCCGCCTTCCCTCACCTTCCGGGAGTTCAACATCGACTCGCGCCTGACCAGGCCCGGCGAGCTCTTTTTTGCCATTGTCGCCCGCCGCAACGGCCATGACTACGTTTCTGCGGCGGCGGAGCGGGGCGCCAAGGGCGCCGTGATTTCCCAGGCCGTTCATGTTGCGGATGACCGGTTCGCCCTGATCCGCGTCGGGGACACGCTCGAAGCCCTTCAAACACTGGCCGGGCGCGTCCTGGCCGAGCATCCGCTCAAAGTCGTGGGCATCACCGGCAGCGTCGGCAAGACGACGACTAAAGAATTCACGGCCGCGCTTCTGGCCCCCCATTTCGCAGTGTTGAAATCCGAGGGGAATTTCAACAATCAGATAGGGCTTGCCCTGACCCTTTTACGCCTCGAAAAACGCCACCAGGCGGCCGTTCTGGAAATGGGAATGAGCGCTCCCGGAGAGATCCAGGCCTTGACCGGGATCGCGCCTCCAGACGTCGCCGTGATCACGAATATCAATCCCGTCCACTTGGAGTTCCTCAAAACGATGGAGAACATTGCCTCGGCAAAAAAAGAGATTCTGGACGGAATGAAAAACGGCGGCACGGCCGTCCTCAACGGAGACGATCTTTCTGTCCGGAAAATCGCCGAAAGCTCCAAGGGGAAGATAATCACCTTCGGCTTTTCGGAGAGTTGTGATATCCAAGCCCGAAACCTCAAGAGCCTCGGCTATGACGGTATCGACTTCGACCTGAAATACGGCCGCGAAGAGCGGGCGATCCGGTTTCCTTTTCTCACGGAGAGCTATGTTTCGAACCTGCTGGCGGCGCTCGGCGTCGTCTTCGCTTTTTCCCTGCCCTTGGCCAAGGTCGAAAAATCGATCCGGGAGCTGAGGCCCTTCACGAACAGAGGGATCCTTCTGCGCCTGGGACGCCGGATCATGATGATCGACGATTCCTATAATTCCAATCCCAATGCCCTGGCCACCGCCCTCCGCAACTTCTCCAGGCTTCCGGCCAAAAGAAAAGTCGCCGTCCTGGGCGACATGCTCGAGCTCGGCGAGGCGACGGCCTCGTTTCACGAAGACGCGGGTCGCCAGGTCGTCCTCTCGGGCTGGGATCTCTTGGTGACGGTTGGGCCTCTCAGCCTTCGCATCGCCGACGGCGCCATATCGTCGGGAATGCAACCGGAACGGATTATCTCGTTCCGGGATTCAGCAGAAGCCGCTGAGCACATCACGGGCCTTCTTCAGGACGGCGACCTGGTTCTGGTCAAAGGGTCGAGGGGAATCCGGACGGAAAAAATCGTGGAAAAAATAAAAACCGCGTTCGAGGAGTCCTGACGTGCTGTACTGGCTGCTCGTGCCCTTGAGAGAAAATCTCTTCTTCTTCAATGTCTTTCGTTACATCACGGTCCGGGCGGCCCTGGCCAGCCTGACCGCCCTCTTTTTGAGCTTTCTCTTCGGCCCGGCCTTGATCAAGCTCCTAAAAAAGTACCAGATCGGCCAGGAAATCCGGCCCGAGGGGCCTCAATCTCATTATGCAAAAAAAGGCACGCCGTCCATGGGCGGCATCCTCATCATCGGCGCCACGCTCATCCCGACGCTGCTCTGGGGGAACCTGAGCAACACGTATGTCTGGCTGGCAATGGCCACGATGTTCTTTTTCGGTTTGATAGGCTTCATGGATGATTTCCTCAAAATCAAGAAGAAGCGGTCTCTCGGACTCATCGCCCGGAACAAGTTCCTGCTCCAGTTTATCCTGGCCGTGGTCATCGGGCTGGTCATGCTCACCCTGGGGTTCAAAGGCACGTTCAACCTCCATCTGTTCTTTCCGATCATCAAAGAATGGATCCCCTATCTCGGTTGGTTCTATCTCCCCTGGATTGTTTTTATCCTGGTCGGCTCTTCCAACGCCGTCAACCTGGCCGACGGCCTGGACGGGCTGGCCATCGGCCTGACCCTGATCAGCGCCAGCGCTTTAACAACGCTGACCTATATCGCCGGCCATGCCAATTTTTCCACCTATTTGAACATCGCCCGCGTTCCGCTGGCGGCGGAGCTGACCGTGTTCGCCGGCGCTTTCACCGGAGCCTGCCTGGGCTTTCTCTGGTTCAACTCCCACCCGGCCCAGGTCTTCATGGGCGACGTCGGCGCCCTGTCGCTGGGCGGGACCCTGGCCGTGATCGCTCTTCTCATCAAACAGGAATTCCTGCTCTTCACGGTGGCGGGGGTTTTCATCCTGGAGGCGCTGTCGGTGCTGATCCAAGTCAGCTACTTCAAGTTCTCCAAGGGGAAAAGGATTTTCAAAATGGCGCCCCTCCACCATCATTTCGAGCTCCTGGGATGGCCGGAAGAAAAGATCGTCGTCAGGTTCTGGGTCCTGGGAATTATTTTTGCCCTGTTCACCCTGATGACACTCAAGTTGAGAT
The DNA here is from genome assembly GCA_964537875.1 of uncultured Eubacteriales bacterium. Taxonomy (GTDB): domain Bacteria; phylum Acidobacteriota; class Aminicenantia; order Aminicenantales; family UBA4085; genus JAPKZH01. The sequence continues at coordinate 33,615 of CAZIDN010000018.1, forward strand.
GACGATGGACCTTCGCCATAAAAAAGTCTTGGTTGTCGGCCTGGGAAAGACGGGAGAAGCCCTGGCCCATTTCCTGCTCGGGCGCGGAGCCAACGTCAAAATCAGCGAAAAGAAGTCGAGCCAAGAGCTCGGCGACCGAATCCGGTATTGGCAGGAGAAAGGCGTTGACGTCGAGTCCGACGGCCATACGCTCGCATCCTTTTTGGCTGCCGACCTCATCATCCCCAGCCCCGGCGTTCCGCCGCTGGAGGAATCGGCGGCCGCTCGGAAGAAAGGCGTTCCGATTCTCTCTGAAATCGAGCTGGCCTTTCGCTTTTTAAAAGGCCGGATCGTGGGCATCACGGGAACAAACGGAAAATCGACGACCGCGACCCTCCTCCACAAGATCATGAAAGAGGCGGGGCTTCCCGCCCATCTCGCCGGTAACATCGGCCCGCCGCTCATCTCTTTTGTCGATGCCAGCCGCGATGATCATATCTATGTCACGGAGATCTCGAGCTTCCAGCTGGAATACATCGAGAAGTTCAAGGTCCCGGTGTCTGTTTTTCTCAACATCTCCCGGAATCATCTGGATTGGCATCACACGTTCGACAGCTATTTCCGGACAAAAAAAAGACTGGTGACGGCGCAGCGAGAAGGCGATGTCGCCATCCTCAACCGGGATGACCCTGCTGTTTGGGGCCTCAAAGACGACGGGCCGTTCGAAGTCCATGGCTTCAGCCGCAGACGAAAGGTCCGGCGCGGGGCCTTCCTCGAGGACGGCTGGATCGTCCTCCGGGACGAAGCCGAGGAGCGATTGATGCCCGTCTCCGAGATCAGCCTACCCGGCGCGCATAATCAGGAAAACGTGATGGCCGCCGCCGCCGCGGCGCGCCTCTTCAGGGTTCCCGTGCCGGGGATGCGCGCCGCCATCAAAAGCTTTCAGGGACTCGAGCACCGGCTGGAAAAGGTCTTGACGCTCCGGGGGGTGGATTTCGTCAACGATTCAAAAGCCACCACGGTGGACGCGACCCTTAAAGCGCTGGAGAGCTTTGACCGTAAGATCGTTCTTATCCTGGGGGGCAGGGATAAGGGGGCCGATTTCGCCCTGCTCCGGAAACCCGTCAAAGCCAAGGTGAAAAAAGTCATCCTGGTCGGCGAGGCCGCGGAAAAAATCAGGAAGGCCCTGCGCGGGACCGTCCCGATGGACGCGGCCCCATCGATCAAGAAAGCAGCAGCGCTCGGTTTCGCCTCGGCCTCGCCCGGAGAGGTGGTCCTCCTCGCCCCGGCCTGCACGAGCTGGGACATGTTCAAGAATTTTGAAGAGCGCGGAGAAATTTTTAAACGGGAAGTCCGCGGCCTGGCGGAATCCGTCGGACAAGGAAAGGCCTGAAAGGATATGGAGATCTTCAAGCCCTACAGTTTTGATAAAGGGCTGTTTCTGACCACCCTGGCTATGATCACTCTGGGTATGGTCATGGTTTACAGCGCCACGGGCGTGCTGGCCGGGGAAAAAATGCACCAAACGTTCTATTTCCTGATCCAGCAGGCCATCGGCGCCGGCGCCGGCTTCGTCTTCATCTTCATCATGATGTCCATCAAAAAGCCTTTTTACCAGAATAAGTATTTTATCTTCGGACTGCTCGCGCTCGCCTTTATCCTGCTCGTCCTCTGTTTCAGCATGCCGGCCGTGGCCAAAACCAACCGCTGGATCACAATGTTCGGCGTTCGCTTTCAGCCTTCGGAGCTGGCCAAGCTCAGCCTGATCCTTTTTTTGGCGCTCTACCTGGATATGAAGAAGGACAGGCTGGATGAGCTGCCCGTGCTTCTCGTCCCGCTGGCCGTCCTATTCCTGTTCATCCTGCTGATCTTGAAAGAGCCCGATTTCGGGACGGCCGTCCTGACCTTCGGCATCTGCGCCGTGCTCCTCTATATCGGCGGCGTGAAGCTCCGATATTTCTTCTGCCTCGGCCTGGTTTCGCTCCCGCTTTTTGTCTTCTACATCTTCCAGGCCCGCTACCGCGTTGACCGGTTCCTGGCCTTTCTCTACCCGGACAAGGACCTCCTGAGCTTGAATTTCCAGGTGGCCCAGTCCAAGATCGCCCTCGGCTCGGGAGGCCTGCTGGGCGTGAGCCTGGGCGAGAGCGCCCAAAAGCTCTATTTTCTTCCCTGCGCCCACACAGACTTCATCTTCGCCATCATCGGAGAGGAATTGGGGCTGGTCGGAACGCTGGCCACTGTCGCTCTTTTCGTCATTTTTCTCTGGAGGGGTCTCGTCATCGCTTTCAAAGCGCCGAACCTGTTCAGCCAGATCGCGGCAGCCGGACTGACCTTGATGATAGTTGCCCAGGCCCTGCTCAATATCACCGTGGTGCTCGGCCTGGGACCGGCCAAAGGAGTCCCCCTTCCCCTGCTGAGCTACGGCCGGTCCTCGCTTGTCACGAATCTTTTCGCCATCGGCATTCTTCTCCATATTTCCCAGAGAAAGGGAGACCGCCGGACCATCAAATGAGCGAACGACGTGTGATCATCAGCGGCGGCGGAACAGGGGGGCATCTTTACCCCGCCCTGGTCCTAGGACAGACGCTTCGGGAAAAAAATGGACGCCTCGAGCTGACCTACGTGGGAAGCAGCCGCGAAGCCGAGAAGAAGATCATGGCCCATCATAAGGTCAAATTCATCCCGATGCGGATCGAAGGCCTGAAAGGCAAAGGCCTGCGGAGCCTGAAAACGATGGCCATGCTCCCCGGATCATTCTTCAAGTCCCTGTCCATCCTGCTCCGGGTCAAACCCGACCTTGTCGTGGGCGTCGGAGGATTCAGCTCCGGCCCCGTCGTCCTGCTGGCGTCCCTCTTGAAGATCCCGACGCTCATCCTGGAACAGAATGTCCGGCCAGGCTTCACCAACAGGCTTCTCATTTCCCGAGCCCGCAAAGCGGTCGTGGCTTTTGAAGCGTCGCTCGCCTACTTCAAGGGAAAGGGCGTCTTCCTGGGGAACCCGGTCCGCGAAGAGTTCACCACCCTTCGGCGCAAGGAGCGCACGGGCCGGCTGACCCTGCTTGTCTTCGGAGGCAGCCAGGGCTCGCATGTCCTGAACCAGGCCGTGGCGGCGGCCCTGCCTCTGCTGGAAAAGGCGAAGAACCGGCTGGTCATCTTCCACCAGACCGGCCCGGCCGATCTCGACTGGGTCAAAAAAAGCTATGCCGAAAACGGATTCGGGGATGCGGTCGTGGCTCCCTACTTTCACGATATGCCCGGCTATTTCGAGAAATCCGACCTCGTCATCAGCCGCGCCGGCGCCACGACCTGCGCCGAGCTCATCGCCGCTCAAAAAGCGGCCATTCTCATCCCGTTCGCCCGGGCCTCGGATGACCACCAGGCCCAGAACGCCGGCGAGCTCGAACGCATAGGCGGCGCCGAAGTCATACTCGAGGCTGAGTTGACGCCCCAAAAGCTCGCCGAGAGGATTTTCTTCTTCTTGGAACATCCGAAAAAAATCTCCGAAATGGAAAATAACCTGGCCCGCCTGAAGCGGGACCAGGCCGCCGAGCGGATCGCCGGCCTATGCTTTGAACTGATGGAGTCCCGAAGCTAGGAGGAGAGGAGTGGTCAAAAAGATCTACCGCAAGCTCAAGCATATCCACATGATCGGCATCGGCGGCACCGGCATGAACGGCATCGCCGAGGTGCTCCTGAACCTGGGCTACAAAGTGACGGGCTCGGATATCCAGGCCAATGATGCGACGCGGCGCCTGACCCGGCTCAAGGCCCAGATCTCCATCGGCCACAAGGCCGGAAACGTCAAAGGAGCGGACGTCGCCGTCATATCCTCGGCCATCCGGGAGGACAATGTCGAAGTCCAGGCGGCCAGACACCAGAAGATCCCCGTCATCCCGCGCGCCGAGATGCTGGCCGAGCTCATGCGGATGAAATACGGGATCGCCATCGCCGGCTCCCACGGCAAGACGACGACGACCTCGATGATCGCCACAATCCTGGACCGGGCCGGCTTCGACCCGACGATCGTCGTCGGAGGACGGCTGAACACGATCGGCGCCAACGCCAAGCTGGGCGAGGGCGATTTCTTCGTCGCCGAAGCGGACGAAAGCGACCGTTCCTTCCTCTATCTATCCCCGTTTATCGCGGTCCTGACCAATATCGACGCCGAGCACCTGGACCAGTACCAGAATATCGAGGAAATCAAGCGGACGTTCGTCAACTTCGCCAACAAGGTTCCCTTCTACTGCCCGATCATCCTCTGCCTCGATGATCCCAACCTGCAGAGCGTCATCCCCCAGCTCGAACGCCGGATCATCACTTATGGCTTCTCGGCCCAATCCGACATCTTTGCCCGGGACTTCCGGTTCGAACAATTCTCCAGCACGTCCGCGCTCTATCACAAAGGCCGGAAATTGGGAACGCTCAAGCTGAATGTTCCCGGGATGCACAGCATTCTCAACGCCATGGCCTCGGTGGCCGTGGGCCTGGACCTGGATATCGCCCCGCCGCTCATCCTGGACGCTCTGCACAGCTATTCCGGGACGGGACGGCGGTTCGAGCTCAAAAAAGAAGTCGGCGGCATCATGATCATCGAGGACTATGCCCATCACCCGACTGAGATCAAGGCGACGCTCGACGCCGCGAAGCGCGGCTGGCCGCGCCGCGTCCTGGCGGTGTTCCAGCCCCACCGCTATACGCGCCTGTCCCATTTGATGAACGAATTCGCCACATCGTTCAACCAGGCGGATGTCCTCCTCATCACGGAGATCTATGCAGCGGGCGAGGAACCCATTCCCCAGGCCACGGGCAGAGCCCTCTATGAAAGCATCAAGCAGTTCGGCCACAAGAATGTCCATTTTGAGCCGGACATGAAGGACCTCCCGTCGCGGCTCCGAAAGCTCGCCCGGCGCGGAGACATCATTATCGTGCTCGGGGCGGGCAACATCTACAAGATCATTCCCGACCTGATCAAGAAGCTGGAAGCCGAGAGATGAACCGGACCGATTTTCTCTACGCCCACCCGATGCAGTTCCAGCGGGGCGAGAGAAAAGTCCGGATCAAAAAGCAGGGACGCAAGGTCTCTTTCAAAGTGAAGCACATCCTGATCTCCTGCGCCTGCCTGGCGCTCCTGTTCTTTTCGATCTACAAGCTCTATTTCTTCCTGATCACCTGGGATAAGCTGAATATCAGGGACGTCCAGGTCGCCTGCCCGAACGAGAAGGTCAAGGACCACGTCCTCGGCATGACCCGAAACATGACCTGGGGCAACATCTTCCTCCTGGACATCTCCAAGGTCCAGAAAACGCTGGAATCTTATGCTTGGGTCAAGGACGTGCAGGTCCGAAAAACCTTTCCAGCCTCCTTGAAAATCGATATCGCGGCCCGGACACCGGCCGCTTTGATAGAGAAAGAAACGATATACCTCATCGATGAAGAAGGCATCGCCCTCGAACAAGCCGACCTCTCCTCGTATCCCAGCCTGCCCCTCCTTCTCGATGAGGGCCATTTCAGCCAAGACTCTCAAGAGAAACTTAGATTGACAAGGGAATGTCTGAAAGGCCTGTCCCCCGAAGATAAAAATCGGGTGGAATCCTTGGACCTTTCGGACATGGGAGACGTGATTCTGCGATTCCGGGGAAGCCCGACCAAGATCAAGCTCGGGGCCGATCAATTTGCCCAAAACCTGGACTATTACCAGAAAAATATCACCCGTTGGGAGAACGAGAATGGCGGCCTCGAGTATGTCGACCTCCGGTTCCCGGACCGGGTCATCTTCAAACCCCTCAAGAATCAACCTGAGCCAGAATCCCCTCCCCATCCCGTGAAGGAGGCCCCATAATGCCTAAAAACGGATACATCGTCGGGCTCGACATCGGGACAAAGAAGGTCACCGCCATCATCGGCGAGATCACGGAAGAGCGTAAGGTGGAAGTCATCGGCATCGGCACGGCGGACTCCAAAGGCCTGCGGAAAGGCGTTGTCGTCAACCTGGATGTGACGTCGTCAGCCATCAAGAAAGCCCAGGAAGAGGCCGAGCTCATGGCGGGCGTCGAGATCGGCTCGGCCTTTGTCGGCATTTCCGGGGCCCACATCAAGAGTTTCAACAGCCGGGGCGTGATCGCGGTCTCCGGCAAAAACAGGGAGATCAGCCGCGACGACATCCGGCGGGTCATCGAACAATCCAAAGCGGTGGCCATTCCGCCGGACCGGGAGATCATCCATGTCATCCCCCAGGAATTCGTCGTCGATGAGCAGGACGGCATCCGCGACCCGCTGGGCATGAACGGCATTAAGCTCGAGGTCAACGTCCACATCGTCACCGGCGCCATCACCTTGGTCCAGAACCTGAGGACCTGTATCGAACGCTCCGGGATCAACATCGAGCAGATCGTCCTGAGCCAGATCGCCACGAGCACGTCCGTCCTGACCCCTGACGAAAAAGAGCTGGGCGTCGGCCTGATCGATATCGGCGCCGGCACGACCGAGGTCGCCATCTTCGAGCGGGGCAGCCTGTGGTACACATCGATCATTCCCCTCGGCGGGGACAATTTCACCAACGACATCGCCGTGGGCCTGCGGACGCCGATTCCCGACGCGGAAAAAATCAAGAAAAAATTCGGATGCGTCTCGGCCCCGGTCTCGGACGAGCAGGAGACGCTCGAAGTCCCGTCCGTCGGACGAGGCCGGAAGCCGCGCGTGCTTTCGCGGCAGCTCCTGGCCGACATCATCCAGCCGCGCGCCGAAGAGATCTTCCGCCTGGTCGATAACGACATCAAGCGGATGGGCTACGAGAAATCCCTCAATTCCGGGATCGTCCTAACGGGCGGCACGGCCCTCCTCGAAGGGATGGAGGAAGTCGCCGAGGAGATTTTCGACCTGCCGGTCCGCCGCGGCGACCCGACGGGCGTGGGCGGGCTCGTGGACCGGGTCGCCACGCCCGACTATGCCACGGCCGTGGGGCTAATCCTCTACGGATACGGCCTCCTCCAGGAGACCGGCTTTGCCAAGGACCGAAAAAAAGGGCTTTTTGCCAAATTTATAGATTTATTCAAGGAAGATTAGGAGAAATCATGGCTAATGATCCGACAAGCAAACTGAAATTTCATCTCGTCGAAGACATGCTGGGCGCCAAGATCCGGGTGGTCGGCATCGGCGGCGGCGGCGGCAACGCGCTGAACAGGATGATCGAAGCGGGCATCGAGGGCGTCGATTTCATCGCCGTCAACACGGACCTCCAAGCGCTGAATAACAATAGGGCTCCGTCCAAGATTCAGATCGGCAACCAGATCACGAAAGGACTGGGCTCGGGCGGACGGGCCGAGGTCGGAAAACAGGCGGCTATGGAGGACACCGAGCGCTTACTCGAGGTCCTCGAGGGCTCGGACATGGTCTTCTTGACGGCCGGGCTCGGAGGCGGCACGGGAACGGGCGCCACGCCGATCATCGCCAACCTGGCGGCGGAGCTCGACGTCCTGGCCATCGCTATCTGCACGCTGCCGTTCGAGTTCGAAGGCCGGGTCAGGGCCAAGCAGGCGGAAGACGGCCTGAATGACCTGAAGTCGGCCGTGGATACCGTGATCGCCATCCCCAACGAGAGGCTCCTCCAGACGGTAACCCTGGAGACATCGATCCAAGACGCCTTCAAGCTGGCCGACGACGTCCTGCGCCAGGGCGTCCAGGGCGTTTCCGACCTAATCACCAAGCCCGGGCTGATAAACCTCGACTTCGCCGATCTCAAATCCATCATGAAGGGCATGGGCATGGCCTTCATGGGCACCGGCATAGCCTCGGGCGAAAACCGGGCCGCCGAAGCCGCCAACAAAGCCATCAGCAGCCCACTGCTCATCGACACATCGATCGAAGGCGCCAAAGGCGTGCTCATCAATATCACCGGCGGAAAGGACCTCACCCTCCACGAAGTCTCCAAGGCCTCGCAGCTCATCCACAAGCTGGCCCACGCCGAGGCGAACATTATCTTCGGGACCGTGATCGACCCGAACATGAAGGACATGGTCAAGGTCACGGTCATCGCCACCGGCTTTGACCGGCAGGTGGAGAAAGAGGTTACCGCCACGGACCATCTCTCCCCGGCTTATCACAAATACAAGAGAACCCCTCCCCCCTTCCCGATCGAACGGGAAACGCCTCCCATGATCTTCGAACCCAAAGGCAACGAGGCAAGCACGCTGCGGCCTTCCTGGACGCAGCCGAATTGGGGAGAGAGGCAGTGGGATGATCTGGATACGCCGTCGTTCATCAGGAACAAGCACTCCCAGCTTCGAAAATATCCTTCATGAAACAGGCTGATCTCATCATCGCCGGCTGCCGTCAGCTTTTAACCTGCGGAGGCGCTATCCCGAAGAGAAAGGAAGCGCTCCGGGATGTCGGCGTGATCGAGAACGCCTGGATCGCTTCCCACCAGGGCCGGATCGTCTATCTCGGTCCGGAAGAAGGCGCCAAGGCCGAAGTCAAGCTCTCAAGGGAAGGATCTCGGATTGATGGCGGCGGCTTGGTCGGCCTGCCCGGCTTTATCGACTCTCATACGCACCTCCCTTTTGCCGGAAGCCGGGAAGAAGAATTCGCGCTCAGGCTCAACGGCTATACCTACCAGCAATTGGCGGAAGCCGGCATGGGCATCCGGACAACGGTCAGGGCGACCCGGCAGATTTCCAAGAACGCGCTGAAAGCCCTTTGCCTCAAGAGGCTTGACCGAATGCTTCTCCACGGCACGACGACCGCCGAGGCCAAGAGCGGGTACGGCCTGAATTTGGAGGATGAGATCAAACAGCTCGAGGTCATCCGGGAGGCCGGCCAGGCTCATCCCGTGGACCTCGTCCCGACGTTTATGGGGGCTCATGAAGTCCCCGAAGAATATCGCTCCCGCAAGGAGGATTACATTGACCTTCTTATTCACAAGATCATCCCCGAAGTCCGCAAGAAAGACCTTGCCCGATTCTTCGATGTATTTTGTGAGAAGGGCGTGTTCTCTGTGGAGGAGACAGAAAGGTTGGCACAGGCGGCCCAGGCGGCCGGCTTTCGCGTCAAAATCCACGCCGATGAATTCGTCTCCTTGGGAGGAGCGGAGCTTGCGGCCAAGATCGGGGCGGCCTCGGCCGACCATTTAATCGCGATCACGGAAGCGGGAATCCAGGCGCTCGCCCGGAGTACTACGGTCGCCACGCTTCTACCGGGAGTATCTTTCTTCCTGATGCAGGAGAAAAAGGCTCCGGCTCGAAGATTGATCGACGAGGGGGCCGTCGTCGCCCTCGCCTCGGATTTCAACCCGGGCAGTTCGATGATGGAATCGATGTTGTTTGTCCTTCAGCTCGGCGTTTTCACCCTGAAAATGACCATCGAAGAGGCCCTCAACGCCGTGACAGCCAATCCGGCCTATGCTTTGGGGCTGCAGGATCAAGTCGGAAGCCTAGAGGTCGGGAAGAAAATGGATCTCGTCCTGTGCGAGATCCCCAGCTATCTCTTCCTGGTCTATCATTTGGGGATCAATCCCATCAAGCATGTCATCAAAAACGGCAGGCTCGTCGTCAAAGACGGACGCCTGATCGATACGGCATAAGCCCACCCTCCCTTTTTCCCATTTCCCTCCAAAACCCCCGCAAGGGGGTTTCTTTGCCAACGGCCGTTCGATGAGAAAGATTGGATTAAAAAGACCGGCTGGAAATGAAAAACCCCTTTTATGCCTCATGAACCCGGCCATTATAAATTTCTTTTCGATGCCCGATTTTGGAGACATCAACGATGCGGTCCTTATCGTTGACGGAATAGACGATCCGATAATCTCCTTGGCGAAGGCGATAACTCTCCCGGCGGGAAGAGAGCTTTTCCGAACCTTGGCCGCGGGGATTTTGGGAAAGCTGCCCGATTCTAAGGAGTATTCGCTCGAGATCCTTCTTGGGTATTTCATAAAGCTCTTTGAGCACGGACTTGGCCATGATCACTTTATATCCGCCCATCTTTTTTCAGCTTTTTCAGGACATCTTCAAAAGGAAGCCGGGGCTCGTTCTTCCGCTCTTCAATCGCCGCGAGATCGATGGCATCTTCCGCCAGGGCATTTCTGACGGCTTCATTGACAAGCTCCGACACGGAATAATCTGTTTCTGCGGCTTTGATCTTCAAAGCCCGGTGCAGCTCCGCGTCTAAATAGACAGTAGACCTCTTGAGCTGATTTTTCATCTTAAACCTCTCGCCGATAATATAACGTTAAAACGTTATAATGTCAAGATGCCGTTATTCCCTTTTTAGGAAGCCTGGATACGAGGGCGATGATCACACCGTTAATCAAGAGCAATCCCCCGACGGAGATGACAAGCCACATCTCCGAAACTATTTTTTCCAATAAAAATATCGCCGCCGTATCCCAGACAAGCAAGCCAAGGACAAAGACGACCCAATCCGTGGGGAGAATCTTTTTCGCCTTCTTGATTCTCCAAAAAGCAAAGGGCGACAATCCCAATAAAATTATAATGAGTCCGGAGACGGAGTTCCAGAACTGGGTGATGAGCGAGTTGATCGAGATGTACAGGGCCGCCACAATAAAGATAATCGGAGTGATGGGATAGCCCCAGGTTTTATACGGTCGCGGCAGGCCGGGCTTCTTTTTCCTGAGGATGATGACGGCGGCCACGGTCAGGCCGAAGAAGATCCACTGGCCGAAAATGACATAGGTGAAGAGCCGCTCGAACGTGCCGAAAAAGAGGATGAGGATCATGCTCCAAACACCCATGGCGATGATCGAAACATGGGGCGTCAGGAATTTCGGGTGGATGGCCGTCAGCCCTTTGAAAAAGATCCCGTCCTTGGCCATGGCGTAATAAACGCGCGGCGAGCAGAGGAAATTCTGGTTCGTCGCGCCCATGATCGAAAAGAGGATGATGAACGAAATGATCGACGCCCCGATCGGGCCGACGACCAGGTTCATGGCGTCCGCGGCGATGCGGTCGGATTTGGCGATTTCGCCGGCCGGGAGGACATACAGATAGGCCAACTGGGCCAGTATGTAGATGGCGATGCAAGCGGCGGTTCCGATGAAAAGTCCCAGGGGAAGGTTCCGCTGCGGGTTCTTGGTCTCTCCAGCGCTGTAGGTGGATGCTTCCCATCCCTTGTAAGCCCAGAGCGACGCCACCAGGGCTATGCCGAAACTGCCCAAAAGGTTTCCGGAAAATGTCTTAGGCGAGGGGCTGACAAAGTTCGAGGCATTTCCTTTAGCCAGAATAAAGATCACGCCGCAGACGCCGACCAAGGCGCCGAACTTGATGATCGTCAGGAGGTTCTGTAGGTTCGCTCCCCACCGGACACCGACATAATTCACGATCATCAGGAACAAGAGAAAGGCGAAGCTGATGATCTTCTGGCCAAGCGGCGAAATGGGAAAAAAATGAGTCAGGTATTTCGAGGAAAAGGCCACGGTTAGAGTGGCGATGGCTCCGGTATCGATCACCAGAAAAAGCGTCCAGCCGAACAGGAAAGAGATCATCGATCCATACGACTCGCGGAGGAAGACGTAGGCTCCTCCCGCCTCCGGCATGGCCGCTCCCAACTCTCCAAAAGAAAGCGCTCCGAAAAAGCTCAACAGGCCGCCGACTGCCCAGACAGCCAGTATGAGCAGCGGCACCTGGACGGCTACGGCCATGTCCTTCGGGACGAGAAAGATGCCCGAACCGATGACGCCGCCGATGACGATGCTGACGATATCCCAAAGGCCAAGCACCCGAGGAAGATGTCTTTCTTGCGTTTCCATAGGCATGAGATTACCCTATTTAATTTTTATTTTCCAGGTTTTTTCTTCTGGCGTAGACGAAGAGCTCGACCAGCCGCCCGCGGGAGAAATGATCGGTTTCCACGGCAAAGGCCGACGAGCGGTAAAGGTTCCAGTTGTTTTTGACGGCCGGCGGCAGAGACAGTCGCTCATAGAGTGGGCTCGCCGGAGGGATGTAAAAGACCGATGGACCGACCAAGACGCCTAGGCCGCAAAGGTAGTCGATGCTTTCTCTGGCTTCTTCGAATGTCTGACCGGGCAGGCCGATGATGATATAGACGGTGACAAACAATCCCAGCTTTTGGGCGCCCCGGATGAGACTCGCGAAGCCCCTGCCCTCCAAAGGGCGGTGGTATTCTGATTTCAGATCCCGGCTCTGAGTGATAAAAGACAGGTTGAGCCTCCTGAAGCCTGCCTGAACCATGGAGGGCAACAGGGATTCGTCGAGCGTGCTCGAGCAAAGCCCGTTCATGGCCGTGAGCTCCACGTCCTGAAGAAGCGAGTCGACTTTCACGCCCCGCAAGAACTCCAAAAACCACTCCCGGTCATAGGAAAGATTGTCGTCTTCAAAATTAAAGATGCGCACGTTTTTCTGCAGATAATTCCAGCGCATTTCCTCAAGGACACTCCCCACGGCTCGGTAGCTGATGCTCCGGCCGAACATCCCGTGGACACTGCAAAAATCGCAACGAAACGGACAACCTCGGCTGGCTGTTATGGAGATGTAATTCCGCTTTCCGATCTTGTAATCATTCGGCTGGAGAAGATGATGGGCGGGTCGGAGCTGGATCCAATTCGGCTTCTCTTCGACAACGGAATAGCCGCGCCTTTCAAGATATTCAGGCAGGCATTCTTCCGCCGGTCCGATGAGGACGTCATCAACCTCGGGCGTTCTTTGCTTGATCTCTTCGGGAAAAGCAGTGGCATGGTTCCCGCCGATAAAAACCGGGGATCGGGAGTTCCGTTTAAAGAGCTTTATCAGCTCTTCCACGCTCTGATAATAGGCTGTAAATTGGGACGAAACACCGATGACGTCGGGAGCCGAATCATTAAGCCTCCGGACAATCCCCTCTGTATCCCTGCCAAACCTGTAAAAGCCTTTAAAAAAGCAGGGATCGCCCATAAAGGGTACGAGATAGGCAAAATCCTCAGGAACTGGAATCCGGCGTTTTCGGAGAGGCGACAAGCAATCCTGGATTTCGACCGTCCAGCCTGCCTTTTCAAGGACGGCGGCCGCGTAGAGCAGTCCAAGCGGATAGAGCCGGATCGCCGTCGTATAGAAATCCTCGAGCGGGGGCTGGACGAGCAGGACTTTCATTCACACCCGCCGGTCGGCCCGGCTGTTCCATGACTTCATGTTTCTCCCAAGAATTTGGCTTTTGATTTTATCAGAAGTTTTGATAAAAGGGCAAGGCGGCTCAATAATACCTATCCATCATCCGGTACTGGATGGCTTCTGCTAAGTGGGCCGGGCTGATATTTTCCTCCTCCGCCAGGTCGGCAATCGTCCTCGCCACCTTGAGCGAGCGGTCATAAGCCCGGGCGCTGAAGCCCAGCCGCGTCACCGCCGTCTCCAGCAGCTTCTCCCCTTCCCTGTCGATCCGGCAGAATGCCTTCACTTCCTTCGGCCCCATCTGGGCGTTGGCATAAATTCTAGTCCCGCGGAACCTTTCAAGTTGAATCCGCCGCGCCCGGCAAACCCTCTCCTTTATCGCCTCCGAGCTTTCGCTCTCAACTCTCGAAATAATATCCCTGAATTTAACCTCCGGCACTTCGACTTGAATATCGATCCGGTCGAGCAGCGGGCCGGAGATCTTCGAGTAGTACTTGTTTCTCTGGGCCTCCGTGCAATCCGCCTGCTCTCGGGCCAGGCCCCGGAACACATCCTCGCAGGGTTGCGTTGCCTTTTTGCCATTTGACCTTAAAGGCAAGAAAACCCGTTCACGGGGAGAAATACCCTGATTTTTTGAGAACGTGGGGCGATCACATCAAGGCCCGAAGGCTGGATTTGAAGCTCACCAAGCGCCAACTTTCCCTCAGGTTTCATGTTGACGATACAACGATATATCTTTGGGAGAAGAACCGAGTAAGGCCATCTCTGGCTCAGATTCCGAAAATTATTGAGTTCCTGGGCCGCGATCCGTTTGAAAAAGTAACAGAAAATTTGGGAGAAAGAATTCGAGAATATCGGAGGATTCATGGGCTGACTCAGAAGAAGCTAGCCGTCTTATTAGGAATAGACCAGACAATCCTAGCCGGATGGGAGAAAGAAACACACCGGCCCACGCAGAGACTTCTTGAGAAACTGAATTCATTTTTAGCTCTTATCTAGCTAAACACTTCCGGGCCTGAATGATAGCCGTACTACCCATGATCAGATAAGCCTACAAATCTGATTTCATAGGTTAATAACACTGAGTTAATAAAAAGTCCAAGAAATAACATAAAGACTAACAAAGAACTTGTTTGTTGGTTTTACCAATGTTTGTGGCATCATACTTTTTATCGGTAGCAACTTTCTAGCCGGTCAAGCGCCGAGGTGATGCGCTCCTCACTCTGCAGCTCTTCCTGCCTAAGGTTCTCGAGCACAGGCCAATCTTTATATGTTTCCTCCTCGGCGTTTTTTCCCATTAACCCAGTGGCCAAGGCAAGATTTTCCAAGGCAGAGTCGTTGCTCTGCCGAATAAGGTCCTTCACTGCGCTCGCGTAGGATTTTGTGTCGTATCTATCAGAGAAGAATTTGTCGAGAACCATGCCGTCGAACCTAGCTTGGCGAAGCCGCTCAACTAGCCCTTCCCGGTCAAAGTTTCTGAAATTGAAAGCCCAAGAGATAAAAAGTTGCAGAATGTTCAACCGGGGATCGCGAAAACTGTAATCGGGGGAAGCGATCGTTCCTTCCAACCTTCCCTCTTTTTTCAGGCTCCTAGCTATCGGAGTTCCCGCGTATGGAACCATCTTGCTGAAATTGGCGAGCGCTCGACCTTCATCTGTGATGTTTTCCAGGAACTTTATGTTCTCGACCACCGACTCGAATGTGCTTTCCGGGTCGAAGATCATAAATCCGAATTCGAAAGGCATATTGACTTCTCTGAGTATGTCAAGGTATCTGTAAATGTCGTCGACAGTGAAATGCTTGTTGAATGTTCTAAGTCCTTGGTCATTGCCGGATTCAATGCCAAGATAGATGCACATCAGGCCGACTTCCTGCATTTTCCTGATCAAATCGGCTTTCAGGTCATCCACCCGGCAGGAAATGCGCCATAAAATACTATTGCATATGGAAGATCGTTTTAGAGTATTGACGAAATCCTCGATCCACCCAATGTGTGAATGCCCTTTCATGAACCATTCGTCATCCTGGAATATGAATATGCGAACGTTCTTTTCGTGAAAGAGTATTTCCATCTCGTTGATGATATTCGCTGGCGATCGAGTTCGACGCAGGGGCCCTGAGGACTCTTTGTAGAATTGATGGATGCTACAGAAGCTACAGTTATAGTAACATCCCCGGCTTGCCAGGATTGAGCAGACGCCGAGCCCGCGATGCGTGGTGGCTTGTTTCCTTCTGAGGGGGAATGGAAGGGAATCGAGGTCATTAATGAGCGGGCGGACAGGATTGATCCGTACTTTGCCGTCGTGTCTGTAGGCTAGGCCCTTGATTGTTTCCCAAGAATCCGAATCATCAATCTTTTTGCATAGTTCGAGCAGAGTTTCTTCTCCCTCGAAACGCACGACCGAATCTACGTCTGGAATCAGTTCCAGAGTTTTCAGATGTTCCATGCTGGAAAAGTGTCCTCCCATCGTGAAATGAGCGGAAACTCCGTTCCTTCTTAAATAAGATATCAGTTCCTTGAAATCGAAAAAAAATCGCTGAAAAATCATCGAAAGGCCGACTATTTTGGGTTTGGCCTTTCGTATCTTAGCTAGGATTTGGAATCTTGGCGAGCCATATGATTCGATAGAAACAAGGAAGTTGTGTTTTTTGAGATAAGACGCGACGTAGCGTAACCCAAGATTTTCTTGATCTTCAAACCCGATCAGGAGCACATCGCATTTAGACATCGACGTCTGCAATATTCGAAAAAGTCATTAAGAATTATCGAAATCTTAGGGTTATTTAATGTTATGTTGTTCCTTAATCATGTTCCGGTATGTCTCTGCGATCTTGATCTGGTTTTTCAATTCGATAATTGTCTGATCGAGCATTTCTAGCTTTAGCTTGGCAAGTCGGATCTTGTCTAAGATTAGGTCGGGTGCCGGATCAGCCGTTATTCCAGCAAGCTGCGACAGCTCAAAGGCCCTTTGCCTTTCGGAAAGTCTTGGCATTTTATGCCTCCTTTCATGGAATATAGAAATCTCAGAGTCAATGCCCTGAAATAGACTGCATGAAAAGCTTCATTGAAGTATTCCCGCTTACAACTACGATTCCACTTCGATTGGTAACCTCTCAGAAAAAATACAGTAGCCCAGCTTTCAAACCGACGAAATTGATATCACCTGCACTTAGAAACAGATGGAAGTAATAAGTGCCTAATTCTGCTTTTAGCCGTTGCCATAATGTTTTTTCAATCCCGACTCCTGCACTCACACCCAAGACGGCGTCCGTATTCTCAGGTTTATAGAACCCGGAACCCAAAGCCGCAAATATCCCCCACCCGTTTAAGGGTCGGTGATATTTCAAGTATAGGGTTCCACCTGTTATCCTATACGTTGGATCGAAATTGTAGCGGCCCAAGTCAGCCTCCAACGAGAAACTCCGAGAAAATGCGTAGCCGAAGTCTAATTCTGCCAACAATCCGGGATCGTAAGCATTATCAAAATTGCCTGTGGGAATGCTCCTTCCTACATGGGCGCTGACGGCAAAGATGTACCTTTTCCATATTACAGACAAATGGTCCTCGAGAAGCGGTTGATCCATCACCGTTACCGTGACAACTGGATCGATCGTTGGAGGTACGAAGAATGGAATCGTATAGCTACCATCAGCGAGGTCGCGTTTATCACTGCCGACCGATCCAGCCGATAAGGATACCTTGATACGGTCACCATAATCGGGGCCGAGATAGTTCCCGAAGCGATCTCGAGGACGAACCCGCAACTGCATCCGCCGCCCATCGGCAGTTTTATCAAGAAGCGTCGCCTGAATATTGGATGCATCGAGCTCTGCTTTACCGAAACGCACCATCGTGGATCTGATCTCCGTCCTTCGATATTTCCCTATGTCTGTGCGATCACCTTCAACATGGAAAATTACCGTGTAAGTTCCCGTAACATTCGTATTCGAGAAAATTGCCGAATAGTTGCCACCTCCCTTGTGTTGAAGGGTGATGGTGTTCCCCACCGGCTGTAAATCGCGATAGAACTTTTCGTCACGCAACAGGAGCTTAAGTTTTTTCTGACCGATGGTTGCAGCACTTTCAAATTGAAATCCAGGTGGTTCCGTCGGAGTGGGAGTGATGGATAACAGCGTGCCCAATCCTTGAAGCGGCGCAAGGACAGTTGCAGTAACCCGGCTCGCATCCGTCACAGGTTGTCGCCCTAAGGTCAGACGCGCGTTTAACTCGATTGGATCCCCGGCGACATAATCTTTGCGTCCTAATGAGAAATCGTATTCCAACCTCGGTTCTTCCACGATAGCTGCCGCCTCATACGAAGCACCTGTAGTTCCACTAATCCGCATGTGCCAGTCACCGCCTGGATTAATGATAGTGAACTTGATATCGGCGGGAACATCTATAGAAAAAATGCGATAGAACGGCCCGTTTATAATTTGACCGTACCGCGTAAGATCATGGCCGTCTTTTTCCACTTGAAAGCTGAGTTTAGCTCCTCGTTTCCAACTCAGTTTCAGAATAATTTTCCGTGCCCCATCATTTGCCGTAAACGACTCGGTGGCATTCGATTCTGTCAGACTTCCGTGTCGATAGCCGAGTAGTTGCGGACTAAATTCCCTAAGAACATCAATCAGCTCTTCAACATAGAAACGCCGCAAATCTTCATCCGGAGCCGTCGTGAGCTTTGAAATGCCGCCGGTTTCCGTCGCAATATTGTCGAGGAGATCGACATACGGCGGAGTGGCTCCCACACCAATGGTATTGATCTTAATACCTAGAGCAGAATTCAAGTTGGTCGGTGGAACCGTAGGATCAATATTGGAATGGGGATGAGTAGCATCATCCTCGATATCCAGTGAAGTGCCCCCGAGCTGATGAACCATGGGATTGACGTTCTGCATACCGTTGGTGAAAAGGATAATATTGCGGGGACGGCTGGCATCCGTCAATCTATTGATGGCCGACTGGAGTCCCCCTCCCATCGCCGTCAGGTTTGACGGAATCGTGGTCTGACTTTGCACGTCGGCAATCATTCCGGCTGCATTCGCAAGTACCGGAAGCAAGACCTCACCGCCGACACTATACTCGTTGATGTTCGTTGTAAAATAGGTGACGCCGAGGCGATCATCCGGCACGGCGACCGCAGTCCACAATTGCACAAACAGTTCAACTGCATCTTTTAAGACCTGCAACTTAGGACTGCACGTCGGACAGGCGGGATCGAGCATACTTCCTGATTTATCAAGAACCAACATCACATTGACCGGATTGCGGGTGACTATCGTCCCGCCTCCGGAAGTGACCAGGGCAAACGGTTGAGGTCCCTGAGGTACGTTCTGTCCGTTGATAGTAATGTTGTAAAGCCCGACCACGGGCGCCCCGATAACAATCTGTTCGACATTATTAATCGCATCAGGGCCGGCCAAGCCGTTGGGATCGAGGGTAGCACCCCCAGGGGTAGTCACGCTCATGTCGAGATTGTTCTGGATGCCACTGCCCGGATAATCGTGATATACCATTGTGATTACAATGGGTACTGTATTGTTTGTGATACTGAGATTGTAGGTACGGCTCTCGCCGGTCTCGAGACCGGCCAGCTCATCGACATGGTCGAGCACCGCCGGCGCAGTCGGGAAAAGCGCTGTATTGAGATCCACCCTCCCCCAGCCTTCAACGCTGTTGGGTCTGGCGTTCATTTCTCGGTTGGCACCCACGCCGTACTGACCCGGGCTCATTTCTGTAGCCCCGTTGATTAACGTCGCGCGTAATAATGCAGCAGAGACGTAACTCAGGCCCACCACATCGGTATAATATTGCCGCACTATGGCTGCCGCTCCTGCCGTTAAGGGTGTGGACATACTGGTGCCGTTCATAAGCAGGTAGTTTTGGTCGTTAACCGAACCAGCAGGCGTTAACCCCTGATCGCTTAAAAGAGAAGATCCGAATGCTCCTTCCACAATACGAACGTCGTCGATGTATAGACCATCGCCGTTCACGCCATCTGCGTTCGATTGCAGCCGGAAACGTACCCGGAAATTAGCTGCATGAGAATATGGCCCCAGACCGATGGTCCACAATTCCCAGTTTACCTGGGTGCCTGTGAAAGAGAGGCTTCCTGACCAGGTTGTCCCGCCATTGCTACTGACTTCCAAAAGCCATTGGTCTCCCGTGCCAAGATCGTAATGACACCAAAATTGGATTTCTTTTCCTCCAAGCCCTCCTCCGGATATATTTTGGGCGGGACTGGTCAGAGAAATATTCGTATTGTTAGCGTAATTACCGGCAGGACTGTCGTGCCAGGAAGTGTTTGCGCTATGGGCATCCGCAGTGATTTGGGCCCAGGCCCCTGTCATCGTCCACCCATTTAAACCGCTCTCCATGTCGTCGGTAAACCAGACTGTATTAGGTGACGCATGGGAACGGAGAGAAGCAACCATTGTACCAGGTGCTACCAGATCGGGTTTAAAACGGCCATCGTCGGTTGGCCCGCGACTACTGAATGCGGCCATACCACTCGTATTATTAGCGATCTGATCGGCATCAATAATAGGACCAAGTCCAGGAAAATAAGTTTGTAGAATCGCAGGCCGGTTATTTTCTGATGCACCCACCGTCAGACAATTTTTAGCCGTCCCGGGTGCTCCTACCGAACCGGCGTCTATAATATTATTAAGATCCGTATCCACTCCATCATTTCCTGCTGAGAATAGAATCAACATATCGGGATGATCCCAGACAAACTCATCGACATCCTGTGATGTTGCCGTATATGCACCGGCATCGGGAGCACCCCAGCTATTGGAATGAATTCTTGCACCCGCATTGTACGCTTGCAGGAAGAGATCATTCAGATTGATTGGAATACCGATAAGGAAGTAACCGTCATTTGAAGTTCCGACATAATCGCCGAATTGTTCGACAGCCTGGAATACGAGAGAAGCGTTCGGGGCTACTCCGCTATATGTGCCACCGGAAACAGTACCATTACCTAAGATCGAGCCGGTCGTATGAGTACCATGGCCGCTGCTCAGATCGCTGGCACCATCGTCATCACCGGCGTTAAGATAATTGTAGCCAGCTTGCACCGCCCAACTGAAAATATTGATAATGCGCCCCTCTACATCATCATGCATCGTTGCGTCGTTGACACCCATATCAAGACCAGTGTCGCTGATGCCGATGATCTGACCATTGCCTCGCAGACCATGACCGGTCCATACCGGTGTAATATTCATCACACCTCGTGCGGTGTCATTGTGCAGCCTGGGCATCTTAAATTCTTCGAGCCACATCACTCCATTGATTCGGGCTAGTGCCAGGGCATTCTCACGAGCAATAGTTAAACGCAGTTTCGGCTGGCGTTTGCCTTCACTGGTAGCTAGAACGGTCCCGCCGGCTGCAGCGATAGCCTGCCGGATTTTTTCGAGATCTTCATTTTTGAATACTACAATAGTCAGCTGGAGAAGCGCAGATGCAGCAGCATCAGGTTTCTCAAATTTTAAAGGATATTGCGGCTGTGGGGGTTTAATTTCCACACCTCTTACACGGTTCATCAATTTTTCCGATAGTCGCATAGCCGGCTGATAAATGCCGACCCACTGCACAGCGGATAGCGCCCTGACTCTGTTTAGGGCAATAGCGTTCATTTTGACCAGAAAGCAGTTATTAGGTAAATAAATGAGCAGCTCACCCCCCGCAGCTGTTACCTGCGACTTCATATTTTTTTTGACAGGACCGGAAAACTGGACAAAATAGTATCCTGCTACCGTATCCGGGTATGCTGCGAGAGTGAGTTCTGTCGGCATTGCCGGCATCGGTCTGTTGGTATAAAGCGTATGATCATGCCATTGAATCTTATAGCGCTCGTTTTGCTGTGGTTGCGTTTGTGCCGAAATAGCAATGCACAATCCCATGCAGATTAAGGTAGCGAGAATGCGTATTGCCTTCGTCGTTGATTTCATTGGAAACCTCCTCAGAATATTTTAGTGAGTATAAAGGATAATAACATCTTTTTCTGCTGCGCTGCCTGAATGGCGTTCCTGCGTCAATTTTCCCTCCTCCAATCGTTTATAATGCCAAGATTATCAGTTCCGATAAAAGCTGCCTTTTTTTATCTTAATCCTTTCTAATCTAATCGCGTCCTTTGATTTCCGGGACATACTTCTCTGCGGCTCTCTTCAACATCTCCTTAACTGTTCGTTTAGGAAAGCTCATCGTTTCGATTGCTAGAGAGCCCTTCTTTGTTCTTGCGGTCGGTATTGTTTGTTGAGTGCTTTGATGAAATATGAAAATCTCAGGGTCAATGCCCTGAGACATAAAATACGCGAAAAGTGTCATCGAAGCCTCAATGAGAATATTAGCCCCCTTGGCACGCTAGCTATCCCCCCTTAGTTCGCCTGGATTGAAATTAAAGAAGCTTTAAGATATCCCTCTCTACTTATATAGACTGAAAAAACCTCTTTTTTTTATCAATTTTTGAAATTTTTTTATTTTTCCCGTTTTCCTTAGACAATCGACGTAGCGACTCGACCTTTGCGCCTGGCAAGCTCGCCTAAAAGTACTTACAATTATTGCCTTTTTCGTTTATGCCCTTTAAGAGAACATAAATCCGGCCCTTAGCGTATCCTAAGAGCTTGAACACAATCAAAGGCCTAATAATAAAATAATGCGGCTGGGTTAGAAACCAACATAAAGAAAATTCGTTAAAATCTTAAGGCTGAGGAGATTAAGATATATCTATGAGAAAAGAGCCAGGCATGGCCGCCTTAGCGTTAATTCCAAAGACCATCGAATTCCTGGACCACGAGCTTTGATATCGCCCCTTCAGCCCGGCCAGCTGCTTCTTCTGACTTCAATAGATAAGGCCTGGATAGATTTGAGGGGGTAGGGCAAGCTCCGAAAACCAAAATTAACATAAATAGGATTAGCCGAGGCGCTTTATTAAGCAGAATAGATTAAGATATATCATTGAGAGCAGCGCCAAGTAAGGCCGCCTTCAATAATACCTGTCCATCATCCGGTACTGGATGGCCTCGGAGAGATGGGCCGGGCTGATGTTTTCCTCGTCCGCTAAATCCGCCACGGTCCTGGCCACTTTGAGCGAGCGGTCGTATGCCCGAGCGCTGAAGCCCAGACGCGTCACCGCAGCCTCGAGAAGCTTCTCCCCTTCCCTGTCGATTCGGCAAAAGACTTTCACTTCCTTGGGCCCCATCTGGGCGTTGGCATAAATCCTAGTCCCACGAAACCTTTCAAGCTGAGCGCGCCGCCCCCGGCAGACCCGCTCTTTTATGGCCTCTGAGCTTTCGCTCTCAACTCTCGAAACAATATCCCTGAATTTAACCTCCGGCACTTCGACTTGAATATCAATCCTATCGAGCAGCGGGCCTGAGATTTTCGAGTAATACTTGTTTCTCTGGGCTTCTGTGCAATCCGCCTGCCCCCGGGCCAGGCCCCGGAATACGTCTTCGCACCGTTGTGTTGCCCTTTTTGGTATCCTTTTTACTGCCGCCTACAACAGGCAAGAAAACCGGTCCACAGGGAGGAATACCCTGATTTTTTGAGGACGTGGGGCGACCACATAAAGACCCGAAGGCTGGATTTGAAGCTTACGAAGCGCCAACTTTCCCTTAGGTTTAATGTCGACGACGTTACGATATATCTTTGGGAGAGGAATAAAGTGAGGCCGTCTCTGGCCCTGATTCCGAAGATTATCGAGTTCCTAGGACATGATCCATTCGAGACCGAAGCCGGGAATCTATCAGACAGACTCAAAAACTATAGGCGGCTACATGGCATATCCCAAAAAAAATTCTCAAAAATCTTAGGGGTCAATCAGTCAACTTTAGCGGGATGGGAGAGGGGAGAACATAAACCGACAAAACGACTTCATGATGAGCTTGAATCGTTTTTCATATGTTTCCGTTAGGTCAACCGGCTAGCGAAGACTGCTCAAGCGGCGAGCTGAGGAGGGTTATAATGGCTCTGAAATTGCAAACGACAGTGTACACTAGCCTGGATTTCCACGGACAACCATTCGCCTAAGAATTGATGTATTTTGGGCC
>CAZIDN010000019.1:0-56682 GCA_964537875.1 uncultured Eubacteriales bacterium
GATCTTCTGCATGTTCGGCGCCAACGGGTCCGGAAAGACGACGACCATCAACCTCCTCCTGAACTTCATCCCTCCGACCGAGGGAACGGCCCTCATCGAGGGCATCGATGTCACAAAAGAGCCGCTGCGCTCTAAAGACTACGTCTCATTCGTCTCCGAAAACGTCACCCTCTACGGAAACTTCACCGCCTTCCAGAACATGGACTATTTCACCAAGCTGGCCGGAAAACGGGGATTGACTAAGGCCGATTATGGCAAGGCCTTGAAAAGCGTCGGCCTTCAGGAAGACGCTTTCAACGTGCGGACAAAGAATTATTCCAAAGGCATGAGGCAGAAGCTTGGCCTGGCCATCGCCGTCATCAAAGATGCGCCCAACATTCTCCTTGACGAGCCGACCTCGGGCTTGGACCCGAAATCGGGGCAGGAGTTTTTGAATCTCCTCATCGAGATGCGGGACCACGGAAAATCGGTCTTTATGTCCACCCACGATATTTTCAGGGCCAAGTTAATTGCGGATAGGGTGGGCTTCATGAAAAAAGGCCAACTGGTGATGATGAAAACACGCCAGGAGCTCGAAGGCGAGGACCTGACCGAACTCTATATCCAATATATGGAAGAACGGCCGGAGACCGAGCTCAAACATCCTAAATAGTCTCGTTTTCCCATTCTCCCTTTGGCAGGGGAATAAGGGGAGGGAGCTTATTGTTAGACTGATCCTCATCTTCCCCTCTCCTTTCAAGGGAGGGGGAAACATATTATCGTCGTTCGTTAGCCCCTCTGGGGGCAGAAGAAATTTAATGGAATCTTTTGGTCCGTGCTCTCGAATTTTTTTCGCGTTTATCCCGGTCAGCGGACGTCGTATTTGATGAACGAGATATAAGCGGCGCTGAAGACGACCAGGTTCATCATCATCATAATCGCGAACGGCCATAGAGTTCCCTTGACCCTTGATGCCAGCGCTTCTTCTTTATATAGGAAGCGGGGCATGTCGCTCACATCCAACGGCGTGTTCCACCAGTCGACGGCGGGGTTCTGTTTCTGCAAAACGGCGATCCGGTTTCGTTGGTATGCCCCGAAGGCTTGATCCCAAATCCCTCTCAGGCGCCCGAAATGGCGCAGGTTCATCATGCCCGTGGACGTCAGGTCCGTCGCCAGATAGGTGAAATCCGCCAGCGGAGAGACCATCGACAGGCTTCCTGAAAGCCTCGTCTGCGCTTCGACCTTGCGGTTGACGTCTTCTCTAAGCGCTCTGATTTTTTCGCTCTGGATTCGGTTGGCCTCGTCCCAGGCCGCCTGAACCTCCCGTGTTCGTGCCTGATACGCTTCCCGGAAAACAGGATCCTTCTCGACCCGGGCTTTTGCCTCGGCCTCCGAGAATCTTTCTGCCAGAACGGGATATTTTTTGATGAGCTCGCCCAGGCGCTCGGTCATGAGCTTCCTACCTAGGGCGTCTCGCTCGACGTCTGATAAACGGGAGACCTCCCGTTGCATCTTGATCTGCGAAGGTGCGGGCGAAATCAATGAAGCGAGATAAGGGCTCAGGTTGGGGACAACGAGGATGAGGAGGACCCAAACAAAGAGCGACGTCATGATGGACGCCGAAGACGAATGGTGGCTGGCCGAGAGAAAAACACCGAGGACTAAAAATAGGAAGACATATATAACCGCGCCCAAAAGGACGAGGGCCAGGGTAGCCCAATCCGTCCCCGCCCAGGCTACGCGGGAGTTCAGCAGGATGACGAACAGGCCCAGGATCAGGGACAGCAGGAACGGGATGAGCAGCGTCAGCGTGCCTCCGATGATCTTGCCCAGGATGAGCTTGGACCGCGTCAGGCGGTTCGACATCATGAGCTTTAACGTCCCATCCTCCTTTTCCCCGCAAACGGCGTCGTAAGAAAATATGAGAGCGGCCAGGCTGAGTAGGATGCCGACGATGAAAACGAGGTCGAGCAGGGGAAACATCACCGGCAGAGGATCATCGTCGAACTTGTCCATGTTGACGTCCGAAGAGATGCCGCGAACGAGCGAATAAAAGGAGATCGGCGGCTGAGAAGGCCATGTGACGCTCCCTATCCGGTTGAAGTGGGCGTAATTTTTCAAGTAATTCTCAAGGCCGTTCTGGCGGAACGAATATTCGTCGACCTTGTTCACGTAGTCGTTGGTCAGGATGAAGATCGTGACGGGCACGACCACGACGAGCAGGGCGAATATCACGATGAATCGGAAGGAAAAGACGCTGTTCAGGATCTCTTTTTTTATAAGCGTTCCCAGCATGGTCTGCTCCTTTATCTCACATCGTATCGGACGAAGGCGACATAGCCTAGAGCGAAGAAGAGGATGTTGAAAAAGACGAGCCAGGCCAGGTCGAACAGCCCTCCCTGAGCCAAGAACTGGCCGACGGACCTGTAGCCGTATGCGAAAGCAGGAGCCTGCTTTTCGCCGCGCTCGCGAATCGAAAGTACGGAATCCTTGTAGCGGAGGACGTTCTCTTTCAGCCGGCTTTCCTCTCCTATGCCCGTCCCGGCCAGCTCGGTCGAGGCGTAGACGAAGCTCGCCGCCGGAGAAAGCCGATTGATGTTCTTAGAGAGCCGGACCAGGCGGTCGAACTTGTTCCGGTAGTCTTCTTCCATTTGGTTCAGTTCTCGGTTGATGGCGTCGAAATGATTTTTGACGATGTCTCCCGTGCCTCGATCGTTCTTAGCCCGCCGCTCCATTTCAATTTGGAGCACCTCCCGAGTCCAGACCTGGTCCTGTTTTTCGCTCAAGGCCTTGACGGACGGAACATCGACCATCTGCCTGGCTACGAGCGTGCCCAGGTTGGGAACGACGAAGACGGTCACGGCCCAGATCAAAAGAAGGATGACGAGCGATGACGCGGCCCTCCGGGTGAGCGCCGATACAAAAATCCCTAAGCTTAGAAAGAGGGCGATATAGACGAGCGCAGTCAGAACCAGAAGGAAAAACCGGCCGGTGCTCGATGCGGAGAAGCTGACTCCGGGGTCCAGGTTGATCAAGGCGAATCCAAGGAGCGTAACCAGGAGAAACGGCACCGACAGGCTGAGGAAATTTCCAAGCCATTTCCCGGACAGAATCTTGGCCCGCGAAACGGAATTGGAAAGCATCAGCCGCAAGACGCCGCTCTCTTTCTCGCGGCTCACCTGGTCGAACCCAAAGAGGAGCGCGACGAGCGATAGGACGACCTTGACGATATAGACGAAATCGGGCGTGGGGAAAAAGGCAAAAATGATGTTGCCGGACTTCTGGCCGGCAAAGACGTCAATGCCAATCCGGCTGATCTCGAAGGAGCGGGTCATGGCCTCGTCCAGGGCTTTGGCGAAAATGGACAGCGGGTTCGGCGGCAGGACGGCGATTGGCTCGCCAGGCTTGGCCCGGACAAGCTCGTAATCGGCGAGCCGCCCCTTATAGTCCTTGTAGAGGACAAAAAAGCTGGTGAAGAGCAGCAAGGTCGTCAGGAGGATGACGATGAAGAATTTATAGCTGAGAAGATTCGCGATGATTTCCTTTCGGACAATTGTCCATGTCATGTCCGCCCTCCTTTGCTTTTGATAGAGGCTATCTCACGTCATATCTCAAGAATCGAACGTACGCCGCTGCGAACGGGGCGATCAGCCAGAAGGCCAGCGATATGAGACTCCCCAAATTGCCAGCCGTGACTTCGGAGAGACGGGTGTTATTGACCACGAAGCTCGGCAGGGTCTTCAGATTGACGAATTCGCCAATGGAGGAAGAACTGGCTGTGCCTCCGCCGGGAAAGATCATGGTCGTTTTATTGACGTGGCTGTACAATGCTGTGTCCAGTGTCTGCTGATGGATTTTGACGGCGTCAAGGTACTTTTCTTTGTCGAGCTCGCCGGTTCCGCAGACATCCGTAAGAAACCGGGTAAACGCCGCACTGGGTGAGATCAGCGACAGGTTGCTGGCGATCCTTTGTTGAATATGTTTCTCCCTTCGGTATTCGTCTTCGAGATTCCGCAATTGTTGCGATTTTCTCTCTCGATACTGTTGCTCCAGTTGCGTTTTGTAAGAATTCCATTCATCCCTCTTTGACGCCGGCTCAGGGTTGGACGTCAGAGCATATCCTTTCCCGAAGATTATTTCGTACTGCTTTCCCAACAGCCTTGCTTTTTCGTCATTGAGCGTCTTGACGACGAGGGATTTCTGCATGGACACGACGGTTTCCGTTCTGATCGGATAAACGACCGAAGCTACCATATCGCTGAGCTTAGGAATGACAAGCTGGAAAAAGATCCAGACAAGCAGAATCCCCACGAGCGCCGTGCGGGCGCGCGAAGAACTCACGGAGATCATCAGGCCTAGGACGAAGTAGGCCAGGATAAAAATGGACGCCGAGAGGAAGATGACGATCAGCCGCGTCAGGATTCGGGTGTCGGACAGAGAAAAAGATGTAACGCCGAGCAGGATGATCCCGAGCAGAAACGTCGTCATGAACGGCAACCAGACCGCGATGTAGCCACCCAGGAGCTTTCCCATCAGGAGGCTGTGCCGGGGAACACTGTTCGACAGAATCCCTCGCAGCGTCCCAACTTCTTTTTCTCCGGCGATGAGATCCGAAGCGAACAACAGGACAATCAGGCTGATCACCATTTGAAGGATAAAGAGGAAATCGAATTTGCCGAAAATGGAGAGAACCGATTCGTCCCCGACGGACGTTTCGCCTTGTTTGAAGCCATCCGCCTGGAATTCATAGAATCGAGGCAGCGAGGTCTCGAAGCCGCCTGCGAAAATGGAGAGAGGCGAAGGCGGGCGAAAACCTTTCAACGGAATTGTTCCAAAGTGGATATCCGACATTCTTGACGAAGCGAGAGTGTCGCCGGTCAGGCGCATTTGTTCATTGTAGTCGCTGAGCCTTTTTTCGTAGTCGAGATAATGGACGTACAGGGAGGAGAGAATCAAAACGGCGCAAATGAGGAAAAAGAGAGGAAATCGATAGCTAAAGATATTCTCGAGAAGTTCTTTTTTAATGATGGTTTTCAGCATAGGCTCGGTCTCATGGATTCGCTAGGCGGTCAGTGGCTCGGACTTCATGTAGTCGATGTAGATTTTGACCAGGTCCTCGTACTGGAGCTCTTCACGGGTCCGTTCCATGACCAACCGGCCTTCTTTCATGATCCCGACCCGGTCGCCGATCTCCTTGGCCCGGAAGATATCGTGGGTGGACATGAGGATGGCCTTGCCCTCGTTTTTCAGCTCGCCCAGGATCTCCAAAAATTCTTCTGCCGCCTTAGGGTCTAATCCTGCCGTCGGCTCATCCAGCAAAACCGCCGGCGCATCCTTGATGATAGCGATCGAGATCCCAAGCTTCTGCCGCATTCCTTTGGAATAGGTCTTGACCCTCTGCTCGAACGCCTTCTCCTGAAGCGAAACCCGGCGCATGACCTGATAATATTGTTCCTTGGCCAGGTTCGTCTTGCCGCCCAGCTTGGCGAAAAACTCGAGGTTTTGGCGGGCCGTGAAATTGCCGTAGAGCATGACGTTCTCGGAGACGAAGGAGACATACTTCTTGGCTTCGAGGGGGTCCTTGGTGACATCGATCCCTTTGATGTAACACGTGCCGGTCGTGGGCGGGATGAAGTTCAGAAAAAGATTGATGGTTGTCGTCTTCCCCGCGCCGTTCGCCCCCAGAAGGCAATAGACCTCTCCCGGCCGGACATCCAGGTTCAAGTGGTCGAGGGCCAGGACCCCGTCTTCGTAGCGCTTGGACAGGTCGTCGGCCTTAAGCATCGAGACTTGTTTAGCCATGTTTCCTCCTTTTTGTGAAATGGCCGTAAATTTTGTATTTTTGTCTATTCATTTTTTTACCGAACATCATATTTTTGAAATTTATAAAGAACGAAAATAAATATAAACAAATTGTAGAAAAGCAAGAGGTAAATATAGGGCAAAGCATCTCTCATGCGTTCACCAAGTTTTAATTTTTTATCCTCGAATTTAGGGATCGCATTGAAATCGATAGGCTTATTAGAAATAGAATCGGGGTCAGGATAGAAATAGGAGCCTTTTTTTAAGGTGTTGAGGTTGTCCTTGAGAAACGACACGAAATCATTTCCGAATTGCCTGGTTTGTTGCCATAAGTTTTCAAAATGAGACAATCCTGTTCCTGCAATGGAAGAAGCTGAAAACTCAAAGAGTGAAGCCGGCGAAACATAATTGATCGTTCTTATCGTCTTGATCGCGGATAGCTTTTTCCTTAAATAAAAGTCATATATATCTTGAGCTGATTTGTCTCTTTCATAATTCAACCTTAATTTCCTCTCTTTTTTGCGGTCCTCATCGAATCCCCTCATAGAATTCTCTGCCATTTGCTTATTCATCCTGGCAATCGTTGCGTCTTCGGCTTTGAAGGCGAGTTCTCTGATTTCTTCCTCTGCTGGGACATCAAACCGCTTTAAACTCAATAACATTCCTGAAGCCTTGGGAATGATGATGACAAGAAAAATCCAGGAAAGAAGGGAAAGGACTAGACTCATTTTTGAGCTATGGCCAATGATCGAACAAAGTATCCCTATGAGAATGAAAACGGAGAGATATAACAGAGAAATTATCAAGAATGAAAGGAAATTCAAAACGATAGAAGAATAAAATGGAGCCAAGGAGAGCGCGGCTAGCAAGGTCAAGCTTAGGATTAAACCCAGCAACAAGGGGAGGCATATGGTTATGAACGCGCTCACATATTTAGCCAGGACAAAATAAGCGCTCTTAAAGGAGTTTGAAAAGACGAGACGCAGGGTCCCGTTTTCTTTTTCCGCGGATATAGCATTAAAAGTCAAGACAATCGCGAAGAAACTCATAAGGAATTGGACTATGAATGTCAGATCTGGCGAAAAGGAAAATGCGCTACTTAACAGATCTCTCTTGCTAATTTGTGTATACATGACTTCTTCTGCTTGTTTTTTAACTTGAATTTGGTACGGCCGAGGCCGAGCCGTCAGAAGGAAACCCTGAGGTATCTTTTCTTCATAGGCATCCGAGACGAGCCTTTCTGTTCTTGGCTCCATCAAACAATAAAGAGCAACGTCTTCGAGGTTACTACTCGGGGTTTTGGAGAAGGCCATAAGGATCTTTTCGTTATTCATTTGACTCTTGGAATAAGCGTCAATGAGATTATGATAATTTTTGATAAATATCAGAGAAAAAACGATAACTGCAGTCAGAATCAAGACAATATTTATGAGAAACTTAAAGCTCATGATATCTTCGACCAGTTGTCGTTTTATTAAATCTTTAAACATATTTATTCTCTTTTTCTGGGATCGTAGCTATTAAAAGAAAGGTGAGCTAAAATCAAAAACAACAAATTATAAAAAACCAAAATTATCATATGAATGAAACAGGCCTCGATTTTCTCGCTCAATCTCAATGTTTGAAACTTGAACACGGGCATATCACTTAAATCTATAGATGGGATATTCGGCTTATAATCCATAGCCTCCTTTAGATATTTTCCGCTGTACAATATGGACCTGCCCGGGACTGTCTGCCAGGAAGGGTCCGCGTTAATCTTTTTTATTAATTCTTTTTCGTAGGGAGTTAATTCTTCAGGCCCACGATAAAAATATTTTAGTCCAAAAGCTCCCTTCTCCTCCATGTAACGCATATATTGATGCCAATAAAGATTAATTTGTTGGAAGAAACGATTTAACGAATCTACGCCGGTATCTGCTGCCAGTTCAGTCGTTCTTTCAAAACTGGACGGCGGGTTAAACAAGAGGAGGTTATTCAGATTACGACGAATTCTGTTTTCAATTCGCAGATCTTTGTCGACGAGCTCTTGAATTTTTTCCGCATACTCCCTTTCAGTCCCTGTCCGAATGGATGTCAATACTTTTTGTCTCTTGATGGTCTCCGGTGGATTAATTCGGCTATAGAAGATCCCTCTTCCCTGATATAATTCCATATAAAACTGATCGCGTAATCTCCAGGATTTTGTTTGCGGAACATTTCTGAGGGCCGCTTCAATCTTTTTGCTCCGCTCGTCTAATAAAAATTGAGAATTTTTCTCAACATTCTTTGCTTGCTCATGGATTCTTCCGGCGGTGTAAGTGCGAAAGGCTTGCGGAAGAAGAAAAACAAATATTAGATAAAAAGCTAAGAGGATGAGAAGGCTGATAAAAGAACTCTTTGTTCGGCTCGATATAAAAATCCCAAGGAGAAGGATAAAAGACAAATAAATCAGGGACAGAAGATAGAGCAAGACCATGGATGTCAATAATTCGCCGTTTACTTCGACATTTCTTGAGAAGATGACAATAAGAATCCCCCAGATGAAGCATAAGGCAAGGGGCACAGCGATCGATATCAAACCTCCCAAGTATTTTCCGAGGAGGAGCTTATAACGGGGGAGGGAATTTGAGAGGATTAGCGAAAGAACCCCATCCTCTTTTTCACCCGAAATGCTATTGTATGACAATAAAATGGCAAGGAGGGTGAAAACAACTATGATAACTGCCGAAAAATCAAAAACCGAAACCATATCCGAAAATTCATTTTTTGTACCCCCGCCTCTTAGAAAGGTTGGTATCTCCATCAGGATGTTTGTGAATTCGACATGGCTTCCGGTCTTTCTTTCTATTCCCGAGATAAAAATGCTCAAAGGGGACGGCTTTTTATATATTTGGACTGTCAAACAGGAATAAACCGGGACTCCGGATAATGCTTCTTTAGCGAGTGTTACTCCCTTATCATAGTTCTTTAATCTATCCTTATAATCTGCAGTCAATACAAATGTGCATATTGAAATGACTATTAAGGCCGCAAGGATGCAGGCGATAAACTTAAAAGAGAGGATGTTGTCCAGGAACTCTCTCTTGATTATAGCCTTTATCATGCTTGTTCCATCTAGCGGTCCTGTGTTTGCCTTCGTATTTCTGTATTCAAGATGGTTTTTCCTCCCGGTTTTTTCAATTTATGAGATTGCCGCTTCGCTTCGCTCCTGGCAATGTAGTACAAGCCGCATCATCTTCTCGTCAGCTTGATGCCGAAGACGACGATGCCCACGAGCAGGCCGACGAGCAGCAGCACCAGCAGGCTGATGCCCAGGACGTTCGTTTTTGACGCGACATGGATGCGGACGATCTTGTCCTCGGACTCCACGTTTCGGTTGTCGGCGCTGCACTCGGTCTTGATTTTCGGTTCATAATCGCCGACCGCGACGTCCGCCGGCGGCAGGAACTTGATGGTGACGACGACTTCCTTGTTCTGTTCGAGGGAGGCGATCAGCTCCGGCTGGATCTCGGAGCGCCAGTTCAGGGGAAGGTCGCTGTAAACCCGGATGTTATTCAATTTGCGGGTTCCGGCGTTCTTAACCCGGACCTCCATGGTCACGTTTTCGCCGACCTTGATTTCGTGATAGAGGTTGACCGCCTGGACTTCGATCTTGCCCACGCCTCTCGGAACGAGCTCGAGCCGGACGCTCCCCGCTTTCATGGTATCGATGTCTTTGGTGTCGATTCGGGGTTTCTTTGTCATCAGATCCTGGAGCTTCGTGGACTGGTCCACATCAAGCGTCAGAGCTAGGAATTCAATGGGCTTGTCGATCACGACCTGCGCGTCCGCGTTTTTCGGGAGGTAGAGCTTGAGCGAAAGCTTCATGCTGGTGACACCCTCGGTGAACTTGATCTGCGAGAGCCGGGCCTGCGTCTGGGGATCGCTGAATTCGTAGTTGATCTGATGGGGGAGGTTGACCACCTCGAGCTTGAAGACATTGGCCTCGCCGCTGAATTTTTCAAGCGACAGGTCGTAGGTTGCCTGGCTTTCCAGGTCGGCTTCCTGCGAGAACTGGGCCGAATTCATGGTCACGATGTTGGCGCTCACGCCTTTTTGGAGATAGACCGACGTCGCCTCGTTCTTGCCCGAATAGAAAACGTTGATCTCGAGGTTTTCGACATCCTTGAGGAGCTGAAAAGTCACATCCTGCTGTGTTTCGAGCGGCAGAGAGGCCATGGTCTTCTCGTACGGGTCGGAGACGATCTTGCCCTCCGACTTCAGCGAGACCGAAACATCCTTGATCTCTTTCATGAAATCCAGCGGGAATAAGTCCTCGGCGCTGATTTTTAATTTGGCCAGCTCCTTGAGCTCTTTGGAGGAATAGCGGAGTGTGACCCGGACGAATTTTTTTCCGGCGGCGTCCTGGAACTTGACGGCGCTGGCCACCGAGATCCTCGCTTCGCTCCCCATGAAGTTGATCAGGGCCTGCTGATAATCGACCTGGGCTTGGAGATAGGCCGTCTGGACCCGAGCGAAGTCCTCTTCGGAGGTCAAGCCCTGCTCTTTGAGCTTGAGCGAGCGGTCGAAATCACCCTTGGTTTTTTCGGATTGAAGCTGGGCTTTTTTGAGCGTTAATAGCTTCATCGTTTGGGACTGGCCCTCCTGGGCGCCGGCGATATTATTCAGCGCCCAGAACAAAAGGATGAAGGCGATGATGATTGTCAGGAATTTCTTCATGATCTGACCTCCCATGCATCTGATAATTTAATATTCTTCTTATCCAAGCTGGTTCCCATGGCTTTGTCAAGCTTGCCGAGAGAAAGGGTGTAATCGATGATGGCCCGCAGCTCAAACGTCCGCGCCTGGGCAAGGTCCCGCTGGTATTGGAGGACCCGAAAGTTATCGCTCATGCCGGCTTTCAGCTTGGACTCCTCCGCCGCCAATTTCTGCTCGGCGAGTTCGCGGGCGGCTTTGTAGGCGTCGACCCTTTCATAATTCGTCTGGACGGCCCGGACCGCCGAGCGGATCTCTAAGAAGGCCGCCTGCTCTGTGTACTTCATGCGGGCCAGATCCTGCTCAAGCGCCGCCTTGGCCTGTGCCTGGGCCGCTCGGGAAAACATCGTGTTCAGCGGGACGTCAAGCGAGAGAGAGACCGACCAATTATTATATCTTAAGCGGAGCGCGTCGCGCATGGCTATGGATGCTCCTCCCGGGATTGATCCGATGATCACGCCCGTTAGGGGATTGTCATCGAGATAGAGGATTCGGTCTCCCGAGATTCCGGGGCTCCAATAGCTAGCGTTCAGGTTCAGCGCCGGAAGAGTTTGGTTCTTGGCGTAGGAAAAGTCGAGTTCCCTGTTCTTAACGGTGAGCTCGGAGGATTTCAGGTCTGGCCTGTTTTTCAGGGCCGTCGCCAGCGCTTCCTCGAAACTGATGTCCCTTTTTTCAAAAGGCGGTCGGTCGGCAGGCACGATCTCTTCAATGGTTTTTGTCGCCGGAAGGTTGATGAGGGTCCTCAAGTTATCTGCGTAATCCTTGACCTGCAGTTCTCCCTGGAGGATGTCCGCTTTGCGGGCCGCAACTTCGGCCTGGGCGCTCAGAATTTCTTTGGGAGCCAGGGTTCCAATGTTCACTTCCTTGCGGGTTTTGTCTAAAAGGTCCTCGGCCAGCTTCAAGGATTGCTTTCTGACATTCTGCGATTCGATGGCGTAGACAAACTCCCAATAGGCTTGCTCCACCGAAAAAACGGTTTCGAGGAGAGCATACTTTAGGTCGCTCTCCGTGATGTCGCGGTTATTTCGGGCGACAAGAATCTCCTTCCGGCTCGTCGCCAACCCGAAATCCTTGAGCAGGGGCTGGCTGAATGAGAAACTCAACGTGCTGCCGTAGCGGGGATTGATCGTCTGGAACCGGGCGTTCGTCTGGTTCTTGTAGGCGCCCAGGGAGATAGAAAACGTGCCGCCAAAAGGAATCGTTTGCTGGAGGGCGGCCGAATAATTCATATAGGAAGACGTCACCTCACCGGCCGCGTCGATCCAGGAGTACGATGCCGAATTCTGGTTCTGCTTCCCGAAATCGAGGGAGAGGCCGGGCAGGAATTTTTCCTGGGCTCTGGATACGGCCAGGTCGGCCAGCTCGGAGCTGTAGACCTGGACGGCCAAACCCAGATTGTGTTTGACCGCATGGACAATGCATTCCTCCAGGCTCAGTTTTGCTTGTTTGTCCTGCTGCGGTCGGGCCGGCAGGGCCAAAGTTAGGCCCATGAAAATGAAACCGAGAAATTTCTTTCTTGTAATTTTCATACGCTGTCTCCGCTTCATCGAAAGATCTTTGATTAGTCCGCACCGCGGTTTATCAGGGTCGTATGGAGCAATATTCGTGCCAGGCGTTGAAAGTGAAGGTTCCGGAAGAAGCTCCGGCAGGAAAATGGGCGTTGGCCAGAAAATCAGGCAAAAAATTACCCGAAGATGGGTAAAGCTTTACCTGAGAATGGCCGGTCAAGGCGAAGATTCATGGGATTGACAAATCATTGATCATGGCCAAAGGGGCAATCCGCGGACTGCGAAAATCACCTTATCCCTCCTAAACAAGGGGTTGTAGGGGGATATAAAGTCTTGTGGCCATGGTCTTTAGATTTGAGATTATGGGAAGACCGCACTCCATAAATTCGTGGATTTGATGTTGGTATAAAACTTGCTGAACATCAAATGGGCCGGAACGGCGGCTCCGCCTATTTCTTCAGGAGGTCCGGAGATGGTTTTCCAAATCGCCAAGAAAGATTTCTTGAATAACCTCCTCTCGGCCAGGTTTGTCATAGGATTTATTCTCTGCCTCGTTCTCATCCCCTTTAGCATTTTGATCAATATCAATGACTTCCGAGACCAGACGAATCAATACCGGCTCGACCGGGCCGCTGCGGACAAGAATATCAAAGAAGTGCGTGTCTATTCCGCTTTGCGGCCGGAGATTGTCCTCCCGCCCGAGCCGCTGACCGTTTTTAGCATGGGTATCCGCGGCCAGGTGGGTAACCGTGTGAAGATCCGGCTCGGGGAAAAGCCCATGCTCGCGGAGGGGAAGGTTGCAGCCAGAGACAATCCTTTTTTGGCGTCGTTTTTTTCCGTTGATTTCGTCCAAATCGCGGCCATCATCTTTTCCCTTTTGGCTCTGCTCTTCAGCTACGATATCTTTACTCGGGAGAAGGAAGACGGGACTTTAAGACTGCAGATGTCCAACTCTGTCGGCCGCTCTCAGTTCCTGGCTGGGAAAGTCCTCGGCATCTTGGTCACGCTTCTTCCGGTCCTCGTCTTTTCCTTCCTCCTGAGCGCAGTCCTCATCCTGCTCTCCAAGAACGTCTCTTTTTCGGCCGTCGAGTGGAGGCGGATCGGCCTGCTCTTCGCCGTCAGCCTTCTCTATCTTGCCGTGTTCATTTTCATCGGCCTCTTCATTTCCGCCAGGTCAAAGACCTCGGTGACCAGCCTGGTCCTTTGCCTTTTTCTCTGGGTCTTTTTCGTCTTCATCGTCCCTAACCTCTCAGCCTATTTTGCCGAGAGCTTTGTCCGTGTCCAGTCCCGAGATAACCTGAACCGAGTGCTCGAAGACCTGGATAAGGAATTTGGCAGGGCAAAAAGCGACCGTTACAAAGCGCAGTCCATTCCCGAGACATATAATCTTTGGCGGAGCTCGAGCGGCGTTGACGGCTATGAGGAAACTTACGGGAATTCGCGGACGGAATTCGAAGCGCAACGCCGTCGATCCGCGATCTCGGAGCCGCTGCGGATCGAGTACGCCGACAAAAAATGGGCCCATCAGGAGGCTTATCTAGAGAGTCTGGCCCATCAAGCCCGCGTCGCCGAAGGGCTTTCCGCCATCTCGCCGGCCGGAGTCTTCCGGATCATCGCTGCGGCTATCTGCGTGACAGATATACGATCCCATGAAAACGAGATGGACCGAATCCGTCAATACCGGGAGGCGTTTATTCGCTACCTGCAAAACAAAAATATTTTTGCTTCGTTCCGCTATATCACCCCGGCGTCTCCCGAAACGTTCCTGACGGAAGACCAGCTCATCGAAAAAAGAACCGGGGGTGAGTTTAAGACCGTCCGGGCTTTTGAGGCCTGGGCCGCCCAGCAGAAAGACGTCCGGGCCCTTGTGCTGAAGCTAACCAAGAACAAGATCCCGGGCGATGAGCCGTCAGATTTTCCTTATTTGGATGTCTCCGACAGGCCTGGGTTTCAGGAGCGGCCGAAATCCATTTTTTCGGGCCTGGAGAACTCGATCCTGAACATCGCCCTGCTGGTCATCGAGAGCATCCTCCTCTTCTATATTGGCTATGTCGCGTTCATTCGGTATGACGTGAGGTAAGACATGCTGCGGACAATTTTGAAGCAGGAGATCCTGCATAATCTCTACAGCTTGCGTTTTCAGGTTTCGCTGGCCCTCGTCCTATGTGTTTTTGTGGTTGGTTCGTTCTCCTTCGTCAAAAGCCATGACGCCGGTCTCAAAAAATACCAGGAGGTCCAGGCGCATTTCCTAGAGGAGATGAGAGCCGAGGCTAAAGCCAGTGCCACGGAGTTGGCGGTGAACCAAAAAACATACACCCTGAGGCCAAGGGATAACGCATTCGTCTATGACGGAAAGGAAAAATACCTGCCCAACGCCATCGTCTTTAGCGCCTGGAACGTTTTTTCCTTCTTGAACAAGAGCGGCAGCACGAATCCTTTCCTCAATGCCTTCGATGAGCTGAACTGGTCGTTTATCGTGGCTTTGATCCTCAGCTTTATCGCTCTGCTTTTGACCTTCGATGCCGTCTCCGGGGAAAAAGAATCGAAAACGTTGGCTTTAGCTCTCTCCAATTCCGTCTCAAGGGGAGCTCTCCTGTTCGGCAAGTATATTAGCGCCATCCTGACGTTTCTGGCGATGGTCCTGCCCGGCATCGTCCTGAGCATCCTCGTCGTCCTTCTTTCCGGTCGGATCTCCCTGGGACCCGCGTTCATCTTGGAAACCATCGGATTCTTGCTTGTGGCGATCCTTATGGCCGCGGTCCTGGCTGCGTTCGGCCTTCTTTGCTCGGTCGTAGCCCGAAATTCCAACATCAGCCTGCTTCTTGCCCTGGCCTTCTGGATCCTGTTCGTCGTTGTTATTCCCAATTCCAGCACGTTCATCGCCAAAACCTTTTTTCCCATCGAGAAGACCGAGGCGATCCAGAAAAAGGTCATGGCGGCCTTTGACGACCTTAACAAGAGTGCTCCTCCGGGAAGCTGGATGATGAATTCCGGGAATCCTTTTTTGCCCCAACATGAACTGCGGGCGAACCTTCAGAGGAAGCACCTCGAGGCTGAAAAGGGCATCCGGGATGCTTATTATCAAAGCCTGTTCAGGCAATTCGAAAAGACGCGGCTGTTGACTGCGGTCTCTCCCGTGCCCCTTTTCCAGTGCTTGACGGAAGCCGTCATCGGCGGCGGCTACCCGCGCGTTCGGAAGGTCTGGGACGACTTCCATGTCTACCAAGGCCAGTTTCTGGCCTTTTTTAAGAATCTCGACGCTCAAGATCCCACGAGTCCCCATTGGTATAATCCTAACGAGAATGTCTCCACCACCAGAAAACCCGTGGCCTTTGAAACGGTTCCTCAGTTCGTGGAGAAGCCGATGACCTTCACCGAAAGGGTCAGGCCGGTATTGGTCTTCTTTGTCATCAACATCCTCTATGCCTGCCTGATTTTCTTCCTGAGCTTCGTTCTCTTCGTCCGCTACGACGTCAGGTAGAGAATTTGAAAGAATTCGGTGACACACACCGATTTCTTCCGATTTCTCCCGGATGGGGGGCTTGATGGATCCGCTGAATTCGGTGTGTGTCACCGAATTCTGGTATAATGGACATCGAGATTTTCCCCAAAAGAAATGCCAAGGGGGAAACGAAAGATAGGCCGGGCCGCAGCCATGAATAACATGAATAAAATGATCCGGGCCCTCAAAAAAAGGCTGGGAAAAAGAAAAAAATCCGACGTCTATCCTCTCCGTATTTTCAAGGAGTTTGAGGACAGTCTCAACCTCATCGAGGATTTCGACCACATCGCCGGCAATTTCCTGGGCAAAATCAAGGAGGTTTGCCCGGTCCAAAGGGAGATCCTTTTCATCTATGACTCGGACACCGGTAAATTCAAGCCCTCAGCGTCTTCCGGCATCGAGGATCGTCAAAAAGAACAGATATCATTTTCACGAGCTTCACGCCTGGTCAAATGGCTCAAAGTCAACCAGACTTTTCTCGATATTCCGCAGCGGGCCGGTGTTTTGGAATATCTTACCCAGAAGGAAACGGAAATGCTCAAAGCTCTTGGCATCGAGGTCTGTTTTCCGCTGATGTCCATGAACCGGCTTATCGGCATCCTGCTTGTCGGCACCAAGGAAAGCGGAGAGCCTTTTTCGCGGCAGGAAATCTCGTTTATTTCAAGCTTCCTTCCCCAGACAGGAATCGCCCTCGAAAATGCCCTCCTTTTTAAAGAACATCGGGAGCGGTTCCGGCGGATGTCCAGGGCGGATAAACTGGCGACTATCGGGGAGCTCGCCGCCGGCGCCGCCCATGAGATCCGCAATCCTCTGACGGCCATCAAATCGTCCCTCCAATATCTGGAAGCCAAAGGCGGCGATCCGACATCACGGAAACTCTTGGCCTCCGCCCTCCAGGAGACGGGCCGAATCGAGGAAATCGTCTCGGCGCTCCTCTCGTTTTCCCGGCCTTCGGAAATTCGCAAGGTCAGGCACGACCTCCGAGAGACGCTCGAAGAAAGCCTGGAGCTCATCTCGTTCCAGGCCAAAACCCAGAACGTCAATATTATTAAAGATTTTTGGCCTTCCCCGTTGTCCGTGCAGGGAGACAGATCTCAACTCAAACAGCTCTTTCTCAACATCTTCCTCAATTCCATCCAGGCTATGCCGTCCGGCGGCGAGATGAAAGTGGAGGCGCTCCTCAAAGACGGCCGGAAAGCCGTGGTCGCCGTTTCCGACACGGGCGTGGGGATCCCCGAAGAGAACTTGGACCGGATCTTTGATCCATTTTTCACGACGAAAAAAGGCGGCACAGGCCTCGGCCTTTCGATCTGCTACAATATCGCTAAATCCCATCAGGGCGAAATCGAAGTGAAAAGCAGGGTGGGGCAGGGGACGATAACCCTGATTAGCCTTCCCTCGCTTTAAGGATGAAGATCAGCCATGAAAAATAAGGTCCTCGTTCTCGACGACGAAAGCAACATCCGGGACATTTTCGCTCTCCTGCTCCAGGAGAACGACTACCTCGTGGAAACCGCGGCCAGCGGCAGCGAAGGCCTGGAGAAAGCCAAAACCTTCAGTCCTGATGTCTTGCTTCTGGACATGAACCTGCCCGACATGACGGGCATGGAGGTATTGTCCCGCATCCAACGCTATCTTCCCAAGTGCCAGATCCTCATCATCACGGCCTTTGGGACGATCCGGAGTGCCGTAGAGGCGACCAAGTTGGGCGCGTATGCTTACCTGGAGAAGCCCGTGGACAACGACGAACTCCTGCTCATGATCTCCCGGGCCCTTGAAGTCAAAAAACTGGAAGCCGAGGTCGAGGTCCTCAAGACCGAATTGACCTCCCGCTACAGCTTTGCCAACATCGTCGGCACGAGCGCGAAAATGAATTCCGTCTTCCAGATGATGCACAGGATCTCCCGGGTGGACGGCACCATCCTGATCACGGGGGAAAGCGGAACGGGCAAGGAGCTCGTCGCCCGAGCCGTTCACTTCAACGGTCTCAGGAAAGACGGCCCGTTCGTCGTGGTGAACTGCGGGGCGATCCCGCGCGACTTGATCGAATCCGAGTTCTTCGGGCACAGCAAAGGGGCGTTTACGGATGCCAAGACTGAGACGACGGGTAAGTTCGAGCTCGCCCATAAGGGGACGATCTTCCTGGACGAGGTCGCCGAGTTGTCCCAAGACGCCCAGGTCAAGCTGCTGCGCGCTCTCGGAGAAAGGGAGATCGTCAAGGTGGGAGGGACGAAGACGATCCCCGTGGATGTCCGGGTCATCGCGGCGACAAACAAAAAACTGGACGAAGAAGTGAAAAAGGGGAATTTCCGGGAGGATCTCTATTTCCGGCTTGCCGTCCTGTCCCTCCATCTTCCTCCGCTCAGGGAGCGAGCCGAAGACATCCCTCTTCTCTGCGAACATTTTCTGAAGAAGTACAGCGGCGAGTTGAAAAGGGAGATTAAAGGCCTATCAGAGAGAGCCCTGGAGCATCTCCGCCGGTATGCCTGGCCCGGAAATGTCCGGGAGCTTGAGAACGTGATCTACGAGTCGATGGTCTTGTCCGACGACCTGCGTTTGGACGAAAAAAACCTCCCGCCAAGGATCAGAGCCCGATATTCTGAAGGAGAAGCGGATATCGGTCTGGGCCGCGAACACGAGACTCGGGCCGCCGAGGGATCGCTCAAGCGCGCCGCCCAACAGGCTGCGGAACACGCTGAAAAGTCCTTGATCGAGAAGGTCCTGGGGGAAGCAGGCGGCAACAAAACGGTGGCGGCAAGGACTCTGGGCATCAGCCGCAAGACCCTTTTCAATAAAATTAAGGCCCTCCGCATCCAGGATTGAGCGAAGGCCGATTTTATCGGGCCGCTTGGTTTTTCTTGATTTCAGGCCCTTTTCCTTATCTCATGTGTCCTCTTCCGGAGACAGGAATAGAGCGGCCTCTTCCCGAGTGAGGATTGGCATAAAGGTTGCTGGCATTTCGATTGAAGATGAGCCTCATAAATATGGCGCCTTCATAAAAAGAGGAGAGAACCATGATAAAAATCAAGTCCCTCGCGTCCTTGAGCTTGATCATTTTGTTGTCTTTGGGCGCGGCGTCCGCTTTTGCCCAGGATAGGTTCCAGGCCGGCGGTCATTTCATGCTTGGCTTTCCTCAAAACGAGTTCAAGCAGAACGTCGAGAATACAGGCTTGGGCGGCAACTTTTATTTCGCCTATCGTTTCCCCAGGAGCTTCCTTTCGGCCGGGATTTCATTCGGCTTCTTGATCTATGGAAGCGAAAGACGCGAAGAGCCGCTCAGCCTGACCATCCCCGACCTCATCGTCGATGTCAGGACCACGAATTCCATCCTTCTCTGCCATTTGTTTCTTCGACTCCAACCGCCGCAGGGCAGGTTCCGGCCTTACCTTGACGGCCTGCTCGGGCTCAATTATCTGACCACGGATACATCGATCGAAGAGCATGGTGACTGGGAGGATGACCAGATCAGCTCGAATAACTTCAATGACCTGGCCTTGAGCTACGGGATGGGCGGAGGCGTTATGGTGAGCCTTGTCGATTTCAGAAGGGTCGGAGACGGACGGCGCGTTCTTTCT
Source organism: uncultured Eubacteriales bacterium (assembly GCA_964537875.1). Lineage (GTDB taxonomy): Bacteria > Acidobacteriota > Aminicenantia > Aminicenantales > UBA4085 > JAPKZH01. The sequence goes on from CAZIDN010000019.1 coordinate 19,104, forward strand.
CTCGACCTCGACATCGGCGTCCGCTATTTGAAAGGGGGAGAGGCCGAATATTTGAAGAAGGGCTCAGTCCATCGTGAGGATGGTATCGTTACCTATGATATCTATCGCTCCAGAACCGACCTTGTAAAGGTCAATATCGGCGTCACCTTCAGTTTCTGATCAAAAAAAGACGGGGTCAAACCTACTCATTACGCACCCTCCCCTGGGAAAAAATGCGTAACGAGTAGGTTTGACCCCATTCAGTCTATTTTTTGATCTCTTCGGGCTTCTTGGTTTCTTCCTGCTTCTGTTCCTGCTTTTCCTTTTCGCCGGCCAGTTTGCTCTCCACTTGTTTCTGGGCTTCCTGGCTCAGCTTTTCCAAAAGGTCCTGGGGGATGTTGGCGTAGATCTTGACGAAGTCGGCGGCCGACGTGATCTCGATCTTGTTCAAAAGCTCGCCCAATTCGGGCTTCTGCGACCCGGCCAGCCCGCCCAGGCCTTTCAGGCCGTTGAGGAAGTCCGCGACGTCCTTGTTTTTCTTCTCGTCGGTGCCGACGGCCTTGATTTCGGCTTCGAGGCCTTTGTTCTTGTAGTCAAGATAGAAGGACAATGATTTGACGAACTGGAGGCTGCTCAGAAACGGAGTGCTCTCGGCCATGGACTTCATCTGTTCGGGCGGAAGCAGGAAAACGCTCCAGAGCATGGCCTTTCTGTTGACGGCCTTGACGAGCGCCATCATGTCCTTATTCTTGACGATGCTTTCGGCCTTTTTCTTGACAATGTCAACGACGGCCTGGACTTCTTTTTCCGGGCCGATGAGGATGTTGGATTCGTCCAGAAACGCTCCGAAAACACGTTTTTCCCCCTCACCTTCGCTAGGGCTTGAGAACAGGGTGATCCCCTCATAGGTCTTCTCTTCCAGCTTCATGTCCTGCTTTTTGATGGCAGCCAATAATTTATCTTTGTTGTACTTCAGGTTCACAACGCCCACAGCCGAGCTGGCATTTTGTTTCATCTCTCCGGAGACGCCGACCGCGACAAAAAAGACGTCTTTCTGGGGGTCAATCCCGATTTCGTTAATGATTTCCTGGTATTTCTGGTATTCCTTGTTTTCCTTGATCATTTTTTGGGCGAAATCCGTCGTCATAGCCCTGTGGACATCAACCACGACCACTCCACCGGCATTCTTGGGCAGGAGCGTCAGCATATCGTCGGCCGTCGCAGAGCCGGCTTTGGGGATGGACGGTTTCTTGCTGCAGGCCGAGAAAACGGAAAAGATGAGAAGAAACGTCAATCCAAAAATTGCCAATTTTTTCATAAAACACCTCCTGTTTGTTATACGAAATTTCTTCCTCAAAGGTTCGTCCGGAATTGAATATATCATAAGTCCAGCCGCAAGTAAAAGAGCTGGACACCCAAAATCGCCGAAAGAAACGCCCGACGGGGCCTGTCGGATACTCTTGGAGGGAAACCCTTGCTTCGGGTTTCCTTCCTAGAGTGTCTGCGGGGCAGCATTCGTGGCACCCATCCTTTGTTTCGTTACAGGAACTAATACAAACGCAATAAATAAAGTGACACTGTATGGGCGGCGCTTAGGCCGCCCGTAAGCCCCTGTAGCGGAGGGGGGCCCCGTCGGCTTTTCCGACGGGGGGAACCGACGGGACTGGTTCCCCGGGGCCCGGGGGCTGCGGGCGGCCTAAGCACCGCCCGAACGGGGATGTCATTTTAATTATTACGTTGATATTAGAAATGTTTTCGGCTGTAAAAATCTCGTTATTTGTTATATAAGATAAAGGGAAATGGATAAAGCCCTAATAAGTCGTTTTAGGAGGTAAAATGAATTTCGCGAGCAAACATCGGATTCCTGCCTTATCGCTAATCGCGGTTTTTTTGGCATTCCTGGCGCCGCTTGGCCTAGCCCAAGAAAACTCCCCTTCGATTTTGGGGATGAAGGAAAGGGCCGAGGTCTTTGACCGCTGGCTCCGGGTTCGGCTGGACAAGGCGCTCCCGGAAATCATGCGCCGCGAAAATATCGATATGTGGATCATCATCTGCCGCGAATACAACGAGGATCCGGTCTATCTGACCTTGGTGCCCTACACATCGATGTCCGCCAGGCGGCTGAGCATGCTCGTCTTTTACGATAAGGGCAAAGAGGGTGTCGAACGGGTGACCGTCAGCCGATACGGAATCGGCGATCTTTATAAGAGCGTCTGGGATCCCGAGAAAATCGAGCAATGGAAGAGGCTGGCTGAGGTCATCAAGGAGCGGAATCCCAAGAGAATCGGCATCAACGAATCCCATACCTTCGCCTTTGGCGACGGGCTGTCCGCCTCGCACAAAGCCAAGCTGGTCGAGGCGCTGGGCCCGGACTATGCGAAGCGCCTGGTGTCCGCGGAGCGATTGGCCGTGGGCTGGCTGGAGAGAAGGATTCCCGAGGAGCTCGAAGTCTATCCTCATATTGTCGCCATCGCCCACGCCATCATCGCCGATGCGTTCTCCAATAAGGTCATCACGCCCGGCGTCACGACAACCGATCAGGTGGTCTGGTGGATGCGGGAGAGAATCGCGGAACTCAAGCTGGCGACCTGGTTCCAGCCGTCCATTTCCATCCAGCGGTCCAAGACGAGTGAGGCGAAAGACGGCAGGGTCATCCATCGCGGGGATCTGCTGCACTGCGACATGGGGATCGCCTATCTCGGGCTCAACACGGATACACAGGAGCATGCCTATGTCCTTTACCAAGGAGAAGACGATGCTCCCAAAGGGCTCAAGGATGCCCTGGCCCAGGGAAACCGGCTTCAGGATATCTTTCTTGGGGAATTCAAGGAATTAAGGACCGGGAACGAAATTTTAGCGGCGGCCTTGAAGAAAGCCAAGGATGAGGGGCTGAAGCCGAGCATCTATACCCACCCGCTGGGTTTTCATGGGCATGCGGCCGGCCCGACCATCGGCCTCTGGGACAAGCAGGGAGGTGTTCCCGGCGAAGGAGATTACCCGCTTTTTTATGACACCTGCTTTTCCATCGAGCTCAATGTCAAAGCTTCCGTTCCCGAATGGAATAATCAAGAAGTCCAGATCGCCCTCGAGGAAGATGCCGCATTCACCCGCGCCGGCATCTCTTTCATCGACGGCCGGCAGACGAAGCTTTATCTGATCAAATAAATTTTAGGGAGGGAATCGCATGAGAACCGCGCCAAAATTTTTTCGGCTTTTTCTTGTCGTTTGTCTACTCGCGGCCGGAATGTCTGCGACCGAAAGCCCGCTGGCCTCTAAAAAACTGATCCAGGCCTTGATCGATGAAGTCTCCGGGGAAATCGCCTTCCGATACACCGCCCGGATTTCGACCTTCGACCGCGTCCAGGCCTCCGAGGGCTGGCATGAAGCGGCCGTGTGGATCAAAAATGAGCTGGAAAGAATCGGCTACAAGGATGCTCTGATCGAGGGCTGGCCTTCAAACGGATCGACGCGCTATTTTACATACAAGACGCCTATCGGCTGGAAGGCCAAGAAGGCCGAATTGTGGATGATCGCTCCCAGGCGGGAAAGGCTATGTTCTTTTGAAGAAATTCCTTTGACCCTGGTCAAGCACTCCCATTCGGCCAATGCCGAGGCCGAGCTCATCGATGTGGGCGCTGGAACAGGGGAGGATGCCTACAGCGGCAAGGACGTCAAAGGGAAGATCGTCCTCTCGACAGGCGCCAGCGGCGGCGTGATGCGCGAGGCCGTGATGAAAAGAGGCGCCCTCGGTGTCATCACCTACTATCCGCCGGACGTCCGGCCCGGCTTCCCCAACATGGTCCGCTACACGGCATTCTGGCCAACGTGGGAAGAGCGCGAGAAAGTCGGGTTTGGGTTCAATGTCAGCAAGAACCAGGGCGCTGAGCTGAAAGGCATGCTCGACAAGGGCCAGAAGATCGTCCTCAAGGCCGAGGTCGATGCCTCATTCCATGAGACCAAGGTCGAGGTCCTGTCGGCATTGCTGCGGGGGAGCGTCGAGCCCGACCGAGAGGTCATGATCGTCGGCCATCTCTGCCATCCCGCGCCCAGCGCCAATGACAACGCCAGCGGGAGCGGCGGAATGCTCGAGATGGCGCGAGCCTTGAAAATAATGGTGGACAGAGGCCTCGTCGAGCCGCCGCGCCGGACGATCCGTTTCCTGTGGGTGCCCGAATTCGCGGGGACGGTTCCCTATATTAAAGCGCATCTGGAGCGCACCCGGAACACCCTGGCCGTCATCAACTGCGACATGATCGGGGAGGACCTGCACTTGACGGGCGGGATGTTCAATATCACGGCGACTCCGGATTCCATGCCCAGCTATCTCAATGATGTCGTCGCCAATTTTGCCAAGCTCATCGATTCGTTGGGCCTGAGGAGCCTGAACGGCAGCGACCATCCTTTTGCCTACCGAGTGGTCCCCTTCGGCGGCGGCAGCGACCATTATATCTTTAATGACGGCGCGCTCCGCGTTCCGGCCGTGATGTTCGGCCACGGCGATACGTTTCATCACACGAGTTTGGACTCGATCGACAAAGTCGACGCCTCGGAGCTCCGCCGGGTCTGCTCCATCGCTCTAGGCTCTATGGTTTATCTGACCGGCGCCCAGGAAAATGAGGCCAAGGATATGGCCAGGCTCATCACTCGCAACGGGCTGGGCCGGCTGGCCGCGGATACCTACGATGCCATCGGGGAGGTAGCCGCAACGGACAATGGCGGCAAGCTTTTTGATGCTACCAAGCAGGCCATGAACGTCATCGAGCGCTCGACGGCCCGCGAAAAAGAGGCCGTCTATTCCACGACCCGCTTCGGCCAAGGCGCCGAATTTAAAAATGAGGTCGCCGGCTTCTTGATCAACCTGGATGCTCTGGGGATGCGGTTCAAGGCCGAGGTGGGGAAAATCTATAAAAGCCTGTGTCTGAAATTTAAGGTCCAGCCCCAGGAGATCGCTCCAACCCAGGACGAGAAAAAGTTCTTCGATGTCGTTCCGGTCAGGGCGGAGAGTTTTGTCTGTCCGCTCGAAACCGATTACCTTGTCGAAAAGCTAGGGAGCGATGCAGTCGGACAGATCAGGCTCCGGGGCAATGCCGCCTACGAAGCCTTGAATTTCGTGGACGGAAAGAGAAGCCTCTATGACATCACCAAGGCTGTTTCGGCCGAGTACGGGCCACTGAACATCTCCGACATATACGGATTTTTCAAAATCCTGGAGAAGGCCGAATTAGTCAGGTTGACCGCACGGAAATAATCGGCGTCATCGAGAGTAGGGCCACGGGATTGGCTAGGTTTTTATTGGATGCCCGGGAGCCCGGAGAATCAAGCCTTTTGCCAGGAGCCGCCCATTTTCTGTACAATGAAGGGAGGAGAGCCCATGGTTCTGACACCCTTTCAACAGCTGGTTCGCAGCCGGCGCAGCATCCGCCGCTATCTGCCTAAGCCCGTGGAACGGGAAAAGATCCTGGCCTGCCTGGAGGCCGCGCGGCTGGCCCCTTCGGCCAGCAACGCCCAGGTTTGGAGGTTTCTGGTCATCGATGACCCGAAGGTCAAAAGGACATTTGCCGAGAAAGCTTTTTCCGGGATCTATTCCCCGACAAAATTCGCCGCTGAGGCGCCGGTGCTCATTCTGCTCCTGGCCAAACTGGACTTCGTTACCCACAGGATCGGAAGGCAGATCCAGAAGGTCCCCTTTTTTCTGATCGATATCGGGATCGCCGGCCAACACCTCGTTCTTCAAGCGGAAGAATTGGGGCTGGGCACGTGCTGGATCGGCTGGTTCCACATGAGAAAAACGCGGACATTCTTCAAGATCCCGCGCAAGTATAAAATCGTCTCGCTCCTGGCCATGGGGTATTACGAGAAAAAAGAGGTCGGCGAAAAAAAGCGGAAGCCGCTCGAGGATATCGCCTGGTTCAATTCTTTCCAAGGCTGATGGACAGAGGGCCAGGGCATTTTTTCCCCGGCCTTTTCCGTTCCCCTTCCAACCATGACTTTTCGGCTGGCGAAAACTTTATTTTTAGTTTATATTTCTCGGCTCTACAGGATGCCGCATGAAAGGCTCAAGCATTTTTATCTTTCTGGTCATCATCCTCACCGTTTTTTCGCTGCTCAATTATTATATCATCCGTCGCGGCTGGCAGGCTCTGGCCGGCACGGGCGGCTTCCGGACAATCGTTTTCGTCGTCTACGGAGCCTTGACCGTATGCTTTTTTATCGGACGCGCACTCTCCAGGGGCCGGCCCGGAAAATTCGCCGAGTCCCTGTCCGTGGTCGGGTCTTTTTACATGGGGATCCTGATCTATCTTTTTTTTCTCCTGGTCTTCGTGGATGGGCTGCGCCTGATCGATAAGGTTGTCCCTTTTTTCCCGGCCGTCATCCGGCAGCACGGCCGGCAGGCCGGCCGGGCTGCCTTTTTCGCCGTGACAGGAATCACTCTGGCCCTGACGATCGGCGGTTTTATCCATATGCGATATTTCCGGGTCAAGACCATGGATATCGTGATCGGCAAACGGGCCGGCGGGATCGAGACCATGAACCTCGTCGTCCTGGCCGATATCCATGTCGGGCCTTTCATGCACAATCCGCGGCTGGAAAAAATCGTCCAGACGATCAACAGCCTGAACCCTGACCTGGTTCTCATCCCCGGCGATATCGTCAATGAGGAAACGCTCCCGTCGGAACTGGAAAAAATGACCGCGAGCTTCCGAAAAATCCGCTCCCGGTACGGGATCTTCGCTTCGACGGGCAACCATGAATATTTCGCGGGCATCGAAAAGAGCTTGGCCTATCTCAAGAAGAGCGGGTTCACCGTCCTCCAGGACGAAACCGTGCTCGTCGACAACGCCTTGACGATCGTCGGACGCATCAACTCCAGCTACATCGGGCATACCGAACGGCGAAAACCCCTGAAAGAAATCCTGAGCGACGTGGACCTCAATTTGCCGGTCATCCTGCTCGATCATCAACCGGTCCATCTCGAGGAATCTCAGATGGCCGGCGTCGATTTGCAGCTTTCCGGCCACACCCACGGGGGAGCGATTTTTCCGATCACGATCATCAACGACCGTCTTTATGAGATCGGCCAAGGGTACGGCCGCAAAGGGAATACCCAATACTATGTGACCTCCGGCGTCGGAATATGGGAGCCGCCGGCCCGCATCGGGACGACGGCCGAGATCGTCCTGATGCGAGTGAAATTTCGCCCCTGAGCAGGGCGATGCACCTTTCTGTTGCATAATGAAGAGCTGCGTGATAATTATTAAACAAATGAATTGACGGAGTGGAGGGCGAATTATGGCGCGAGAAGATATCTCCATCGAGCCTTTTCGCGGGGACCTGGAAAACTTGGAACGCATGGCCCACCTCTCGTGGCGGGACGAATATGGGGCCGCTTCTTTTCCAAATTTCTACCGGCCTGCCTTCCTTCGGTTTCTTTTCGACCGCATCAAGGCGGAGGAAAGGGACCACCTGATCGCCGCTTACCGGGGCCAGGAGATCATCGCCTTCCTGGCCAACCTGCCGCAGCGTTTTCATTACAAGGGCCGGATTTATCGGGCGATCTACAGCTGTCTGCTCGTGACCCGGAAGGAGTTCCTGCGCAAAGGAATGGCCATCACCTTGATTCAGGAGGCGCTGAAGATAAACCAGAAATACAAATATGATTTTTCCCTGCTGACGCTCGAGACCGGACACCGCTCGACCAAGATGATGGACAAGCTCAGGAGGGAGGGTCAACGCCTGGAGTGGGTGAGAAAGACGCATGTCATCGCCCGCATCCTGGACTTGGGCCGCGTCAACTATTCAGAAGGCTTGAAGGGATGGGAAAAAAGCGCCATCAAACTTTTGGGAAGCCACAGGCCTCCCAAAGCGAAGCCGGGAGTCGCCCTACGGGAATACAAGGCGGAGGACGTTGGCCAGTGCCTGGCTTTGCTCGATCGTTATCAGCAGACCGTTAGCCTAGCCCTGGCCTGGGACGAGAAGGAACTGGCCTGGGAGCTGGATTATCCGGGTGTTTCCAAGACTCTTGTCTATGAGAAAGAAGGACGCATCCAGGGGATGATCAATTTTATTTGGCACGAGCATCTCGGCAAAACCAAGGAAATGTGGGCCTGGATCAACCATGTCGCCTACCCGGAGCTTTCCGGAAAAGAGCGCTTCGGATTCGTCCAGGCCTTCTTAAAATATTGCCGAGAGGCCGGCTGCGTGGGTACGATCGAATGGGCCAGGAAATACTACCCCCTAGGGCCTTTTTACCGCTCGCGGTTCTTCCCCTATTTTCGCGCGGTGAACCTCGTGAGTTGGACGTTCAACCCGGAGATCTCTCTGGCCAACATTCCCGATGTCTATGAGATCCAGGTTTGAAAAATATTCAAATAAAACCATCCTATCATGGCCGAGCACCGGGCGCCGCGGCCACCTCACCAGTTCTAAAAAGCTCACTTTTTTGAGATGAAAAAGGAAGATTTTTTCTAGGAGGGCGAGGCATGATGAAGATAAAGCTGGTTTTGATAGCTCTGGGGATGTGCCTGGTCGGCCCTCAGAATATTTTTTCTCAAACGGGATTGATCCCTCGCTTTGAGCTGGAGCCGTGCGAGATAGGACTCGAGCGCCCGGCCCAGCCCAATACCTATTTTGACAAGGTTGGCCGGAAGTTCGCCATCCTGGGTTATGAGAGCGGCGCTTTCGAGGCCTGGGCTTATCCGCTCAAGCTCGTCCGCAATTTCGAGCTTTCATTTCTGATTGGCTCGAGCACGCGGCCGATCTCAGCCAAAGAGATCGTCCGCTATGTGTCGGCAACCCCGGCCGCGACGACTTTGACCTATACCTTCCAGTCGTTCACGGTCAAAGCCGTTTTTATCACGTCCATTGAGGAGCCGGGCGCCCTCATCCTCCTCGCCGTCGACACGACCGAGCCCTTGACCATTGTCTGCAGCTTTCTCGCCGTGCTCCAGCCGATGTGGCCGGCCGGAATCGGGGGGCAGGTTGCTTACTGGGACAACGGGCTCAAGGCGTATCTCATTTCCGAGCCGACCCGGAAAAATCACGGCTACATTGGCTCACCGGCGGCGCAGGGCATTTCCTACACGCCGGCCCACATGCTCTCGGATTCCCCGAACGAGTTCAAGATCGTTATCGAAAACAAGGACGCCGTCAAGGGCAAATACATCCCGATCGTCCTGGCCGGCGGCAAAGGGAAACGCGAGGAGGTCCGGAAAACCTACGAGAATCTGGCGGTCAATCCGGAAGCTCAATACAGGGCTGCCGTTGAGCACTACCGAAAGCTCGAGCAAGACACCCTCCGGGTCCAAACGCCGGATAAAAAAATGAACCTGGCCTTCGCCTGGGCCAAGGTCGCCTACGATAATTTGATGGTCGACAATCCCGACCTGGGCAAAGGGCTTGTCGCTGGGCTGGGAACCTCGGGGACTGGCGGCCGGCCCGGCTTCGGCTGGTTTTTCGGCGGCGACGCCTTTATGAATTCCCTGAGTCTGACGAGCTACGGCGCCTTTTCCATGGTCAAGGAAGCACTGGCGTTCACCCAGAAATGGCAGCGCCAGGACGGAAAGATGGCCCACGAGCTTTCTCAGGCCGCCGGCTATCTCGACTGGTTCAAGGATTATCCCTATGGCTATATCCACGGCGACACGACGCCGTTTTATATCGCAGCCTGCTATGAGTATTTCCGGCTGAGCGGCGACGCCTCATTCCTTAAGCAAAGCTGGCCGTCGCTCCAGCGCGCTTTTGACTGGTGCCTGACGACGGATGGAGACGGCGACGGTTTGATGGACAACCGCAAGGCCGGGCTCGGCGCGCTCGAATTCGGGGCTTTGACGGGCATCCAGACGGATATCTATCTGGCCGCGGCCGGGGTCAGGGCGGCCCAGGCGATGCAGCAAATCGCTCAAGTTGCCGGCGACATGGACTATGCGAAGCTGGCCGGCGCGCACCTTGAAAAAGCGGGCCGGAGCTTTCGTTCGAAATTCTGGGATGCGGAGAAAGGCCGGTACACCTATGCTTTCAATGCCGACGGCAAGCAGGTCAAAGAACTGACGCCCTGGAGCGCTGTGCCGCTGGTGTGGAAAATCGGGGACGCGGAGCAGAGCGTCCGGACTCTGGAAAATTTCAACTCCGCCGAGCTGACCACGGATTGGGGGATCCGGATGCTCTCGAATAAGAGCAGTTATTTCGAGCCCCTCAATTATAACTACGGCGCGGTCTGGCCGTTTCTCACGGGATGGGTGGCCACCGCCCTCTTCCAGCATAATTTTTCGCTTCAGGGGCATGGGCTGTTGACGGCCGCCGTCCGCCACACCTTTGACAATGGGCTGGGCTATGTGACCGAGCTTTTTTCCGGCCATCAGAATATCTGGCCCCAGGAGGCCGTCTGCCACCAGGGCTTTTCCTCAAGCGGGGTCGTTTTTCCGTTCGTCCGCGGCCTGCTGGGTCTTGACGGCGATGCCGCGAAAAAGGAGATCGTTTTCAGGCCGCGGTTCCCGGCCGATTGGAACGATGTGTCTATCGAGAACTGCAAAATCGGGGAGGAGGCCTTCTCTCTGCATTTTCGAAGGCAGGAAACAAGGCTGAGCGTGGACATTGTCTCCAAGAAAAATAATTCCTATAGAATGATATTTGGGCCTGCCTTGGGGCTTGGGACCGAAGTGCGGGGAGCTCGCCTAAACGGCAAATCGGTGCGGCTCCGCATGGATCAGTCCCCGCTGGCCCAGGCCGTTCAGCCGTCCGTGGAATTGAATCTCACCGGCCGGGACACCGTCGAAATCGATTTCGAGCCTACCGTCGAGCTCCTTCCGCCCCCCAACGAATCCAAGACCGGCGATTTCAACAAAGGGCTGAGAATCATCAAAATGGAGCGGACCGAAAAAGCTTTGAGAATCACCGTGGAAGGCCTGGCCGGTCAAGCCTATGCCCTGACGGTCACCCAGTCTAAGAGGATTGAATCCGTCAAGGGGGCTCAGCGATCCGATGAGCAGCTCCTGATCCAATTTCCCCAAGGCCAGGATGGAGAATTCGTCAGACACGAGATCATCATCAACCTCAAGTGACGTCTCTGAGGAAAGACAGAGAGACAGCTCTTCATTCTAAGCCCCCGGATCATTAATACTATTCCGGCCAAAAAACGTCGAGGATGAAACGATTTGGCCGCCGCCGCGATTTAATAATCGTGAGCCGAATTATGTTAAAATAGATGTTTAGGAGCCGGAGATTAACGAAAAAACATCGGAATATATGGCGAAAGGCGCCATCTTTCTTGTTTCTTTGATCCTTCATATTGCCGGTTTTAGCGTTGTCCTCCATCTTAAATTCACCTACAAGATTTATGACCTAAAGCAGAAGTCGGTGTCGGCGTTCATCGTGCCCAAGGAAAAAATCGTCGCGCCGAGGAGAGACGGGCTGGCCGCCGGAATTCCTGCCGGGGAGGATTTAGGGGGAAAAGAAATCGCCGGCGGAGAAGGTTCAGGGGCCGGTCGAGCCGCGGTCGGGCAAAAGCCGGCGGAATCGCAGTTCGCTTCCGGAGCCCAGGCCGGAAGGCCGGGGGGGGCAGCCCCGGCTGTCCAAACGCCATTCGAGGTCAAAGGGGAAATCAAGGAATCACGGAATTTTTCCTCTGGGTTTGGCCTGCTCATTCCGCCGAAATCCAAGCTCGACCTGACAAAAACCAAAGGAAGCCTTGAGGATTCCTATCTTCCCCGGGACAAATACCAGGTCAGGTCGGACATTGACTTCACCAGATATCTTTTTCCGGCCACGGGCATTTCGGGCCCAACCGGTGGGGGAGGTCGGCCCGGCCGTCCCGGTAAGAAAGGAGCCCAAGCTTTTATTGGAGGCGCCGCGCCTTCGAACGTCCAAAGATATGACTTTTCGCCATGGGCCAATGCCGTGATGAACCGAATCCAGAAGAACTGGTCGATTACCGCTCCCGCTGATTTCGCCTGGAAGGGCGAAGTCGGGATTACCGTGGTGATCGGAAAGAACGGGAACCTGACCTTGATCGAGGTGATCGCCTCGTCCAAAATCGACGCCCTGGACCAGGCGGCCGTAAGGGCGCTCGAGCTGAGCCTGCCCTTTCCGGCCCTGCCGGTCGATTTCCCGAATTCCAGCCTTGAGGTCTATTTTATTTTTCAATATGGTTATTAAAAGGAACCTTGCCTTTGTCGTCCTGCTGGCCGTCTCCGTCCAGGCTCTGCCGGCTCAGTGGAAGGACGACGTAGCCGGTATTTTCCGGGGGACACGGGATTACAAAAGCATCGTCGAGTTGATCCTGTCCCGGCTCGACAAAATGGAGGCCGCCGACAAGCCCGACGCCTCAGGGCTGCTGGCGTTCTGCTTTTACAAGCTGAATGACAAGACGGACGAAGTCAAATGGATCGCCGATTATTTCGAGACCTACCGGGCCGGGGACTCAGGATATGCCTTTATCGACCTGGTGGGCCAGGCCGAGGTGATCGCCTTCCTTTCCCGCTGGAAGAGCCGCTATCCGTTCGTCCCGGAAATCGCGCTCATCGCTGGCGTCGGCGGCAACCCGATCATCATTCAGGGCATTCTGCCCCTCGGGTTCGACCTGACCGCCGATGCCTATTATAAATTTTCTGAAGGGGCGACCGTCCTTAAAGCGGGCCTTTTTAAATCCGGCCCGAATATCCTCAGCCTGGATGCCAACGACCTTTTTTTAAGGCCGGGGAGGCGCACCTATTTTCTAGAACTCAAAGCGGGGGAGCTCATCCTCAAGAAGGAAATCGACCTGGACATCGAAGTGTCATCTCCGTGGACCGAGCCAAAAACCCCGACCCTGAAGAGGCAGCCCCTCTATTACAAGCTATCCATGTATGTCGGAGGGGAGCTGGTGATGGCGAGCCAAAAGATGGAGAATGCCGTGCCCCTCAAGCTGGACGTCAAGCCGAACCAGAATCCATTCGGCTACAAACCGGACTATTATGTCACGCGCAATAATCCCGGAAGGACAGATTACTTCTCGATCTCCACCGCCATCGGGCTGCTCTACCAGCTTCTCAAGGACCTCCTGAAAAAGAAGGATGCCAAAACCGAGCCGCCGAAAATCCAACTGGTCCAGGAAATGACGATCACCAATAAACAAAAGGATACGGACGGCAATGACCGGGAGACCAAGGTGTCCTTCAAGCTGAAGACGAAAAATCTGCCGTACGTGTTGAGCGTCCCGTAAGGGGCGTGTCGGGCGGCAAATCCTACGAAGCTATTTTGAGGCCAGGGGTGGCTGCGGCCATCTCAAGGGATTCGTTCGCCATCTCCAAAAAACGCGACCCCTCGCCTTTCATTTTCAAGATTTCTTCAGGTCATGGAGGACGGCATCGATCCGGACCAGGGCGGCGCGCAAAGCCGGCTCTTCGACGCCGAAGCCGATTCGAAGAAAATGGTCCATTTCAAAGAGGTCCCCCGGGGCCAGGAAAACGCTTTTTTCGCGGATAATTTTCAGGGCCAGCTCCGTGGAATTCAGGGGTAGGGTATAACGGACAAACGTGATCGCGCCAGCCTTGGGAGGGACAAAGGCAAACGTGCCGTCCTGACTTTTGAGCCAGGATTCCAGAATCGCATAATGATGAGTCAAGATCTCACGGGTCCGCTTGAGAATGCGGTCGCGGACGCCGGGCGAAAGGGCTGTCCTCGCCAAGCGATCGCTTAAGGCGCTCGGCGAGATGGAGGTGTAATCGTGATAGGGCCCTATCTTTTGGATCGTGTCCATCGGCCCGATGATCCAGCCGATTCTCAACCCGGGCAAACCGTACGCTTTGGAGAGGCCGTTGACGGAAATTACCTTGTCGTAGAGCCCCCAGAACGACGGCGTCCTGGGCCCGATCCTTTCCGCATTCTGGTAGACTTCATCCGCCAGGATCCAGGCGCCCGAGGTTTGGGCCAGGTCGATGATCGCCTTCATTTCGTCTTGACTGAGGACGGCGCCGGTCGGATTGTTGGGATTGGTTAGGATGATGAGCTTCGTTTTCTTGGTGACCTGTTTTTTGAGCTCGTCGACATCCGGGGCCCAACGGTGTTCCTCCCGGAGATGAAATGTCTTGACCTTGGCCCCGAATCCCCGCAGCAGCCCCCACATCTGCATATAGTTGGGAAGCTCGAAAACGACTTCGTCGCCGGGCTCGATGAGCGCCCACATCAAGAGATAGTTGGCCTCGGTCGAACCCGTCGTCACCTGGATCTCGTCCGGGTTGAGGCCGGGGTAGGAGGCGGCGATTTGTTCCCGGAGCTCAGGCGTTCCGTTCGTCTGGCTGTAGCCCAGGCGCAGCTTGAGAATTTCCTGGAGCTCGTCGGCGGGGACGAATTCCTCGAGGGAAAGGGCATGGACGCCGCTTTCGGCGAGGTTGTAATCGACCACGTTCTCCCACGTCGACTGCATCCGCTCGAGTTTAAAAACTTCGATGTTCATGGCTGGACCTCATAGGATGTTATGAATGAAGGAGATCCCAAATTTTTATATTTCCACCCTAAAAAAGCCCTTCAGGCCGAAGCCGAAGATGATGGACAGGGCGAAGAAGACGACGAGCCAGTGGATATGCCAGCCGAAAAGATTCATGCCTGGGGCGGGATAGACCACCTCGACCGATTGGATCCCCAGGTTTTTCGGCAGCGGCCTTTCGCCGGGGTTGAACATCTGGTCAAGAAAGCCCGAACCGGCTTTCACGGCGGAGATCTTGGAAAGGCGGTTCTGTGCCACCGCGACCTGTTTGGAAAAGGATAGATTCTCCCACCGGAAGGTGATGGCGTGGACGCCCTTGTCGCGGGCCCTCAGACGCCAATCGATTTCCCGGAGATCTTCGATTCTCAAGGCGGGCGTTTCGATGGAGATCCCGTCGGGCGGCTCGACCGTAATTTCTGTCTGCAAGGGATTTTTGCCTTCTTCGAGCTTGATTTTCAGGACGGCCTCTTGCCCGACATCCAGAGACCGATACCCGAACCAGAGGTTGAGTTGGACGAGGATGAGAAGGACCGGAACGATCATGACCAGCATGGGCCTGGCGGAATGGCTGAGGTATTTCAAGTTGGCGAGAAGGATGTGTCCGTAGGCTTTGAAAGTCACATCCATATTGTCCTTATAAAGACGAAGCTCCAGCAGGCGGGCTTTGATCTTGTTTTTGGCCTTTCGGATGCCTTCCTGGTTGGAGGTGCGGCGGAAAATGAAGAGCATCAACAGGCCTGTCAGGAGAGAGATGAGGACCATCCCAAACCATGGGCTCAGGTGGCGGAACGGCAGAAAGAGGACTTCGAAGATCCTGCCGAAGGCCGTGTTAAATGTCCACATCGTTCCGCTCACTCAAACTGTGAGATGGCCGCGTCGCTTCGCTCCCGGCCATGACCAAGGAAATTCTTGGCCAGCCCGTCATGGCCAGCCTCTTGGCGCGGCAATCTTCTCTTCAAGGACATCAGGAGATATATCCCAGCCCCTTTAGTTTTTTCTTGATCTCTTCCTCGGAATCGGACTCTTCGATCTTGGCGATCTCTTTTTCCAGGCAGTGGGTGATGAACTCCTCTACTGAGGAATATCCGGACATCTCGGCGTATTTCCGAACCTTGTCCATCAGGCTTTTATCCAGCTTGATCTTCTCTTTGCCCATGTTTTCTTCTCCCTGTCGGGCGAGGCGCTTCGCTCGCGATGACATCTATGGAAATATCGTTTTTCCGATCAAATTCTTCGGCTTTTCGATGCCGAAGACGTCGAGGATCGTCGCCGTGAGATCATAGAGGACGGGAGCTTCGGCCAGGATCGGGCGGTTGGCGGCCACGATCCCGGAGAGGATCTCCGCCGCGCCCATGTGGTCGCCGCTCCATTTTCCCCTGTTGTCCTCGAGCACATTCTTTTCGATTTTGCCAAGCGGTGACCCGAAGGAAATGCGATAGCCGCGGTTGAATCCAAGGATGATATCGGGCGCTTCTCCGCCAAATGGGCCGGAATAGACATCCTTGGAGACATAGGCCTTCCATAAAACTTTCTCACCCGTCTTAGGATCGACGAATTCTTCGAGCTTGCGGGCGATTTCCCGGACCAGATTCTCCTTTTCGGCTCCGTCTCCGACGATGCCTTCGGCCTCACGGCCTCTCTGGTTGATATACAAGCCGTTCAGGCCTACCCCGAAAGCCTTCGTCCTCGACCAGTCCGTGTCGGGAAAAAGATTTCCAGTTTCCTGTTTGAACGGATTGGTCAGGACGTGATAGCCGTTTTCCTTGAGCCATGCGTTCAAGCTGAAACTGCGGCTGAAGGGATTGAACCCATGGTCGGACATGACGATGAGAACGGTCTCCCTGTCGATCTTGTCCATGGCCTTGGCCAAGATCTGATCGGCTTCCCTGTAGGTGTTTTCGATGACCTTCCCGTATTTGGAGGCCAGCCCCGGATCATAGGCGGGATGCTTCTCATCGAGCAGCCGCCAGAACATGTGCTGGCGCTGGTCCGTGCTCGAAATGTAGTAAAAGAGAACCCCGGAATCAAACCGCTCCAGCTCGTAGTCCAGCATGGCCTTGCTTTCCTCGAGGACGAAATCATCCTGTTCTAGGAATTCTTCTTCGTCCAGGATGTCGTTATCGAGGGCGCTGGTATCGGCCGGAAGCCCCTTGGTGAAAAACGGGCCGAATCTTTTTTCGAGCTGGGCGGCATAGGATGACGGGGTGGAAAGGGGAAGGGCGGGATCGGCCGGGTCGATGTTGATCGAGGAAACATAGAGCTTGAAGTGGGGCCGGACTTCCTTGAGGTAAAACATGCAGATCCCGCTCACGCTTTGGGTTGGAATCAGGGAAAAGCGAACCCTCTTCCAGCCGCTCCATTCTTTTTCTCTCAGGATGAATTCCTGGTCCTGGATGACGACTTTGGCCACCGGATTTTTCGGGTCGAGGAAAACCTTGAACTCGATTACGGCTTCCGGCCGGTCTTTCTTAAAGGTGTTGACCGGACCCGGGAGCTTGGCATCCACCCGGTTTCCGATGACATAAACGGGATGGACGGACCCTCCGCCGATATCCTCTTTGATCTCTTTGGGCTCGGTTGTATAATACCTGAAAGAGTTGTAATTGCCCAGGAGATCCGGCGTGCCCAGTCCGGAAAATGTTTTTTGCCTGGAGGGAACAGGAGGGTAGTTGGAGGGCATTTTTAAAATCGTCGCCGGGATATCGTGCTCCTCCAAGATCTGCCAGAAAGCCTTACCCTTGCGGAGGTTCCGGACCACTCCGCCCTTAATGGGAAGAATCCAGTTGCCGACGCGGATCGTCTTTTTCGCTTCTTCGGTTAAGGCTGCCGAAAAAACCGGCCAATAGTTTTTGGGATCGCGGTGGATAAAATCGAAAATGCCGTGGCCGCCCGGGTTCGTGCCGGCGATGAAATTGGACCAGGCGACTGGGCTCTGGGGCGGGATGCTCGTGCCGAGCCTGCGGAATCCTCCTTGTCCGATGAGACGCTTGAAGGCGGGCAGCTTGCCTTCGCTCATCCAGACGTTCGTGAGATGCGGGTCCATCCCGTCAAACCCGAGTATCAGGACTTTCTTGTTGGTGGCCGTTTTGCCAAAGGTTCGAGTCACAAGATTCGAGCGCGATTCCAAGGCCAGCAGGGAGGCGGCCCCCAGGCTATATTTTAGGAAATCCCGGCGATGGATCGGCTCGCTCATGATTTCTTCTCCTTGGCCGCGGGCGCGATTCCAGGCTTGGTCAGCAAAGACCGGCCGTCCATGTGGGCCGGCGGCTCCAGCCCGAAGAGCTCGAGCACCGTCGGCGCGATGTCCATGATCGAAGGATTTTTGGCATCGATTTTCCGGCTGCAGAAAAGCACCCCCGGCACCCAGGCCGGGTCGATGCAGTGGTCGCCGCTCCAGGCCTTGGTGTTGTCCTCGAAGACGGCGGGCGTGATTTTTCCGGTCACGCCTTCCCAGGAAGCCCGGTAGCCGGCATTGTATCCGATGATCAAGTCCGGCGCGTTTTCTTTATAAGGTCCATGATAGATTTCGTCCCGGTCATAGACCCGACTGACGGCCACCACTCCCTTTTCCTCGTCCTTCAGTCCGGTGAGTTTTTTCAGGAGTTCGGCTTTCAGCGCTCTTGTCTCGTCGCCGGCTCCGACCAGGCCCTTGGCCTCGCGGCCCTTCTCGTTGACATAGAGCCCGCCCAACCCCAGGGCGTAGGCCTTCGTCCTTTCCCAGTCCACATCCCTGAACCACTCCTCGCTTTCGGCCTTGCCGTTTTTCAGGAACAGATAGCCGGTTTTATGGAGCCAGGAATTGAGGTTGACGCCGCGTTTGAACGACTTGAAGCCGTGGTCGGACATGATGAAAAGCGCGCTCTTCCCACTCATTTTTTTCCGGAAGCGGCCGACCATCTCGTCCATGTTCCGGAAGAGCTCTTCAATGACCTTATCGCTCATCAGGGCCCGGCCGCTTTTAAGCGCCGGGTGGTCCTTGTCCAGGTATCTCCAGAACATATGGGAAATGCTGTCGGTCGTCTCGAACACGCAGATGACCAGGCCCTTCTTGGTCTTGGCCAGGGCATTTTCGACCATGGCTTCCCATTCGCGGTGGTTCGAGTAGGTCAGCTCCAGAAAAGCCTGCTCGCTCAGCGCACCTTCATTGAGCGCCCAGGTGTCGTTGGCTTCCCCGAGGGTGATAAAGCTCCCCAGGAGCTTGGACAGATAGACCGAATAGATGAACGGATGGGAAATGGGCAGGGCGGGCTTTTCCGGGTCGATATTGAGCGGCGTGAGATACATCTCGAATTGCGGCCGAACCTGGGAGACATAAAAACGGCAGATGGCCTTGATTTTCATGCCCAGGCCGGGGCGAAATGTCAGGCGAGTCCAGGGCGAAAATGTTTCTTTTTTCAGCATGATTTTCTGCCCCGAGACTTCGATCCGGGCTTGTTCTTTTTCGGGCTCGATCGAAATCCTCATCGGCAGCCGGATTTCTTCCGCTTTTTTGAGAAGCGAGTTGTCCGGCCCCGAGATGTATGTCTCGACCCTGTTCCCTTTCACCTCGACGGGAATGGCGATCCCGCCCTCGCGCTTTTTGATCTTATCCGGGTCCGAAGTGTAAAAGGAGAATGTTCCCTGGCTTCCTTTGAGGTCGGGCGCGCACATCCCGGACAGCAGATGCCCCTTGAATTTTTCAGGCGGAAATGTGATCGGCACCCTCAGGACGGTGCTGAAAATTCCATGGTCGCCCAGGATCTTCCAAAACGGAACACTTTTCCGCAGGCTCCTGATTTCCGGCTTGGAAAGCGGGACGTTGTATTTTCCGAGAGAAAAGACTCTTTTGGACTTTCTGATCCGAGCTGAGGAGAGGTCGGGAAGATAGGTCTTCGGGTCGCGGCTGAGAAAGTCGAAGATATTATGCTTGGACGGTTCGGAGCCGGTCATGAACGAAGACCAGGCGACGGGAGAGATAGCCGGGGTCGTCGTTTGGAGACGGGCATAGGCCCCTTCCTGTTTGAGCTTCGAAAGATGGGGCAATTTGCCATCGGCCATGTATTTTTCGGCGAGCTCCGGGGAGAGCCCGTCGAGCCCGATGATGACCACCTGCTCGACCTGGCTTTTCTTGTACGCTTTTTTCCCTCTGATAAGGCGAAAAAAGAAGCGGAAGGGCCAGGCTAAGAAAGAAAAAATGGCCAGAAAGAAGGTCAGGAAGAAGACGAGAAACGAGGAAAGAAAAGCGAATCCGGCTCCCGGGCCGATATAGGCGGCGAGAGGAAGGCCTGATAAGAAGAAGAAAAGAATAACCGCTCCGATTTTTACCAGGCGATTTTTCTTGCCCATGCGAACCGCGGAATGGAGGCCGGCAGATCTAACCCTTTGGATCATTCCGGGCCAGGCGCAGAATTTTCTCTTGCCGCGCGGAAGGCACGAGATTGCCACGGCCCAAGGGGCCTGGCAACGACTGCGTCGGATGGCCATAGCCCAAAGCGCCCGGGAACGATATCTTGAATGATCGGTCATAAAAAGCGATCCAAAATGATCTGGGAAAGATCCGATATCGAGAGGTCCTGTCCGAAATCGTTTTTGGCCAGGAAAAAGGCATCATCCCAGGTGTGCATGCCCTGGAGCCCGGGCGTGCGCCCGAAGATCTCTTTTTTCTTGACCGAGCCTTTCAAGTCAAAACCCGGCTCAGAAAGGACGATCAGGTCCGGACCTTGAGAAACAAGCGGGCCGGAATAGATGTCTTTGGCAAGGAAGACTTTCCGGATGATTTTTTTCCCCTCATACTCCAGCTTTTCCAGCTTCCGGACGATCTCCTCTTTGAGGGATTTCTGCTCCCCGGCGCGGACCGAGCCGTTGGGAAACTTATCTTTATAATTTAAATAGATGCGGCTGGGATCCAGGGCGAAGGCGATGGACTTGGCGGATATGTCTTCCAAGCCCTTTGGCGAGGAATTGGCGAACTTGAGGTATTTTTCTTTCTCGAGCCAGGCGTTGAGATAAACTTCCTGTCGGATGCCCGTGAAGCCATGGTCGGAAAGGAAGAAGATATTTTCCTCGTCGCCCGCCGTTTTGCGGAAGGAGGAATATATTTTATTGACGAGCCGGTCGATCTGGCGGTAATAATCGAGAAAATTCTGGTGGTGAGGGTGGTTCGGGTCCTCATAGGCGTTCCAGAGAAAGTGGTGGAGCCTGTCGGTCCCCGTGATGACGAACTCAAAATAGTCCCATTCCTCCTCCCAAAAATGGTTCAGGGCCTTCTGACGGCCCATGAGCGTTTTGATCAGTTCCTGCCAGAGAAAGCCGTGGTTCTCCCGGGCTTTGAGCGTGTCGATATCGATCTGGTAGCCCATCTGTTCCAGGTCGACCTTATATGAAGGCGGATAGACGGCCTTGGCCAGCTCGATAGCCACGAACCCGGAGATGAGCACCCCGTTGATTTTCCGGGCCGGGTAAGTGGACGGCTGGTTGATGATGATGCATTTTTTGCCTTTTTCGCTTAGGCCGTCCCAAAAAGTCGGCACCTGGACATTTAAAAAATTCGGAAAGCGAAGGTCATAGGAGCGGGGTTTTAGGTCGGTAAACCCGAAAATGCCGTGCGTTCCCGGATTGGTGCCGGTCATGAAGTTGGTCCAGCTGACGGCAGAGATCTCGGGAAGGCTGGCCTTCATTTTATGGAGATGACCGGAATCGATGATCCTTCCCAGAGCCGACATGATCCCCTTCTTGGCCAGGTCGATGAGAAGGCCGTAGGGAACGCCGTCCAGACCGATAACGCAAACGCGGTTTTCATTTTTTTTCTTGAAGATAGACATAAACTTGCCTATTATAGCACCAAAAGCCGGGTTGTCAATTAAGGGGATAACGGGGACACACACAGTGTGTGTCCCCACTTCGAGACGGGACTACTTGGCCGGGCTGACGGCTTTGAGCACCTGGGCGAGAAATTCCTCTTCCGGGACGGCCCCTTCGAAAGAGATGGTCTCGTTGACGACGGTTTTAGGGACTCCGTACACGTTGAATCGATTGGCCAGGCGGGGAAATTCCGTCGACTCCACCATGTCGGCCTTAACCAAAGGGGATTCCAGGGCAAACTGATGTCCCAGACGGACGGCCGTGGTGCAGTAGGGGCAGGTCGGCGTGACAAAGACCTGGATGTGGATGTCTTTATCGACGGACTTGAGGGCATCTTTGGTTTGAGCGGAAAGCTCGGTTCTTCGCTTTGAGACATCCGCGATGGCTTCGACAAGGCTCGTGTATTCGTATCCGGAAGGAATCCCATAGAAGCGTATCCCGTAGTCTTGATCGCTCATGATCACGGTCGCGGGGATCTTGTCGATCTTGTATTCGGCGGCTTTTTCTTTATCCGCCGTATAGTCATAGACCAGGAGTTCGATTTTATCGGAAAGAGCTTTGACCTCTTCCAAAAGCTGCTTAGTTTCTTTGCAGAAGAAACAGTCCTGTCCTTTGAGCGAGTCGGGGAGGACGAGCCGGCTCGGTTCCTGGGTGAAATGGAGGATGGTGACTTTGTTTTCGAGCTCGCCGTCGAATTTTTTCTTGGTGGCCTCGCGGACTTCTTGGCTGAGGATTTCCATGATATTTCTCCTTCCCGGCGAAGAGGATTATACCCCGGTTCAAATTGACTTTAAAGCGTGTCGTTGATAAAGTGATAGCCCTGAGAAACCGCCCGGCTATGTTAAAAATCGACAAGCTTCTGGAGTTCCTGGAAGCTCAATACCGGAAAAAAACAAAGAAAAGCCTGCAGATTTATCGGCGGGCCCAGCGGGTGATGGTCCAGGGCGGGAGCCATTCCCTGCGCCTCTTTTCGCCCTATCCCTTCATCATCACCAGGGCCAAGGGGCCCATGGTCTATGATTTCGACCGGAACGCCTATATCGATTACTGGCAGGGCCACTATGCGAATATCCTGGGCCATAATCCCAAAATCCTGACGGATGAATTCAAAAAATTCAGCCTGGAAGACGGATCTTTACACACGGGGTTCGAAGGGGAGAGCCAGATCAAGCTGGCCGAGCTCCTGCTCAAACAGCTCGGTCATAAGGATTACAGGATCCGGTTCACGACTTCAGGCACCCTGGCCACCATGTATGCCGTCATGCTGTCCCAAGCCTACACGGGACGCGATGGCGTTCTCAAGATCGGCGGCGGCTGGCATGGGGCGTCGCCCTATCTGCTCAAAGGCGTCAAATATTATCCCCAAGCCGGCTTCGAGCAGGCCGAATCGGCCGGAGTTCCCAAAGAGATCCTGCGAAAGATCTTCACGACCCGTTTCAATGACGGGGACGACCTGGAAAAAGTTTTGTGGAGAAAGGGCAGCGAGATCGCCTGCTTGATCGTCGAGCCGTTTTTGGGCGTTGGCGGATTCCTGGCCGCTTCGCAAGAATATCTGGACCTGGCCAGGGCCTTGACGGAAAAATACGGCATCGTCCTCATCTTTGACGAGATCATCTCAGGATTCCGCTTTTGTCCCTCCGGGGTTCAGAAACTCTATGGGATCGAGCCCGACCTTTCGACGTTCGGAAAGCTGATCGGCGGCGGCCATGCCGTCTCCGCGGTGGCCGGCAAATCCGAGATTCTCGAGAAGTGCCTGCCCCAAGGCCCGGCCAAGCTGCGGGTGCTTTTTGAAGGGGGGACCTTTTCTTCCCATACCCAATATATGAGGGCCGGCTATGTCATGCTGAAATCGCTTGCCGACCAGGCCGCTCGGATCTATCCAAAAATAGCCGCGACAGGGGAAAATCTTCGGCGTCGCGTCGAAGAGGTTTTCGGCGACCGGGGAATCGAGGTCAAATGCACGGGCGACGGAAACGATGTGGTCAAAGGAAGCTCGCTCTTCATGGTGAATTTTCCGCTGAAAAGAGTCCGCTACAAGAGCGCTGAGGACGTCTGGAACCCGGCTTTATCTCATATCCGTCTGAAAGATGAAGTCCTGAAACTGGCCTTGCTCACGGAAGGCGTCCATGTCGTCCACGGCGGCGGCGCGGCGTCGGCGGCCCATGACGAGAAACACGTCGAGCAGACGATCGCGGCCTACAACGAAGCCGCCAGGCTTTTCAAGAAATATCTTTACTAGGGGTATCCTCCATTTCAGGCGGGGAAAGATTATCTGAGCAACGATCCGGAAACGGCCTCACTCCCCATCCGGGTTTTCGACGCCGTCCCCGGATCGTTGCCCCTTTCCCGAAATTTTTTCCAGTCGAAATTGAAAGGCGCCGCTTTGGGCGCTTAAAATGATTCGTCTGTCTTCGATCCGCTGAAAAGACAGGCCCTCAAGATTCCTGAAGCGCCCGCGTTTTCGCCAGAGGACCTGTCCGCCTTCTTTTAAAGCAATGTTTCTCCACAGCAGCGGAATGCGGATTTCGGCTTCGACCCCAACGGGAATCCCGAGGTCGAGCTCGAAGCGATCTTCCTTCCTCCTCCAAGAGACGCGGATGTCGCCTCGAATCGTCTTGAGCGAGGCCGAGGCGGAATCCAGATTCCGGAAGAGCGGCGGCTTGACCAGGATTTTTTTCCAGCCAGGAACCAGGCAGTTCACCCCGGCCACGGTTTTATAAAACCAGGCGTCCACGCTGCCCAGCATGATATGGTTGTGGGAGTTCATGCCGCCGCCTGTGATTTTCTCCCAGCGTTCCCAAAGCGTCGTGGCGCCTTCCCTGACCATATAGCCCCAGCCTGGGTAGCTTTTCTGGGTGGCCACCCGAAAGGCCGTTTCCGCATGTCCATTTTCCGTCAGGACATCGAGAAGGTAGCGCGTGCCGAGGATGCCGGTATCAAGATGGTAATCCTGGTCGCTGACAACGCTGCGGACAAGCGCATCGAGGACTTTGCTCCTTTTCCTTTTCGGGACCATGCCCAGATAAAGGGGCAGGACGTTGGATGTCTGGCTGGCTATCTTTTCGACAGGGCTCATCCGGACGGCTTCATAGGCGTCTTGCTTCAGAAATCTTTTATTGAAAGCGGTTTTGATGTCCCGGGCCAGGCGGGTCAGGCGCTTTTCGTCGTCCGGCTTCTTGAGAATACCGGCCATCTTGGAAAGGAAAAGCGTATCGTGATAGAAGAACCAGGTCGAAGTGAGCTCGACGGTCGTTTTTTTGGGAGGGATGCTTCCCGGGGGACACCAGTCGCCGTATTTGCCCAATTTATCAATAATGCAGCCTTTGGAACTGCGGTGGAGGAATGACACATATTTTTTCATGGCCTCGAAGTGTTCCTCCAAAACTCTGATATCTCCATAATAGAGATAAAGATACCAGGCGAGCGTGATGTAGGCCGAGCCCCAGGCGGGGTCGGCCGGATAGAGGCGGCCGAGATAGGGAGGAACTGTGTCCGGGAGGCTGCCGTCTTTTTTCTGGGCGTTCTTGATATCTTGAAGATACTTGGTGTAAAAAGCGGCCATATCAAAATTCAGGATGGCCTCTTCCGCCGAGAGATGGGCGTCGCCCAGCCAGCCGTGCCTTTCATCCCTCTGCGGGCAGTCCGTCGGGATGCTCATCAAATTCGAAAGCTGCCCCCACCGGATATTCCGGTGGACGCGGTTGATTAGACGATTGGCACAGCGAAAATCCCCTCCGGGTTCGACATCCGTATGAACGAAACAGCCCTCGACATCGAGGATCTTCGGCAGTTTGGGAAGGCCGCTCACTTCCGCATACCGAAAGCCATGCTGGGTGAAGCGCGGCTCATACCGTTCGGCGCCTTTTCCTTTGAGGACATAGACATCCGTGGCCTCTGCGTTCTGATTGGGCGACGTGTTCAGCCGTCCGTCCTCATGGATGAGCTCGGCGTGCCTGAGCGTCAGCGCCGTCCCGGCCCGACCTCGAACTGATATTCCGGCCCAGCCTGAAAAATTCTGTCCGAAATCGAAGATGAGGCGTTCCGGTCCCGGGCACCAGGTCTTTTTAGGCTTCAACCTCCGGACGACCTTGATCGGAGGCAGCATCTGGGAACGGAGCGGCGCGCCTCTCACGCAGACCGCCCGTCCCTGGAACATCTTCGGCTCGAGCCGTCCGTCGCAGCGCTCGCCGAAATAGAGGCCGTTTTCCATAAGCGGTCCATGCCCGGATTTCCAGGATTCATCCGTGCCCACGACCTGCCGTTTTCCGTCTTCAAACTCCATTTCGATTTGGGCGATCACCCTCGGGCTGCCGTAGCCGAAATTGGCGATATGCCGGCCGTTTCCCAGGCTGATGAGGGCCTCGTTTATCGGCTTCAGCATTCTCGTGATGTCAAAAGTCGAATAGAGAGCCGTCTTGGCGTAATCGGTCTGGGCCGGATCAAGGACATGGTCGCCGACTTTCTGTCCGTTGAGAGACAGCTCATAGAACCCGAGTCCGCAGATATAAACCCGGGCCCTTTTAAGCCCCCGCCCCATCCGGAATTCCTTTCCCAAATAGATCGCGCGTGTCTGGACATAATCCCCCCGGAATTTTCCCTGCAGCACGGTCCCCCTGGACCGGAATTCAACGGGTTTTTTCAGGCTGATCCATCGGGCCAGCCAATCCGACTTGTCCAGCAGCCCCATTTCAAAAAAAGCGGTTTTGCTATAGGCACTGGGACGGCCGTTCTTGTCCCACCAGCGAACGCGCCAATAATAGCGCCTCCGGCTCTCCAACTTTTTTCCGCCGTATTCGATGTGAAAATGCCTATCTGTATTTATGCGCCCGCTGTCCCAGCAATCGCCGGCTCCCCGCGCCGCTAATCGCGCCGTCGACGAGACGATGATCTCGTAAGCGGAAGACTTTTGCCCGCGCTCGAAGTGGCGGAGAACCCAGGACAAGCGCGGCTTGGGGATATCGATTCCGATAGGATCCTGGAGATATTCACATTTGAGGCGCAGGGGAGGGGGAATAGTCATAAGACGTTCTCCTCGGAGGTTTATTCGGCCTTGGCCAGGAAGTAGTCGGCCGGCTGGATGCCGTATTTTTCCGCTTCCAGGGATTTGGTGATCGTCCGGCTGAATTTTCTAGTTTCAGGATCGATTTCGGTGAGGTCGATGAGTTCTCCGTCGACCTTGTTCCCATCGGCATCGGCGATGATCTTGACTTTGGGCCTGAGGTGAAAGGCCGGATGAGGATTCGCCTCGAAGACGATGCCAAGCTCTCCCGTATCCAAAGCGACCAGCGATCCGATCGGGTAGGCCCCGATCATGCTGATGAACACCTTGAGAATGAGCGGGTCGAACTCTTCGCCGCTTTTTTCCTGCATCAGGCTCAGCGCGTCATCACGGGTGAAGACCTTGGCCCGGTAGACGCGCTTGGTCGTCAGGGCGTCGAAGTAATCGACAATCTTCACGATCTTGCTGAAAAGATTGGTCGACCTCTTTTTAAAATACCTGGGATACCCCGATAGGTCCGCCTTGAGATGGTGCTCCAAGGCCACTTGGACAGCCCGGATCGGGATGCGACGCGTGCTTTTGAGCTGGATCAATTTTTCGGCCCCGATATGGACATGGTTTTCGATGATGGCTCGCTCGGTCGCGTCGAGCTGGGCGGGTTTGTCCAGGATCTCCCTGGGGATGTCCAATTTTCCCAGGTCGTGGAGGAAGGAACTCACGCCCAGGTCCGACAGCTCTTCCCGGGTCAGGCCGAGCCTCCGGCCGAGGGCGATGGCCAGGATGCAGACGTTGATGGAATGATTCAGGGTGTATTCGTCGAAATTTTTAATGTTGGTCAGGCCGTAGATAAAGGATTCGTCATCGACGATATGGTTGAAGATCGATTGCATCCACCGTTTGGCGAGGTTGAGGTTGAACGTGCCCGTCGTTTTTTGTCTTTCGAAGACTTCCTTCAGCAGATAGATGCCCGAAAAATACAAGCGGACGGCATTCTTTTCCCGGCTCTGCATGGGCTCGGCCGGGGCGCTCTTTTCGACGGTGATATGATCGATTTGCTCGACGTCCAGGGCGTGGAGGATCTTGTCGTAGGCGGTTTTGGCGTCAAGATCTTTCCTGTTCAGGATCGACACGAAGCGTTGGATTTCCTCCTGCGTCAGCCCGGGAGAAAAAGCGATGGCCGCCAGTTCTTTCGAGGAGAGCTCGTTTTGGAGGAATTTATAGATATGGTAGTTGGAGTAATCGAACTTGATCCTCACGCCTTTCACGTACAGGGCGTTCTGCCGCAGCCTCAGGACGAGCTCGCCTTCCCGTTGAAGAGCATTATCGAGAACGGCAATAAACTGCTCCATTTGGTCCAGGACGATCCGGTTGTTCGACTCATAGACCTTGGCGATTTTGAGGACGACCTGCAGGCGCGTCAGGATATCGACGGATTCTTTCTGGGTCAGTTCCTTTTCTTGATCCGTCAGTTCGGCGTCCATCATCCTTTCCATTTTATGAGGCGTTTTTTCCGAGCGTTTTTTCCGGCACTTTCCGGCAGGCCTCGGCGACTCTTTTATTCGAGCTTTTCATACCCTTGCCAAGAGCTTCGAAGGCTTCGGGCGTGGCCAAGGTCTCGAGAGCCTGCGCGGCGCACAGTTGGGTTTCTTCATATTTGGCTTTGGAGAAAGGGCTGGATTTTCTGAGAGCTTTGGACAGGGTGTCCAGGGCTTCCGGCGTCTTGGTCCTGGCTAAGTAATTGAAAATGGCGCTTTGTTCCTTGGGGCTTTTTTTATAGAAACGCTTGTTCGTAGCCAGCCGGACAACCTGTTCCAGCGTGCTTTTGTCGCGCATCCATTGGAGTTTTTCGGCGGCCGCGATGCGGATGTCTTCCTCGTTATCGTAAAAGAAGCCGAGGATGATCTTGTTGGCCATCTTGTCGCCAAAACGGTTGAGGCCTTCGATGGCCTCGAGCTTGATGTCTTTGTTTTGATAGGTATAGAGCGTGGCAAAGTAGGGCAGGACTTTTTTGTCTCCCGTCCGGCTGAGGAAGGAGATGATGCCCTTGGAAAGGATGGGCTTTCCGTCCTGGAGCTGGTTGGCCAGGACCTCGATATTCGCCCGGCCTGTTTCCGTAATATAATCAAAGGCCAAATTCCGGAATTCCGGATTGTCGGTGCTCTCCAGCAGCTCGGCCGCCAAGGGGATGGATCTGGGTCCGATGAGCCTGAGATAATCAAAAAAGGCCAGGATGGAATCGATGTCGCCGTGCTCAACAGCTTCCCGGACAAGGGCGATCGTGCGTCCTTCCTTGAGGGAGTTCAGGAATTTTTCGAGCTCGGCCGCCTTGGCGGGATGCTGAGAGGTAAAAATGTTCTTCAATTCCTGGATTTGCCTCAAGAACTGACCGGCATGGGTAAATTTTCCTTCCTGGAGGAGTTCCTTGTGGTGTCGATCCAGGAAGCCTAGAATGGGGACGAACTTTTCGACCTGGTCTTCCATGTAAAGAAGCTCGAAAATCATGTCGAGGAACTCTTTTTCGGGGGAGATCTGCCGGGCCGACCCGACCATGGCTTCGATGCTGTGGAGATCCTTGTCGTCGAGCATCATGACCAACTCGGCATAGTCCTTCTTTTCTTCGTCTTCGAGCAGCCCGAGGCCGACGCGCTTGGTCACGATCCCCTGCTTGTCCTCGGCGGCCAGTTCGATATGGCCGTTGTAGAGCTGCTTTTTATCGACAGAAATCCCGAACTGCTGTTTTTCGAAGATGGCGATTTTCGACAACAGGTAGTCATCCGGCGCCGTGATTCGGATGTTCGCAAAATCTTTTTCCCAGATGGAAATGACGATGTCGCTCTCGTCAGGGGGAAGGAGCGAGTCTTTTTTGATGACATCGAGAAAATCTCTGAGCTCGGCCTTATCGATGTCCCTAAGGATGGCAAACCTCTGCATGCCATCCTTGTAGAAAAGATAGGGCAGGCTTTTGATGAGGTTTTCTTCCTTGTAGATTTTTTCTCCGTCCAGGTAAAAGGCGCTTTCCCCGATGCCGGCCTCAAGCTCCAGGCGATGTTCAAAATAGGCTTTGAGCTTGGCCAGGAGGTCATCCACGAATTTTTGGATGGTGGAATGATGGGAAGGGAAAAGCTTCAAGGACGAAACGGTATGGGCCAAGACATGGAAGATTTCTTTGGCGCTTTCGACCGCGGCCTTGTCCAGCCCACCGCTGGGAGCACCGCCCGTTTCGGGTTGCTGGCTTTGGTTTTCTTTGGGTTCCATTCGTGGTATCCCCGCTTTATCGATTCCTTTTTACAATAAATTAAAAGTCAAGAAAAATCAAATCTTGTCTCATTTTTAAAAGAATCTCCGTTTTTATGATTTTCTATCGGTGCCGGAGTCGCCCCTAAAGCCCCATAGGGGAGGGGGGCCCCGTCGGCTTTTTGACGGGGGGAACCGACGGGACTGGTTCCCCAGGGGCTGGGGGCGACTCCGGCACCGATAGAAAATCATATATTTGGAAGCTCATTTTTTCAGAAGACCTTCCAGGCGGGCCTTGATCCGCATGGCGGGCTCCCATCCCGGAGCCAATTCCAGGACTTTCCGGTTGAGGGACAAAGCCTCGATCAGGTCCCCTTTTTTGGCGGCCAAAATGGATTGGCTGTGGAGGGCCTCGACGCTTTTTGGATTGATGGCCAGCGCCCGTTCCAAGGCCGCTTCCGCCTCGGGGATTTTTCCGAGTGTGATATAGACGTTGGCCATGTTGATTTGAGCGCCTTCAAGCCTGGGTTCGAGGGCCGCCGCCTTTTCATACCATTGGAGAGCTTCCTGCCAGCGGCCCTGATTGGCTTCGATGATGCCCAGATTGAGACAGGAAAGAAAATCTTTCGGGTTTTCATTCAAGGCTTCGCGGTAATGGCGGGCCGCCTCCTGGAAATCTCCCTTCTGGTCATAGATGACGGCCAAGTTATAGTGGACAAAATCCATCCGGGCTTTGAATGGAGTGGCCATGGGCGTGGCAAAGGCAACCACGATTCCGGCGGCGAGGAGAGCGGCCGCAGTTCTTTTCCGCTGCTGGAGAGCGTCAAAGAAACGGATCAAAGGCTGAGAGGCAAGAAGGAGCAGGCAGGGGACCGCCGGAAGCCTGTAACGAGAAAAAAGGAAGAAGGCGATCGTGGAGACCAGCCAAGCCGCTAAAAAAATAAGGGCGGGCAAGAAGCCCCAGACCCGTTTTCCGAGAAGGACAAGGCCGAGAGCACCCAATAGGCTCAACGTGCCGAAGCCGATCGCGAGATATCTCAAGGCCCAAGATTTCTGTTGGACATAATAATAGTCCACCGTGTCCGGCCATTCATACCAGCTCCAGAACATGATTAATTTCTTGAACTGGAGCTTTACGAAGTCCCAAGGTTTATAGCGGATCCAAGACCATGATTTCTGGAGCCAGAAGCGTGAAACCTGGGCCGGCCTGAGCTGTCGGCCGGTTTCTTGTTCGGCCAACCGCACCGGCTCCGTGCGCTCGTAATAAGGAATCTCTTTTCCGGGAACGATGGATTGGTATGTGCCGGTGGCGCGAGCATTGTTGCCGATGTAAAAGTTGACTCCGCCTTGAAATGTGGTCGGAAGGAAGCTCCCGCCGACGACCCCGTTCCTCAAGGCAACGGGCGCCAAGACAAGGAGCATGCCGAGGATAAAAGCGCCGGCGCTCTTGACAAAGAGGCCGGCCCGGGACTTTGAACGAAAAGCCAGGACGAGCAGGAAAGGCGCGACGAGCAGCGCGTTTTCCCTGAGCAGGCCGAGAAGTCCGCAGAGGACGCCGGCAAAAAGCCACAGTTGGATTTTTTGATTGCGACGCGCCTCGGCAAGAATCCAGAGCAGGAAGCAGACGATGGCGACGGCCAGCGATTCTTTTTGGACCTGGACATCATAGAAGAAAAATCCGCCGTAGAATGCCCCAAGCGCGGCGGCCCACAAGCCCGTTTTTTCGTCGGAAAGGGCCTTTCCCGCCCTATAGAGGGCATAGATGCCGGCGACAGCAACGGCGATTTGAAAAAGATAGACGATGTCAAGGACATGGCCGAAAATCTTATAGAGGATGGCCAGGAGGTAGGGATAGAGCGGCGCCTGGAAAAAAACTCCAGAGCCCGCCCAATTCCCGGCCGCGATCTCCCGGGCCCACCGGTCGTATTCCTGGCTGTCCATGGCCAACTGGGCGAAAAAAGGCTCGTTCCTAAGGGCCAGCCAATGGAAGATCCGCAGGAGAAGGGCCGCGGCGAGAATCGCCAAGAGCAGGTAGGGAGGCTTCTTCTGTTTCATCTTTTGTCCAGGACTTCTTTTTCGTACTTTTGAATATCCGTGATCCATTCTGTTCCTTGGGGAACGTTCGTTTGAAGGCAGTGATAATCCCACACCGCGCCGTAGGGCATAGCCTTGGCTTCTTCCCGAAGGGCGAGGCGTTCAAAGTTGTTCCCGGCTTGTTCAGCGGCCTTGAGTCGCCCTTCCGGTTGAAGCAGGGCGACAAGGAACGCTTTCAGCGCGGCGCGCGCCCCGGCCACCCAGGCGCCGACCCGGTTCAGGCTGGCGTCAAAGTAATCCAGGGCGATATGGACTTTGTCCAGGGCCTGGCAGTGGACGATCTCCTCGGCCAAGGCCTGGATCTCGTCATTGAGGATGACGACGTGGTCGCTGTCCCAGCGGATGCCGCGGCTGAGATGAAAAACGATCCCCGGCGAAAATAGGAGAATGGCCGAGATCTTGTCGGCGACGGATTCTGTGGGATGGAAGTGGCCCAGGTCGAGGCAGACCATTTTTCTTTTGCTGAGGGCATAGGCCAGGTAAAACTCGTGAGAGCCGGTGACGAAGGATTCGGAGCCGATGCCGAAGAGCTTGCTTTCCAGCGAATCCCTCATCTGCTGGGGGCTGTACTCGGTCTCGTAGATCTCGTCCAAGGATTCCTTGAGCAGCCGGCGGTATTTCCAGCGGTCGGTGGGCGCCTCTTTGGACCCGTCGGGGATCCAAAGGTTGTGAAGGCAGGGACTCTTGAGTTCGCGGCCCATGAAAACGCTGATCTTGCGGCAGCGTTTCACGTGTTCGATCCAGAATTTGCGGACGGCTTTCTCCGGGCTGCTGAGGGTAAAGCCGGAGGCCGCTTTGGGGTGGGAGAAGCATGTCGCGTTGAAATCCAGCTTCAGCTCTTCCCGCTTGGCCCAGTCGACCCAGCCCTTGAAATGCTCGGGGCTGATTTCGTCCCGGTCCACGGGCTTCCCGCCGAACTCGCCGTAGATGGCATGGAGATTCAGCCGGTGCGATCCCGGGATCAGGGCAAAGGCCTGATGGAGGTCCAGCCGCAGCTCTTCCACGGTTCGCGCTTTTCCTGGATAGTTCCCTGTCACTTGAAGCCCCGCCCCGGAGAGAGCGGCGTCAGGTTTTTCAAACCCGCCGACATCATCCCCCTGCCAGCAGTGGACGGAAATCGCGATTTTTTTCACCAGGCTCAGGGCATGCTCCGTATCCACGCCGAATTCCGCATAGAGCTCCTGGGCCAACCGGTAGGCTTTTTCAATCTTGTTGGGGTTCATGCCGTCCTCCGTCTGTTATTTATCAACAATTTCTCTGAAGCGGCCATAAGCGGCCTGCCAACGCTTTGTCTCGCGCGGCTCGTAAGTCTGAAGCTCAGCCGAATTGGCGACGATCCTCCGGATTTCCTCGAGGGACCGGACATGTCCGAGCGCCAGAGCCTGCCCCATGATGTTGCCGATGGCCGTCGCCTCAACGGGACCGGTGATGACCGGAAGCGATGTTGCGTCGGCCGTGAATTGGCAGAGCGTGACGTGTTGACTTCCGCCGCCGATGATGTGGATTTTTTCAATCGGGTGAGGGGAGACCTGCTTCAATTCCTCAAGGACCACACGATATTTCAGGGCCAGGCTTTCGATGGCGCAGCGGAGGACCTCTCCCGGAGTCAAAGGAACAGCTTGACCGGTCTTCCGGCAGAAATGTTGGATGGCTGAGGGCATATCGGGAGGGTTGAGGAAATCCGGGGCGTCCGGATCGATCATGGCTTTGAAAGCCGGCGCTGATGCCGCCATATCCCTCATCTCGTCATAGCTCAGCGGGCGGTCCGCGCTCCATTTTTTCCGGCACTGCTGGACGAGCCAGAGACCCGTGACGTTTTTCAAAAACCGCGTCGTGCCCTCCATCCCGCCTTCATTGGTGAAATTTAGCTTGAGTGTCTGAGGCGTGATGAGCGGCTGCGGCGATTCGATCCCCATCAGGGACCAGGTCCCGGAGCTGATGTAGGCCCAATTCTTGCCGAGAGCTGGGACGGCAGCGACGGCTGAGCCCGTGTCGTGGCCGGCCGATGCGACAACGGGGACGTCACCGAGGCCCGTCTCCTGGGACACGGCGGGCAGGATTGATGCGACGACCGTGCCGGGACGGAGAGGGCTTTGCATGATGGATCTGGAGATGCCGAGGGCCGAGAAAAGCTCTTCATTCCAACTTCCTTGGCGCGGATTATAAAGCTGGGAGGTCGAAGCGATGGTCGCTTCGGTCGTTTTCACTGCGGTCAGAAGATATGTGAATAGGTCCGGC
Source organism: uncultured Eubacteriales bacterium (assembly GCA_964537875.1). Lineage (GTDB taxonomy): Bacteria > Acidobacteriota > Aminicenantia > Aminicenantales > UBA4085 > JAPKZH01. The sequence continues at coordinate 52,946 of CAZIDN010000019.1, forward strand.
ATGAAAAGCAGGTCGGTCGCGGACTTGAGAAAAGGGGAATTGTCGAGAACGAGGGCGTACAGTTGAAACAGCGAGTTGAACGGCATGAACTGGATGCCGGTGAGCTCGTAGATTCTTTCTTTCGGGAATATCTCGAGGAATTTTTTCATGGCCTGGACGTTTCTCGGGTCGCGGTAGGCATAAGGCAGACCGAGAATGCTCCCGTCGCCGGCCAGCAGTCCGAAATCGACCCCCCAAGTGTCCACGGCCAGGCTTTCGAGCCGGGCGGTGATCTCCGAGGCGCAGATTTTCATGCCTTTCTTGATGTCTTCGAAAAGGTTGTAGATATTCCAGTGCAGGTGTCCCAAGAGCGAGAACGGTCCGTTCGGAAAGCGATGAAGCTCCCGGATGCTGAGGGTTTCACTTTCCAGGCTGCCTAGGACTGCCCGGCCGCTCTCCGCGCCCAAGTCAAAGGCCAGAAAATTCCGCCGACTCATTCCGTCTCTTTTAATACCACGATTCGGGGTCAAACCTCAACATTCAACAAATAGGACCGGGGTCAAACCTACTCGTTACGCATGTTCCCCTGGAGTATTGTGCGTAACGAGTAGGTTTGACCCCATAAACTTATCCTCTTTTCCTCGGCGTCCATTTTTTGTATGATTATGCCGCGATTAGGAGTTCATCCATGAAAATCATCAGTGATTCCGTAAGCTTCGCGACCGAGGGTTTCAACGATATGAAAGACTTGACGGGCCTGGTGGAAAAACGGCTCATAGCCAACCGGCTCAAAGACGGCATCGTCAATATCTTCGTCCCCGGTTCCACGGGGGGGTTGACAACTATCGAATACGAGCCGGGCCTGATCGAGGATTTTTCCCGGTTGATGGAAAAAATCGCGCCGAGCAATATCCCTTACAATCATGATAAGCGGTGGGGCGACGGCAACGGGTTCTCCCACGTCCGAGCCTCCCTGATCGGGCCGTCCATAAACGTCCCTTTTTCGGAGGGAAGGCTCAGCCTGGGCACATGGCAGCAGATTGTCTTCGTGGACTTTGACAACCGAGCGAGGACCCGGACGGTCCTGCTTCAGTTTATGGGAGTGTAAGCGGCCCTTGGGCATGAATATCGCAGATAAACTCAAGCGTCTGAAAAAAGAGCGGGAGCTGCGCTCTCGCGTTTCGAGGACCCGGCCCGGCGCGATCGAAGACACCTGGGAGAAGATCAATCGGGCGGAAGAATTATCGGTCAAAGAAAAGCTTCAAAAGCTCATCGACCTGACCGGGGCCAAGAAAGAGAAGGGGCCGGCAAAAACGGCGGCCGAACCGGTCCCGCGCGAGCCGCTGCTGTTCTACGAAAATCCCTATCCTCTTCAGACGAAATATGGAAAAAGTATCCTGGCCGACGGCCTGAAGATCAAGGGCGACGTCCTTTATTATTTGGGCCGGGACAGCGCCTTCGAAGCCCTCGATCTTTCGACGGCGCTTTTCGTGGATCTTGAAACGACGGGCTTAGCCGGCGGCACGGGGACGGTGCCCTTCCTCGTTGGCATGGGCTATTACCGGGACAATCGATTCAACGTCGCCCAGTATTTCCTGGGCGAGCTCGCCGATGAAGAGCGGATGATCAAGGAGCTCGGCCGCTTTTTTTCCGAGATGAATTTTCAATCCGTCGTGACGTACAACGGGAAGGCTTTCGATATGCCGCTGCTCGAAACGCGGTTTATCTTGTACAGGCGGCCTTTCCCGCTGTCCGACCTGCCGCATTTGGATTTGCTCTTCTCCGCGCGAAGCCTCTGGAAGCACAAGCACGAAAGCTGCCGTCTTTTTCATCTGGCCCAGCAGATCGTCGAGGCGGAGCGCGCCGAGGACATTCCTTCCGCCGAGATCCCCTCCAGGTATTTTGAGTTTTTGAGGACTGGAAATTTTTCTCTGATGGAGCCGGTCCTCTATCACAACCAGGAGGACATCCTTTCGCTCCTGGGCCTGGCCATTGCCGCGGCGAAGCTTTTTTTAGAGGGGCGCGAACCGCCGGATAGCGAAGATTTCGATGCCATGGATCTGATCGGCGTGGGGAAGGTCTTTGAGAGCGCCGGTCATGTCGAGAAGTCCATGGAACTGTTCCAGCGCGCCCTGGAAGGCGATTTGCCCCAAGAGCTGGCCCTCAACATCAAACGCAAGCTTTCCTATCATTTCAAGAAAAACGAAGACTGGGAAAGGGCCATCTCGCTCTGGCAGGACCTCTCCCAGGAGGACCAGTTGTTTTGTTATAAAGAGCTGGCCATGTATTTTGAGCATAAGACCGGGAAATTGGAAGATGCCAAACGAATGGCCGAGGAAGGCCTGACCATATCCATGAATGTTTCGCTGAACTTCCAGAGGGATTTTGAACACAGGCTGGAGAGGCTCAACGATAAAATCCGAAGGCTGCAGGCTAAGGCCAAGAAAGGCCGGCCGTGATGAAAAAGCAGTCATACGGTCGTCGTAAAACATCATTTTATTGTCATCGCGAGCGAGAGCGGCGAGCCTGGAAATCCCGTGGGAGAATGAAGCCATGAAAGCGATGATTTTAGGGCAGTTCGGTCCGATTGAAAAAAATCCTTTGGAGCTTGCCGATATGCCTGTGTCTCGGCCCGGCCCTGAGGACATTCTTATCAAAGTCAAAGTCTGCGGGGTTTGCCATACAGACCTTCATACGGTTGAGGGAGAACTCCTTGAAGCTGTGCTGCCCGTCATTCCCGGGCACCAGGTCGTGGGAATTGTGGAGGGGGCGGGGCAGGGGACTGGCCGCTTTAAAAAAGGGGATCGTATCGGCGCGGCATGGCTGCATTACGCCTGCGGCAAATGCGCCTTCTGCTTAAGCGGGCGGGAGAATTTGTGCGAAAACGGCCGCTTCACCGGCTATCATGTCAACGGCGGGTACGCCGAATACATGACCATCCCTGAGAAATTCGCCTATGCCATTCCGGAAATCTTTACTGACGAGGAAGCTTCTCCGCTTCTGTGCGCTGGAATTATCGGCTACCGCGCCTTGCGGCTAAGCGAGATCAGGCAGGGCGGATGCCTGGGGCTGTATGGATTCGGAGCGTCTGCGCATGTGGCGATCCAGGTCGCCGGATATTGGGGATGCCGAGTTTATGTGTTTTCCAGGAGCAAGGAACATCAGGACCTCGCCCGAAAGCTGGGCGCGGCATGGACGGGATCGGCCCAAGAATCCCCGCCGACGAAAACGGATAGCGCGATTATCTTCGCACCAGCCGGGCCGCTGGTCCTCGATGCGCTGTTGAATACGGAGAAGGGCGGAACGGTCGCCTTGGCCGGGATCTATATGACGCCAATCCCGGAAATGGATTACCAGAAATATCTCTATCACGAGCGTACGCTGCGAAGTGTCGCCAACGCCACCCGCCAGGACGGAGAAGAGCTGCTCAAGATCGCGGCAGAAATCCCGATCCGGACCACAACCCGAATTTTTCCTTTGGCTGAAGCAAACAAGGTATTGCGCCTTCTCAAGGAAGGCCAGATCAGCGGCGCCGCCGTCTTGAAAATATAGTGTCATCGCCTCCGGATTGGGGTCAAACCTACTCGTTACGCATGGTCCCCTGGAGAAATGTGCGTAACGAGTAGGTTTGACCCCGTGACGGATTATTGGCATAATAAGGCCCGATTACCCGGCGCGCCAGTAGCTCAGTTGGATAGAGCGCCTGACTACGAATCAGAAGGTCGGAGGTTCGAGTCCTCTCTGGCGCGCTCCCTTTT